>CAZWTL010000056.1:0-16139 GCA_964637025.1 uncultured Syntrophaceae bacterium | reverse complement strand
AGATTCTATTTCATGAGATGGATTTTTTCTTTTCCCGGAACGTAGAAGTTGGTTAGTGGCGTATATGTGCCATCTTCCCTGACCTGAACAATCCGTGCTTGAAAGGAAGCGCCATGGTCAACGGCTGTGTATGTCACAGAAGGGATGAGACCGCCGAACTCCTCCTGTCGAAAGGATTCCATGGCCTGATTGATGGTCAATCTCGAGATCTCTTTTGACATTTCGGCAGCACGGATCATCGCTCTTTCCATGATCATGGCCACAGCCACCCCTTCCCAGTAAGAGGCATCAAATTTCTCCACGGTCTTATATCGTCCCCAGAGTTCCCGCATCACCTTCATCCCCGCATTGTTGTCCACGGGAAGTCCACCCGGAAATTGAATGCGCAACCGATCGCGGATCAATCCCTGTCCCATTTTGAAAAAATCCGGATCCGTGGACGTCCATGTCCCCAGAAAGGGTGGATCATAACCGATGCGATCTGCACTCCTGAATGCAGTGATGATTCCGGCCGGAAGCATTTGAATAAATAAATATTCTGCGCCGCTTTTTTGAAGTCTGAGAAGTTCCGTCGTCAGATCAACAGTTTGCGGAGGGAATTCTTCAATGGAAACGATATGGATGTTCCGCTTCGTGGCGTATTCCCGGGTAGGTTTATGGATAGACCTGCCATAGGCATTGTTGTAAGTCAAGAGCCCCACCTTGGGCGGTGTTTTTCCTTTGTGAATGGTTAAGATATAGTCTAAAACAGCCTCGCAGTCTAGACGGTAGCTACCGAAGGGTAGATACATATACTCAATGGGCGGTTCGAGAATCTCCCAACTCGTCGAATAATTGATTGTCGGGATCTGGTATTTCTGAATGATGGGTTTGGCGGCAAGCCCTTCCCCCGCACCCCAGGTAGCAATCATGTCCACCTGATCTTGAACAGCGAATTTACGCACCGCGGCCACCGCCTCGGGAACTTTATAGGCTGTGTCGACCAAGATCAATTCGATCTTTCGTCCGGCAATACCCCCTTTGACTTCGTTGACATATCGAAAATAGTCCTGATGCCCCTTGGCATGGAACTGGCCCCAGGTCGACGCTGGTCCCGTCAAATTGATGGCAGCGCCAACCTTGATGGTTTTAGAAATTCCGCTCCCTGACCAGATGAGGACAAGGGTGAACGCGGACAACAGGATCAAACACCTAACGTATTTCATATTCGCCTCCTCAAAAAAAAACCGTGACAACATCCACGGCTCTTGACAAAAAAAAACCGTGGACAACGATCAGGTCTGTCCACGGCGATTGCCCCATCAGTGGGTTACAAACGCGGCGGGCAGACCCCTGTAAAGAAGCTAAAAAAGCCCACGAAACCGCCCCGCCGCACATTATATCGTTCAATATTGATTTTCATATGCTCTTTCCCTTTGAGGGCGTTATAGAAAAGGATTTCGTGTTTGTCAAGAAAAAAAGATAGAAAAATGATTCCAGAAACACTGATTCAAAAAAACCAGATTAGCTTAGGAACGTATTCCCAACTTCTCGATTCGGTAATGCAAGGAGTCATAGCTGATTCTGAGCAACTCGGCCGCTCGGGTTTTGGATCCGCCCGCCTTTTCTAGGGCTTTTTGTATAAGACACTTTTCGAATTTCGTTAGTTCATCGTTGAGATTCAATCCCTCCACTGTTATTTCAGGGGAGTTCGGCTCCGTTGCCTGTTGCAGATCCTTGGACATAACAAGGTTCTCGGGCAGAATGATGTTCGATGTTTCCAGGGCGACGCTCCTTTCAATAATGTTCTGCAATTCTCGAATATTGCCAGGGAATGGGTATTGCATCAGCAATTCCAGGGCATATGCAGAAATCGTTCTGATTTCCTTTCCAAATGCCCTTGAATACTTTTCGATAAAGTGTCGGGTCAAGGCAGGGATATCCTCCCTTCGTTCCCTGAGAGGAGGCATGTGAAGTGGGATGACGTTCAATCGGTAGTAGAGATCCTCTCTGAAGAATTTATTTTCGACATGCTGTGCAAGGTTCTTATTGGTTGCGGAAACGATGCGTACATCAACACAGATGTCTTCGGCACCTCCAATGCGTCGGAATGTCTTTTCCTGGACAACCCTGAGAAGTTTCACCTGGAGCAGGGGTGGGAGGTCTGCCACTTCGTCCAGAAAGACAGTGCCGCCATGGGCAACTTCGAAGAGTCCGGCCTTGTCCGAGTAGGCGCCAGTAAAAGCCCCTTTGATGTAACCGAAGAGTTCGCTCTCCAAAAGGTTTTCCGGAATACCTCCGCAGTTGATCACCACGAACGGCATCTTTCGGCGAGAACTGCTTTCATGAACTGCCTTTGCTACGAGTTCCTTTCCGGTACCACTTTCTCCGAGTATCAGAACGTTGGCAGGAGTATCTGCGATTTTCTTGATTGTAGTATAGACTTTGAGCATTTCCCGGCTGTTTCCAATCATGCTCCCGAAACCAACGGCTTCCCCCACTTCTTTGAGGAAAAGGGCATCCTCCCGTTTAACCCCTTTCTTGGCCAATGCATTGTGGATAATACGATTGAGATCTTCGATCGCGAAATCCTTTTCGATGTAATCATAGGCGCCTTCCTTCATAGCGGTAACCGCAGTTTCACCAGACGCATAAGCCGTGATTAAAATGACCAGGGTTTCAGGCAAGATTTCCTTGACCGCCTTGAGAAAGCTGATTCCGTCCATCTTCGGCATTTTGAGGTCTGTAATGATTAAGTCAAATGATTCCTTTCTGCACCGGCTCAATGCCTTTTCGGCATCATTGATGGCGGAGACCTGGTATCCCTCTCGGTTCAGCATGATCTCCAGAAATTCGCGCATTCCCTGGTCATCGTCCACCACAAGTATCTTAGCCATCGTTATCCTCCATTTGACTTTGAAGAAATTCGCTTTTCTAGCAAGGGTGGGACCCGGCACGGAATCCATATGGTGCAGGCAGTTCCCTTCCCAGGATCGCTTTGAATGTCGATCTTCCCATGATATCCTTCCAGTATCCGGTTGACCACTGCGAGTCCCAAGCCCGTTCCCATATCGCGGGTCGTGAAGAACGGCTCATAAATTTTCTGAATCTTGGATTTTTCAATACCCATGCCTGTGTCACAAATTCGAATTTCTACGAAATCCTTATCGTCCTTGTGGCAACTGCACGTTTCGACCGTCAGTGTACCCCCTTTCGGCATGGCCTGAATGGCGTTAAGCGTCACATTCCAAAGAATTTGCCTGCACTCAGTGCGGTTCATGAGAACAATGAGCGGGTCATCCTCAAGGCGAAGGTCAAGCTTCAGACAGTCATTCCAATCTGGGACAAATCGGAGAGAGTCGATCACGTCGCGAATAATTTCGTTTAGATCAATTTGATCCCGCAATCCCGGGGCAGGCCTTGCCAGCAAGAGAAAATCCTTTAGAAAGCTTTCGAGTTGGTCCTTCCCGCGCAGGATGATTGTAATGAGTCTTTTATGGGTCTCGTTGTGGGAAAGATCCTTGCCCAACATCTGTATGGAACCGCTGATGGAAGCGAGGGGATTTCGAATTTCATGCGCCAAGCCAGCTGCCATCTCGCCGATGAAGGCCAATCTCTGGCTTTTTTCGAGGGATTCCCTCATCGCGTTGATTTCCGTGAGGTCCTGAAAAACAACGATGTTTCCGATTTTGAGACCCTGGGGATCACGGAGCGGTGAAATAGAACCGCCTAGAAGCAGATTCCGTCCATCTTTTGTATAAAACGTTGTTTCAAAACGGGTACGCGTCGTTTGCCGGTGTCCATTGGGATTTTGATCGTTGGCGAGAAGCGGAAAATCAGCAAATACATCAGTGATGGTCCTGTTTTCGACGGCCCGAAACGGGAGACGGGTGATTTCAGAGGCCGCCCGGTTGAAAGATTTAATCTGTCCACTCATATCAATGGTGAGTATTCCAGTGTCCACCGATTCGATGATACTCCGGTACAGAAGGTCGAGCTGAGCGAATGCACTCTGCTTTTCTGCCAGAAGCGCCCGAGCTTTTTTTTCCTGTTCAACAACGAAACTCGTCAAAAGGGCGATAATATAAAATGAGATAATATGTGCGATTATCCTCATAAAAACGTATGCGGCACTTGGGAGGGCACCGCGCATCGACGTAGCAAAGATGGGATAAATCACACCGTAAAATTCAAGATCGACGAATAATCCATAAAATATACTGGAGGTTGAAGCAATAATCAATCCTCCCCTCCGCCCGAGAAACAGGACCGAATAGATGATCACCAGCGGATAAAAAACGGAATAGAGGCTGTGGATGCCACCAGTGGCATAGACCATTCCCGTCACCAAAAGGGTGTCGCAAAGACTTTGAACATAGATGTTGAATACCAGATTGGGGATGTGTTTCAGCAACAACAGATAAACAATGGAAAGAAGGTAAGTGAGAAAAATAGTCTTGAAAAGGGTGGATGCCGATATTTCAGATATATTCTGCATTCCCTTGAGTTCAACGAATGTGGCGATCCCAAGGAGGAATGTGACAACGACGACTCTCGCGAGCATCAACCATCGTAGACGAGGCATTAGAATTTCAGGCAATGTTCGAGATGCAATCATTTGAAGTCACGAATCCATAGCTTGATATCGGGTGTCACAGCGGCATCTGAGACAGGCTACTTTTTGTTCGGAGAAAAGTCAACAGTGTGTCAAGCAACTTTCAATCTGGGATTCTACCTTCATGACCAAACTTTATGTTATTACAAGCCTCTATTGACAGATGTGAATCATGTTTCTATGATTCAACCTACCGGGTCTCCATTTCGCTCCTATGACGATCCTACCGAAAACGATCTTGGACCAAGGCGGCAAAGTGATGACCAGACCCTTTTGCTCTTTCGTTGCGGCGCTTATGGCGGGCATAGTTTGCGGACGATTTTACAGGCTTCCAGATTTGCCCGTTCAGGTTATTCTGGTCATCGCTCTGATCTTAATATTCTGGATCAGAGGTTGCGAGTCAGTATACCGAATTCGTTTGTTAATTCTTTTTTCTGTTTTCATGACAGGTATCCTTAATCTGAATCTGCACATGAATCCTCATGCTGGCAGTGATCACATCCGGCGGTTCGTATGTTCAGAGAAGATGACTGTTGAGGGAGTAATCTGTGAGAATCCGCAACGGTCACCTGAAAGAACCGTGTTGGTCGTTTCCGCGTCCCGAGTCATCCATAATGGTCAATATATCCCGTGTTCGGGGCGTATCCTTCTAAACATCCTAGGACACCATCCTCTGCATTACGGAGATTTCATCCGTTTTCATACAAGGCTGAACAGCCCTCACAATTTCCGAAATCCAGGGGGATTCGATTACGAAACATACCTTCACCTGCAGGGGATTCTGGTAAGGGGGTTCGTGAAAGACACTACGGGATTTGTTGTGCTTCGCCGAGCAGGAGGAAATCCTCTTTGGTTACGGTTGGAGCAATTTCGCAATCGGCTGCGGAATGCCATCACAGAAAAGGCGCCAGGTCCGGAGGGAAAAATAATCCAGGCAATGATTCTAGGTGATCAGAAGGAAATACCGATTGAAATCATGGATAAATTCAACCGTACCGGCACAACGCACATCATTGCGATTTCAGGATTCAATGTCGGTATCGTAGCTTTCTTTTCACTTCTTCTTGCCCGTTTCGGTCTGCGGGCCGATTATATAATCCTGAGATGGGACATTGCCAGGATATCCACATTTGTTGCGATCCTCGTCGTTATTCTTTACACCTTTGTCGCGGGTGCCGGCATATCGGTTTTAAGGGCTTCCATCATGGTGATTGTGTTCCTCATCGCCATCGTAGTGAACAGAGAGAGAGACCTCTACAATACCTTATCATTGGCCGCCTTTCTCATTTTGATATTTTCTCCGGGTTCTCTTTTCGACATTTCATTTCAGCTCTCCTTCGTGGCGGCAGCGTCACTCATTTTTTTCATGCCGAAGTGGATCGCCTTATTACCCCCATTAACCATTCATAGAAACAACCAGTTGAGTAAAGAATGGATCCGGTATCAATGCCTCAAAGCCGTCAAGGCCAGCATGATTTTCTTCCTCGCGTCTCTGAGCGCAACCCTCGGCACTATTCCTCTCATTCTCTTCTATTTCAATAGATTATCACTCGTTACCCTGATTGCAAACGTTCTCTCTGTTCCGATCCTGGGCATACTGGCAATTCCGGTCTCTATGGTGATCATTCTGGCGGTTCCAATCTCGTCAGCAATCTCGGATTGTTTCATAACTATCTCCGAGATCCTCGTTCGAGTTTCGCTTTTTGTTATTGATCGCTTGGCAGCCTTTCCATGGTCATCGATTTATCTTCCCACGCCCACTTTATTTGAAATAGTGGGTTTTTATTCATTCCTGATATGGGGAGGTCTTTTAATGGAAAGGTATACGGCGATGTCCAGTTTTAGAGAAGCCGTCAAGAGTTCCGTCTTATTCATCGCATTTCCCATTTTTCTGATCATTTTTATTACAGTCGATGTCATCCATGACCATGTTCAACACTGTCAGAAAGGCCATCTCGTCCTGACAGCTGTGGATGTAGGACAAGGCAGTAGCACATTGATCCGCTTTCCCGGAGGAAGAACGATGCTGGTCGATGGTGGCGGATTCTTGGATGACACTTTTGATGTGGGTAAAACCGTGTTGGCACCGTATCTCTGGCACGAACGGATAGCCAAAATCGATACAGTGGTACTGACTCATCCCCATCCGGATCATCTGCAAGGACTTTTATTCATTATGGAAAATTTTCATGTAAGGGAGGTCTGGATAAACGGGGACGCTTCCCAAACCGAGTCCTATATCGCCTTCTGTCGAATTATCGATCACAAAAATATGTTTCTGCGAACCCTGTCTGGCGATTCCAGAGAAGAGAATATTCAAGGCGTACGGTTGAAGATATTAAACCCTCAAATGAACCACGATATTACGGGAACCTATTTCTCTCGGTCCATCGGAATCCATGGAGTTGACAGACAATCAGATCTCAAACCTATTCCGGGCAAGATGACCAGAAGCCACAACTCGGATGCAACGAACGACCGGTCAATGGTGATCAAAATATCCTATGGGGAAAAGCGTTTTTTGCTTACAGCGGACATATCGAGCTCTGTCGAGGATCGACTCATCCACTCGGAGGATAATTTGGAGAGCGATGTGATCTTCGTGCCGCATCATGGGAGCATACACTCAAGCAGCGTATCATTCATTCAAAAGGTGAAGCCGAAAATTGCGATCATCAGTTGCGGAGTTGGAAACTTATTTAGCAATCCTCACCCAGAAATCCTGAGTCGTTATGAAACTGTCAAGGCGAACATTTACCGGACAGACCGCGATGGAGCGATCAGTTTGGTCACAGATGGACATGGAATCACGATTTCGGCTTTCAGTTCAGGAAGATCCAGGACGGTGTCAAGTTTCAATCATCGCTTTATGGATTGATCATTTCCGATTGCGTTTGTAATTGCGCTGTGCTAAAATTCTAATTTTAGTATAATGAGTATATAAGGGTTCACTCATGGAAATCATCACCGCTGTCAAGGGGTTCAAGGACATCCTCCCACCGGAAACGGACAAGTGGAGGCACATTGAAGATACAACCCATCGAATTTTCGCTACCTTCGGATTCCGTGAAATCCGTATTCCATTGCTCGAAAAGACTGAACTCTTTTGCCGAGGGATCGGTGAGTCCACGGACATTGTGGAAAAGGAGATGTATACATTTATGGACCGTGGCGAGGAATCCCTGACGCTGCGGCCAGAAGCGACGGCTTCCATAATCCGAGCCTATCTGGAACATTCAATCCATACAGCCGAAACTGTGACGAAGCTTTACACGATCGGATCCATGTTCCGCCGAGAGCGGCCACAGAAGGGACGCTACCGCCAATTCCATCAGATCGACGCTGAAATCCTCGGTCCTGACGATCCTCACACTGACGCGGACCTGATCCTCATGCTGATCCACTTTCTGGCGTCACTCGGATTGCGGAACCTGAATCTTGAGATCAATTCTCTCGGATGCGACCGCTGTCGACCCCGCTTCAGGGAGTCGGTTGTCTCTTTTCTTCGTGGCAGAGAAAATCAACTTTGCGGAGATTGCCTGCGGCGCCTAGGAACGAATCCTCTGCGTGTCTTCGACTGCAAGGTTGAGGATTGTGCAGGGATCGTAGCAACGGCACCACTACTACCTGATTTTCTCTGCACAGAATGCCGGGAGCACTTCGAGAAGGTACAGGCATCCTTGCGTCTATTTGATCAGCCTTTTCAGCTTAATGCAAAGATGGTCCGTGGACTGGATTATTATACCCGCACCACATTCGAAGTGACCTCTGGCGTTCTGGGTGCGCAAAATGCCGTTGTTGGAGGAGGACGTTACGATCACCTGGTGCGAGATCTCGGGGGACCCGATATTTCTGGCATCGGTTTCGCGATTGGTTTCGAGAGACTGGCGGCCATGATTCCGCAAAAAGATGAGGAAAACGCCTCTGCACCCGTTCTTTTCATTGCCGCTCTCGGAGATGCAGCTCTGGGGAAAGCGTTCCGTTTATGCAATCGACTTCGCATGAAAGGCGTCCATGTAGAGATGGACTATTGCGGACGCAGCCTCAAGAGCCAAATGAAACGAGCCGATAAAATGAAAAGCTTCTACACGCTGATTCTAGGGGATCGCGAGATCTCTGAGAACAAGGCACTTTTAAGAACCATGATGAACAGCACACAAGAGGAGATCGATTTGAACCTTTTAGAAGAAAAGATAATCCAAATGGCACTTCTGAAGAAAATGTCGTGATCATGGATTCTGGAATGGATGGGAAACACGGCTCATTGCCGTTGTATACGAAGAAATGAGCGAGGTAACTATTTTGTCTCACTTCATAACAGACCGAAAGAGAACCCATTACTGTGGGGATGTCAGTGCAGCGCAGGTAGGACAGGAAGTGGTGCTGATGGGCTGGGTTCATCGCCGAAGAGATCATGGCGGTGTTGTTTTTGTCGACCTCAGGGATCGCGAGGGACTCGTTCAGGTTGTCTTCAATCCAGATTCCGGTACCTCATGTCACCAAGAGGCGGGCAGGATTCGAAGCGAATTCGTGCTGGCCATACATGGCCTGGTTCGCCGACGGCCGGAGGGCATGGAAAATCCCGAACTGAAATCTGGCCAGATCGAAGTGCTTGCAGATGACCTCGATATTCTCAATGAAGCGAAGACCCCTCCCTTTGTACTGGACGGGACTGGTGAAATATCCGAAAATGTCCGTCTCAAATACCGCTATCTTGATCTACGACGTCCCGAGATCCAACGAAACCTCATACTGAGAAGCCGCGTATGCGCGGCAGCGCGTGACTATTTTCACAGAGAGAGCTTTATTGAGATCGAAACTCCCTTTCTGACCAAGAGCACCCCAGAGGGTGCCAGAGACTATCTGGTCCCAAGTCGTGTGAACCAGGGGATGTTCTACGCGCTTCCGCAATCTCCCCAGATTTTCAAACAACTTCTGATGGTGGCGGGATTCGACCGATATTTTCAGATTGTGAAATGTTTCCGTGACGAAGACCTCCGCGCCGATCGCCAGCCGGAATTCACTCAAATCGACGTGGAGATGTCCTTCGTTACGGAAGAGGATGTCATCCATATCATGGAAGGGATGATTGCACATCTCTTCAGAATCTGCCTTAACCGTGAACTTCCCCTCCCCTTCCCCCGCATCTCGTATCACGAGGCTATCAGTCGGTTCGGAAAGGATAATCCGGATATCCGCTTCGGCCTTGAGCTTAGAGATCTGACGGAAATACTGAAAGGATCAGCATTCCGGCTGTTCACAGAAGCTATTGAAAACGGAGGTGTTATCGGTGCTATCAAGGTCGACGACGGGAAGAAACTTTCCCGGAAAGATCTTGACGAATTGAGGGATTTTGTTACCCAGTATGGGGCAGGAGGCATCGCGTGGGCGAGGGTCAATCCTGATGGCTGGACATCACCGATCTTTAAATTTCTTACAGCAGCGGAGGTGGCCGCTGTGAATAAAAAAATGGGCGCTCGAGAGGGTGACGTTCTCTTGTTTGTGGCTGATTCACCCCATGTGACCCGCGATGTACTGGGCAACCTTCGAATTCATCTGGCGAAAAAACTGGGGCTGATCGATTCTGACGCGCTCGCGTTCACCTGGGTTACGGAATTTCCTCTTTTCGAATACAGCGATACCGAAAAACGGTTTGTTTCAACACATCATCCTTTCACCTCGCCGGTTCTCGATGAGGTTAGGTTCATAGAGGCCGATCCGGAGAAAGTCCATGCCCGTGCCTACGACCTGGTTCTGAATGGTTCCGAGATTGGCGGCGGCAGCATTCGGATACACAGAAAAGAGGTGCAGGCGACGATTTTCAAAGCGCTGGGCCTAAGTGATGAAGAGGCCCGCAACAAGTTCGGCTTTCTGCTTGATGCCCTTGAATTCGGCACGCCACCTCATGGAGGGATTGCCTTCGGACTGGACCGTCTGGTCATGCTCATGTCCGGGGCTGAGTCAATCCGCGACGTCATCGCGTTTCCCAAGACGCAAAAGGCGTCTTGTCTGTTGACAGACGCCCCGTCGCGAGTCAGCGTGGAACAGCTTATGGATCTTTCGCTCAAGATCGTTACATGACCTTTTACACGCCTGTTTGAATTTATTGATTGACAATGGAGCCGGATATGTCTATTTTTTAATCCTCGATGACTTGAATGGATTCCGATCGGGTTCAAAAGCGTTATGAACGAGCCAATGTGATTATGGACGAAGAACAAACCACAATGCAAAGCGAATGCAGGATTACGCCGCCGGCGTCACCGCCGTGCGCTGTGTGGCAACCCGGGTGAGCAGATCCCGGTGTCATGGACAGCGAGGGCACGGTAACAGCATGTGCCCTTTTTTTATTGGGTTAAGATAGGGGGATAAAATTATGGCGAGATGGAACAGGGATAAAAAGGTTTTGGATCACGAACATACGCAGTTTTGGAAGTTTGATCTGAAAGACGTTGAGGTGCCGAATCTTCAGAAGGATGTCTTTCCGTATGATGAGGTGTGCCGCATTGATTTTGACCACAAGATTATGCAGATTAATCCCGCGGATGAGATGTTCATCACGGATACCACATTCCGGGACGGCCAACAGGCCCGTCCACCTTATAACGTCAAGCAAATCGTCGACCTCTATGCCCTGATGAGCCGCTTAGGGGGACCGAACGGCATTATACGCCAATCGGAGTTTTTCCTGTACAGCCCCAAAGACCGCGAAGCGGTCGAGAAGTGTCGGGAACTCGGCCTGCGCTATCCTGAGATTACTGGTTGGATACGGGCCACCAAAGAGGATGTCCCCTTGGTCAAACAAGCCGGTTTGACGGAGACTGGAATTCTGACCTCTGTCTCGGATTACCATATCTTTCTCAAGCTGAATTGGAACCGGAAACGGGCGATGGATGAATATCTTGGGATCGTCAAATCTATTCTGAGCGAGGGAATTAAACCGCGTTGCCATTTTGAAGACGTGACCCGCGGCGATATCTATGGTTTCTGCATTCCTTTTGCCATGGAACTGATGAAGCTTCGGGAGGAAAGCGGGATTGATATCAAGATAAGGCTTTGCGATACCATGGGTTACGGTGTGACTTACCCAGGCGCTGCCCTGCCCCGGAGTGTAGACAAACTGGTGAGAGCATTCATCGAGGACGCAGGCATTCCGGGCCATCTCCTTGAATGGCATGGTCATAATGATTTTCACAAGGCCATGATCAATGCAAGCACCGCCTGGCTTTACGGATGCAACGCCGCCAACACGACCCTTCTGGGCTTGGGAGAGAGGACGGGCAATCCGCCGATGGAAGGGCTCATCATGGAGTACATCAGCCTGCACGGCAAGACGAACGGAATCGATACGACCGCCATCACCGACATTGCCAATTATTTCGAGAAGGAAATCGGTGTGAGGATTCCGCCGAACTTTCCCTTCGTCGGATCCGATTTCAATGTCACACGTGCTGGAGTTCACGTAGACGGTCTGATCAAATGCGAGGAGATTTACAACATCTTCGACACAAATAAGATCCTTAAGCGTCCAATCGTCCCTATGATTACGGACAAGTCCGGTAAATCTGGTATAGCCTTCTGGATCAACACTCATCTCGGTTTGACGGGAGACAATGCCGTAGACAAACGTCATCCTGGGATCTCTAGAATCCACAAATGGATCGCAGAACAATACGAAGCGGGTCGGATGACGAGTATATCGAACGAGGAACTGGAGAAGCGGGTCAGGAAGTATATGCCCGAGCTCTTCATGTCCGATCTGGAGAAGATCAAATATATGGCAGCACAGGCAGCTGTTGCCGTTGTCAATCATGTGATCGAGCACCCGGTGATGAAAACGATGAAGCCGGAGTTGCAGGAACCGATCATGCAGCAGTTCATTGAGGAGAATCCATCCATACAGTTTGCGTATGTGGTGGACATGAATGGCCGCAAGACGACAAGAAACATTACGAACATCGCCGATCGTGCCAAATATGAGAATTATGGCGTAGGAACCGATCAGTCGGACCGCGAGTGGTTCATCATACCGCTTCAGACTGGCAAAATGCATGTGACCAACTTCTATATTTCCAAAATGACCGGGGCGCTCTGCATCACCGTCTCGTCGCCCATTGTCGATGACCGGGATGAGATGGTCGGGATTTTTGGAGTGGACATCAAGTTCGAGGACTGGGTGAAGAGAGTGGAGGACATTGCGGAGGCGACTCAGATCGCCCTCCGTGAAGAATACGAGGCAAAATCAAAATCAGATCGATGGATATGAAAATTCAATTGATCTCGTCGATTTGCCAACGGTCGTAAGGAAGATCTTTTGCCTTTGAAGAATAGGAGGCAAGCTCGACGATGAAACGGGATGGGCTGACAGGAAGCGTGCCCATCCCCCGAGCATAATCCGTCACGGGATAAGAAAGATAGAGATGGTCTTTTGCCCGGGTCGTTGCGACATAGAAGAGCCGCCGTTCCTCCTCCTCCCCGCCCGGCTCCTTCAACGCACGGTTCAGAGGCATCATTCCCTCGCTGCACCAGATCATCAGCACTGCGGTCCACTCCAAACCCTTCGCCTGATGGATCGAAGAGAGGATGACCCGTTCCCCTCGGGATTCCTCCTCGCTTGCTTCTTCGTTGACGCTTGTCAGAAGTGCGAGTTCGCTCAGAAAGCCCTCGAGATGTGCAAATCGTGAGGCGAAGTTTGCGAACTGTGCCAAGTCTTCCTCGCGAGACAGGGCATCCGAGTGCCTTTCCCTGAGAAGATCGATGTAGCCCCCTTTCATGATCACATCGATCAGCGCCGATGGATTGCTGCTGCCACAAGCCAGAAGCAGCTTCAAGGTTTCCTGAAAGCGGCCGAGTCCGGATGCAGCCGACCGGGGCATGCTCTTCATGAAATCACCCGTGAGTACAGATGCGAGTGGGTGCGAAACACCGGATATTGATCTCCAGACCTTGTCTGCAGTTGCCTTGCCGACCTTCTCGTAAAGTCGTAGGATCCGCTTCCAAGAAATTTCATCCCTCGGGTTGAGGAGAATCCGGAGATAAGCCGTCACGTCTTTGATATGAGACTGTTCGAAGAAACGGATACCGGAACGGATCTCAAATGGAATCCCTCGGCGGGTCATCTCCATCTGGACCTCCATCGAATGGAAATGAGCACGGTAAAGGACCGCGATTTCCCCCAGAGGAATGCCGCTTCGATGCAGCTCGAGAATGCGTTGGGACACGAAATCTGCCTGCTGGAGTACATTACGAACTGGAATGATGACCGGTCGTATTCCGCGTCCACGTATCGCATGCAGGGTCTTCTGAAATTGATGTTCGTTGTTCGTGATGCTTAGATTCGCCAGATGCAGGATTTCCGGCGTACTCCGGTAGTTGGTTTCCAGTTTGAACATCTTGCAATCAGGATAGCGGTTTGGAAAAAACATGATATTCTCATGATTGGCGCCCCGGAATGAATAGATACTCTGAGAGTCGTCCCCGACGACCATCAGATTACGATGCCGAGAAGCCAAAAGATCCATGATGTCAGACTGTAGACGGTTTGTATCCTGATACTCATCGACCAAGACGTGGAGAAATTTTGCGGCATAGGCATCCCGGATGTCGTTGAACTCAAGGAGAAGATCACGCCACATGAAAAGGAGGTCGTCAAAGTCCATAACGTTGAGCTCCTTCTTTTTTTTCCGGTACCGTGACGCGACGTCCACAATATCGTCGGCTCGATGGGCAAAGAAGGGATAGCGGCCTACGATAACGTCGGATAAGGGGGATCCTGTATTCACGGATAGACTGATTATGTCGCCGACCAGGTCGCCGCGAGGAAACTTGTCACTCTTCCTATCAATTCCCATTTCCGAGATGCATGTGTTAATCAGTTGACGCGAGTCCTCACTGTCGAAGATTGAGAAATTTCCGGAGTACCCAAGACGGTTCGCATGGACTCGAAGAGTCCGATGGGCCAAATGGTGGAAGGTGCCTCCCCAGAGACCGCCGATATCGCGTCCTATGAGTGTCTCCACGCGCGATAGCATGGATCTTGCGGCCTTATTCGTAAAAGTGGCCAGCAGGATTCGATCAGGAGGTATCCCGTTCTCGACGAGTCTGGCAACGCGGTAAGTCAGTGTCCGTGTTTTGCCGCTCCCTGCTCCGGCAATCACCAACAATGGCCCCCCCTCTTCCATAACAACTCGGAGTTGTTCTACATTAAGCTCTTGTTCATAATCGATCATGGAGCGGAACTATAGGTCAAAATGGATTGTTGGTCAAGATCGGCGACATAACGGCAGGCACCGACTGAGTGAGATGGATGGAAGAAATGCGTAGCGATTGGAAGTCACTTGCTCTTTCCAATGCGGTATGGGCTTATTTCGGCATGTTGGGAGAGAAACCGATCTCCCTTGCGTAAGTGAACTGCCGCTTCCATGGAATACGGGGATGAGCGCATTCAAAGCATTTCGCACCGATCTTACGCATGGACGCTTCATCAACGGTTACTGGATGGATGCCTCCAATGAAACCGCTATCCGCTGCAAGAGTCGGATGGTTACCGGGCAGACAGTCGCATTCGGCAACAATACGGATCAGGGCATTGACAATGATCGTTTTCGGACCGATGAGCCTCCATATCGCAGCCGCCGTCTCGACGAGCTTTTCCTGAAAAACCGTGATATCCGTGTTCCAGAATATCTTGAGTGCTTCCTGCGGGCAGAGAGCGATGCATTGGGAACATCCGGTGCAAGCTTTGAGGTCGTAGACAGGGTATCCCTTCCTTGGAAGTGTAGCCGCCCCGGTCGGGCAGATCTTGGCGCACAGCCCGCACCGGTTGCAGGCATGCGTGTTGATTACGGGATGGGCGTCCGCATGCATGCGTTGCTTCTGGGCGCGTGAAGCCATGCCCATGGATATGTTCTTGATGGCTCCGCCGAAACAGGACTCCAAGTGGCCCTTGAAATGTGAGAAGATCACAAACCCATCCGCCTCTTTCGAAACAGCCGCAGCCTGCACCGAGTGAAAATGACGGTATCCTCCTTCTAGTTCGATCACATCGCGTCCGTCGATGCCATCGCCGATCCGGACCGGGCAACCGAGATAATCTTCAGTGAATCCGTGTTCGGCTGCGGTATGCAAACTGTCCTCTCCGTTTCTTCTCCCGCCCGAATAGAGAACAGTGGTATCAAACACAAATGGCCGGACGTCCGCTCGCTGTAGCCAACGGACGATCTCCCGGGCATAGCGTGGATGAAGGAAATTCTTGTTCCCCCTTTCACCCCAGTGGAGTTTGATCCCTACTCGATCACCCGGCACAAATGGTATGATAAGGTCACTGAGAAGACTGCGCAGTGATCCAAGTGATCTTCCAGAGATATGTAATATATTGGATTTTGGCATTATGATCAGGTTCCTCCGAAGAAAGTAAGCGCGATCCCTATACACAAAACGATTCGATTCATCATAATTGTTAAGTTTAGCGGATGCAACAGTCAAATTAATTAGTCGTCCCTGAAAATAAGTAAAAGTAGTTACATCTATTTGTAATTATTGCTTT
>CAZWTL010000055.1:5411-16387 GCA_964637025.1 uncultured Syntrophaceae bacterium | reverse complement strand
GCGTCCTTCCAGGGAGGTCGCATATAAATGCGCCGGATTTAAACTTACATTTTATAAGGGGGTGAGGCCTATGATTAAGGGATCAAGGATATGAGGTTTTCTTATCAAGATAATTCAGATTGAAGTGAAGCGACAACGGCAAAGAAGGCCAACCTAACAATATTACGCCTTGGGAGGTAAAAAACAATGAAAACAATAAAAACGCTCATTACATATATGTTTCTTTGTGCCGTTTCTTCCTTCATCATCGATGATTAGAAATTGAATCATCAATTGCCAGATGAGATGATCATTCGACAGCCAAACCCAAAGGCCAGGTAAAGAGTTTTCTTCCTGGCCTTTCGTTCTGTATGGCCTTCCGGAAAATCCATCATGGATTTTCTGTCGGAGTTTCTGTTCGCGCGTCGCAGTTGACTTGACGGGCCGTTGTGAATAGAATGGCCTCCACGGCGGTCATCCGCGCCCGAACGAAAACATCAAAGGGGGTTTGTCATCGCAATCAAAGGTCATGCATCGGTATCGGGGCGCCCAGGGAACGGGGGCTGTCATCGCCGGCCTGCTCGTGCGGCAAATCCCGGGCGGTCCAGGTCGGCCGCGATCAGGGGATCCCGCCGATGGGTTCTCATCCTCCTGGCGATCCTGCTCTTCCTGCCGGTCTTTTCGGCCCGGGGCATCGCCGGCGGAGCCCCGATCCGCGATCTGACGGATTTGAGCCAGGACCCGCTTGCGTACCTGGATCCGGACACAGCGGATGCCGCGCTCATCCCGGCAGAGGAGCAGGCGCGTCTCAACGCCGAATTCGACCTCCAGTATTTCGCCCCCTGGCACCGGAGTGCGCCCCATCACACGCCGGAACTGGCATCCTGGGGATTCCGCAAATACGGCGGGAATCCGGGATACGGCAAGGATGGGAAGCCGAATCCGCCGGACTGGACCCGCAGGCTCGCCGAGAATGCCCGGCTGGCCGATTATGCGAAAAACACGTTCCCCGCCATTACCGTCAAGCGGATCGACTTCCGGCATCTCCCCACCCGTCGATCCCATTCCCATTATCCGGCCGTTGCCGAGACTGGGGACCCGTTCGACAACATCCAGGCCTCTGCCGCCCCGGCGGGCATGCCTGTCCTCGTGACGCTGGTGAGCCGAGACAGGAAGTGGTTTCTCACGGAAACCAACCACCTCCTCGGATGGGTGCCTTCGACGGATATCGCGGCGGTGGATCCGGAATTCATGAAGACCTGGGAAAACGGCCGTTACGTTGCGATCGTGCGGGACAAGGCGCCGGTTTCCGAAGGCGATGCCGTCCTTTACCGGGCGCCGCTCGGGTCGATCTTCTCCAAGATCAGCGAGGACAAGGACCGCATATGGATTTGGGCGGCGGTGAGGGACGCGCAGGGCAAGGCCCTGCTCCGGAAGGCTTCGGTGTCCAGGGAATCGGCAATGGACAAACCCCTTCCGTTCACCCGGCGCCATGTCGCGCGCCTGGCGGGCGAGATGGCCGGAGAACCCTACGGATGGGGAGGTCTGGAGGGAAAAAGGGATTGCTCCGGAATGATCCGGGACCTCTTCACCCCTTTCGGCCTCTGGCTCCCCCGGAACTCCAGCGAACAGGCGGTCGCCGGGCGATACATCGGTCTGGGCAACCTCGCCCCGGCCGAAAAGGAGGCCCTCATCGTCCGAAAAGGGGTGCCGTGGCGGACCCTTCTTTGGACGCCGGGCCACATCATGCTCTATATCGGCACCCACAAGAACAGGCCATTGATATTCCATAATTTCTGGAGCATCAAAACCCGCGACGCCGATGGAAAGAGGGGTCGGGTGGTGGTGGGCCGCGCCGCTGTCACGACGCTGCAGCCCGGCAGCGAACTGGCGAATCTCGATCGTCCCCGGGCCGACCGGCTCTTCAGCCTCGAGGGGATGGTCCTGCTTGGAGAGCCGCCTGTGGATGCCGCAAACCCGGAGGGGAAGCCATGAGCGGTCAGCCCCTGCGGGAAGGCCGGCGAAAGGCCGACCCCTCCTGCTGCAGATACAGGCTCACGATCGAATATGACGGCACAGGCTACAGCGGCTGGCAGGTGCAGAAAAATGCGCGGAGCATCCAAGGCGCCCTGATCGACGCCGCCCGCAGACTCTTCGACGGCGCTGTGGAAATCCAGGGAGCGGGCCGGACCGACGCCGGCGTTCACGCCCTCGCCCAGGTCGCCCATCTGGAGGCGCCGCACCGCCTCCCGCCGAAAAAAATTCTCGAAGGCCTCAACGACCTGCTTCCCGCTCCGATCAATGTCCTGCGGGTCGAAGAGGCGCCGGAGGGCTTCCACGCCCGCCACTCGGCCCGGGCCAAGAGCTACCTGTACCTGATCTCGCGCCGGAGGACGGCCTTTGGCAAGCGGTATGTCTGGTGGGTGAAGGACCCTCTCGATCCCGAACGGATGAGGGCGGCAGCGGCCGTGTTCAAGGGATTTCACGATTTCGGGTCCTTTGCCGACAAAAGGATCGACAAGCACCTTTCCACAGAGGTGCAGATCGACCGAACGGATCTCGAAATCCGGGGGGATCTGATCGTATTTAGGATCGTCGGCTCCCATTTCCTCTGGAAGATGATCCGCCGGGTTGTGGGCATCCTGATCGAAGCGGGCCGGGGAAACCTCTCAACCGCCGGGATCGAAGAGCTGCTGGTCCATGCATCCGGGCTTCCCGCACGGTTCACGGCGCCCCCGTCGGGACTGTTCCTCGCCCAGGTTCTCTACGAGGGGGACCGCCTGGAGCCCCTCCAGCTTCCGCCGGTTTTCTCCCTTTTCGCCAAGCCCTGAAGGGGGGGCGATCAAGGGAGACACCGCCGTGGTCGCTTCGGAAGGGGGTGAAATCCCCGGATGGGAAGGCCCGAAATGGCGGCTTCCCCGGAATCGGGCCCCGAAGTGGCGTGGACGGTCCGTGACGCACGCCGCAAATCCCGTCCCGAACGCCTTGCTCCAGGCGGCGTCATACGCACCGGCCCTTATGTCTGGCACCCCGACCGCTCTAGCCCGCCTTTCGCCTCTTCAGCGCCAGGGCCGTTTTCAGCCCCTTTTCCCGGATCACCTTGAAGGCCAGGCTGCGTTCGGTGATGCGGTAGAACCGCTTGCCGTACTTCCGAAGCCGCCGCTTGTCGATCTCGAAGCCCAGGCCCGGCCTCTTGAAAGGCTGGAGCATCGCGTTTCGATCGGGCAGTATGGGATCGATGATCCCCTCCCTGAATTGCGGCACCCACGACGGTTCCTCCAGGGGATATTCCAGTGGAAGCCGGTTTTCCGTATCGGCCAGAACCATGTTCCAGTTGACATAGAAGCCGATGCCGTTCGTCCAGGTATGGGGGGAGAAGAGCCGGTCGCGCCGGCGGCAGGCGTCGATCACCTGCTTGACCTGGGCGATGCCTCCGGCGAACGTGGCGTCCGGCTGGTAAACGTGGAAGCAGTCCTTTTCCAGCATGATCTTGATCTCGTCCCAGCCGTGGTTCAGTTCGGCCCCCGATATCCGGACGGGGGAAACCTGCTTCAATGCGGCCAGGCCGTCGTAATCATGCCAGTCCAGGGGTTCCTCCAGCCACTCGATCTGATGATCGGCGCAGGCCTTGGCGAAATCGGTGGCCCGCCCGAGGTCCCAGGCGGGGACGCGATCCACGATGGAGACCAGCCACCCCTGATTGGCATCCACGCCGATCACCGGGCCGCCTCCGACCCCCTTCCTCACCTCTTCGATCAGCCTCACGTCGTCCCTGAATTCGGCCGCCTTCACACGCAGTTTGAATGTTCTGAAACCGCGCTCCTTCATGGCCAGCAGCTCCTCCACGCGTCTGGCCGGCTCATGAAGCTCGCCGAACGAGCAATAGACCTCGACGGGCCTGGCCGCGCCGCCGAGCAGCTCGTAAACGGGTTTCCCCTGCGCCTTGCCCGCGATGTCCCAGCAGGCCGGTTCGATCCAGAAGTTCCGCCAGCCGAGAAAGCCCGCCTGCTTGAGCAGCCCCTGCACGCGGTCGATGTCGGTGGGGTCGGCCCCGATCAGGTAGCCGCCCAGCAGATCCCCCAGCCCCTGACGCTCTGTCCCCATGGCCGCCCCGGCCGAGTAGCCCTCGATCCCCTCGTCCGTCGTCAATTTGATCAGGGTAAACCGGTTGTGGGTCTGGGGATAGCCGGGGATCCAGGTGGGCCAAAAAATCTCCTTCAGAGGGACGCTCACGTGGTAAAGCTCGATCTCGGATATCTTCATCTGCTCCTCCTGTTTGTTCCGGCGCGGCTGTGGCGGCCGGTCCGGCAAAGGGCGTCCCGATGAGGGCCGCAACCCAAGGGGGTTCCGTCGTCAAATGCCGGTTGCTTTCAGGTAAGGATCGCTGGGAATGGTATCTGCTTGCAAACGCACGTCAATGTGGTAGATATACAATGACAGGCAAGAGGAATCAAGCAGGAAAACAGACCCAGGGGGTCGGCATGTAGACCCCGGAAAATCGAAGGAGAACCAATGATGGAACGCATTTCATTCCCAAGGGCCTTTCGGTCGTGGATCCCGGTGCTCGTCGCGGCGCTGCTGTCGGCAGGCCCCTTTGCCGGGGCAGCTTCGGCCTGAGAATGTTACTCGCTGACCGTGAATGTCAGCCCGGAAAACAGCGGAACCGTCGCCGCCAATGTGGGGGCGCCCATGAACACCTATCCCGCAATCCTGGAGGTTCATCAGGGCGAATACATCACCCTCCAGGCCAGGGAAAGTCCAGGTTATCTCTTTTCCCACTGGAGCGGTGCGGTGGAGGACGATGCCAAGACGACGGCCTTCACCTATAATTTCAGCCGCAGCACGGAAATCACGGCCAACTTCAGGGCCATCGGGTCCACCGCCGTCTCCAGACTCTATTTTCCGCATGTGGCGAGCCAGCAGGTCGGGGATTCCTCGGGCCTCATGTGGGAGACGGAGATCTGTCTGATCAACGCCGGCGAGGAGGCCGTCACCGGGACCCTGAAGGCTTACGCCTATCAGAACAACCGTTGGGGGGTTTCAAACCTCAGAGAGATCACCCTGGCCGCCCGCGGGAGATGGGGCCGGATCGTGGGCGGGGGCGAGTTCGAGAATCCCTCCCAGATCCGTTACATGGTTTTCGAATCGCAGTCCGACCGTGTCGTGGGTTACACGAAATTCTACGTCCCGGGCCGCTACCGGGCGGCCCTGCCGGCGGTCAGGGAGGTGAACGCGTCGGACATCTATGTCCCCCACATCGCCTCCGACGCGGTCTGGTGGACCGGGATCAGCCTGGTGAACACCACCCCGTGGGCCAAAGAGCTCACCATCACCTTCGACAACGGGACAACCGGGACCATCCCCCTCGGGGCGCGCGAACACAAGGGGCTCGACATCGCCACCGCCTTCTTTGGCGGCGTCCCCCAGCCGGATGTCCATTCGGCGGTGATCGCCAACGCGGAGGGGGTCATCGGGCTCGAGTTGTTCACCGATCTCGATCCGGCATGGGGCCCCCAGATGGAGGGGATTCTGCTGACGGACCGGACCGCCGCCACCCTCTATTACCCTGACGTGAAAAACGACGGCTGGTGGACCGGCGTCGCGGCCTACAACCCGACGCCGTCCCCCAATCAGACGACGATCGTGCCTTTCGACAGCCAGGGGTCTGCTTTGACCCCGTCGACCGTGACCCTGGAGGGCAAGGAAACATATATCGGCGCAGTCTGGCGGGATCTCGATCTCGACCTTCCGGCCGATACGGCCTGGTTCAGGATCGACGCCCAGCAGCCCCTAAGCGGCTTCCAGCTCTTCGGGCGGGACGACGGCAGCCTGCTTGCATCCTACGCGGCCGGAGGGGGAACCGGGACGCCAGCGGGGATCTTTCCCAAGATCGAACAGGAGGGGTCGACCGACATCGTGATGGTCAACCCGGGGGAGGGTACGGCGTTCGTGAACCTGACCGCCTACAACGACAGCGGCGCTCCCGTCGCCGGTCCGGTGGCGCTCGTCGTCAACAAGCACGCCAAGGTGTCCAAGCCTGCTGCGGATCTCTTCCCGCAGTCCATCAGCGGCGCCACATACATCGCCTATGCGGCCAACAGGGATATCGTGGGGTTCCAGTTCAACGGCAGCGCGGACAAGACCATGAGAGACGGGCTGCCCGCACTGGACTGAGCCGGCTGATCCGCTTCCCCGCGCGATGGCGGCGGAAAGCGGCTGATGGGTTTTCCGGGAGGGCCGGCGTCGCATGCGGCGGGCGGCCCTCCCGTCGCATGCCCGGCGGGGAAACAGCCCCCGAACCAGACCTTTTTAGCGCCATTGCCTGCGGTCTTCGATCTTCCGCCCCCCCTCAGGCAGGGAGGGCACGAAGACCACATTCCCCCTCAGCTTGGTCGTCTCCCGGATCCGTTCTCCGCAGGCGGTCCTGAGGGCGTCCGAACCCGCAACGCCCTCCTTGAGCTGGATTTCCACGGTCATCTCGTCCACCTCGCCTTGCCGCGTGACCACCACCCTCGCCCGGGCCACCTCGCCGGAGAACCGGGACAGGGCTTCGTCCACCTGTCGGGGATGGACAAACATCCCGCGGACCTTTGTCACCTCGTCCGCCCGTCCCAATATCCCCCTGAGTTTGAGGGAGGTCCGACCGCAGGGGCACTCCTCCCGGTCCACGACGGAGAGATCGCCGGTGCCGTAGCGGACCAGCGGATAGCAGGCGTTGCTGAAGGGGGTGACCACGACCTCTCCAACCTGGCCTTCGGGCAGGGGCTCTCCGGTCGCGGGGTCGCAGATCTCCAGATAGAGATCATCCGAGATGTGCATGCCGTTTTCCTCCGGGCATTCATAGGCCAGGGTCCCCAGGTCGGCCGTGACGTAGATTTGGCGGACGATGACGCCGCGGTCGTTGAGCGCCTTTCTCAGAGTGGCGGTCAGGATCTCCCCTCCGACCAGGGCGATCTCGATCGGAAGATCTCTGGCCGGGTCATGGCCGAGTTCCTCCATCTTGCCGATCAGGGCCAGCAGGAAAGAGGCGACGCCGAGGAAGCCGTTGATCTTGAGTTCCAGCAGGGTCCGGACCTGGATCTCCGTATTGCCGACACCGGTGGGCACCACCGTGCATCCGATGCCGTTGCAGGCCTCGTCGAGGATCAATCCGGCCGGCGTCAGGTGGTACGAAAAGGTGTTCATGACTCGGTCTCCCGGTCGGAACCCCGCGTTGTAAAGGCACTTCCTCAGCCCCCAGTAATCCTCCTTGCGCCCCTCGGGATCGTAGAGGGGGCCCGGAGAGACGTAGATCCGTTTGAGTTGTTCGACCGGCACGGCCAGGAATCCCCCGAAGGGCGGATTCTGCGCGTGAAGCTCCGGCATCCGGTTCTTCTTCAGAACGGGGATCCTGGGCAGATCGCCGATGTTGTGAACATCCGCCGGATGGACGCCGCGTTCATCCAGAAACCGGCGGTAGCCTGGCGCGTTTTCGTAAGCGTAGCGCAGAATACGGAGCGTCTCTTTTCCCTGGAACGCGGCACGCTCGGCCCGATCCATCCGCTCCGCCTTTTCGTCATAGTATCCCCGGTTCCTCTCCTTCCGCGTCGTTCCGGCCATGATGCCTCCCTCGTCGGATTGCAACGGCATCAGGAAATCCTCCTCCTGAGCCGTCAATGTTTCGTCTCCTCGAAATTCCGTTCCTTCCCCACAGCGGACCGTCCCGGTGAAAACGCCGTCGGATCCGATCTCCATGCCGCATCCGTCAAACGGCTGCCCCCGAAGCTCGGGATAACCGGACGGTGCGATGGATACAAGGGGGGTATTCGATTCTCCGGGCCCGCCCGGCATATGGGGATTGCGGTTTTCGGCGATTGAGGCACAATCTATGCCCATTGCGGATCCGTGTCAAGGGCATTGACACGGAGGATTGAAACGGCGGATCCTGAAACGGCATGGAGCGGCACCCGTGACCATGTGGCTATTGACAAGCGGAAATGCTTGTGGTGTATTGGCGTTGTGAGGCGATTCTTGTCTTTCGTGTGTTCGTCAGCTCCCTTTGGATCCGACCCCCGTGAGGAGGTGAATGAAAGCATCGGTGTCCCGCAACGCCTTCACAAGCCGCCGGCCTCGACCCCTTCGAGATGCACCGCCCCCTTCTCACGCTGAAGGCAAGCGATATTCCTCCCAAATCCCTGCCCGGTGGAAAGTCAAGGCAGTGCGCGGGATCGTCACCGGCCACAGGGCCGTCGGCGTGTCGCTCCCCTGATCGGGGAAAGGACTGCGAGGCCATGGGTGAACGCATGACGGGGGCAACGCGTTTTCCGGCGCGGGCCGCCGGGCATTCCCTCCGTCCCTACGGATGTCCCGGGAAGGGCGACACGGGGATCGGGGTCGGGAGCCGACCGGCTCGATCGGCGCGGTAAGCGGAGGGGACGCGGCGTTCGAGGGTTTCGGATCTTGCGGCGGCGCCGTTGTTTTGTTGCCCGGGATGCGCAGTTGGAGGGACCGTCACCATAGAACAGGTTTTCCGGAACCGGAAAGGTGGGCCATGGCCAACGGTTACGCGGGACGTTTTCTCAGAGTCGATCTGACGGGAGGTCGCTGTTCCTCTTTTACCGTCGACGGGGAAGAGCTCCGAAAATTCATCGGGGGCAGCGCCCTCGGGGCGAAGATCTACCTGGACGGCTTTCCTCTGGAAGCGGAGCCCCTCGAACCGGACAGCCCGCTGATGGTGATGACGGGACCGATGGTGGGAAGCGGTTTCCCCGGCAGCTCCCGCTTCGCGGTCTGCGCGAAGTCCCCTCTCACGGGCATCTGGGGGGAGTCGGCCTGCGGCGGGACCTTCGGTCCGGAGCTGAAACGGGCGGGATACGACGGGATCCTGATCACGGGCTGCTCGAAGGAACCGGCTCTGCTCTCCGTGGAGAACGGGCAGGCGCATCTGAGTGACGCCTCCGCCCTCTGGGGAAAAGACATCTACGAAACGACGGATCTTCTCAAGGCGGCGGACAAACGGGTCAAGGTGCTGGCCATCGGCCCTGCCGGGGAAAACCTCGTCCGCTTCGCCGCAATCGGGAACGACAAGGCCCACTTTGTCGGCCGGACCGGGCTGGGGGCCGTGATGGGGGCGAAACGGCTTAAGGCCATCGCCGTCCGGGGCGAGGGGAAACTTCCAAAGGCCGACGAGACCCGTTTCCGCGAACTGCACAAGGCGGCGTACCACGAGATCCAGGACTCCGCCCTGGCCGCCTCCCTCCGCGCGATGGGCTCCGACGCAAACATGGATATCGGCATGATCAACGGCGATGTGCCGGTCAAGAACTGGTCCGTGGGCGAGGATTTCGATCTCTCCTCGGCGTTGAGCGGACCGACCCTTTCAGAAACCTACCTCACCCGCACCCATGCCTGCGCCAACTGCCCGGTGGCCTGCAAAAGGGTGGTCCGGATCCCCGACGGACCGTTTCAGACGGAGGAGGGCCCGGGTCCGGAGTATGAAACCTGCGCCACCTTCGGGACCATGATCATGAACCGGGATCTCGCCGGGGTGATCAAGGCCAACGAACTGTGCAACCGTTTCGGAATGGATACGATCAGCTGCGGAGCGGCAATCGCCTGGGCCATGGAACTCTTTGACAAGGGGACCCTGACTCCGGACAAGACGGATGGGATCGAGCTCCGGTGGGGGAACATGGAGGCCGTGCTCGCCCTGCTCCCGAGGATCGCCCGGCGACAGGGTTTCGGCGGCCTGCTGGCGGACGGAACCCTCGCCGCGGCCCGACGGATCGGCGGCGATGCCGTGGATGCCGTGGTCCACGTCAAGGGGCTGGACCTTCCGATGCACGACCCGAGGGGCTTTCACGGAATGGGCCTGGCCTACATGATGTCGAACCGCGGGGCCTGCCACCTCCAGCACGCTGTCCTTGCGACGGAGCAGGGAATGGCCTCATGGCCGCAGCTCTTCCCCATGAAGGACGACTACCGGGGGCCCACGAGCGAGGGGAAGGCGGAGCTCGTCTTACATTCGGAAAATTACGGCATCCTGGGGAACTCGCTTTCGATCTGCCACTACCTCATCGACATCCTGATGCCGGAAACGATCCGGGACGCCTTCAACGCGATTACGGGCTTCGGTTTCGGCTTCGCCGAGTTGATGGCCTGCGGCAGCCGGGACTGGACGCTGAAGCGGGGGATCAACAACCTTCTCGGGGTCACGGCAAAGGACGACGCACTGCCCAAGCGGATCATGACCCCGCTCGCGGAGGGGGCCGGGGCCGGTTCGGTTCCCGATGTGGAGAAACTGAAACGCGAGTACTACGCGCTCCGGGGGCTGGACGAGAGGGGGTTCCCCCGGGAGGACAAGCTCGTCGAGCTGGGACTCGACAGACTGAGGGAAAGGCTCTATCCCTGACCTTCAAGGACCGGGGAACGTTCGGCAACAGAATCTCACGAAAATGGAGGGATCAAGATGGCGGCATACAGGGCAATGACGCAGGAATGGCTCGACGCGTGGAAGCAGAAGATCGCGACCTCCGCGGAGTACCGGGAGATCGCGAAGAACTGGGAGGGGAGCGTCTCGATCATCGTGAACCCCGATCCGGACAAGGGGATCCCGGAGCCGATCTACCTCTTCACGGACTACTGGCACGGCGACGTGAGGGATTTCCTCGTCTGCGACAAGGCAAAGGCGGAAACGGCCAAATTCGTGATGTCCGGGGACTACGCACGCTGGAAGCAGGTGGCCCAAAAAGAGGTCGATGCCACGAAGGCCCTGATGCAGGGGAAGCTGAAACTCAAGGGCGACCTCACCTACGTCGTCCGGAACATCAAGACCGTCAACAAGGTCATCGACCTGCTCTGCGAAATCGACACCGCCTGGCCGGACGAGGCCTGATCATGGACTCTGCTGCAAGCGGTTGATGCAGGTGCCGGGGAGCTGTTCCCGAAACGCGAAGGGATGGGAACCGGCCCGCCGGAACGGCAGAATGAAAAAAACGGTAATATGTCCCCGGAATAAA
>CAZWTL010000055.1:3008-5311 GCA_964637025.1 uncultured Syntrophaceae bacterium | reverse complement strand
ACCGGCCCGCCGGAACGGCAGAATGAAAAAAACGGTAATATGTCCCCGGAATAAACCGGAATAAACCCGGAATAAAAGGAGGGATCCATGGCGTACGATCAGGATCTGGGGTTTGTCTACTTCGGTCCGACGAAAATCGTCTTCGGCGCCGGCGCCTCGCGCGACGTCGCCATGGAGATGTCCGGGCTGGGTTGCGGCCGGGCGCTGGTCGTGACCGATCCGGGGGTGATGAGGGCCGGGCTGGTCGACGGCATTCTCAAGGCGCTGGGGGAGCGCTGCGCCGGCGTCTGGAACGATGTCCCCCAGGACACGGGGCTGGGCGTCGTCAATCGCGCGGCGGCCTTCGCCAGGGGAAAGGGGGCCGACTGCGTGGTCAGCGTCGGAGGCGGCAGCGTCATCGATACGGGGAAAGGGATCTGCATCCTGCTGACCGAGGGGGGAGGCCTGGAAAACTTCGAGGGGATACAGCTCCTCACCCGGCCCCAGACCCCGCACATCGTGATCCCGACAACGGCGGGAACCGGAAGCGAGGTGACCTGCATGGCGGTGATCCTCGACGAGCGCAAAATGCAGAAAATCCTGATCGTGGAACATTTCAACACCCCGCGGATCGCCATCCTCGATCCGAAGATGACGGAGAAGCTTCCGCCGCTGCTGACCGCCTCGACCGGGATGGATGCGATGACCCACGCGGTCGAGGCGCTCCAGTCGCTGCAGCGGGAGCCGATCGCGGACGGCCTCGCGATGCAGGCGATCCGCCTGCTCAGCCGCCACCTGCCGGTCTGCGTGGAAAGCGGCTCGGATCTCGCGGCCCGCGGCCAGGTGCAGCTCGCCGCGACCATGGCCGGCTGGGCCTTCGGGAACGCGATGGTGGGCCTGGTGCATGCGATGGCCCATTCCCTCGGTGCAATCGCCCGCGTGCCCCACGGGATCGCCAACGGGATCCTCCTCCCGCATGTGATGGCCTTCAACCGGGAGGAGGCGGCCGAGGGGTATGCGATGGTCGCCGAGGCCATGGGAATCCGCGAAAGAGGAATGGATGACCGGAGGGCCGCCGAGACGGCCGTCGCGGAGATGGGCGCCTTTCTCCGGAGGATTGGCCATCCGCTCCGGCTTTCGGAAACGGGGGCAAAGGACGAGGATCTGGTCAAGGCGGCGGCCCTCAGCCTTTCCGACGGGGCGATCGTGAACAATCCGCGGTTCGTGCAGGGCGAGGACGAGGTCCTGGCCGTTTACCGGGCGGCATTCTGATTCGGGGGAAATGCCATGGAGGCGGGATTCATCGAAAACCGGGCGGAGGAGGTCCCGTTCGCCGGCATCCTTGCGGACCTGCTGGCGTCGAACCTGGGGCAGCGTCCGGAAAAACGGGCGGTCTTCGAAACCATGCGCGGCTCCGCGGCCATTGAGCTTGCCGACATCGAAACCGCCGTGACCCTTTGCTTCGCCGACGGGAAGCTCCGGATCGAGGAGGGGATCGCCGGGAATCCGGAGATCGTGATCCGGACGGCCTCCGACCGGGTGATGGATCTCAACGCGCTCAGCATCGTCTGCGGGCTCCCGTGGTATTTCGACGAGTCGGGCCGTCGGGTCCTGGGCCACCTCTTCTCGGGGAGGCTGAAAATCTCGGGCATGTTTCGTCACCCCCTCCTGTTGACGCGGCTGACCCGCATCATGTCCGTCATGTAGCCGTTTTCCGCTTTACAGGATCATTGCCTCTCTGACGTATGGCTTGCCGGACAGAATGGAATTTGATAGTTTAACGCCCATCGGATGGTTCTGCATCTTTGGGACGGCAAAAGGGCAACTCATGGAAATCAAGCACAAGATCTGGCTGGAAAAAGACGGAAAGGTCGTATTCGGACCCGGTCGGGGTCTGCTCCTCAAGGCCATCGAGGAATGCCACAGCCTCAACGCCGCGGCCAAGAAGCTGGATATGTCCTACCGGGCCGCCTGGGGGCGCGTGAAGGCTTCGGAAGAGCGTCTCGGGATGAAGCTGGTGACAACCGATCCCGGACGAACCGGCATGCGTCTCACGGAAGAGGCGAAAAAGATGATCCGCCGGTTCGATCAGGTGGACAGGGAAATCTCCTCCCTGCTGGATGCGGCCAACCGGGATCTGTTCTGACCCTCCCCTTTCTCCGTCGAGGTTGCCCCCCGTCAGCCCTGCCCGCGGAAGGCGGAAACGGGCGCGCGGCTTCAACGCGATCCTTGCCGGCCCGTCCCCGAACCAGGGGAATCCCTGCAGCCGCGGCCCGGACGATCCAGTCCGCGCGGACCAGCCCCGATTGAACCTGTCCCTTTTC
>CAZWTL010000055.1:0-2908 GCA_964637025.1 uncultured Syntrophaceae bacterium | reverse complement strand
CGGCCCGGACGATCCAGTCCGCGCGGACCAGCCCCGATTGAACCTGTCCCTTTTCGCATTCCTCGATCGGCCTTGCGCATCCGGAATGGAGGGTCCTTTGAAATCCCCGTTCTTTCGCTTCCCGCCTATGTCCAGCCGTTCGGACCTCCCCTCCCCCTCCGCAGGGCACGGCTTGGCAACGGACCGGTTTCGTGTTAATACCCCCCAGGACAAGGCGTTGCTCGGCATGGATCCGGGACCGCCGAACGCAATGGAAGGACAACGCAGGGAGATGACCAAACACAGGGGCGGTTTCTGGGAATTTTTCAGCTCCGTGCGGCTGGCGATCGGGCTGCTGGCAGCCATCGCGCTGTGGGCGCTCATCGGAACCGTCATCCCCCAGCAGGACGAGGCGGCCTTGTCGGGGCGGCTTCATCCCGGGCTGCTGGCCCTGTTCCGGGCCTTGCAGCTCTTCGACGTCTATCACTCCGCATGGTTCATTCTGATGCTTTTCCTGCTGGCGATCAATCTGACCGCCTGTTCCCTGAAACGCCTCCCCTCAACCTGGCGGCTCATTCGCGGCCAAGACGTCCCGGACGTCAAAGACGATCTCGGAAACCTCCCTCCGGAAAGAATCGTCATGACGGACCGCACGGCCGCAGCGGAGGCCTCCCGGCTGGAGTCCCTTCTCCGCAGCCACGTCGGGCGGGTCCGGGAAGCTCAGACCGACCGGGGATTCGTCCTCGCCGGCTCCAAGGGCGCCTTTTCCCGCCTGGGGGTCTTTGTCGTCCACCTGGGGGTTCTGTTGTTGATCGCGGGCGGACTCGCAGGCGCTGTCTTCGGCGTCCAGGGCCATGTGGAGATCGCGGAGGGAGATGCCGCAAACACCGTGAACTTCCGGAACGGAAAGGCGCCGATGACCCTGCCGTTCTCGATCCGCTGCGACCGCTTTACCGTGGAGCATTACGACAACGGGGTCCCGAAGGTGTTCCGTTCCGACCTGAGTTTCATCCAAGACGGGAAAGCCGTCCGGCAGGGCGCGCTGCTCGTCAACCATCCCATCGCCTTCGGGGGATTTCGCTTCTATCAGTCGAGCTACGGCCCGCTGCCTGTCGACCGCGCGTCGCTCTCGTATGTCCGGGGAAACGGCCGCACCGTCGAACGTCAGACGGCAACCGGAGACCGATTCGCCCTGCCCGGAAACGATGGGGAGGTGGAGGTGCTCCGCATCGAGAGCGATCTCATGCGGATGGGACCGGCGGTAAAGCTCTCCGTGGCCTCGCCCCGGGGAAAGGTTCAATTCTGGGTTTTCCAGAACATCGAACGGATCCTGCAGGCCAATCCGGGGCTCCTGGAACAGATCCCCCAGATGAACCCCGCCCTTTTCGCCCCGTACCGATTTAACGTTCGGATCGCGGGGGAGAGGTTCTTTACGGTGCTTCAGGCGTCCCGTGATCCCGGCGTCCCCATCGTCGTCAGCGGGGCAGTCCTGCTGGCCGCCGGCCTCATGATGATCTTCTTTTTCTCCCATCGGCGGTATCGGATCGTGCTGCGGCAGGAAGAAGGGCGGTGCCGGATCGGCCTTGCCGGATCGAGCAACCGGGACCCGGTCGGCCTGGAAAAGGAGATGAACCGGTTGCTGGCGGAGATCGGAAAGACGGAGGGGAGCAGATGAGCGATGCCGCGATCCTCAGCGGGGTGACCTTCGTCTACCTGCTGTCTTTTCTGTTTTATCTCGTCCGGATGGTCGGGAGGCGGGAATTCTGGGGGGGCGCTGCCTCCCTGACCGCACGGATCGGCTTCCTCCTGCACACGGTCGCGCTTTTGGTGCGCTGGAAGCATTCCTACGATTTGGGAATCGGCCATGTCCCGCTGGCGAATCTCTATGAGTCGCTGAGCTTTTTTGCCTGGGCCGTCCTGCTCATGTACCTGCTCCTGGAATGGAGAACGAAAAACCGCAGCCTCGGCGGATTCGCCATCCCCATCGCCTTCCTGCTGCTCGCCTACGCCTCGATCGCCCCCGGCGTCACCGACCGGATCCAGCCCCTCGTCCCGGCCCTGCAGAGCAACTGGCTCACGGTCCACGTCTTAACCTGCTTCCTGGGATACGCCTCTTTCGCGATGGCCTTCGCCCTGGGGATCATGTCCCTGTTCCTGAGACCGGACGAAGCCGCCGGGGAGAGGGGGTTTTTCCGCCTGATCCCTCCGGCCGACAAGATCGATGAACTGCTTTACCAGAGCGTCGTCCTCGGCTTCGTGCTCCTGAGCCTGGGAATCATGACCGGATCCGTCTGGGCCCACTACGCCTGGGGCTCCTATTGGAGCTGGGATCCGAAGGAAACCTGGTCCCTCATCACTTGGATCGTCTACGCCCTGATGCTCCACATCCGTTCCGTCCGGGGCTGGCGGGGAAGGCGAATGGCGGTCCTGTCGCTGATCGGCTTCGCTTCCGTCCTGTTCACCTACCTGGGGGTGAATTTTCTCGACAGCCTCCACAGCTATTTTTAATCATTCCCAGTGAAAGGTCACGGGTACCTTGATATCGGGATTCAGACTCTTCAGGACAGGACAGGTATGGGCGGCCTGCTGAAGGATCTTACGGTCTTTTTCCTGCATCCGGCTGCCATTGGCGATGTGCATGTCGACCGTCAGTTGACCGATCCGCCGCACCGGCTCCTGGATCATCTCCTTGAGAACCCTGACCTTGGAACCATCCATCGAATAGCCGCTTCGCTGCGCGACAATGCCCATGATGGTCATCATGCAGCCGCCCAGGGCCGTCGCGACCAGATCCGTGGGTGAAAAACTCTCGCCCTTTCCCTGGTTGTCCACCGGCGCGTCGGTACTCACAACGACACCGGACGGCCCGTGTTGAGCCCTGCAACGCAGCTCACCTTCATAAACGAGATTGATTTCGACCGCCATGGAT
>CAZWTL010000054.1:6358-16702 GCA_964637025.1 uncultured Syntrophaceae bacterium | reverse complement strand
TCCGCCAGTAGCCGCCAAACTCGCTGTCGAACGCCATCGCCGGCAAGGCCATCAATGCCACCAGACCCGCGGCAAGCAACCCCATCCAAAGTTTCTTCATTGATTCATTCCTCCTTGTTTTGATGTTTCGTTGCCACTTGCCTCCAACCTTTCTACAGGACGCCATCACCTCCCTTCACACCCCCGCCGTTTGGTCAAGGCGGAGCTTGCGTAATGGGCAAGATACACAATGTTCAGGATGGGCCTATAGCAAGGCAATGTGTCAACAATGTGGAGCAAATATGGAAATCAGGCCGTCCTGCAAAATGCGCCCGGCGGCCGTCCGTGCTGCGGTCACCGCGTCGGGACGGGACCACAGCCGTCCCGATCCTTCATCCCGTTGCGGTCCGCGTCCCAAATTCGACGGTATACCGCTATTTTGCCCTTGACGCTGAGGCGCGTCGCGAATAGACTGTCCGCCGGGATAAGGAAGGCCATGAGAATAGGAGTCACATACCGTCTTTCCTTCATCATTCTCTGCGCCACGGTTCTGACGATCCTGTGCCTCTTCCTGATCATGTGGTGGAGTCTGGACAGGGAGTTCAACCATTACATCCGGATGATCGACCAGGAGAGGCTGACGGGGGTCATCGGCGACCTGAGCAGGAGGTATGGGGAGACAGGGAACTGGAATTTTCTCCGGGAGTCTCCGCCCTACTGGGGTGCAATCGGCGAGGTGTCGCCTTCGCAAAAAGCGAAGTCCGGACCGCCCATGCCCTCCGACCGCCAGAAACCCAACATTCCCCTGGTCTTGCTGGATGCCGACCGGAAACCGCTTTACGGATTCCGGATGCCGGGCACGAACCTCGAATTTCTCCCGATTGCCGTTGAGGGAACGACCGTCGGCTATGTCGGTCTGGCGTCGCCCCCGCACTTCCTGCACCCGATGCAGGTCCGGTTTCTCGCGCGTCAGAAATCCTCCCTCATCCTCGCCGCGTCCGCGATGGTGCTGGTGGTGATCCTCATCTCCTATCCCCTGGCCCGCCGGGTGGTCAAACCGATCAGAGAGCTTGCGGCGGCCACGCACGACATTGCCTCCGGCCGCTATGCCACGCGCATCTCCCATTTGCCGGCGGATGAAATGGGGCAGCTGGGACGGGACTTCAATTCCATGGCGCTGACCCTGGAGAAAAACGAAAAGGAGCGGCGCGAATGGATCGCCGACATCTCCCATGAACTGAGGACGCCCGTGGCCGTGCTGCAGGGGGAAATCGAAGCGCTTCTGGACGGCATCCACCCGATGACCCCGGAGGCGATCCACTCCCTCCACTCCGAGACGCTGCGCCTGAAGTCCCTGATCGATGATTTGTACCAGCTTTCCCTGTCCGATCTCAATGCGCTGAACTATCAAAAAGAGCATCTCGACCCCATGGATGGGCTGAGGGATTCCATGGAATCCTTCAGCTCCGAGTTCGATCGCAAAAATATCTCCGTGACGCTGGAATGCCCCGATGATCCCGGAGCAACCGTGTTCGCCGACGGGGAAAGGCTCGGTCAGCTCTTCCGCAACCTGCTGGAGAACTCGCTCCGGTACACGGACGCCGGGGGGGAACTCCGAATCGCGGCGACAGCGCGTGGCGGATTTCTGGCCCTCGAATTCATGGACTCTGCGCCGGGCGTCTCCGCCGGCGACCGGGAAAGGCTGTTCGATCGGTTCTTCCGCGTGGAGGGATCCCGCAACAGGGCATCCGGAGGCGCCGGTCTCGGACTGACGATCTGCAAGAAAATCGTGGAAGCCCACGAAGGGAGGATATCCGCGCATGAATCCCCACTGGGCGGTCTGCTGATCCGCATTCTTTTGCCGATTTCCAAGGGGGGATGATGAACAAACGCATTCTGCTGGTAGAGGATGAAACGAAGCTGACGGTCCTGCTGTCGGATTATCTCAAGGCCTCCAATTTCGATGTTTCCATACTGTACGAGGGAACGGGCGTCGTTGCCTGGGTCCGCGAGCAAAGACCCGATCTGATCCTGCTGGACCTCATGCTGCCGGGCCGCAGCGGTGTGGAGGTCTGCAAGGAGATCCGATCCTTCTCCAGCGTTCCCATCATCATGGTGACGGCCATGGTCGAGGAAATCGACCGCCTGCTGGGGCTGGAACTGGGCGCCGACGACTATGTCTGCAAGCCCTTCAGCCCGCGCGAGGTCGTTGCGCGCGTCAAGGCCGTGCTGAGACGGGCCCATGACGGGCAGACCTATCAGGCCCAGGGCCTCGTCCTCGATAAAAACAGCTACCGCGCAAGCCTGCACGGACGCAATCTGGGGCTGACCGCGGTTGAGTTCAAGCTCCTGCAGCTGCTCGTCGAGCACCCCGGCCGGATCTTCAACCGCAAACAGATCATGGAAAGCATCTATCAGGACGACCGGTTCGTGAGCGACCGGACCGTGGACAGCCACATCAAGAAGCTGCGGAGAAAGATCGAGGTTGTCGATCCGCAGGCCACGTTGATCCATTCCGTCTACAGCGTGGGATACAAATACGAACCGGCGTCGGTTGAACCCTTTTAGACCGGGGTGATACGGCGGCGATCCGACGTTTTGGAGGAAAATGGGCGATTGCGAAGCTCTCGGGATATCCCACAAACGCAACGTAAGAAGGGGCTGGAGCGTATGGCCGGTTCGTCTGGCCCGCCGGCGAGGATCGACATGACGCTTCCGAAAATGACCTTGTGCAGACAAATTTTTCCGCGGGACGCCATTTCCGACCCCTCATCGGCCCTCGCCTCCCTGATCCGATCGGGCTGGATCCGCGAAGCGATCCGGCCCGGGCAGTCGATCGCCATCACCGGCGGCAGCCGCGGGATCGCGGCCATTGTCCCTCTCATGAAGGCCCTTGCCGGAGCGCTGCGGGAAATGGGCGGACGCCCTTTTGTCGTCAACGCGATGGGAAGCCATGGAGGTGCCGCCGCGTCAGGACAAAGGGCCCTTCTCTCCTCCCTCGGACTCACCGAGGAGACGCTGGGATGTCCGGTTACGGTCGGCATGGAGGTCGATGCGGTGGGCGAGACGGCGGAGGGCTTTCCCGTTCTCTGCGACCGGAACGCGGCGCAGGCGGACCACATCATCGCGATCAACCGGATCAAGGAGCACACGGCGGTGACGGGGCCGGTCCAGAGCGGGCTCTGCAAGATGTGCGCGGTCGGGCTGGGCAAGGTGGAACAGGCCGCCCGGCTTCATCGTTACGGCCCGTCGCGCATGGGGAGGATCGTGCAGGAAGTCGCCATGACGGTGGTCCGCCGGGTGCGTGTCCTGGCCGGGATCGGCATTGTCGAGAACGCCTATGGCGAGGTGGCCAGGATGGAGGTGGTCCGACCGGAAGCGTTTCCCGCGGCGGACGAGCGGCTCCTGCGGGAGGCGCTCCGTCTCACGGCGAAACTCCCCCTTTCAGTACTCGATCTTCTCGTCGTCGAGGAGATGGGCAAACGCCACAGCGGCGCGGGCCTCGATCCCCACGTCATCGGGCGTCTCCGCATCTGGGGAGAACCCGAACCGGACTCCCCCCGGATCGAACGCATCGCCGTGCTGGGCCTCGATCCTTCCTCTCACGGAAACGCCCAGGGGGTCGGCCTGGCGGACCTGATTTCCCAGAGGCTTTTCGACGCCATCGATCTGGCGGTCACCTATAAAAACACCCTCACCACCACCTACCTCCAGCGGGGTATGATCCCCATCATCGGCGGCACCGACCGGGACACGATTGCCAAGGCCCTCGCGTCCATCCCGAATGGTCCGCCCGACCGGCTCCGGATCGCCTGGATCAGGAACACCAATCAACTGGAGGAGATCGCCCTTTCCCCCGCGGCGCTTGCGTGCTGCGAGCCCGGGGAAGGAACGCGCCTCGAAGAAATCCGCGAGATCGGCTGGACGTTCGACGAAAAAGGGCTGTTGATCCCCTGGAGCATGCAGCGAGTAAAGGGGTGACGTTCCCTGCATCCACCCTCCCGGCCGGCGGCTGATTTTCCCGTCGCCATCGTCCTTATTTTGATATTGACAGAGGGGCATCGCCGTGATAGATGCATCGGCAAAGGTTTACCGATGCCGATGAAACAGATATTCAACATCGAGGATATCGAGAAGAAGATCCTTCTGATCCTGCGGATCCTGCAAGAATCTCCGGAGCCGTTGGGCGCCCGGATCATTTCGCGGCGGATGAAGGATCGGGGGGTCGACTTGAGCGAACGGGGCGTCCGCTACCATCTCAAGATGATGGACGACCGCGGCCTCACCCGGCTCATCGGCAGGCACGACGGGCGGGTTATCGCCGAACCGGGCATCGAGGAGATCGCCAATGCCCGGGTCCGCGACAAGATCGGCTTCTCCATCTCCAGGATCGAGATCCTCGCCTATCGGACATCCCTCGATCTGGAACGGCGCCAGGGGCTCATCCCCGTCAACATCTCCTTCTTCCCCGGGAAGGTCTTCAAAAAAGCGCTGGGAATGATGAAACCCGCTTTTACGGCCGGTATTCATGTCAGCGAACTGGTCGGTTGCGCCGACGAGGGGCAGCGTCTCGGCGAGCTGACGGTTCCGGAAGGATATGTCGGATTCGCGACGGTCTGCAGCATCGTGGTGAACGGAATCCTCCTCAAGCACGGCATCCCCATGGATTCCCGGTTCGGCGGGATCCTGCAGGTCAAGGACGGCAAACCCCTGCGTTTCGCCGAATTGATCCACTATTCCGGATCGTCCCTGGATCCTTCGGAAATCTTCATCCGGGGAAGGATGACCTCTGTGCGGCGGGCCGCCGAGCATGGCGAGGGCAAGATCCTCTCCAACTTTCGAGAGATCCCGGTTCCCGCGCTGAAGCTCGTCAACGCGCTGACCAGAGACCTCCGGAACGCCGGCATCGGAGGGGTTCTTGCCGTCGGAGAGATCGGCGAACCGATCTGCCAGATCCCGGTGGACATGAACCGGGTCGGCATGATCCTCTACGGCGGACTGAATCCGGTCGCCTGTGCCCACGAGACGGGCATCGAGGTGGAAAACCGGGCAATGTCGACCGTCATGGATTATCGGGAACTGCAGAATTTCTGGAAACTTTGCGAGACAAGACAAGTCCACTAATCTTCCATAGAAAGTGAGGTAAAATCCCATGTCCAAGGTTAATCCGTTTGATGTTGCACAGAGGCAGCTCGACCAATGCGCAAAGATCCTGCATCTGGATCCCGGCACTCAGGCATTGCTCAGGGTGCCGCTGCGCGAGATGCACGTTTCAATCCCGATCCGCATGGATGACGGCTCATTGAAGGTCTTTCAGGGATTCCGCGTCCAATACAACGACGCCAAGGGGCCCTGCAAGGGGGGCATCCGTTTCCATCCGGACGAAACCATCGATACGGTCCGCGCTCTGGCAGCCTGGATGACCTGGAAATGTTCGCTTCTCGACCTGCCTCTCGGCGGGGGAAAGGGAGGCATCATATGCAATCCCAAAGAGATGTCGCAAGGCGAGTTGGAGCGTCTGAGCCGGGCCTACATCGACCAGGTCGGGAGGATCATGGGCCCTGACAAGGATGTGCCGGCGCCGGACGTCTACACCAACCCCCAGATCATGGCCTGGATGATGGACGAGTATTCGAAGCTTTCCGGGAAAAACCAGTTCGGCCTGCTGACGGGGAAGCCCCTGGCCGTCGGCGGATCCAAGGGCCGCGGGGACGCCACCGCCAGAGGCGGGCTGTTCACGGTCCGCGAGGCTGCAAAGGAGCTCGGGATCGACCTCTCGAAGGCGACCATCGCCATTCAGGGCTACGGAAATGCCGGATACTACGCGGCCTGTCTCGCGCAGTCGATGTTCGGCTCCAAGGTGGTCGCGGTGAGCGACTCGAGGGGCTGCGTCATGGAAAGCGGCGGGCTCAACCCGGAGGCGGTCGGCAGGCACAAGGCCAAAACGTCCTCCGTCTGCAACTTCGCGGGCGCGAAGGCGATCAGCAACGAGGAACTCCTCGAACTGGACGTGGACATCCTCTTCCCCTCGGCCCTGGAGAACGTGATCACCGAGGAAAACGCACCGCGGATCCGCGCCAAGATCGTCGCCGAGCTCGCCAACGGGCCGACCACCCCGGAGGCGGATGAAATCCTCCACAAGAACGGCGTCCATGTCATCCCCGATTTCCTCTGCAACGCGGGAGGGGTGACCGTCTCCTATTTCGAGATGGTGCAGAACTTCTACATGTACTACTGGGACGAAGACGTCGTGTACAAACGTCTGGATAAGAAGATGACCACGGCCTATCATGCGGTCCTGGACACCTCGAAGAAGTACAACATCAACATGCGTCAGGCAGCGTACGTCGTGGCCGTGGAACGCGTCGTCGAAGCCATGAAGCTTCGCGGCTGGGTGTGAGTTTCCACATGAGAAAACCGCTCATGGAGGGGGACATCCTGTCCCCCTCTTTTTTTTGCGTTCGGACATCCGGTTGGCCGTTCCCGACGGATCCCGGGACGTTTCGACGGCCTTCTCCCGCCTTCAGCACCGGCCCGGGAATCGAAGGCGTCCGCAGCGCTGCGGAGAAATTCCCCTCTCCTTCCTTGCGCAGAAGCCGCGACCGGACGGAATTTGACATTTGGACGCAATCCCGATATGGATAGGCCGTCGGCGATCCTGAATCACCGGCGGTTCCATCTCGCTTCCCTGCATCGGGAACGCATACCGGAAAGGAAAGATCATGAAAGTCCATAACGGCTGCCCGCCTCCGGCCTTCGCCGCCGGGGATAAGCGACACGGTTTCCATATCCTCCGTGTGGAGCAGATCCCGGAAATCCGGGTCACCGCCTATGAAATCGTACATGAACGGACCGGAGCGAAGCTGCTCCATCTGCACTGCGACGACCGGGAAAACCTCTTCTCCATCGGCTTCCGGACGCCACCGGGAGATTCGACCGGCGTTCCCCATATCCTGGAACATTCCGTGCTGGCCGGTTCCGAACGCTATCCCCTCAAGGACGTCTTCAACGAACTCCTCCGCGGAACGCTCCAAACCTTCATCAATGCATTCACCTACCCGGACAAGACGATCTACCCCGTCGCCAGCCAGGAGAAACGGGACTTCTTCAACCTCGCCCGCGTCTATGCCGACCTGGTCCTCCGGCCGCGCCTGCTGCGCGAGACCTTCCTCCAGGAGGGTCACCATCTCGAATGCGACGCGAACGGGGATTTGATCGTCTCGGGAATCGTGTACAACGAGATGAAGGGGGTGTACTCCACGCCTGAAGCCCTGATGTACAAGGCGATCCAGGAAAACCTTTATCCGGAGACCCCCTATGCGTGCGACTCGGGAGGAGATCCCGAAAGCATTCCCGATTTGACATACGAACAGTTCCGTTCCTTCCACCGGACCTTCTACTCGCCGACGAACGCCCGTTTCTTTCTGACCGGCAACATCCCGACGGAGGAGCACCTCGCCTTTCTTGCGGACATCCTGTCCGGCTTCGACCGTGTCGCCGTGGATTCCGCTGTCGTCTCGCAGCCCCGCTGGACCTCCCCGCGGGTCATACACGGCTTCTTCCCCATCGATCCCGAGGACAGGACGGAGGGGAAAACCACGGTGAACGTGGCCTGGATGACCGAGGAGAACGCGGCCGGTGAAACGGCGATGATCCTGTCCATCGTCGCGGACCTGCTCGTCGGCAACGCCGCATCCCCGCTCCGGAAGGCCCTCATCGATTCCGGTCTCGGGGAAGACCTCTCCCCCGTCACCGGACTGGAACGGGATCTCAAGCAGATCGCCTTCGCCGTTGGCCTCAGGGGAACGGACCCGGACAAGGCCCTCCGCATCGAATCCCTGATTCTCGATTCGCTCAGAGACACGGCGGCCGGAGGATTCGAACGGGAGTTGATCGAGGGCACCCTGCACCAGGTGGAATTCCACGGACGGGAGATGGTGCGTGGAAGCTACCCCTACGGGATCGTCCTGATGGGACGGGCCTATCACGCGTGGCTCTATGACGGGGATCCTCTGAGGGACATGAATTTCCCGCATACGATCCGCAAAATCCGCCGGCAATGGGAAGACGATCCCGCCCTGTTCCAAAAGGTGGTGCGGCGGTGGCTCCTGGACAATCCACACCGACTGCTCTCCGTGATGGCACCGAGCCGGATCCTCCGGCAGGAAAGGGAACTGAAGTTCAGGGAACGGATGGCGCGCACCGCGGCCTCCCTTTCCGAGGAGGACAGGGAGCGAATTCGCCGGGAAACCCTCATGCTGAAGCGGTTCCAGACGGATCCTGATCCTCCGGAAGCGGCAGCGACCCTGCCGAAGCTCGACGTGAAGGAGATCTCCAGGGAGATCGAAACGGTTCCGACCGAAAGGGGATTCCGCGGAGGGGTTCCCTGCCTCGGGCATGAACTGTTCACGAACGGAATCGCCTATCTCGATCTGGCATTCGACGTCTCCGACATCCCCGAGGACCTTCAGCCCTACCTGCCGCTCCTGGGGAAGTTCACCGTCCAGATGGGGGCGGCCGGGCTCTCCTACGAGGCCATGGCCAAACGGATCTCCCTGCGGACCGGCGGTCTGGGGGTCAACGTCGCCGCGGGTTCCACCGCCGACGGCCTGGGAAGCTGGCAGAAGATGATTTTTTCGGTGAAGGCCCTCTACCGGAACGCGGACGAGGCGGTCGCGATCGTCCGGGATCTCCTGACGCAGGGAGATTTAAACGACGCGGGACGGGCGCGGGAACTGATTCTCGAAAAGAAAAACGACCTGCACGCCTCGGTCATTCCGTCGGGCCATCTCTTCGCACAGATGGCCGCCGCGGCGGGCCTTTCGCTGCCGGCATGGCGGACGGAACAATGGCACGGCAGAACCCAGCTTCGGCTGGTCTCCGCTACGGCCGACGGCCTGAACGGCGCGCGCGATGGTCTTCGCGAGAAACTCGATCGGCTGCGAAGATGCGTCTTCGTCCGGCAACGGCTGGTGCTGAACATGACGGCAGAGGCCGAGGGGCTCCACCGTCTCGCCGCGGCGGTCGATGCCCTCCTTGCGTCCCTGCCGGACGGACGGCCGCCGGGGAAACCCGGGGAATGGCTGCGCCGCCCGGCCCACATCGGAATCGCCATCCCTGCCGAGGTCTGCTATGTCGCCAAGGTTTTGGCCGCGCCTCCCTATACCGACGGGAAATCCGCGACCCTCTTCGTCCTGGCGCGGCAGCTTTCCAACGGCTATCTTTACCGCCGTATCCGCGTCCAGGGGGGCGCCTACGGAGGCTCCTGCCGCTACGAGCCGGGCAGCGGTCTCTTCGCCTTCCTCTCATACCGGGACCCTCACCTCAGGGAAACGCTGGATGTCTACCGGGACGCCGTCGACGCCGCCTGCAGCGAAACGATCTCGCAGGAAGAGGCGGACAAGGCCGTGATCGGCGCGATCGGCGCCCTGGACAGGCCGTTGGATCCGGCCGGGAAGGGCTTCGCCGCCCTGATCCGGGAATTTTCCGGCCTGACCGATCCGGACCGGCGCCGGTTTCGTGAAGCGGTCCTCGCGGCCGATCCGGAACGCCTGCGGGATACCGCCCGGAGCTATTTTCCGCCTGCGTCGCGAACCGCGGTGTTCGCGGCGTGCGCCTCCGAGGAACGGCTCCGCAAGGCCAACGAGATCCTGGAGGAAAAAATGGAGATGGAAAAGCTGTTCTGACGAAGCCATCGGCCATCCGGAATTGAAATGGATCGCCGCGGCAGCGCTGAATCCGTTCCCCTTGCGTTTATCGGCAAAATCGGCTAAGGGTTTGGCAAAATCGATCAGAGGAGGCACGGATTCGATGAAGGCTTTGGTCACCTATTATTCCAAGACCGGGAACACCGAAAAGCTCGCGCGCGCCATCTACGACGCGATCCATTTCGAAAAGGATCTCCTGCCCCTTCAGAACGTCGGGAGCGTCGCGGGCTACGACATCATCTTCATCGGATTCCCCGTTCATGCCCACAGCGTGCCCGCCAAGATCCTCCCCTTTTTCAAGAAACTGTCCGAGGGACAGAACATCGCGCTTTTCTGCACCCACGGATCGCTCCGGGGAGGCCATCTGCCGAAGCAGGCGCTGGAACATGCCATCAGCCTTGTCCCCCGCGTGAAGATCCTCGGCACTTTCGGAATCCGGGGCAAGGTGGAAGCCCAGCTCATCGAAGCCCTGGCGAAGCAACTGGAGCACCGGGCCTGGGCGGAAGAGGCGCAAGGCGCCGACCGTCATCCGGACGACGCCGACCTCGCCGATGGCAAAGATTTCGCGCGCAGCGTTCTCGCCAAGCTCGGCCATTAGCAAATCCTTGTTCCAGAGCCCCTTCCCGGGACGCCTCCACCGTGCATCACCGGCATTTCA
>CAZWTL010000054.1:4602-6258 GCA_964637025.1 uncultured Syntrophaceae bacterium | reverse complement strand
ATTTTGTTGCTTGGCGTCGCATCGTCCCTGCCCGCATGGGCCTGCACGGTGACGGCGACGGGAAAAAACGCATCCCTGGACGGATCGGTTCTGGTGTCGCACTCCGATGACGGCCTGAGCGACGCCCGCATGATCCTTGTCCCCGCGATGGACCACAAACCCGGCGCGTTGCGGCCGGTCTTCTACGCCCACTACGCGCTGGATTACAAGCCCCAGTGGGGCGCCACGGAAACACACCGCCTCGTGACGCGGGAACGCGGTCCGGGTTACGACACGCCCGGTTATCCGCCCAGTGTGCCGCTGGGGTTCATCCCCCAGGCGCCCCATACCTATGCCTACTTCGATGCCAACTACGGGGTCATGAACGAGCACCAGCTCTCCATCGGGGAATGCACGGACAAGGCAAAGATCCATCCGGAACCCGAGGCCGGCAAGCGCATCTTCTATTCGGCGGAGCTGTCCCGAGTGGCGCTCGAAAGATGCAGGACCTCCCGGGAAGCGGTCAGGCTGATGGGAGAACTGATCGAGAAGTACGGCTACTACGGAACAGGCGAAACCCTGGTCGTGGCGGATCCCCAGGAGGCATGGGTCATGGAGATGTGCGGCTACGACCTGGACGGGACCGGTGGCGTCTGGGTGGCGCAGCGGGTTCCCGACGACGGTTTCTTCGTGGCCGCAAACCAGTTTCGCATCCGCGAAATCCGCAAAGGCGCCCGGGATATGATGTACTCGGCAAACATCTTCGAAGCCGCCAGGAGCAAAGGCTGGTGGAAACCCGAGGATGGCGACCTCGACTGGACCGGCGTCTACGGGGACGGAGAGTTTCACCACCCCTATTATTCCCTGCGGCGTGTATGGCGCGCCCAATCCCTGATCGCCCCTTCCCTGAATCCGCCCGCCTGGGTGGAAGGCCCTTTCACCCGCAAATATCCTTTTGCCGTCAAACCGGACAACCGGCTGACGGTGGAAAACATTTTCCGCGTGCACCGCGACAACTACGAAGGGACCGACTTCGACCTGACCCAGGGGATGGCCGCAGGACCCTTCGGCAATCCCAACCGCTTTGAGGGTCGGGCCGAAAGCGTGGCGGACAAGGAAGGCCGTCTGACCCCCCTGAAAGGGGAATTCGAGCGGCCGCTGAACATCTATCGGGCCGTTTACACCCATGTCACTCAATCCCGCGGCTGGCTGCCCGATGCCATAGGAGGGATCACCTGGTTCGGGCCGGATCGGCCCGCCACAGCGGTCCTCATGCCGTTCTACGCGGGGTCGACGGCCCTCCCCGCGTCCATTCAGAAGGCGGACATTCTCAAGTTCGACAGGGGGAGTCTGTGGATGGCGTTCAACTATGTCGCCAACTACGCGATGCTGAAATACTCGTTCATGATCCAGGACATCGCCCAAGTGCGCGACGGATTCGAGGCCCGGGCCTTCGGCAATCAGAAGGAACTGGAGCGACAGGCGACCGAACTTTGGAGAAAGGGGGATGCGGCAGGCGCCCGGGAGCTGCTGACCCGCCACTCCGATGAAAACGCTTCCGCCGTGCTTCAGGCATGGTGGAGGCTTTCGGAGCACCTCTATCTGAAATACAACGACGGATACATCAACACGGAGGCCGGAATCGCCCAGGAGGTTTTCTACCCCGCCTGGTGGCTC
>CAZWTL010000054.1:2770-4502 GCA_964637025.1 uncultured Syntrophaceae bacterium | reverse complement strand
TTTTCTGCGGATCGATCACCCAGGATGACATCGGCCGCACCGTGCTGCTTTCCGGCTGGGTCGACGCCTACCGGGACCACGGCGGCCTGTTGTTCATCCATCTTCGCGACCGCAGCGGCATCGTTCAGATCGTTTTCAGTCCGGATACGGCGCCTTCCGAGGTCTGCCGGAAAGCCGCCGCGCTGCGCGCCGAATACTGCATCTCCGTGACGGGCGAAGTCAAAAAGCGGCTCGCCGGCACTGAAAATCCCAATATCGAAACGGGAACCGTCGAGGTGATGGTCGCCGAACTGACTCTGCTTGCCGAGTCGGATCCGCTTCCGTTCGCCATCTCCGACAAGGCCATGGTCGCCGGCGCGGCATCCGCGGGCGCGGACAACGTCGCCGAGGACCTCAGGCTCCAATACCGGTATCTGGACATCCGCCGCCCGTCGATGCGGGACAACCTGGTTTCCCGGCACCGCATCTTCCAGTGCGTCCGCCAATTTCTGGATTCGCGGGGCTTCGTGGAAATCGAAACGCCGGTGCTGACCATGAGCACCCCGGAGGGAGCCCGGGATTATCTGGTGCCCAGCCGCGTCCATCCGCAGAACTTCTACGCCCTTCCCCAGTCTCCGCAGCTCTTCAAGCAACTGCTGATGATCGGGGGGATGGAACGCTATTTTCAGATGGCGCGCTGCTTCCGCGACGAGGATCTCCGCCCGAACCGGCAGCCCGAGTTCACCCAGCTCGACATCGAGGCCTCCTTCATCGATGAGGAATTCCTCTACGAGCTGATCGAGGAACTGACCGTCCGCATGTTCGCCGCCGGCGGCATCACCCTTCCCCGTCCCTTCGCCCGCATGACCCATGCGGAGGCGATCGATACGACCGGCTCCGACCGTCCCGATCTGCGTTTCGGGCTCCGCTTCGTCGATGTGACGGATCTATTCACCGAAACCCGCTACGCGATCTTCCGCCAGATCCTGCAGCGCGGCGGATGCATCAAGGGGATCAACGTCAAAGGCCAGTCCGAACGGCTCAGCAAGAATGTTCTGCAGAACGAATACGCCAAGGAGATCGCTCCGTCGTTCGGCGCCAAAGGCATGACGTGGATGCGGGCCGAAAAGGGCGTCCTGGAGTCCAATATCGTGCAGTTCTTCAGCAGCCGGGAACTGGACGGGTTGCGGGAACGATTCGGCGTCTCCGACGGAGACGTCCTGATCATGATCGCCGATCCCTCGCGCACCGTGGTCACGTCGGCCCTGGGCCAACTGCGCCTCCACCTGGCCGACCGTCTCGGGTTGATTTCCGGCGGCAGCTTCCATCCCGTCTGGATCACGGACTTTCCCCTGTTCGAGGCCACCGAAGAAGGAGGGGTCACCTCCAGCCATCATCCGTTCACGGCGCCGGACCGGACCGATTTCGATGCGGAAAACGTCGAAGAACTGCTGTCGCTCAGATCGCGGGCCTACGACCTGGTCGTGAACGGGGAGGAGCTGGGAGGCGGCAGCATTCGCATCAACGACCGCAGCCTGCAGCGCCGGATATTCGCCGCACTCGGCCTGAGCGAAGAGGAGATCCAGAACAAGTTCGGATTCTTCCTGCACGCGTTCGATTTCGGAGCGCCGCCGCACGGCGGGCTCGCCCTCGGCATGGACCGCACCGTATCGATGATCCTGCAGACCCCGTCCATCCGCGAGGTCATCGCGTTTCCGAAAAACCGCAGCGCCGCCTGTCCCCTGACCGGGGC
>CAZWTL010000054.1:0-2670 GCA_964637025.1 uncultured Syntrophaceae bacterium | reverse complement strand
GAGCTGTCGCAGACGGGCCAACTGCTCAAGAACGCCCCTGCGGTCAAGGGCGGTTACTTCAAGGTCGCCAGCATTCTGGAATAAAGGGAGACACCTTCATGGATTCCATCTTTTTTTATCGCAATCCCGAAGACGCCGTTGCTCAGGGCGGACCTTTGCAGGATTTGACCCTCGCGATCCAACCCAACATCTCGGTCGCGGGCTGGCCGACGGATGCCGGCTCGAAAGCGCTGAGCGGATTTACGGCGCTGGAAGACGCCACCATGGCGCAGCGCCTGCATCAGGCAGGGGCCCGTTTTGGGGGATCGACGCGGATGAGCGAATTCGGCTTCGGCCTGCGGGATAGCGCCGCCGGATCGGCGCTCCGGGAACGGGCCGTCGATGCCGAATTGGTTCTGGATCTGATGGGCGAAAGCCGTCAGGCCGCATTGTCGGCCGGCGTTTGCGGCTTCAAGCCCAGCTACGGCCTGGTATCGCGCTTCGGCCTCGTCGGCCTGATCCCGTCGATGGAATGCTGCGGCATTCTCTGCAGCAATTTGAAGACCGCCCGGGCGATGATGAAGGTCATGGCGGGACGGGACGAAAAGGATTTTTCGCTCCCCGACGAACCATTGCCGGATTTCTCCCCGGAGGGCGTCGATCCGAGCCGTACAACCGTCGGCGTGGTCGCCGAGGCGATCGCCTCGTTGCCTGACGGATCGAAGGCCCTGATGGATTCCGCGGTCGCCGAACTGGAACAGGCGGGCTGCGCGGTGCGGGAAGTCTCGCTGCCCGGCTTCTCTCTGTTTCCCCTTGTCCACCAAATCGTCGGCTCCGTGGAGGGCTCCTCGTGCGCCGGACGCTATGATTCGGTCCGCTACGGCGTGCGTGAACCCGGGGCCAGGAACTGGAACGAGATGTATCTGCTCTCCCGGGGCGCCGCCTTCGGCGGTCTGCTGAAAAGCTATCTTTTCCAGGGCGCCTTCTTTCAGTTCGAACGTTACGACGCTTACGAAGACGCCTGCCGCGTCCGGGGCCGCCTGCTTGAGGAAATGCGGCAAATCTCAGCGCAGGCGGATTTTCTGGTTTTGCCGGCCGCCGGTCCGTCCGCATGCGGGGCGCCGGAATCGCTGGCCGACACTTACGTCCAATTTGCATCCACCCTCTTCGCCAATGTCACCGGGCAGCCCTCGCTTTGCCTGCCGCAGTCGGCCCATGGCGGCTGCGCCGGATTCCAACTGTCCGGGCCGAGGCTCAGCGATGCGCGGCTGCTCGCATTGGGCGAACATCTTCTGGGCCTGCGCCAGGGAGGTCGATAGTCATGGAATTCGAAGCGGTCATCGGATTGGAAATTCACGTTGAACTCAACTGCGCGACCAAGATGTTTTGCGATTGCCCCAACCGTCCCGGCGACGAACCCAATGCCAACACCTGCCCCATTTGCCTTTGGTTTCCTGGCGCCCTGCCCCGGTTCAGCCGCGAGGCGCTGGAAAAGGCCGCCCTGCTTTGCCTGGGGCTGGGCGGGGAGCTCCAGCCGAAGAGCGCCTTCGACCAGAAGGTGTATTATTATCCCGATCTTCCCAAAGGCTATCAGCTTTCGCAGGCCCACCTGCCCCTTTCCCGCGGCGGGGGGATCGACATCGAGGACGAGGACGGGCAGACCAAGCGGCTGCGCATTCACCACATCCACATGGAAGAGGACGTCGCCAAGCTGGTCCACGAGATGGAGGGGCGCACGGCGATCAGCCTGGTGGACTTCAACCGCGCTGGCGCTCCCCTGGTCGAGATCGTGACGGAACCGGATTTCCGCACCCCCCATCACGCGATGGAGTTCCTCAAGGCGCTGCGGACGCAGGTGCGCTACATCGGATCCTCCGAATGCAGCATGGAAAACGGCACGATGCGCGTCGACGCCAACATCTCCGTGCGCCCGCGGGGCACCGACCAGATGAACACCAAGGTGGAAGTCAAAAACATGAATTCCGTCCGTCATGTGGGGGACGCGATCGCGCATGAAATCGCACGTCAGACGGCCTGTGTACAGGCCGGGGAGGCCGTCACCCTTCACACCCGCCTCTGGGACCCGGACAAGAAGGTGACGGTTCCCATGCGCGCGAAATTCGAAGGCCCGTGCGTTCCAGACCCTTCGGTCCCGTCGATCGAACTGTCATCGGAGGAGATCGAGCGGATGCGGACGCGGCTTCCGGAAATGCCCGCCTCCAGGGCCAATCGGTTCGTCGTCCAGTTCGGTCTGACCGGTGAAGAGGCGGCCCATTTGAGCGCCGATCCGGAGGTGGCCGGCTACTTCGACGCCCTGATCGGCCAGGGCATCGCGCCGCGAACGGCCATGCACTGGCTCACCACGCAACTGATCCCCGCGGTCAGGGAGAGAAAGCAGGAGTTGGGCAATACAGCGGTGACGCCGGCCCGTTTTGCCGCGCTCCTGCGGATGCTCTCCGAAGACGAGATCAACGCCAACGCGGCCCGCGAGGTGCTGGGGCATCTGTTCGACAGCAACGACGCCCCGGAGGCGATCGTCGGCGCAAGGGGCTACAGACAGGTGTCCGACAGCGGTGAGCTCGAAGCGCTGATCGAGAAGGTTTTGGGGGAGCATCCGGCGGCCGTGGCCGATTTCCGGAGCGGCCAGGGCAAGGCCATGGGTTTTCTGATCGGGCAGGTGATGAAGGCCTC
>CAZWTL010000053.1:0-17265 GCA_964637025.1 uncultured Syntrophaceae bacterium | reverse complement strand
AAAAAGCAATTTCAGTACCAATAGGTCAAATGTATTGCATTGTATGACATTCATTTTGAGAACCCTTCAAAAACAGCGATCGATGGGGCGGTTTGCCCCGAAACCGGGGAGAGATGCCCCATCGGTCATGAAAGCCGGGTCGCCTCCATCCGACCGATCCGGGTATGCGTTTCCAAAACGTCCGGACCCGGAGACCAAGCAAATGACACCTCCTGCGTCCTGTTCCGGGAACTTTTTCCCCCTTCCCCGGGTCTAAGCTTTAAAAACAACCCTTTCAGGAGGTATGAGACATGAGAACCATCGCAATCGTTATTCTGGCGGTCCTGGTGTGTGCCTCTGGGGCATGGGCAGGGGGGGTCGGAAACGCCGTGGAGGTGAGTATATTGACGGATAACGGCCGAACGTTGCCGACCTACCCGGTAACGATGTCCCGGGGCGTTTGCAAGGTGTACACCGAGGCGATCCAGGGAGATGGTTACCGCATCGAAGTCCGGAACCGTCTCAACCGCAGGATCGGGCTCGTCATCGCGGTGGACGGCCGCAACATCATCAGCGGCAAGAAATCCTGGCTGAAGCGCGACGAGCGTATGTACATCCTGGAACCTTACGCCTCCGGCGAGTTCGCCGGCTGGAGGACGGCGCAGGACCGGATCCAACGCTTCTATTTCACGGACATGGCCGACTCCTATGCCGCGGCATTCGGCGACGAAAGCGCCATGGGGGTGATCGCCGTGGCGGTCTATCCGGAGATGCGTCGCTGTTCATCGAATCCCATTTCCCGTCCGGGCCCGTCCGGGCCGCGAAACAACGATGGCGCGTCAGCGGACTCGGCCGGCCCAGCGGGTGCGGCTCCCTCCGCCCGGGAAGATTCCGCGAAGGGGAAGCGTGAACAAAAATCCCGGCCCGAACAGGCGCTGGAGAGCGCCGGAACCGGCTATGGCCGCGCGGAATACTCGCCTTCGCATATCGTGGACTTCGAACCGGAAAGGCGTGCGATTGAAACCATCTGCTTCAAATATGAGTGGCGTTCGACCTTATGCCAACTGGGGATCATCGAATGCGGGAAGCCGCCGTGCCGTCCACCCAACCGCCTCTGGGACAACGGCGGTTATGCACCCCCTCCTCCTTCGGGAATGCGGGCGTGCCGTCCGTAAGACGGGAACAGGGTCGCCTTGCCCTCCATTGCGGGAAACCCTTCGACGTGTTAGGCTTGAACCAAGACATGAACCGAACGACGGTCCCGCTCCGCACGCCATAACGGGAGGTGGATACTTGCCGGATCACCCCGATCCAGTGGACGCACAAAACCGGACCTGCGCGGATGAGGACGCCGGTATGGTCTCACGCTGCCGACGGGGTGATGCCGAGGCCTTTGCGGTTCTGGTCAGGAGGCACCAGAAGAAAATGCTTAACGTCGCCTTCAGGATGATCGGTGATTACGACGAGGCCTGCGATGTGGTGCAGGAGGCCTTTCTCTCCGCCTACCGTGCAATCGGAAAATTCAGGGGGGATGCCAAATTTTCCACGTGGCTCTGCGGCATCGTCCTGAACCATTCGCGAACGCATTTGACGCAAAAAGCCTCCCGCTCGCGCGCCGAAGCCGGAGCTTTCGATAATCGGACGGAACCGGGGGACGGTCCCTCCATGAGGGAGCCCTGCTCTCAGGAGGCATCGGTCTTGGAGCGGCTGGAAAAAAGAGAGTTGCAGGCCAAGGTTCAAGAATGCATCGGCCTCCTCGACGATGAACAGAGGGAAGTCCTTGTCCTCCGCGACATCCAGGGTTTTTCTTACGAAGAGATCGGCGCCATGCTGAAACTGCCCGATGGCACCGTAAAATCAAGGCTTTTCCGGGCCAGGGCCGCACTGAAAGACGAACTGTCCGGGGTGTTGGGTGAACTGAAATGACCTGCAGCGAGATCGAAAATCGGCTTTTAGCCTATATGGAGGATCTCCTCACCCCGGGGGAGCGGGCCGAGATCGAACGACACCTCGCCTCGTGCCCCCGCTGCGCCCGTGCCTTCGGGGAGTTCAAGCAGACGCAGCGGATCCTCAAAGACCTGGACGAGGTGGAGCCGCCCCCCTTCTTCGAACAGCGGATCATGTCGCTCATCAGGGACGAGGCCGGACGGAAACGGGGCATCCTCGCTCGGCTGTTCTATCCGCTCCATGTCAAGATCCCCGTTCAGATTCTGGCCACAATCCTCGTCGCCTTCCTGGCGCTCCATGTCTACAACCGCGATCCTGAAATGAGACAGATGGCGCCTCTGCCCATACCCCTTGAGAAAGCAGAAAGCCGCAAGGCGGCTTCCGATTCCGCGACCGATCACCCAGCCTCTGCCGCTGTATCGACGGGCAGCCGGGCCCCCTCGGGCGATCCGACCAGAGGCCAAGGGAAAGGATCGGCCGTCCCTCAGGTAGAACGGACGTTGAGACGGCAACCCTTGGCCTCCGGACAGGATCCGGATCGGGAACCCAGCCAGAAAGGCCCCACTGCGGTCGGAGAAAAAAACGAAAACCCGGTCCTCACGGAGCCGCCGGACCGACAGCAGCGCTGGGCCGATAAATCGGAGGGTCGTGCGGCCGCAGCAACGCCGTTGAGGGAACAGAGGCCCGCAATGGACAAGGCCGGCTCCGGGACCTTTGAAAGCCATGCAACCGCACCGGCGTCGGTGCCGCCGATCAAGGCCCGAAACGCCGCGCAGGAAGCCACAACGGAACTGACGGTCGAAGTCGGGAACACGGACGTCGCCCTTCGCGAACTCCAGGCGCGCGTGGATCAGGCTGGAGGCCGGATCCACGAAAGCCGAAACGATGCGGAAAGCGGTTTCGTACAGGTGGAGATCCCGTCTAGGAACTATCCAGCGCTGCTGGGCATTCTCGAACATGTCGGCAGGCTGCGCGGGGAAGAGAGGGTTCCCGCCGCCGCCCCGGATGTTTTATGGACCGTCACTATCCGGATCGTCCGCCTTCCATGAGGCGGTCGATGACGTGGGAGAACAGCGCGGCCGGCTTCCTGCGGCAAAGAGTCGATCCCCGCTGCAGGCCGGAAAGACATCCACGCGGAAAGTTCCCCGGAAACCGCGGGAATTCCGCCCGCAGTCCGGGGGAACCCCGTCCTCAGGCCAAGGATCTCCAAGGCGTCTGAATTTTGAGAACTTCCAGAGGGGGAATCCTGATCAGAGCCGGACGATGCATTTCGCCGGACACTTCTCGATCGCGGTATCGCAGGAAACTCCGGTCTTGGTGTAATCGATTGAGGCGAGGTTGTCGGTGACGGAAAAGACCTCCGGGGCCTGCTTGACGCACATCTTGCAGCCGATGCATCCCACCGAGCAGATCTTCCGGACGACGGCGCCCGCATCGCGGGAGGAGCAGGCCACGGCAACAGGGAAATTTTCGGGGCGCAATGAAATAATTTTTCTCGGGCATGCGGCGACGCATTTTCCGCACGCGGTGCACTTTTGTGGATCGATCGACGGCAGTCCGTCCACCATCCGGATCGCATCGAACGGACAGGCATTCCGGCAATCGCCGCGGCCAAGGCAGCCGTAAGAGCATGCCAGCCCTCCGCCGTCCACCATGTTCACCGCAAAGCAGGTCTCGATTCCGGTGTAATGGGCCTTCGGTTTGCGCTGCTGGATCTTCGAGCCGCAATGGACGGTCGCAATCTTCCGTTCGACGCAGGCCGCCTCAACCCCCATGATCGATGCGACTGCCATCGTCACCTTGTCGCCCCCGGCGGTGCAGGCGCCGGCCTGCGCCTCGCCCCGGACCAGCCTTTCCGCATAGTCCCTGCAGCCGGCCAGGCCGCAGGCCCCGCAGTTCGCCCCCGGCAGAACCTTCAGGACCTCACCCACGCGCGGGTCCTCCTCGACGTGGAAATAGTCCGCCGCGAAGCCGAGGAGTCCGGCAAAGACCAGACCCATGACGCCCAAAACCAGAATCGCAGTCAGTATCATCATGATCCCTTGCACCCGCAACCGGCGGCACCGTGCAGCCGGACTTATTGATTTTCAACAGCCGATGTTTCTTCGAATGCCCGAACCATTGGCCCGCCGCATCCCCATGCGCGTTTCCGCTTTACAGTCCGAACATCCCGGTAAAGCCCAGAAACGCCAGGGACATGAGCGCCGCCGTCACGAAGGCGATCGGATAACCCTTGAACCACCGCGGAATCGGCGCCGCCGCCATCCGTTCGCGGATGTAGGCGAACAGAATCATCGCCAGCGCGTAGCCCGCCGACACGCCGATGGAGTAGACGATGGCTTCCAGAAAGCCGAACTTGTAATCGATCGCCAGAAACGCAACGCCCAGAATCGCGCAGTTCGTCGTGATCAAAGGCAGATAGATCCCCATGGCCCGGTAGAGGTTGGGAATCATCTTCTTCAAATAAAGCTCCTCCAACTGCACGAGCGAGGCGATCGTGAGGATGAAGACCGCCGTCCGCAGAAATTCAAGATGAAATGGGACAAGGATGAAGTGGTAAAGCAGCCAGGAAACCGCGGAAGAGATCGTCATCACGAAGATGACGGCGAAACTCATCCCGACCGAGGTGCCTATCTTCGTCGAGACCCCGAAGAAGGAACATAAGGCGAGGAAACGGATCAGCAGGATGTTGTTGATCAGAAACGCCGCAAAGAAGATCCCGAACAGTTTCATATCAGCTACCCTTCATTCCCCTTTCAAAGGACCTTTTTCTCCATCCGGTTGACCAGCGCCATCAGTACGCCGATCGTAATGAATGCGCCGGGCGGCAGGATCATGATCGTCGCTGCGATGGTTTCGTCAAAAATCGGGAATCCGAAAACGGACCCGGCGCCGAGGACCTCGCGGATCACCCCGATGCTGACCAGGGCAACGAGGAACCCCAGGCTCATGCCCATTCCGTCCAGAACGGAGTTCAAGACCGGGTTCTTGTAGGCGAAGGCCTCGGCGCGGCCGAGGATGATGCAGTTCACGACGATCAGGGGGACGAACACCCCGAGATTCTCATAAAGGGCCGGGGCATAGGCCTGCATCACGTAGTCGCAAATGGTCACGAAGGTCGAGATGATGATGATGAAGATCGGGATGCGGATCTCGTCCGGCGTGATCTTCCGGATCATCGCCACCACCAGGTTCGAGCCGATAAGGACAAAGGCCACGGCGATGCTCATACCCAGCGCGTTGAACGCCGTATTGGAAACCGCCAGCACCGGGCACAGACCGATCATCAGCCTCAGCACGGGGTTCTCCCGGATGATTCCCTGATTGAAATCCTGCCAGAGGCTCATGGCTTCACCTCCCTGTATTGCCGGGCGTCCTTCAGCACGGTTTTCACCCCTTCGCAGACGGCCCGGCTGGAGATCGTCGCCCCGGTGATCGCGTCGATATCCTTCTTGGGTTCAAGAGCGTCCTGGATCCCTTTGCCGATGAACTGCTTCTGGAATTTCGGCTTCGCCACGTTTGTCCCAAGCCCCGGCGTCTCCCGCTGACTCAGGATCTTCATCCCCTGGACGCGAAATTCCGGATCGACCCCCACGAGCATCACGATCTCGCCGCTGTAACCCCGGGGAGCGGTCTTGACCGCGTAGCCGACTAGATGGCCTCCCGCGGTTCCCTCGTAGATCTCGCTCCTCGCCTCCGGTGCAGCCGGAGCGTGTTTGAACGCGTCCGCCCCGGGAAGGACCTCGCGCAAGGATCCTTCGAAGGATGCATGGGCGTTCGCCTCGATCCGGGGTCCGGTCATCATGAAAACGTAGGCGAGCATCCCGGCGGAAATCACGCAGAAGATCGCGAGCGTCAGCCCCAGTTTGACGATCTTACCCATGTTTCTTCACCCCACCGTAAAGTCGAGGCCGTACGAAGGTATCGATCACGGGCGTCAGCATGTTCATGATCAGGATCGAATAGTTGACCCCTTCGGGAAAGCCGCCGTACAACCGGATCAGGACCGTGATGATACCGCACCCCAGGCCGAAAATGAATCTTCCTTTCGTTGTGACCGGAGCGGTCACGTAATCCGTTGCCATGAAGAAGGCGCCCAGCAGAAGCCCTCCGCTGAGGACATGAAAAAGCGGGTCCCTGCCGAGAACGGCCGTCAGCAGAGCCACGGATCCGATGAAGGCCGTCGGAGCCGGCCAGTCAATGATCTTTTTCCAGTAAAGAATCCCCGCCCCGATCAGGATGGCGACGATCGACGTCTCTCCGAGAGAGCCCGCCCGGTTGCCCATGAACAGACTGAAGTAGTCGGGAATCGCCTGATGCATCTTGGCCAGGAAAAGGGGAGACGCGGTGGTCACCGAATCCAGCGGGCTCACCCACGTGGTCATCGCGACCGGCCAGGAAGCCAGAAGGATCGCGCGGGCCGCAAGCGCCGGGTTGAAGATGTTGAAACCCAAACCCCCAAAAAGTCCTTTGACGAGAACGACCGCCGCGACGGCTCCGATCCCCGCCATCCAGAACGGCAGCGTCGGAGGGAGAACCAGTGCCAGCAGAATCCCCGTGACCGCCGCGCTTCCGTCCCGGACCGTGACCGGCTTACCGACGATCCTCTGAAAAGCAGCCTCCGCGAGGACCGCGACGCCCGTCGTGAATAGGATGAGGATCAAGGCCCTGAAACCGAAGAAATAGGTCGCGGCGGCAACCGGGAAAAGGAGCGAAAAGACGACCCACCACATGATGCGTTGCACATCGTCGCGGGCCCGGATATGGGGGGAGACAGAGGTTTCGAAATTCATCAGCATACGGCCTTCCTGAGCTGTAATTCCCTCTTGGCCACCTTGAACTGCTGGACCAGGAAGATCCGGGCGGGGCAGACATAGGCGCAACAGCCGCACTCGATGCAATCCGCCATATGATACTCTTCCACCCGTTCCCAGTTCTTGAGTTTGGCAAAATTCGCCAGATAATTGGGCATGAGGCCGACCGGGCAGGCCCTGATGCAGCGGCCGCAGCGGATGCAATCCCCCTCGGCCAACTCTCCGACGTCCCTCTTGGCCAATACGAGAATGGATGAGGTGGCCTTGACCACCGGGACCTCGATCGAGGAAACGGCTGTTCCGGTCATCGGACCGCCCATGATGATCTTCGCCGCGTCCTCGGTCAGACCGCCGCATTGCCCGATCACTTCGGCAAAGGAGGTGCCGATCCGAACCCGGAGGTTTTTCGGCTCCCTGATCCCGCTTCCCGTAACGGTGACCACCCGCTCGATGAGGGGTTTCCCCAGTTCAAGGGCCTCGGCGATCGCGACCGCCGTTCCGACGTTGTGCACGACGGCGCCCACGTCCATCGGCAGGCCGCCGGACGGCACCTCCCGGCCCAGAATGGCTTTGATCAGCATCTTCTCGCCCCCCTGAGGGTACTTCGTCTTCAGGGTAACGATTTCGACCCCGGAAAGCCCTTTCTTCGAGACTTCCGACGTCATCGAGGCAATCGCATCCGGCTTGTTGTTTTCGATTCCGAAAATGATGCGCGGCGCGTCGACTGCGCGGGCGATGGCTCCGGCCCCGGCGAGGATGTCCGCCGCCCTCTCCAGCATCAGGCGGTGATCCACGGTCAGATAGGGCTCGCATTCGCAGCCGTTGATGATCACCGCGTCGATCTTCTTCTCCGAAGGGGGGCTCAGCTTCACGTGGGAGGGAAAGGTCGCGCCCCCGAGACCGACGATGCCCGCTTCGCGAACGGCCTTACGGATGGCGTCCCGGTCGAATTCCATCCAGGAACGCCGGTCCTGCACCGGCGCCGCGACCTGGGCATCCTCGGCCGACTCGATCACGATCGACATCACCGGGGTGCCTGCCGCCGTCGGCAGTTTTTCGATCCGGACCACCTTTCCCGATATGGGTGCATGGATCGGTGCGGAGACGAACTTGGAGGAATCGGCGATTTTCTGTCCCTCGACCACGACGTCGCCGACCTTGACGATCGCCTCGGCGGGGACGCCGAGATTCTGCTGCAGCGGCAAAACCGCACGTTTCGGCAGCGAGGCGTCCTGGATGGGGACGGATTGTGTCGCCTTTTTCCTGTGATCGGTATGGATACCGCGAGAAAATGTTTTCAGCATAGTCCCATCAATCTGAAACCGCATCAATGTTCGAACGCTCTTTGCCTTCGGGGATAATCCGTATCACCCTCGCCCGCGGCCTTCCCTTGCTGCGGACACGCCGGTCATACAGGCGGATCGCCCCGAAGCTGAGTGCCAGGAGGCATATGGCGCCTGCGATGCCGGCCGTCTCTTCCGACATCCGCGACAAGAAGCCGCCAAACGCCGCGCCGACCAGGTAACCCGCAATCAGGGAAACGACCGGCAGAAGATAGACCACGAAACCCGCGGCAACCACGCCCCCGCTCGATATCTCGAGCTCAACCCCGTCTCCGGGTTTCACCCCCGAAACGCCCAGGGCCTCGATATTAACCCTGCCCTCCTGGTCGCGATGACAGGCCTTGCATTGTCTGCATGCCTCCGAGGCCCCCATGGCAACCTCGACGGCGTCCGGCGGGATAAGCCGGGTCACAACCCCCTGTTCCCGCATACCAGTTCACTCCGTTTGCTACGGGAGAATGGGAAAGGGGTCTCGTCAACCCACGACGAGACCCCATCAGACGCCCTTCTCGCGGCAGGCATGCATCCCGCCTGATAAAAAATATTGCTGTGGCTCATATCACATTTGTGACCGTTGTCAAGCCTGATTTGACCGGCCCGAGCTCCCCGCATGAAAGATGCGGTTACCGCTGCATTTCCTCCACAAACGTATCGAGAGGCCCGCCCCGCCATGTTCTGCCCTGGCCATCGATCAGGATGAAGGCGACCCCGGGAACGCGACCCGCGATCTCTCCCGCCTGATGAGGTCCGAGGATGAAAAAGGCGGTTGCGTAAGCATCCGCCACGGCCGGATCCCGCGCAATGACCGTCACACTCCTGGCGCCTGTTGCCGGGTATCCTGTCCGGGTATCGATGATGTGATGGTAGCGCTTCCCCTGAAAATCGAAATAACGTTCATAATCGCCGCTCGTCACGACCGCACAGTCCGTCTTGATCCGGAGACGGATCGTCTGTTCGCCTCTCCGGTCGGGGTCCTGGATGCCGCACGTCCAGGACTTTTTGCCTTTGCTCCCGGAAAAGTAGAGATCCCCGCCCGCATCGATGATGAAATCCCGGATGCTTCCTTCGATCATCTTCCCCGCTGCACGGCCCGCGGCGTACCCCTTGGCGATGGCGCCCAGACCGATGGCCATTCCGGGACGCGGCAGGAAAAGGGTTTTGGTCTTCTTGTCCAGAAGGATATTCCTGTAATCCACGAGGAGAAGGGCCGCGCGGATCTCTTCCTCACGGGGCGGCTCCTGGCGCTTCTCCACCCTCCAGAGGCGGCCGAGCGGCTTGAAGCTGATGTCGAACGCGCCTCCCGTCTGATGGGAGATGGCCAAAGACAGTTCGATGAGCGAGGCGATCTCGTCTGAAACCGGCACCGCTTGCCGTCCGGCAACTCGGGCGGCCCGGGAGATCGGGCTTTCCGGAATCCACTCGCTCATCTCCCTCTCCAGGCGGGCGATCTCGTCAAAGGCATGTTTGCTGACCCTGTCGAAACGCTCCCGTGTAAGCCCCTTGCCATGAGCCTTGATCTTGACGATCGTCCCCATGAGCTCCCGCTGCGTCTCATGGGTCTCCCCGCCGTCCTCCTTTTGTTGAATCCCTAGAATCAAACCGGCGATCAGCGCTGCCGCAAGCGTCATCCATAAAATCTTCATCATGCGCTTCGTGAATTTCAAATTTCGGCGAATTTCCGTATCTCCCGCCAGAGGAGTTCCTTGCCTGAACCGGTCTTCGCCGAAAAACCCGCAATTGGCGTTTCGGGCGTCAAACCGGCCCGTGCCGCAATGAGGCGACGCCGGCTGGAAAACACGTTGTTCGACACCTTGTCGGTTTTCGTCAGGACCATGAAAAAAGGGATGCGGTAGCCCCGCATCCATTCGATGAGTTGCAGATCCTCCGGCGATGGGTCCCGCCGGATATCAAGGATCAGAACGACCAGGCGCAGGGTTGGGCGCTCGCGCAGGTAGGTTTCGACCATCGGGCCCCACTGTCTGCGCACCTGTTCGGGCACCTTCGCATAGCCGTAACCGGGAAGATCGATAAACGAAAACCGGTCATTGACTCGGAAAAAATTGATCTCCTGCGTTCGGCCGGGGGTGTTGCTGGTCCGGGCCAGCCCCCTGCGGTTCAGCAGGGTGTTGATGATGGAGGACTTCCCCACATTGGACCGTCCGGCAAAGGCGATTTCGGGCAGAACCGCAGCCGGATAATGGTCGGGTCTTCTGGCGGAAAGGACAAAATCAGCGGACAGTATCCTCAATGGAAATCGCCTCCCGACCGGTGTGCTGAGACACCGGAATGCACGACCCTTGACGGGGCCTGTTGGGCATGCCTAATCCTCGCGTTCGAAGACGATGCCGTACTTCTCCAGCTTCCTTTCAAGGGTGGGCCTCGAGATTCCGAGAATCTCACAGACTTCACCTTTGTTCTTCCCGCTCTCCCGGATTACCTTCCGGATGTACTGCTCCTGGACGTGGTCGAGGGTGGGAAATCTCACGCCTTGACCGGCCGCCGCGGCCTCTGCCTGCGTGGCAGCGTCGCCTCTCTGCTCCTCGGACAGTTCGGGAAAGTCTCCCCGGACCAGAATCTGCCCCTTTGCCACGACAGCCGCCCGGACCAGAAGGTTCTCCAATTCGCGCACATTGCCCGGCCAGCGGTATTTGAGAAAGACCTCCATCATCTCGTCGGACACGCCGGCAATCCGTTTGTGCAGATCGATGTTGATCTTGGCCAGAAGATAATCGACCAAAACCGGGATATCGCTCTTCCGCCCCCTCAGAGGGGGAATATTGATGGCCACGATGTTCAGACGGTAGTAAAGATCGTCCCTGAACCTCCCCTCCTTCACCAGGGTTTTTAAATCCTTGTTGGTCGCTGCAATGATCCGCGCATGAACCCGGATCCGGTCCTTGCCGCCGACGCGTTCGAATTCCATCTCCTGCAGGACGCGTAAAAGTTTCGCTTGAAGGTTCAATGACATCTCGCTGATTTCATCCAGAAATACCGATCCGTATCGGGCCAGTTCGAATTTGCCGATCTTTCTGGAGACGGCCCCCGTGAAGGCACCCTTTTCGTGGCCGAACAGCTCCGACTCCAGCAGCGTCTCGACAATGGCCGAGCAATTCACCGCAATGTAGGGCTCATCCGGAGAGGTGTTGTGGTGGATGACCTTGGCGATCAGTTCCTTGCCGGTGCCGCTTTCCCCCTGGATCAGCACCGTCGTGCGGCTCTGGGAAACGATGCCGATCATCTTGAAGATCTCCCGCATCTCCGAGGATCCGCCGATGATGTCGCCGACCTTGAAGCTGCGGGAGGGCTCCATGAGGAGTCCGTCGATCCGCTTCTCCATTTCGAGCGATTTGAGGGCCTTTCGGATGGCCATGTCCAGTTCGTCCACGTTGACGGGTTTGTGTATGTAATCGAAGGCGCCGCTCTTCATGGCATTGATCGTCGATTCCATGTCATGGAAGGCGGTAATCATGATGACCTTGACGTTCTCGTTCTCTTCACGCAGGTCTTCGAGCACCGTGAAGCCGTCGATATCGGGCAGGCGGATATCGAGGATGACCACATCCGGCGAATGTTCGACGAACCGGTTCAGCCCTTCCGTTCCCGTAGAGGCCGTAATGACCTCGTAGCCCTCTTCGGCAAGATACAGATCCAGCGTTTCGCACATGGATCGGTCGTCATCGATCACGAGAATTTTCGACATCACCCCTCACCTCGGTTCAGTGCCCCGCCATTGCCGTCCGCAGCATGCAGGGAGGAAGTGTCAGCAAACAGGGGAAACCGCACCCGCACCCGCGTCCCCTCTCCCTTTGTGCTGAAGATATCCACGATTCCCTGATGGAGATCAATGATCTTCTTGACCTGGGTCAGCCCGAGTCCGGTGCCGAACTTCTTCCGGGTGAAAAACGGGTTGAAGAGATGAATCCTGTCCTGTTCGTCGATGCCGCAGCCGTCATCGGTGATTTCCACCTCCAGCATGGGCCCGTCTTCATCGGCCATCTCCACCAGGAAGGTCATCACCCCGCCCTCCCCCATGGCGTCCACGGCGTTCAGGATCAGGTTCAGAAAAGCCTGTTCGACCATGGCGACGTCGATTTCCAACAGGGGGACGACATCGCTGAAACAGGTATGCACCTGGATCTTCTTGTCCGCGATCCCCTTTTCCGCCAAAGCCAAGGCCTGGGCAATGACCTTACGGATATCGGAAGGCTCTTTTCGCGGCGTCGCCGGTCGCGCAAAGATCAGAACATCATTGACGAGCCTTTCCAGGTGTTCGACCTCCCGCTGCGCGATTTCAAACCGCTTGAGGTCATTGCCCGTGGGATGCATTCTCTTTTCCAGGATCTGGAGGCTCATCTTGATGGAAGAAAGCGGATTTCTCACCTCGTGGGCGATCCCGGCGGAGAGCTGGCCCACCGCCGCCATCTTCTGACTCTCGTAGAACCTCTCCTCGAGATTCTTTAGATCGGTGATGTCCCTCTGGATGATCACGTATCGATCGCTCCCCCGGATCGGTCCACGGGATACGAGAAGCGTCCTTTTCGATCCGTCCCTCGCCTTGACCTCGATCTCATAGGGGGTGAATATTCCCCGTTTGGCCTCCTCCCAGCGGGCTGCCATGAAATCGCGTAGCTCCGGATCGACGCTGTCGAGCAAATGTTTCCCTTTCCCCCTCTGGGAAATCAATCCCATTCCCTCCTTCACGTTCCGGCTCATGTAGTGGACGGTCCCGTCGCTGCTGAGCACATAAAGCCGGTCAGGCAGACTGTCCACGATGGACTGGAGGTAATTGTACAGGGATTCTACCTCCTTCCGGAGGTTGATGTTCTGTTCCAGTTCGCTCTGAAGGGTTTCTGCGTATTCCCGAAGCTCTTTCGACATCTGGACTTCCCTGGAGACGTCCTGGATCGTCTCGATGGCGGCAATGATCTCCCCCTTTTCATCGTGTATGGGGGCGGCCAGGAAATAGATATGACGGCTTCGACCTCCCAGATTTTGGTAGAAGTCCGTTGCCCCGTATGCGGCCTCTACGGTCAGCGACCGCCTGATCTTCTTGGTTCCATAATAAGTCTCGATGCTCTTGTAGTCCTGATCGATGATCAGATCCGCGAGCGTGGGCCTTTTGTCGCTGTAGAACGGAAGGTACTGGTTTTGGGTTCCGATCATCTCCTCGGCCGAATATCCCGTGAGTTCGCTGCACGCCTTGTTGTAGAGGATGATTTTGTGATCCCGGTCCAGAACAAAGGTCGGGATGGGAGAACCTTCGATGATCCCTTTGATCGTCTTCTCCTCCCGGATCAGCCGATCCTGCCAGTTTTCCCGCTCCCTGAGCCTTTCATGAACCTCACGATCGTGAAGTTTTCTCCGGTTCGAGTAGATCACCGCTGCGGCAATGATCACTACCAGGATCAGACCGGCGGCCCCGATCATGATGTTGAGAAAAAGTTTGCGGACAGGAGCCGTGACGCTGTCATAAGGGGTTGCAATCGCAATGGTCCAGGTCTTGGATGCAAATCGGATCGGCGCATGGGAGACGATCATCCGCTCCGGAGGCCCCCCCCCAACCGGAAGCCGGTAATCACCGTATCCCGTTTGTCCGGTCAGCACGGCTTCCCGAAGCCGGGTCAACTCCTTGTCCTGATAGAGGTCCGGGGAGCCCGCATCGCGGTCGATCATCTCTTCACGGGGATAAAACAGGAACATGCCGCACCCGTCCAAGAGCCACGACGAATGGGTTTCGCTGGCCAAACGGGGAGCATCGTCATCGAACGCAGTCAGCGGAAACGATGCCAGCATCATTCCGCCGAACTCGCCTCCCGGTCGGAATCTTGGCGTTCCCAAGGCCAGGGCCCGACCGATGTTCCCCTTCATGTCCGGCAGGGGAAGGACACAAACATCGGCTTTTCCGGTCTGCATCACCTGCTGGAAAAGACGCGTGTTCCCGAAGCTGACCGTCCTGGGGCCGATATCGGGGGGATATTGAACGATGACGGTCCCGTCAACATCCGTCACCGCCGTGTAGGAGACTTTGTCTTCCATCCCCGCATGAACGGCTCCGATCTTGCGGCCGTCCCGCAAAACGGCGTCAGGCTCTCCCGACAGTGTCATCAGGTTTTTCTTCACAAGAAGCATCAGCTGTTCGAGACGCGCGGCCGTCTCCCGGGCGACCGTCACCTGCTGAACGCCGAATTGCCGCACCATCTCCTTTTCACGGGTATGGCGGACCGTCAGCACGAGAATGAGGATGAGGATGATCACCGCAAATGCCGTCAAACTGACGGACCATTTGACCCGTTTCAATTCCCGTCTGTTCCGAACGTCTCTGGAATCCATCCCTCATTCCCGGCCACACCGTTTTTATGGTTCAGCGAACCGGCCTGAACGTCATCCGTCGTCCCCTTTTCTTTTTCGATGGCGGTCCTTGACGGCAAGGAGGATGAATACGGAAATCGCCGCTCCCAGGGATACGACAAGTTTGATCAGACCGCTGTCGATGCCGATCACCCGCGAGCAGATCAGCCACACGATAAGATAGGTTGCGGCAGTCAGCAGCTCCGGCATGGGAAACCTTTCTGGGGATGGCATTTTGGGGGAGGGTCAATCCTCTGAAACATCTGCCGTTGGCCCCTGGAATGACGCGCCGGCAATCCGGTTGGTCTTTTTCTATCTTTTGTCGGCCATCCTAACCATCCGATGCAAAATTATCAACATAAATTTCGGTCCGTCGTGTGACAACAATCACCAGACGGAACATCCGCTTCCGTGCAACCGTCGCGTTCCATCTTTCGTTCAAGTCCATTCCTTTTTTGAATGGAATGTTCAACGAACCCGTCGTTGTGCGGAGCGGCGCGTTCGGGTGAAATGAAAATAATCCAATGCCTGTGATGATTTGCGCGATGATTTTCCTTACCAATCAGATGGCACGTCTTTTGCGACACCCACCGGTCGAAAGCGGAAACCTTTTCCCCATTCCGGCGAAACTTCCTGGAACGGGGAAAAATTTCAACCATCAAAGGAAAGGGGAAAGACGATGCTACAGAAATCTGGAAAAGGATTGCTCATCATGGTATTTTTTTCGTCTGCGTTCCTGTACGGTTCACCTCTTGCGTTCGCGGCGGAAGCGCTGCCCGTGGCCGGCGAATCCTACACAAAGGTCCTGTTTGCCATCGGCGCGATGCTCGCCGCCGGATTCGCGATCGGGGTGGGGGCGGTCGGCGCCGGATTGGGAATCGGCACGGCAGCAAGCGGCGCCTGTTCGGCAGTAGGACGGAATCCCGGGGTGCAGGGGAAAATCATGATGACCATGCTCGTCGGCATGGCCATGGCGGAATCGATCGCGATTTACGCCCTGGTCGTATCGCTGGTGCTGCTGTATGCCAACCCCTACATGAAGTACTTTCTGGCGGGTTAGTCGTCGGAATTCACCATCCATCCAACCAGGATTAGGGGGAAAATGGCATGGCAGACAAGAATGAAGGAAAGCAGTTGTTCACCGTAGCGAGGGTTTTTTTCCTGCTGATTGTGATCCCCTTGTCTCTGATGGCTATCCTGATTGCCAACGGCATCTTTAAATTGGGGGTTACCGTAAGAGAAGGAACAGTCGCCGTACTCGACCAGAAATCCCAGGAGGAGATCAAGATCCGCGCCGTCAATACGGCAGACGAGATCGCCGGTTTTCTCGGGGAACGGAAAAAGGACCTGATGATTGCAACCATTCTTCCGGCGACCGATTCGGCGTTCAGACAGTTCGTCGCGGAAAACCGGAGACCCCTCTGGATCAAAGAAGGCGGCAAGGTTCGACAGGTCCTCGCCCATCTCTATACGGAGATGGCCTTGACGGACCGAAGCGGCAACGAATTGATCCGGGTCGATAACGGGGAGCCGGTGCCGAAAAACAAACTGGTCCATGTGGGCAGGCCCGCCAACACGAGATTCAAGACGGAGGATTACTTCGCCGCCGCCATGGCATTGCCACGCGGCGAGGTTCACGTATCGCGCGTCACCGGCTGGTATGTTAACCGGAACGAGTTCGAGCAGGGAAAACGGTTTTCGGGGATCATCCGTTTTTCGACACCTGTCTTCGACCGGCAGGGATTTTCCGGCGTTTTGACCCTGGCCCTCGACTATCGCCACCTGGCCGGATTTACGGATCACATCGTCCCCACCCAAGCCGAACAGGTTTTCGAAGCCGATGCCTCCACCGGCAGCTACGCCTATCTGGTGGACAACCGCGGATTCGTCATCTCGCATCCCTTCGATTACCATATCGCGGGGCTGAGACCCGATGGGACGCCCGTTCCCCCGCTGAACGAAAAGAATGCGGAGGAGATGGCCAAAAGGGGCGAGGCGGTTTTAAATCTGAATTTGCTGGGCTTCATGGATCCCAATCTCCCCGAGATCGCCCGTGACGCGGCGGCGGGAAAGACCGGTTTGAAGATGTACAAGTTCGGAGGTCGTACCGAGTTCGTGGCCTACGCTCCGGTAAAATTCTTTTCCAGGGAGTATCCGGAACCGTCCGGTTTCGGATGGATCTGCATGGGACTGGATGTGGAGAAATACAACGAGCTCGCCGTGAAGACATCCAAGAGGATTGAAAGTGAGGCAAAATCCTGGACCACGACCATTATCATCATCCTGATTCTCTCCGTTATACTGCTCTTCCTCATTATGGCGGTCCTTGCCCGGGGGATCACGCGCTCCCTGGAGGCCGACGTCCCGTCAGAGTCCGATGAAGACGCGCAACGTTATGACGATGACGAAGAAGACGAACGGTGACGGCCATTCCAGCCGCCCGGATGCCCAAGAAGGCCGGAAGGAATCTTCCGGCCTTCCCGTTGCGGACAGGCCCACAGGGCCAATCGGATACCCTGAGCCGTCCGCCGGTATCGACACGCAGAAGGATCGGGACGGCCGACAGGCCCCGGGAGAGGGGGGTCAATGAAAAACCCCTGAAAGGGAATCCGTTTCCCTTCAGGGGCTGGCTGATGAGGAGGTGTCCGACCGGATCGTAAGCCGAGTTCTGTTCCGTCTCCCGGTTGCCCTGAAGACGGCGATGATCATTCCTCTAAGGCGTCCGTTGCCGGACGCCTTCAGCGACACAACCCGAGAGCATCTGGGCGGGCCACCCTGCTCTCCTATTCGGTCTTGCTCCGGATGGGGTTTGCCAAGCTTTCCCGGTCACCCGG
>CAZWTL010000052.1:0-17993 GCA_964637025.1 uncultured Syntrophaceae bacterium | reverse complement strand
AGGATCTCTGCATGAATTGTCCGACGCTCTATTGCCGGAAGGATTCTGCACCGATGACGAACAGGAAAGACGTTGCCGTGGCGATGTATCTTTTATCTCGCATTCAGAAAAACGGCCATATCGATCCGGCTCTAGATGTAGCCAATAGATTTTCAACGATCGACGAAAATTCTGGACTTCGAACGATTATCATTGAGCATGTTTTAGTCAACAATATTGCTATAAGCATATCACGTCACAGTCATCCTGGCAGCAGTTGGACAAATCTCCCAGGATATACCCACCCGGCTTTTGGCCCTTATGACCATGAAATGCCGTGTGCCCGAATTTGATTACACTTGATTTTATGGTGATTTTTTGTTCACCTTTTGCCTCAAATGGAATAGGATTACAGCAGATTTCCAGAAAAACCTTGCCCAGCAGATTAAACGTTAGGCAACAAGGAAAGCATGTCGTTACTGATCCAAGAACTTCCTGTAGCAGATGCTCCAATGGAGTTACTGTTGCTTGCCGATCCTTCGGAAGACAAGATTCGTTCCTATCTTTCAGGATCAAAGTGCTTCGTTGCTTCAAGTGGTGCGGTTGTGGTTGGTGCGTGTGTTGTGCAGCCACGAGGCACAGGCACACATGAGGTAATGAGCATCGCTGTCCCCCCGGCCAACCAGAAGTCCGGATACGGCACAGCGTTATTGAAATGGGTTATTGATTTCTTTCGCAGTTCCGGCGCGCGGCAACTAGAGGTGGGCACCGGCACGTTCGGCTATCAACTCGCTTTCTACCAGCGGCATGGCTTTCGGGTGACAAGCATTGACCATGACTTCTTCGTCAAGAACTACCCTGAGCCAATCTTTGAAAGCGGGATACAGCTCTTTGACATGCTGCGCCTTACGCTGAGATATTCATCCGACATCATAAAAAATGTCTGAAAAGGGTAGCAACAGGGTAGCAGCGGGAAAAGAAAATGGTTAAGCGAAACATCTATCACATGGTTTGAAGTGGTGCCCCTGGAGTGAGTCGAACACTCGGCCTGCGGATTAGGAATCCGTCGCTCTATCCTTCTGAGCTACAGGGGCAGCCGGTAGAAGAAAAAACCGTCTAACACGCTTTGGCGCCGGAGTCAATATGCTTTCCCGGCCGGCTTTTCTCAATCGGCGAGGGGCCGCAGCGATGTTCATGCCTGGATTATCGTTCGGGAATGGAGTTCGACGCAGGTCAGGCGCCTCCCATAGACCAGTCCCGTGTCGATGCCGATCTTGTTTGCCTGGATCAGGGGTTCCCTCAAGGGAGTGTGGCCGAAGACCACGGTTTTACCGAAATCCCAGTCCGAATGGATGAACTCGTCACGGATCCACAGGATGTCCTCCGGCGACTGTTCCGCAAGCGGGATCCCCGGCCTGAGCCCCCCGTGCACAAAGAGGAACGCCTCTGTTTCGTGATAGAGGGGAAGGGCGTCGATGAAGAGAAGGTGCTCCTCCGGGAATCCGCTTCCTTTGCGCGCATCGGCGAGGGTGAGGCCGTATGATGCCAGCGTCGCGTAGCCCCCGTTCACGAGGAACGTCTCCTCGCCCAGGCCCTCCAGATAGTAATTCAGAAACATCGACTCGTGGTTCCCGCGGAGGCAGATCAGTCGAGGAAAGTCCTTCCTGAGGCCGAGGAGGGTATCGATGACGCCCCGGGAGTCCGGCCCGCGGTCGATGTAATCGCCGACGAAGACGATGGAATCGGTGCGGGGATCGGGCCGGATCCGGTCGAGGAGCCGCTGCAACTCCCGATTGCAGCCGTGAATATCGCCGATGGCGAAGAGTCGTTGGGTCATGGCGAGGGTCCCAAAAGCGTCGACCATGCGGTCACGAGGCGTCCGCTTCCGTTGCCGCCCCCGGACGGGGATTTGCGCCGCGTCCCATGATGCCGCGGATCAGCGGCCGTTCGGCGTGAAAAGGGCCTCCACGAACTCCTCGGCCCGGAAAGTCCGCAGGTCGTCCACATGCTCTCCGACGCCGATGTAGCGAAGCGGGATTTCCAGTTCCTTGGCGATCCGGATGACCACGCCCCCCTTCGACGTCCCGTCGAGCTTGGTCAGGACGAGACCCGTGACGCCGATCTCATCGCGGAACATGCGCGCCTGCGCGATGGCGTTCTGCCCGGTCGTCGCGTCGAGGACGAGAAGGACCTCATGAGGCGCGCCGGGAAGCTCCCGCGCCATGATCCTCTTCATTTTTTTGAGTTCCTCCATCAGGTTCACCTTCGTGTGAAGGCGTCCGGCGGTGTCCACGATGACAACGCCCGCCGGCCCGGCCTTGGCGGCGCGGATCGCGTCAAAGACGACGGCGCTGGGGTCGGAGTTGGCCGCCTGACGGATGAGGGGGGCGTTCGCCCGCCTGGCCCAAGTCTCGAGCTGTTCGATGGCCGCCGCGCGGAAGGTGTCTGCCGCGGCGAGCGTCACCGCACGGCCGTCCTCCTTCAAATGCCGCGCAAGTTTGCCGATGGTGGTGGTCTTGCCCGTGCCGTTCACCCCGACAACCATGATCGTGTAGATCCCTTCCCTCGGGATCTGCATGGGCGCCTCGTTCTTCAGGAGGATCGCCCGCATCGTGTCCCGGAGCACCGTCTTGAGGATGTCGGGGCTGCCCAGTTCCTTGCGTTTCACCTTTTCCTTTAGGGATTCGATTAGTTCATGGGTAAAGGCAGGCCCCACATCCGCCACGATGAGCGCCTCTTCCAGTTCGTCGAAGAGCGCTTGGTCGATCTCCTTGCTGCCGAGGAGGATGTCGTCGACGTCGGTCAGGAGGAGCTTCCGGGTCTTGGCCAGACCCGATTTCAGACGGTTGAAAAAACCTCTCTTGCCGTTTTCCTCTGTCATGTTTCCATTCCCAAAATAAAATTTGCGCCGCTGCCGCCGCTTCGTTGCTGCGGTCCCGGCATGCCGGCGCTCTGATTCTATAATGCCATTCGGCGGCAAATGCAAAGGGTGTTTTCGTGAAAGAGAGCGATGGGCCACGAAACGAAAATCTGGTATATATTTTCGAATTTCGGCGCGTGTTTTCCGCAAAGGCAAAATCATGAGGTTGAAAAATGAAGAAGCAGGTTTTGATAACCCGTGAGGTCTTCGGAGAGGTTCTGGATTACCTGTCATCTGATTTTAACGTGGCGGCCAACCAGGAGGACAGGGTGCTGGATGCCGGCGAACTGGCCCGGGCGCTTGCCGGCAAGGATGGGGTGCTCACGACGCTGACCGAAAGGATCGACGCAAGCCTCCTCGACCGCTGCCCGAAGCTGAAGGCGGTCTGCAATATTGCGGTGGGATACAACAATATCGACGTGGCCGCGTGCAGTGCCCGTGGGATCATGGTGACCAACACCCCGGGCGTCCTGGACGACACCACCGCCGACTTCACCTGGGCGCTGATCCTGGCCGCGTCTCGCAGGCTCAATGAGGCAGAAGCTTACCTGCGGGAGGGGCGTTGGGAAAGGTGGGGATTGAAGCAGTTCCTCGGACAGGATGTCCATCACGCCACCCTGGGCATCCTGGGCATGGGACGGATCGGCCAGGCCGTGGCCCGCCGCGCCGCGGGCTTCGAGATGGAGGTGCTCTACCACGATGTGCGCCGGGCCTCGCCGGAGGCCGAAAGATCCTGCCGGGCCAGATTCGTGGAGAAGGCGGAGCTCTTTCGCCGATCGGATGTCGTGACGATCCATGTGCCCTACAGCGCGGAGACCCATCACGCCGTCGGCGCTGCGGAGATTTCCCTGATGAAGCGAACGGCGATTCTCGTGAATGCGGCCCGCGGCGGGGTGGTGGACGATGCGGCGCTGGTCGAGGCCCTCCGCAACAGGGCCATTGCCAGCGCCGGGCTGGACGTCTTCGAGGGCGAACCCGTTCTGCACCCCGGATTTCTTGAACTGAAGCATGCGGTCCTGGCGCCCCACATCGCCAGCTCTTCCGAGAAGACGCGCTTCAGAATGGCCATGATGGCGGCGGAAAACTGCGCGGCCGCCCTGACCGGGGGCCGTCCGCCCCATCTGCTGAATCCGGAAGTGTTGGAAAGATAACGAACGGACTTCGCGGCTGCCGTTCCCGTTTGGGATCGCGAAAACAGGGGGCCGCTGTTTTCAGATCCGCAACAGGCTCAGTTGAGGTTGACGGAGACCAGGGTGGAGACCCCCTGTTTCTGTATTGTGACGCCGTAGAGGCTGTCCGCGATCTCCATCGACCGCTTGTTGTGGGTGATGATCAGGATCTGGGAGTTGGCCGCCGTGTCCTTCACGAGGCGGTTGAAGAGGCCGATGTTCGTGTCGTCCAGGGCTGCGTCCACCTCGTCCAGGAGCAGGAAGGGAACGGGGCGGTAGAGCAGAATCGAAAAGATCAGCGCGATGGCCGACAGGGATTTTTCGCCGCCGGAGAGGAGCGTGACGCTCTGCGTCTTCTTCCCCGGAATCCGGATGTCGATGTCCACGCCCGTCTCGAGGAGGTCGCTTTCGTCGGTCAGGTTGAGTTCGGCCCGGCCGCCGGGGAAGAGGCGGGTGAAGACCTGCTGGAAGCACTGATTGACCCCCTCGAAGGTTTCCGCGAACCGCTGCCGCGAGACGGCATTGATCCTGGAGATCGTCTTCTGGAGCGTCTCCAGGGAGCTCTTCAGGTCCGCGATCTGGCCGGTCAGGAATTCGAAGCGGGTCTTGAGCTCCTCGTGTTCGGTGAGGGCCAGCAGGTTGACCTCGCCGAAATTCTCCACAGACTGCCGGTCCTTTTCGAGTTTTGCCGAGAGCTCCGCCAGCGCCGGCTCGTCGAGCGGCTGGAATGACGGCAGGAGCTCCGTAAGGTTCGCGCCGTATTTCTCCTGGATGTTGTTCCGCAGGTTTTCCATCTGCAGCGCGATTTCCCGGAGGGCGACCTCGACCTCGGTGCCTTCGCGGAGCTGCTCGTCAAGCGTCTTCTTGATTTCCCGAATTTCAGACTCCCGCGTCCGGAGCAGGGCGTCCTTCTGCTGCTGGGCGTCCCGCTTTTCGGCGAGGGCCTTTTCGAGGATCTCATGCTCCCCGTACAGCCCCTTGAGCGCCTCCTCTTCGGCCGCGATCCGGTCCGCCAGCTCCCGGACCTCCCGTTCGCATTGTTCCGCGTCCGCGGTCCGGGCGGCGATCTGCCGGGCGTGGTCGCCGAGGGAGGATTCCAGGCGGGCAAGGGCTCTCCGGTCGGCCTCCCGTTTTTCCTCGAGGGACGCCAGGCGGACCTTGCGTTCGGTAAGGCGCCGCTCCCGCTCCTCCAGGTCGGCCCGGAGCGCATCCCCGCGCTCGCGGTCGCCGTCCATCGCGCCGTTGAGCGCCTCCTCCTCCGCCTCGATGGCCTTCATTTCCGTCTCGTGGCCGGCGATCTTCGCCCGTGCGCCGGCCGCCTCCGCGGCGAGGGTTTCCCGGTTGAACTGGAGCGCCTTGAGCCGTTCCCCGACCTGGCGCAGTTCGCCCTCGTACCGCTCGATATCCTTGCCGAGGCCGTTGATGCGCAGCTCCGTCAGGTGGAACTGGGAACGGATCCGGAGGAGCTCTTCATCCCACTGGGCGATCAAGGACGCGGCTTTTTTCCGGTCCTCCTGCTCCAGCTGAATCCTCTCCTGGAGCCGCTCGGTCTCTTCCGCGAGCTCGGCGATCTCGCGCCGGTTGCGCAGCAGGCTCCGGTCGGCGCCTGCGCCGCTTCCGCCCGTCAGGATGCCGCTGGGGCTGATGATGTCCCCTTCCGGTGTAACGAAGGTGCCGCAGAAGCCGTTTTGCCGCCAGAGCGAGATGCCGCTGACGAGGTTGGGAATGATCAGGACGTCTCCCAGCAGTTCGTTGACGATCGCGCGGCAATCCTCGTGGACCGTGATCTGCTCGATCAGCGGGATCGCATCCCGGAGATGTTCGTGCTCCGCGAGGGCGAGGCTGGCGTTGTGGGGCCTGACTTCGAGGGGGACGAAGCTCCCCCGGCCGAGAGCGGCCTGTTTCAGGTAGTCGATGGCCCGAACGCCGTCCGTTTGATCCTTCACCACGACGTACTGGAGCTTTTCCCCCAAAACCGCCTCGACGGCCGTCTCGTATTCCGGAGGGACCCGGATGTGGTCGGCCACGAGGCCCAGGAAGGTCTCACGGGAAAGGTCCGGCCGTCCGGAGCCCTTGCCGCCGGTCATCAGGGATTTGATCCCGTCGTTGCACCAGGCGTAGCTCTCTTCGAACTCCCTGAGCGAGGCGAGCCGGGACGCCTTGCGGCTGTGTTCCTCGCGGAGCTCGGCGATCCTTTCGTCGGATTCCGACAGCTCTCCTCGGGTCCTTTCCAGCTCTTCGGCGATCTCCTCCCGCCTCTGTCCGAGTTCCTCCAGAGCCGCCTCGTCCCTGGAGAGGCCGGAACGCAGATTTTCCAGGTTGCGCTGGAGTTCCGCCGATCGCCTGCCGTTTTCCTCGATCTCCCGGACTTCCCGGGCCTCCCGCTTCCCGTAGTCCTCGATCATCCGTGCCAGACCGGCGACCGTGTTTTTCAGCTTGGCCTTTTCGGTGACGATGTCGATGTATCGGGACTTTTTTTCCTCCAGCGCCTGCCTGCAGGCACGGTCCATCCGCCGGAGCTCTTCGAGGGCCTGTTCCCCTTCGGAAACCTCCTTGCGGAGGGTTTCGATCACCCCATCGGCCTCGGCCGCAGCAGCCTGAAGGGAGGCGATTTCGCCGTCCGTCTCCCCCTCGCGCTGTTTCAGGGCCTCGTTTTCCGCCAGATCCTTCTCCCTTCTCGCCGCAAGATCGGCGATTTTCCGCCGGGAGAACTCGATCCCCTGCTCCTTGATGTTGATCGCGTTTTTCGTGTTGTAGAGTTTTTCCTGATGGGTGGAGATCAGGGCCTCGTTCTCGACGGCCTCCGCCTTGAGCGCCTCCAGCGCGGATTCGAGTCCCTGCATCTGCGTCCGGATCTCGGTCTCCCGGTTTTGGAGCGCCGTTTTCATCTCTTCTCTGGAGGAACGGCCGATGGACAGGTCATGGCAGGTCTGGAGGGCGGCGGTGATCTCATGCTCCCGGAGGGACTGCTTGAGGGCCTTGAACTGTTCCGCCTTTTTCGCCTGCCGTGAGATGGCGTTGAGCTGCGTCTTCACCTCGCGAAGGATGTCGTTGAGGCGGACCATGTTCTCCTGGGTCGCCTCCATCTTCCGGACGGCCGATTCCTTGCGGCTCTTGTATTTGGAGATGCCAGCCGCCTCCTCGATGAACTGCCTCCGCTCCTCCGGTTTCGCCTCCACGAGGGAGGCGACGCTCCCCTGTTCGACCAGGGAATAGGTTCGGGCCCCGATCCCCGTACCCATGAAAAATTCCCGGACGTCCAGCAGGCGGCAGGGGATCTTGTTGATGGTGTATTCACCCTCCCCCTCGCGCAGGAGGCGGCGCGAGATCATCACCTCACTGCACTCTGCGTAATTTCCGGGGAACTTCTGATCGTCCGCGGCCAGGATCATGGACACTTCGGCCATCCCCACCGGATCGGCCTCCTCCGAGCCGTTGAAGATCACATCGTCCATTTTCTTGCTGCGGAGGGTCTTGACCCGCTGTTCCCCCATGACCCAGCGGATCGCATCGGCGATGTTGCTCTTGCCGCAGCCGTTCGGGCCGACGATGCCGCTGATCCCCGGCGAAAAATCGAGGACGACCTTCTCCCGGAAGGATTTGAATCCGGCTATTTCGAGTCTCTTAAGCCTCATCTTCTTTAAAATCCAACAGATAGATCAATTTAGGCGGATTCTAGCAGAAGAAAGGGGGATTGTAAAGGGAAAATACAATCGGCTGTGGGTTCAGGAAGTTGGAACCACAACATATGGTGGAAGGCTATTCTGCCCAGGGGAGCTCTCTTTCCTCGTAGGAGAGGGAGAGGATCTCCTTTGCCCGGTCCCATTCGGGGACGGGTACAAGGATCCGAACCTCGCCCAGGCCGTCGATCGTGATTCCGTAAATCTGCCCGGCGGCCTCATAGCGGAGCTGGGTCCTGATGCCTTCGCTTTCAAGACGTCCGGCGATGATGTTGGCCTGCGTCATGCCCGAGGCGGTGGCAACCGCCTCCCAGAGCGTTCCGTTCGTTTCATCCATGAATCCGGCCCTCAAAAGATGTCCGGACGGGGCGTTGCCCAAGGCATCATCCCCGCCGGAGGGTGGGTCTGGAGTTAAAAGATGCCGTCCAGTTGCGTTCCGCATCCCGGACAGGCCGATCCGTTCAGGTCCACTTTGTCGATGGAAAATCCGCAGCGGCTGATGAGGAGCCGGCCGCAATGCGCGCACCGGGTGTTCTCCCCGGAATCGCCGGGCATGTTCCCGCTGTAGACGTACTTCAGACCGGCGGACCGGCCGATCTCCTCGGCCCGGTGGATGGAGCCCGCCGGGGTGGGCGGCGTGTCCGTCATCCGGTATTGCGGGTGGAAGCGGCTGATATGCCATGGCGTTTCCGCCCCCAGGAAGACGAGAAAGTCCGCCAGTCCGCGGAGTTCATCCTCGCCGTCGTTCAGTCCCGGGATCAGCAGGGTCGTCACCTCGACCCAGATCCCGAGCTCCTTCATTTTTCTGAGGCTGTCGAGAACCGGCTGAAGACGCGCGCCGCAGTGACTGTGGTAGAAGTCGTCCCGGAAGGCCTTCAGGTCGACGTTCGCCGCGTCGAGCCTCGGGGCCAGGAGGTCCAGGGCCTCCCCGGTCAGGTAGCCGTTGGTCACGAAGACGTTTCGGATCCCCTTTTCCCGGGCGAGGCCCGCGGTGTCGTAGGCGAATTCGAAATAGACGGTCGGTTCCGTATAGGTGTAGGCGATGCTCTGCGATCCGCTCCGGAGCGCCATCTGGACAATATCCGCCGGGGTCCTCTCCCGTCCGACGATCCGGCCCTCCTCGCGGGGCATCTGCGAAATTTCGTGGTTCTGGCAGAAGGCGCAACGGAAGTTGCAGCCTGCGGAGGCGATGGAGAAGGAGCGCGAACCGGGCAGGAGATGGAAGAGGGGCTTCTTCTCGATGGGATCGACGTTTTCGGCCAGGATCATCCCGTAAACGAGGCTGCGGAGGACCCCGCCATGGTTTTCCCGGACCCCGCAGACCCCCCGCCTGCCGGGATCGATCCGGCAGCGGTGCGCGCAGAGTCGGCACCGCACCCTGTTTCCCTCTTCCTTAGCGTACAAGAACGCCTCGCGGACCATGGCTTTATCCTCCCGTGCCCGGTCGGAACAGGGCGATCTTTCCGGGATCCGTTCGTGAATCCGGGCGTTGCGGCCGGCTGCGCGCCGGCCGGTGAAGAACAGGTTTCCGTTTGAACCCGGCGATGCGCCCTTTCTCCGGATCTCTCCCGGAAAACCGCATTTGGCCGACGACTCCCGGCATCGGGCTTCCGTTCTTTGTCGAGGCAAGGGCGATCGGTTCCCGGACAGGCTCCTGGATCGTGCGGAAAGAGAAGGTCACGGAAAAGGAGAGTCCGAAAAAGGCGCCGAAGGGGTTGTGCATCTCGGGGAGCCGCTCCTCCAGGCCGGTGGCGAAGCCGTACCAGTTCCAGGGAAGGAACAGGACGCTTCCCCACTGGATCCGCACCCCAGGAAGCTGCCTTCGGATCATCGACGACAGGGGGGCCAGGTGGAAGAAACGGGCGGTCGCGCCGGTCGGCGAAGGGAACAGGCTGGGCAGTCTCCCCTGAATCCCGATCAGGGAGATGCGGTTCATCACCCCGATGAAGACCCGCCCCCGGCAGACCCGTATCGCCTCGGCCACGGCCCTGTCCGGGTCGCTCGTGAATTCGAGGGAATTGATCAGGGTGACGATGTCGAATTCGTTGTCGGAGAAGGGGAGATCCTCGGCCTGGCCCACGCGGAGTTCGGCGCGGCCAAGGAGCCGCTGATCGGCCTGGTTGAGCATGAAGGACGACGGATCGATCCCGGTCACATCGCATCCCTTCCGGCGAAAGAGGCCGAGGTGTTCGCCGCTGCCGCATCCGACGTCGAGAAGCCGCTCCCCGGCCCGGGGCGCGGTCAGATCGAGGATAAGACTCTTGATCCTGCCATCGAGGTAGCGTTCAGCGGATTGTCCCCGCCGCTCCCCCCCGAAGATCTCTTCCGCCGCCATGGCCTCTCCCTTTCATCCGCCGATTTTCTGCATCTCTTTCATGCAAGTCTTGATCAGGTTTCTGCCGCACGCGATTCCGTGGCGTTCCGGTTTCTGGGCGATCGTTTCCAGGATGCGTTCCCTGATTTCCCCGTCGCTGCACCCCCTCCGGAGCGGTCCCTTGAGATCCGCCTCGCTGTCCGACAGCAGGCATGACCTGAGGTGCCCATCCGCGGTCAAACGAAGCCGGTTGCAGGTGCTGCAGAAGTGGTGGCTGACCGGACTGATGAAGCCGATCTCGCCGACGCCGCCGGCCAGACGGCAGATCTGCGCCGGCCCGTCGGAACTCCTTCTCCGGCCGTTGACCGGTTCGAGACGGCCGAAGGCTTCGATCCGCTCCCGGACGACGTCGTTGGAGAGGTACAGGCCGTTGTTCTGGATTCCGGCATGTCCCAGGGGCATCAGCTCGATGAAGCGGATCTGGTAGGGATTCTCCAGAGTCAGACGGGCGAAGTCGAGGATCTCGTCGTCGTTGACCCCCTTGATGGCGACGATGTTGATCTTGATCGGCGAAAAGCCGGTTTCCCGGACCTTCCGGATTCCCCGGAGGACGGAACGGATGTCGCCCCCGCGGGTGATCCGGGCATATTTGCCGGCGTTCAGGGAGTCGAGGCTGATGTTGATGCGGCGCATCCCCGCCGCGAAGAGCTTTTCAGCACAGCTTTCCAGAAGGATGCCGTTGGTCGTCAGGCTGATGTCCTCGAGTTCGGGGATGGTGCGCAGGGACGCGACAAAATCGGTGACGCCCTTGCGGACCAGGGGTTCGCCCCCGGTGATCCGGACTTTCGTGATCCCCAGCCCCGCGGCGACTAGGACGATCCGGTGGATCTCCTCATACCTGAGGATGTCGTCGTGGCCGATCTGGGAAAGCCCTTCCTTGGGCATGCAATAGGTGCAGCGGAGATTGCAGCGGTCCGTGACCGAAACCCGGAGATAGTTGATATTCCTTTCGTATGAATCGATCATCGACATTCCCATGCACCCCGTGCCTTTTCCGACGTATTTATGCTTTTTCTAACACAATTTCCGCATCGTGGCAAGCTGTCCCGGCCATCTGCGAAGGGCATGGGCGGCCGGATAAATCCTGCTTGACATGCCCGCCATTCTTTACTAAGGAACAGCGTTCACGACGCAGGAGGCAGGGAGTAACGACCCCGTTTGCGCTGCGGACGAACACGGGCGAGAGAAGAGGCACCATGGAAAAGATACCCATTACCCGAACGGGATTCGAAAGGCTGAAGCGGGAGTTGGAGGTGATCAAGACGGTCTCCATCCCCCAGAATATCAAGGATATCGAGATCGCCAGGGGGCACGGCGATCTCTCGGAAAACGCGGAATACACGGCAGCCAAGGAGAGGCAGTCCTATCTGCACGGGAAGATGCAGGAACTCGAAAACAACCTGGCCCTGTGCAACGTGATCGACCTGAAGAGCCTGGCCTGTGACAAGGCGGTCTTCGGATCTTGCGTGACCATCGAGGATGCGCACACGGGCAATCGGATCACCTATCAGCTCGTGGGTCCGCTCGAGTCCGATCTGGAAAAGAACCGGATTTCGGTGACCTCGCCGATCGGCAGGGCATTGATCGGCAAATGCGAAGGCGACGAGGTCATCGTCAATACGCCGGGGGGCACCCGCGAATTCGAAGTGGTCGAGATTGCCGTCCGGGAAGGGGAATCATAGGGTCTCCCCCGGGCGGGATTGAAACCGTCTCCTGCGCTCGGAGAACGGTTGCGCGAAACCCCGGGAATGGGCGACGGAAACGTCCCGCGGAGCGACCGTCGATCAACCCGGCTTGGATCGACGAGGCCGTTCAATCCTTCGGATTCAGACGATGACGGTTCAGTCCTTCCCGGCGACGCTGATCCGGGTCAGTGCCCGCTGCAGCGCCAGCCGATTCCTTTCGAAATCGACGTCCTCCTTGGACAGCTTCGCCATCTTCTCTTCGGCCCGCTCCCTGGCCCGCTGCGCCCTTGCGAGGTCGATCATGTCCGACCTTTCCGTGCTTTCCACCAGGACCGTGACCTTGGAGGCGGTGACCTCCGCATAACCGGTGTTCACCGCGTAACGGGTCCTCTTGCCTTCCCGGCTGAAGCTGAGCTCCCCGATATCGACCGCGCTCAAGAGGGAGGCATGCCCCCTCAGAACGCCGAACTCACCTTCCACGCCGGGGATAGTGACCTCGTCGACCGTGCCCGCGAATATGAGCTTCTCGGGCGTTACGATTTCAAGCATCAGTTCGTCTGCCATCAAATCCTCCGGCTATTCGGAGAGCTTCTTCGCCTTCTCCACGACCTCGTCGATGCCGCCGACCATGTAGAACGCCTGTTCCGGCAGGTCGTCGTGCTTCCCTTCGAGGATCTCCTTGAAGCCCCGCACCGTGTCGGCCACCTTGACGAACTTGCCCTCCGTGCCGGTGAACTGGGCCGCGACGAAGAAGGGCTGCGAGAGGAAGCGCTGAATCTTCCTGGCCCGGCTGACCGTCAGCTTGTCCTCCTCGGAAAGTTCGTCCATGCCGAGGATGGCGATGATATCCTGAAGGTCTTTGTATTTCTGGAGCGTCACCTGAACCTGGCGGGCCACCTGGTAGTGTTCCGTTCCCAGCACATTCGGGTCCAGGATGCGGGAGGTCGAGTCCAGGGGATCCACGGCGGGGTAGATCCCGAGTTCGGCGATCGGCCGCGAGAGAACGACGGTTCCGTCGAGATGGGCGAAGGTGGTGGCCGGCGCCGGGTCCGTGAGGTCGTCGGCGGGCACGTAGACGCACTGAACCGCCGTAATGGATCCCTTGGTGGTGGAGGTGATGCGCTCCTGAAGCTCGCCCAGGTCGGTCGCCAGCGTCGGCTGGTAACCGACGGCGGACGGCATGCGGCCCAGAAGGGCCGACACCTCGGAACCCGCCTGCGTAAAACGGAAAATGTTGTCGATGAACAGAAGAACGTCCTGCCCCTCCACGTCGCGGAAGTATTCCGCCGCCGCGAGGGCCGTGAGGGCCACGCGGGCCCGTGCACCCGGCGGTTCGGTCATCTGGCCGTAGATCAGGGCGGCCTGTTTGATGACGCCCGAGGCCTTCATCTCCAGATAGAGGTCGTTCCCTTCGCGGGTCCGCTCACCGACGCCCGCGAATACGGAGATGCCTCCGTGGTGCATGGCGATGTTGTGGATCATCTCCATCATGACGACGGTTTTGCCGACGCCGGCGCCGCCGAACATCCCCATTTTGCCGCCCCTCGGAAACGGGACGAGAAGGTCGATGACCTTGACCCCGGTCTCAAGCACGTGTACAGACGTGTCCTGTTCGATGAAGGTCGGGGCTTCGCGATGAATGGGCATCAGGTGTTTCGCCTCGACGGGCCCCAGGCCGTCCACAGGCCTTCCCACCACATTGAGGATTCTCCCCAGGCACTCGGGACCGACCGGGACGCTGATCGGCATTCCAAGGTCCTTCGCCTTCATGCCGCGCACCAGGCCGTCGGTGATGTCCATGGCGATGCAGCGGACGACGTTGTCGCCCAGATGCTGTGCGACCTCAACGATCAGGTTGTCCTCGACGTCGTTGATCGTGGGGTTGGTGATGGCGATGGCGTTCATGATGCTGGGGAGTTTCCCCTCTTCGAACGCCACGTCGACGACCGGACCGATGACCTGTACAACCCTTCCAATGTTCATAACCGTCTCCTTCAAATGGTCGCAAGGCGGCCGGCTTCGGTCCGCCCTTTTTCTTTATCCCTTCGCCAGCGCCTCCGTGCCGCCCACGATATCCATCAGTTCGGCCGTGATGGCGGATTGCCTCACCTTGTTGAATTTGAGGGTCAGACTCTGGATCAATTCCTCGCAATTCCGGGTGGCGTTGTCCATGGCCGCCATCCGGGCGCCGTTCTCGCCCGCGGAGGTTTCGACCAGGGCCCGGTAGATCAGCACATGGACGTACATGGGCAGCAGCTTCTCCAGCAGCGCCTCATCGGAGGGTTCGTAGAGGTAGTCTAGCCGCTTGTCCGGTTCGATCTCATCATCGCGGCCGACCGAGGGGAGGGGGAAGAGCCGCACCACGCAGGGCCGATGCACGGCCACGTTGACGAATTCGTTGAAGAGCAGGTAGAGCTCGTCGTACTCCTCGCGGACGAAGGGCGGGATGACATCCCCGGAGATCTTCACGGCCAGGCTCATGTCGAAGCGGCTGAAGACGTCCGTCCGGGCGTCGACGATCTTTACCTTTTTCCGGAAGAAGTCCCGGGCCTTGCGGCCGACGGGCATCAGCTCGATTTCGCGGCCCTCCTGCTTCTTCTCCCGGAGGAACCGTTCGGTCGCCTTGATCAGATTGTTGTTGAATCCGCCGCACAGCCCCCTGTCGGATGTCATGCAGATCACCCGGATCCGTTTCGGTTCCCGGACCGCCAGCAGGGGGTGAGTTTTCGCGTCCACCCGCAGTGCGAGGCTGTTGAGCACCTCCATGAATTTGACGGCGTAAGGCCGGAAATTCTCCATCCGCATCTGGGCGGCCTTGAATTTCGAGGCGGCCACCATGTTCATGGCCCTCGTAATCTGTCGGGTTTTTTGAACGGCGGTGATCTTCCGTTTAATGTCCTTGAGTGCGGCCATTCAAACCTGCTCCATGGATCTGTGCTTGTCGTTATCAGGCGACGTAGACCGAATCGAACTCCGTGAGTGCCTGGCGCATCTTCTTGTCGAGGTCGGGGCTGATGACCTTCTTCTCGTCGATCTCCCTCATGATTTCCGGATACTTTTCCCGGACGAAGGCCAGGAGCTGCGGTTCGTAGGTTTTGATCTTGTCCACGGGGTACTTGTCGAGGAACCCCCGGGTGCCGGCGTACAGGATCACGACCTCCTCTCCCAGCGACATCGGGGCGAACTGCGGCTGTTTGAGGATTTCGACGAGACGCACGCCGCGATCGAGCTGGGCCTGCGTGGCCTTGTCCAGATCTGAGCCGAACTGGGCGAAGGCGGCCAGTTCCCGGAACTGGGCGAGGTCGAGTTTCAGGGTTCCCGCAACCTGCTTCATCGCCTTCACCTGGGCCGCGCCGCCGACGCGGGAAACGGAAAGCCCCACGTTGATGGCCGGCCGGATGCCGGAGAAGAAGAGCGAAGGCTCCAGGTAGACCTGACCGTCGGTGATCGAGATGACGTTCGTCGGGATGTAGGCGGAGACGTCGCCGGCCTGTGTTTCGATGATGGGAAGCGCCGTCAGCGATCCGCCGCCAAGCTCCTTGCTGACGCGGGCTGCCCGCTCCAGAAGCCGGGAGTGGTTGTAGAAGATGTCGCCGGGATAGGCCTCGCGTCCGGGCGGCCGCCGGAGCAGAAGCGAGATCTGGCGGTAGGCCACGGCCTGCTTGGAAAGGTCGTCGTAGATGATCAGCGCGTCCTGACCCCTGTCCCGGAAGTATTCCCCGATGCTGCAACCGGCATAGGCGGAGATGTACTGGAGGGTCGCCGGGTCGCTCGCGCAGGCGGAAACGACGCAGGTATAGGACATGGCGTCGTGTTTCCGGAGGTTCTCGACAACCTGGGCGACGGTTGATTTTTTCTGTCCGATCGCGACGTAAATGCACTTCACGCCGGTATTCTTCTGGCGGATGATCGCGTCGACGCCGATGGCGGTCTTGCCGATCTGCCGGTCGCCGATGATCAGTTCGCGCTGCCCCCGTCCGATAGGCGTCATGGCGTCGATGGCCTTGAGGCCGGTATACATCGGTTCGTTGACCGGCTGGCGGAAAACGACGCCCGGGGCGATCATCTCGATCCTGCGGAATTCCGTGGTTTCGAGCGGACCCTTGCCGTCCAGGGGGGCGCCGGTTGCGTCGATGACTCGTCCGAGAACGCCCTCTCCCACAGGGATCTGGGCGATCTTGCCGGTCCGCTTGACGATGTCCCCTTCCTTGATGTGGGTGACTTCCCCCAGAATGGCGACGCCGACGTTGTCGGTTTCGAGGTTCAGGACCATGCCGAGGATTCCCCCCGGGAATTCGAGCAGCTCCATGGCCATGGCGTTCTCCACGCCGTAGACCCGGGCGATGCCGTCGCCGACGGAGAGGACCGTTCCCGTTTCGCTGATGTCCAGCTTCTTCTCATACTCCTTGATCTGTCTGGATATGATTTCGCTGATTTCCTCTGCCCTGATGGTTTCCATGTGCTAAAGTTCCTCCCCCAACATGTTGCGGATGTTGTTGAGTTGTGTGCGGATGCTGCCGTCGTAGAGCGTATCGCCCACCCGGACGACGATGCCTCCCAGCAGCTCGGGATCCTCCAGGATGGCCATCTCGACCTTCCTGCCGGTCATGCGCTCAAGCTGGGTCTGCAGCCGGTCCGAGAGCTCCGCCGTGAGCGGAAATGCCGTCTTCACCGTAACCTGGATCTTCTTGAGGGCGCTGTTCATCAATTCCCGGTAACAGCCCTCGATATCGGGAAGGATGTCGATGCGGCGCTTGTCGATGAGGAGTTTCAGGAAATTGGCGGTCAGCGGGGAGACGCGTATTTTCTCCAGAACCGACTCCATCACCGCCTTCTTGGCAGTCTGAGCGAAAATCGGGTTGTCCAGGAATTCGCTCAGTTTCTTGTTTTCCCTCAGAACAGCGGAAAAACGGCCCAACTCGCGATAGAACTCCTCGTACCTCGCCTCTTCGCCTGCGATTTCGAAAAAGGCGCGGGCGTAGCGTTTTGCGATATTGCTGCTGATCAACTCTTGGGCACCGCCTTTTCGATGTAGTCTTTCACCAGCGCTTCGTGATCTTCAGCGGTGATGTTTTTCCTGAGCAACTCGGCGGCCATCTGCGTCGAGAGACGAACCGCCTCGACCCGCAGCTCGCGGCTCGCCTTGTTGAATTCCTGTTCCATGCGAGCCTGGGTGTCTTCCTTCATTTTTTCCGCGGCCTTGCGGGCGTCCGCGATGATCCTCTCCTTCTCGGCCAGGCCCTGGTTCTGGATCATCAGGGTGATGTCGTCGATCTCCCCTGTCGCCCGGTCGAGTTTCGCGTCGTATTCCTTGAATTTTTTCTCAGCCTCCCCGCGATCGGTCTCGGCCTTGTCGAGGGCGGCCCGGATCCCTTCCCGCCGTCCGGTGAAGAACTCCCGGATTTTTTTGGCCATGAGCCAGTAAAGGACCCCGGCCAGGATGAGAAAGTTGAGTGTCCGCCAGGCAAAATCGAACCAGTTCGGCCCCTCGTGCTCCCCGCCGCCGGCCGAGGCGAAAGCGGCGGTCAGCGCGAAAAGGATCATGAGGGGGACTGAAGCCAGGATAGCCGCGGCCTTCCGTCCGGATCCGTTGATCTGCATTCCATTGCTCATCGGAGGCTCCTTCCCAGGATCTTCTCCGCAATTTCGACAGACAGCCGCTGAGAATGATCGGTTAGGATCTTCTTTGCTGCGCCGATTTCCCCGTTCATGCGGGCTTGGAACGCCTCCATCATCCCGGGGATTTCCGCCTTGACGGCGTCGATGACGGCTTTGGCTTCCTCCGTTCCCTGCCGGATGACCTCGTTCTTCTGTTCGACGGCCGCTGCCTTCGCCTTCTGAAGCCGCTCCTCGTATGCGGCCATCTTCCGCTCGACGGTTTCCTGGAGGCGCTTGATCTCCGTTTCGGAATCCTCAAAACGCCGTTTCCGTTTGTCGATCATGTCGAGGATCGGTTTGTAAAGCAGGATATTCAGGATGAAGATCAGCAGAATAAAATTGACGATCTGAATTCCCAAAGAATAATCAAGGCTAACCACTGGCCATCACCTTAATCGGGATATCGATAAAATCAGGTAAACACAACCCGCGCCGGATATATGGGATCGCGCCCTGCGCTGACCACGGGTCATCAGCGCCGGCAATGTTGGATCTATATCACTCTTCGGGGACTGTCAAGAAAAAATG
>CAZWTL010000051.1:0-19120 GCA_964637025.1 uncultured Syntrophaceae bacterium | reverse complement strand
TATCCTGTATCATCGAATAACCTTTTTGGCAATATTTATTTGCCGAGGTAATAATGGGGAGTGGGCTCAATAAATAATGAATCGAACTGTAGGCAAGGGCGGTGCCGGCCCTTTCCTCTGCCCCAGGTCCGGCATCGCCCTTGCTGATCCTCGCACGGTGTTTTATTTCCCGGCCGCAGCGTTTCAGCCTACATGGTCGTCGGTTGCCGCGCGGCAATCCTGCGGATTCAGACAGTGGAAAAGTTGGAATCGTTCGGTGTGCTCGATGCTTCCTCTTCCTTGAGTTGTATCTTCAAAAAGTAACAAAATAATTCTTGACAAATCATAAAAACATCATATTATGATCAATAACAATCATCCACATGATGGAAAGTGAAATAACGGCACATGAACGAGGCAGTATCGGCGGATATCGTGAGAGGAGCATGAGCCGAATGATTCCCCAACAGAGGCGCGAACGAATTCTGGGCGAGTGCCAACGGAAGAAGACTTGCACGGTACGGGAATTGAGCCAGCTTTTGGGTGTTTCGGAGATCACCATCAATCGCGATCTTGTCCGATTGGAGGATGACGGAGGGATCCAGAGGGTGCACGGCGGTGCGACCTTTGTCGGATCGAACCGTATCGATGAGAGCAAGGCCGAACACCGGGTGCAAATACGGCTGGGGATGCATGTCGAGGAAAAGATGGCCATTGCCAGAAAGGCGGCTCAACTCATCCGCGACGAGACGTCGATCTTCATCGACCACTCCTCGAGCAGCATCTATCTCGCAAGGGAGATCATGAACCTGTCGTTCAAAAATCTGGTCATCGCGACAAATTCAATCAAGATTCTGAGCGAACTTGAAGGGATCTCCTCTCTCCACCTGATCTCCACCGGAGGAAACCTTCAGCATCAGTGGAGCGCTCTGGGCGGAGCCATCGCCCTTGACTCCCTGTCGAAACTCAACTTCGACCAGATATTTATTTCCTGCGGCGCCATTTCCGTTGAAAGGGGACTCATGACCTCTTTCCCCTTTGTCGCGGAGATGCTTCAGAGGACGAGTGCGGTGACCAAGGAGATCAACGTACTCGTGGACAGTTCGAAGTTCTCCCGGGTCGGAACATTTTCGATCGTTCCCGCCTCATCGATCACCCGCATCATTACCGACGGCAGACTGGAACGGACCGTCCTGGATCCCTACCGAGAATTGGGAATCAATGTCATCCTATAGGGAATGAGTCATCATCCGCCATGCGTGAAGGTCGCATATCATGACCAAACGTCAATATCTGCTCGGCGTCGATCTGGGGACCGGTGGCTGCAAGCTTAGCTTGGTCGAGCCGTCAGGCGCCGTCCGCGGCAGCAGTTTCACCGAGTATCCCACCTATTACCCCCGGCATGGCTGGTCCGAACAGGAACCAGAGGACTGGTACCGGGCTTTTATGGTTACCCTGAACGACCTTTTCGGCAGGTATGGCATTTCCGGGGCCGATATCGCCGCACTCGCCGTCGACGCCTCCACGCACAACGCCGTTCTCATGGGAAAGAAGGGCGAGATCCTCCGACCCTGCATCATGTGGACCGATCAGAGGAGCATCGAACAGGTGCGGGATCTGGAAAAGCGGCGGGGGGAAGAGATTCTGCGGATCACCTGTAACAAAGTCAATCCGACCTGGACCCTTCCCCAGTTGCTGTGGCTCCGAGAGAACGAGCCTTCCGTCATGGACCGGGTGGAGCGGATTTTCTTTACAAAGGATTATCTGCGCTGGCGGCTCACAGGGACCTGGCAAACGGATCATATCGATGCCCAGGGATCCATGCTCTTCGATGGTCGCAAGCGGGAGTGGTCTGAGGAGTTAATCGCCGAATTGAAACTGCCGGTCTCGGCCTTTCCGGAGATCGTTTCACCCACGACCATTGCCGGCGGGATTACGTCGCAGGCGGCGAAAGACACGGGGCTGTCGACAGGTACACCCGTGGTGGTGGGCACTGCCGATTCCGCTGCCGAGGATTACGGCGCCGGAGCAGTCCATCCGGGTCAGGGGATCTTGAAACTGGCCACGGCCGGAAATGTCTGCATCATGACGACCGAACCGCACCCCACGCCAAAGGGATTCAACTACCCCCATGTGGTGGACGGGATGTGGTACCTCCTGGGGGCAACGAACTCCTGTGCCTCCGCCAACCGGTGGATGCGGGACACCTTCGGCCGGGAGGAGATGGACGCTGCGAGCCTGCAGGGAGTCTCGGCCTTTCGCCTCATGGACGTGAAGGCGGCGACGGTGCCGGTCGGCTGCGGGGGCCTTTTCTTCCATCCCTACCTTCTGGGTGAGCGTTCTCCATACTTCGACCCTTACCTGCGGGCGAGTTTTGTCGGCGCCACCATGGGGCACCGTAAGGAACATTTCTACCGGGCTGTTCTGGAGGGCATCACATACTCCCTCCTCGATGCCCGGGAGGTGATTGCGGAACAGGGCCTCGCCCTCCAGGATGCAAGGCTCATCGGCGGCGGGGCGAAAAGCCCGCTGTGGCGCCGGATCGTGGCGGATGTCCTGGATATGCCGATCATGATTCCCAGGGCGGGGGACGCTTCCTATGGCACGGCCCTGATCGCCGGTGTCGGCGTGGGATTTTTCCCCGACGTCCGCACCGCGGCGGAACGGTGTGTCCAGTTCGAGGAGTCGATCAGTCCCGATCCGGAGAACGTCGAAAAATACAGAAGCTACTTTAAAATCTATAAGCAAATACACGATCAGTTGGCCCCGCTCGGACGATCGATTCATGAGGCCGATGTCGAGTCATAAACCCGAAGGAGATGCAATGGCCGAAAACGAATTTCTTCAGGATTTGATCAGAACGGAGATCATGGACATCGTCGGGCACGACGATGTGAGCGTCAGCGGGGTGGACCGCTACGCCTATTCGACGGACACGTTCTGGGTTCCGAGAATGTGGATGGACCGCTTGCAGCAACCCTGTCTGCCCGACTTCGTCGTCCATCCGGAAAGCGTCGAGGAGGTCTCGAAACTCCTCAAGGTAGCAAACCGGTTTCGTCTGCCGGTGATTCCCTATGGCGGCGGCACCGGTTCCCAAGGCGGGACGGTTCCGCTTTTCGGGGGCATGGTGCTCGATCTCAAGAAAATGGACAGGATCATAGAGATCAACGAGAAGTGTCTCACCGTGACGGCCCAGGCAGGCATCAATGGGCAGCGGCTCGAATCCGAATTGAACCGTCGGGGTCTGACCCTTGCCCACTATCCCGCCTCCCAGTTCGGGGCGACCCTGGGCGGCTACATCGCGGCCCGGGGGTCGGGGACCCTGTCGACGAAATACGGGAAAGCCGAGGATATGGTCATGTCCCTTGAGGTGGTTCTGCCGCAGGGAGAGGTCATCCGGTCCTTGCCCATTCCGAACCACTCCTGCGGACCCGATGTCCGTCAGCACTTCGTGGGATCCGAGGGAACGCTAGGGGTCATCACCGAAGCCACCATGCGTCTCGATCCGATCCCGGAGCTTCGGCAGTTCAGGAGCTACCTGTTCGCTGACCTGGCGACCGGTCTGGAGGCCGGCCGAAGAATCATGACCCGGCGCCTCCACCCCTGTACGATCCGGCTGTACGATCCGCCGTCCACGCATAAATTCATCAAGAGGGTTTTGGGGCTCGATGTGGAGGGGTCCTTCATGGTCACCGGAGTGGACGGTTCGCGGGCTCTGGTCGATCTGGAGGAGTCCGCCATCCGCGACATCTGCGAGTCCCTGGGGGGGCGGGATCTCGGCCGCGAGGCGGGCGAAACCTGGTGGAAGCAGCGTTACGATTTCTATTATCCTCCCTTTGCGCCGGATCTGCCGGAATTGTTCGGCACCATCGAATCGACGACGACCTTTGACAAGATCCTTCCCCTGTACGAGGCGAAGAAGCGGGTCATTGAGGAGGGGTACCGGGAGTGGGGCGCCACCTATACCGGCCATTTCTCCCATTGGTTCCCCTGGGGGGTCATGGTCTATGACCGGTTTTATATCAAGCGGCCGCCGCAGGATCCGCACGAGGCGATGCAACTCCACAACATGATTTGGTCGGACGCCGCTCGAGCCTCCCTGGCCTGCGGTGGGGTACTGAACGACCATCACGGCATTGGTTTCAAGCTGGGCTGGCTCATGCCGGAACAGTATGGAGCGGCCTGGCAGATTCTGGCCGGCATGAAGAAGATGCTCGATCCGAACGGGATCATGAATCCCGGCAAACTTGGATTCGGTTTTCACGGTTGAGGTAACCATGTTTATTACGGATGAAGAAAAGAAGCTGACCATCGAGGGGTGCCGTTTTTGCCCCATGTGCTTTCATGCCGATACGGTCGCCGAAATGACCCATCGGGAAACCAACAGTCCGCGGGGCAGAGCTCTGGTGCTCTTCGCCCTGGAACATGGACTGTTGAAGTGGGAAGATCCGGCGGTGACGGATGTCTTCTACAAATCCTTCACCGATGGCCTGCCACAGGCATGGTGCGCCGGCCATTACGACGCCGATGAACTGGTCATCGATGCCCGCCACACCCTCATCGAAAAAGGGTTGGCGCCCGAAGAGGTGAAACGGGCGGCCGCTCGAATTCAGCTTGAGGGAAGCCCTTACGGCAAGGACAAGGGCCGGGACATCTTCAGGGAGATGGTATCCGACGCCACACCCGGTGCGGATCTGCTGGTCTTTGCAGGCTGCGCTGCCCGCTCCCTCTACCCCGCCTCACTTCGCGCCCTCAGGAACCTGCTGCGGTCGAGAGGCGTCGCCTATCAGATCCTCGATCCGGAGCCCTGCTGCGGCATGTTGCTCTACCAGTTGGGGGATTTTTCCAGTGCTTCCCTGCAGGCGAATAAGGTATCCCAAAAGATCGCGGCGTCAGGAGCCAAACAGGTGCTCTGCCTCGATGCCGATTGCTTCCGGATGATGACGATGCGCTTTGCCCGTTTCGGTGCGCCGCTTCCCCGGGGGATCGAGGTGACCCATGCCAGCGAATGGCTTTGCCATATGGTCCGGGCAGAGCCATGGTCATTCGAGAAAAGGGATGAGCGGATCACCTATCACGATCCCTGTTCGCTGGCCCGGTTTACCGGTCTTCATGATCCGCCCCGCGAGGTCCTCGCCGCTCTCTTTGCGGAGAAGCCGACGGAGATGTCCGGGAACAGGGACAAGGCGCCATGTTGCGGCGAAGGGGGCGGAATGGTTCTGACCCATCCCGAGATGGCGCGAGAAGCTGCGCGGCGGCGTATCGAACAGGCCCGCAGGACTGGTGCGACACTCCTGGTCACCGCTTCACCTTCCTGTGCGGCGCTGCTTTCCGATGCCTGCGCAGACGGGCTGGCCGTCTTTGATCTCATAGAAATCGTAGCGGACTCCATAATGAAGTCGTGAAAAGGTCCTGCGGCATGTGGATTGCCGGAGGGTTCTGCAAACGCTGTCTGGGTCGAAGGAGGAAAGGAGAAGGGACGATGGAAAAGAGAACATTCAAAATTGCGGCATTGGGAATTTTATTGCTGTTTGCATGGGGTGCCGTCGGAACGGCGGCGGACTATCCGCAGCGGCCGATCAAGGTGATCATCCCCTGGAGTACCGGAGGCGCCAGCGACGTTCTTTGTCGGGCGTTTCAGCCAGCTCTTGAAAAGGAGCTGGGGCAGAAGCTCTTGATCGAGAATATTCCTGCCGGTTCGACGAAAGTGGGAACCATGCAGCTCATCAATTCCAACCCGGATGGGTACACCTTGCTGTTTTCAAACGAGTGCTGGATCGGGCGCTACTATCTGGGGGTGTACGACAGCAAAGTCTGGGAGCGTATGGCGCCCATCAGCAGTATCGTTTCCGAGCCATTGGCCATTGTCGAGGTGCGGAGTGAGTCGCCCTACAAGACCATGGACGACCTCTTGAAGGCGGCCAAGGCGAACCCAGGCAAATTGTCCTGCGGAAATCCAGGGGTGGGATCACCGATCGATCTGATTTTCAACGGCATCACGGAAAACGCAGGGGTCAAGGTTCAATACGTGCCCTTTGCCGGTGGCGGGAAATCCAAGCTTGCCCTCCTGGGAGGCCATATCGATTTTCGAATCGGCCAGGTGGCCGAAACGATCGATGTGATTCGGGCTGGAAAGGTCAGGGCCCTTGCCGTGTCCAGCAGTCAGCGATTGAGCTATTTGCCGGAAGTGCCGACGTTAAAGGAACTCGGTCTGATCCAAGGGGACCTCTACGAGCAGATTCGGGGCTTCTGGGGTCCGGAGAAGCTTCCGGCGAACATTATCAGCACGCTGGCGACCATCATCGAGAAGGCGACGAAGGATCCGGCCTTCAAGAAGTTTGCCGATCAGTTCACTTATACGGTCGATTACCGGTCGCCGGAACAGGTGAAAACCTGGATGGCCCATTACGAGAAAGAGTTCGGTCCTAAGTTGGCGGAGCTGAACAAGAAATAGAAGAGCAAAGGTATTTTTCTTCGCAGGCAGGTGAGGCGGGGATGAAGAGACGTGATCTGCTGAGCAGTTTGGTATGGATGGGGCTGGGCGCCCTCTTCATCGTGGGGAGTCTCCAACAGGGGCTCATGAGGAAGGGGGTTCCCGGTCCCGGATTCCTTCCTTTCATCACGGGGATCGCCCTCATCGTCCTTTCCCTCTTCGTGTTTGTTCCCGCCATCTGCCGGAGGGAAGGGGGGGATCAAAGAATCCCCTTCTTCCCTGAGCGGGACAGCCTCAAGAAGTTGGCGTTGGCTCTGATCGCCCTGTTTGCCTACTGCTATGCGTTGATGCAGGTGGGATATGTGCTGACGACCTTTGTCTTCATGGCCTTCATGGCGCGTATCATGGAGCCAAGGGCATGGGCAACCTCTCTCCTGGTGGCTTTCTTGACGACAGCGGCAACCTACTTCCTGTTCATGGTTCTGCTGGAAGTGCAGCTTCCCCGGGGCTTGATTGGATTCTGAACGGTCTGAACGGAGTTAGAAAGAGAGAATGGATTTCCTGTCCAATTTCAACATGGCTTTTCAGGTCGCCCTGGAACCGATGAATCTGTTCCTCTGCTTTGTGGGGTGTCTTCTGGGAACGCTGGTCGGCGTACTGCCGGGGCTGGGACCGGCCGCTTCCATGTCCCTCCTGTTGCCTCTGACCTTCACCTTGCCCGCCGAGTCGGCCGTCATCATGCTGGGCGGCTTGTATTACGGAACCATGTACGGAGGTTCGACGACTTCCATTCTGATCAATGTCCCCGGGGAGGCCGCCTCCGTGGTGACCTGTCTCGACGGTTACCGGATGGCCCAAAAGGGAAGGGCCGGGCAGGCCCTGGGCATCGCGGCCTTCGGCTCCTTCATCGCCGGGACCTTCGGGACGGTGATGATCATGATCCTGGCGCCGCCGCTGACCGTCCTGGCCTTGCAGTTCGGTCCTCCCGAGTTCGTGGGACTGGTGTTGCTTGGGCTGACCATGGTCACCTATCTGTCGCGGGGATCGATGGCCAAGGCCTTGATCATGGCGATTGTGGGGCTGCTCATCAGCTATGTCGGGACCGACATCGTGACCGGACGGGAGCGGTTCACCCTGGGGATCTATACGATCGCGGGCGGCTTCGATATCGTTCCGATAGCCATGGGACTGTTCGGTATCTCCGAGGTCCTGCTGAACCTGGAACGTTCGGAAACGGTGCGAGAGGTCGTTTCGACGAAACTGAGCGATCTGCTGCCTTCCAGGAAGGACTGGAAAGACGCCTCGGGTCCGATTGCCAGGGGATCGGTTCTGGGATTTTTCCTGGGATTGATCCCCGGCGGTGGCGGATTGATCGCCTCGTTTATATCCTATGCCGTGGAGAAGAAGATCGCGAAACACCCCGAAACGTTCGGAACCGGCGATATCCGGGGTGTGGCCGGACCAGAAACGGCAAACAACGCCGGTGCACAAGGCGCCTTCATTCCCATGCTGACGATGGGTATCCCCTGTAATGTTGCCGTTGCCATTTTGATGGGCGCCCTGATGATTCATGGCGTTCTTCCTGGGCCGAGACTCCTGGAGGACCATTCGCGGGTGTTCTGGGGCGTCGTGGGGAGCATGTACATCGGCAACGTCATGCTGCTGATTCTGAATCTTCCCCTGATCGGCATATGGGTCCGGTTGCTGAAAGTGCGTTATTCCATCTTGTTCCCCTTCATCTTTCTCTTCTGCCTTATCGGGGCTTACACGGTAGGGAATAATATCCTGGATGTCTATATGATGATCTTCTTCGGCATCATGGGATATCTGATGAAGAAATTCGAGTATGAGCCTGCCCCGCTGGTCATGGCCTTTCTTTTGGGGCCCATGTTTGAAAGCGCCTTCCGTCAGTCGCTGATCATTTCCCAGGGCAGCCCTCTGATATTCTTGACCCGGCCGATCGCGGCAAGCTTTGTCCTGCTCTCCTTGATCGTCCTGGCATCACCTCTGATGCTGCGTTGCCTGGGGCGAAAGCGTCCGGGGTTGAATGACCTGTGATACATCCGTCCGTGCGGGGATGGGGAACTGTTTTGTTTGTGAATGATACCCGATGAAAGAGAGGATAAAAAAGTGTCATTGCTGAACACCGAAGCTGAATTGAAGCGGGCCACCGAAGAGAAATACTGTCTGTGTGCATTCAACATCGATTCCCTAGAATACATGCCCGCGATCGTCCAGGCCGCCGAAGAGGAGCGCGCGCCGATCATCATGGAGGCGAACGAAGTGGCGATTGCCGGAATGGGGTTGAAGTATTTCGCTATGGTGGCCAGACAGAGGGCGGAGGATGCCGCCGTTCCTGTGGGCATCCATCTCGACCATGGCAGTTCCGTCGATTCGGTCAAGGCCTGTCTCGATGCCGGTTTCACGTCCGTCATGATCGATGCCAGCAGCAAACCCCTTCAGGAAAACATCCGGATCACCCGGGAGGTTGTTGATCTGGCCCGAAGGTATGGGGCTTTTACCGAAGGAGAGATCGGCCACGTTCCGGCATTGAGGGAAACGTCGGAGGGACCGCAAAGCCGGCTGGTCTATACGGATCCCTCCGATGCGGAGATCTACTGCAGGGAATCGGGTGTGGATTCCTTGGCCGTTTCGATAGGGACGGTCCACTACATGAGGCGGGAGCCGCTGCAGCTCGATTTCCCATTGCTGGTCAAGATTCGCAGGTCCGTAACCGTTCCGTTGGTCCTGCACGGAGGCGCCGCGGTTCCCGATCCGGATATGCAAAGGGCCGTCTCAGAGGGGATCGTCAAGTACAATATCGCCTACAAGGGGTATCGCGCCTATCTGAACGGCCTGGCGCAGGGCCTCAGGGACGTGAAGGAGGAGGTGCTGCCCGGAAAGATCTTCGTCTACCCCTCGCAGGTGATCAAGGCCGGCCTTGAGAGCGCCAAAGCGGAAATCCGTTCGAAAATCCGGCTGCTCGGCGCCAGCGGCAAGACATCTGCGGCGTAATGTTGCATGCCGGCCATTGCGGTGCCCGGAGGCAAGGCACCCCCCCTTCAGTGCCATAGAAGGCCTTCCTCCGGGCACCCTTTCGACGCGATGGTTCGGCAAAAAGGCCCGGAGAGAGATCAACGGGCCGGCAGAGGTCATGAGATGCGATACGGTTTCTGCACCGGTTTGGCGTCATCGTTGAAGGACGACATCGATTACCGTCTGTTGCAGAAGATCAAGGCCGCGGGATACGATTACGTCGAGTTCCCCTTGATGCTGCTGGAGGGCTTGTCCGAGAAGCGATTTGACACCCTGGTGGGTGCGCTGGATCGACTGAAACTGGGTTGCGACTGCTGCTGCGATATGTTTCCGCGTTCCATCCAGATCGTCGGATCGGGAGTGTCTTATGCTGTGCTTGAACCGTATCTGCAGCGGATATTTGCCCGTGCCGCTGCACTCGGAACGCAAAAGGTCGTTTTGGGCAGCGCCTATTCACGGAATCTACCGGAAGGCTATGACGTGGATAGGGGGTATGAGCAGTTGGCCGACCTGATCGTGCAGTGCATCTTGCCGATCAGTGTGGGACACGGCATGCACGTTGTCATAGAGCCGATCCGAAGCGCCGTCTGTAATTTCATCAACCTCCTGCCGGAGGGAATGCGGTTGGTGGATCGGGTCGCCTCGCCCCACGTCACCCTGATGGCGGACACGATTCACATGCTGAGCGAAGGAGAGGATCCCGATCACATCCGGGTCTACAGGGGATACCTGGATCATGTTCACGTCTCTGAACTGGGGCGCGTGTTGCCGGAAGAGGGTTTCAGCCGCGGTGTCGGCGATCTCCTGGATCGCCTGAAGGAAGAGGGGTACGACAAGACCGTAAGCTTTGAGACGAAGCCGGGCAACCTTGATAAGTCCCTCAATTTGCTCAAAAGGAAGTTTGGTTGAGGGTCCGGTCGGATGGGAAGAGGCCCAGGCTGGTCTGACAACGGCTTGTGAACGCGCAATGGGGATCCCGTGACTCAAGATGATTCCAGGATTTGGGGCGTCTATTATGGTTGGTTTGTCGTAGCCGCTCTGCTGACCATCTGGACGGTTGTTTTCGGGATCCAATACGCCTTCGGCATCTTCTTCAGAACTCTGCAGGATGCCTTGGGGTGTTCGCGAGGGGAGATTTCCCTGGCGATGACCATACACCTGCTCGCCTTTGCGGGGGTCATGATCCCATCCGGATGGGCGGTCAGTCGGTTCAATGTCCGGATAGTCTATGCTCTGGCCACGTTGGGTCTGGGCTTTCCCCTGGTTCTTTGCAGCCGAATTTCGGAACCGTGGGAGCTCTATCTGCTGTATGGCCTCATGGGGATCAGTACGGGAATCTACGGCCCCTCCATATTCACCCTGGTCACCCATTGGTTTACAACGAAGCGGGGCCTGGCTTTGGGGCTCGCCAGTTCAGGGGCGGGATTGGGCACATTGATATCGGCGCCGTTGACCAATGCATTGATCCATTCCTACGGTTGGCGTGATTCCTTTGTCATTCTGGGGGTGGGAAGCTTCTGCATTCTCTTGACCGTCTCTCAGGTCGTCAAGAATTACCCGTCGCAATCATCAGGCGGGAACGGATCGTCTGTCGACAGGGCTTTCGGCCGCAGACGGAAGCCTTCACCGGATTCGCCGCAGGGGATGACGTTCAAACAGGCTCTCAGGACCAGGGAGCTCCTGCTGATCATCGTTGGATCCGCAGCCGCTCAGATGGCGTCACGGGTGGTGGTGGTCCATATCGCGCCACACGCGACCGATTTGGGGGTTTCGAGCTTGGCGGCCGCGATGTCCCTGTCGATCATCGGCTTCGGCAGCATCCTGGGCCGGATCGTGATGGGTTTCATACAGGATCGGATAGGAGCAAGGAACGCCATGACTGGCTGTTTGGTCGTCATGGGCGTCTCTCTCCTTGCCCTTCCCCTGGTGGAATCGGATGGGGCATTCTTTCTGTTTGCCGTGCTCTTCGGATTCGCCTTTGGCGGCGATGTTCCACAAGTGCCTGCCCTTACGGTGCATTGCTTCGGTGTCGCTTCGATGGGATTAATCTATGGGCTCATCTCCTCAACGGTCAATGTCGGTTCAGCTTTCGGGCCCTCTTTGGCGGGCTGCCTCTTTGACGTGACCGGGAACTACACCGCGGCCTTTCTCGGGGCTGGCCTCTTACTTCTTTTCGGGGCGTTCAGCATTTCCCGGGTCGGACGACAGTAGAAAGCCGTTCATTTCCCTCATTTCATTCCCACCGATCCCTGATGCGGATATTCGTTCAAAAGAAGCCAGTAGAGACCGAGCTGCCGGACCGCCTCCTGGAATTGATCGAAGTCCACGGGCTTGCGGACATAGCTGTTGGCCCCGAGGGTGTACCCTTTGATCACGTCGCTCTCCTCGTTTGACGAGGTGAGGATGACCACCGGCAGCAGACGGGTCCGGTCGTCGCTGCGGATCCTCTTGAGGACTTCCATGCCGTCGATCCTGGGCAATTTGAGGTCAAGGAGCGTGACGACGGGCAAGGTTTTCTCCGTCCGGCCCGGCCAGGACCCCTCGCCGAAGAGGTAATCCAGCGCCTCTACGCCGTCCCGCGCCACGACCACCTCGTTCATGATCCTGTTTTTTTTGAGGGCGCGCAGCGTGAGCTCCACATCGTCGGGATTGTCCTCCACCAATAGAATGACTTTGTCTCCCATGATACCTGACTCCTGCACCATCAAGGCCTCACCTGGGCGCTCTCGCCCGGGAGGGTAAAGAAGAATGTGGCTCCCTGGTTCGGCGCCGCCTCCGCCCAGATCTGTCCGCCGTGTCGGCGGATGATCCGCTGGACTGTGGCCAGGCCGATCCCCGTTCCCTCATAATCATCGGTCCCATGCAGCCGCTGAAACGTGCCGAAAAGCTTGTGGCTATAGGCCATGTCAAAGCCGATGCCGTTGTCCCGAATGAAGTGGACGGCCTTTCCGGCCTCCATCTCCGTGCCGAAGGCGATGTGCGCTTTGGATGACCCTCTCGTGAACTTCCAGGCGTTTTCCAGAAGGTGCGTCATGGCGATCCGGATCAGTGAGGGATCGCAATGCGCGACGATCCCCTCATGGACCGACAGGACGACCTCTCGGTTCGGATCGCGTTGCCGCAGTTGCTCCAAGATTTCCTGGGCCATGCGGCTCAGGTCAACGGGCCCGCGATGCAGGTCGGCCCGGATCACGCTCAAGAGCTTGACGATGTCGTCGTGCAAGTCACCCATACGCTGCGCCGCTTTTCGGATGCGCCCCAATGAGCGCTTTCCCTCATCATCCAGGGGACGGTCTTGGTAATCTTCAAGCAGCAAATGGCTGAAGCCGTCGATGGACCGCAGCGGGGATCGCAAGTCGTGGGAGATGGAGTAGCTGATGGACTCCAGCTCGCGGACAGCGGTCTCCAGTTCCGATGTCCGCTGTCTGACCCTTTCCTCCAGCGCTTCGTTCAGCTTCCGGACCGTCGCTTCCGCCTTTTCCCTTTCCCTCACCTCTTCGACGAGACATTCATTGGCCTTTTTGAGCTCATCGGTCCGCTTTGCGACCTGATCCTCCAAATGGTCCCAGTGAAGGCGCAGCTGCGAAGACATGGCGTTGAAGCTCTGAGCCAGGTCGCGAAATTCCCGGATAGCCGGTTCCGGGACAGGATCCCCCAGGTGCTGCTTCTTCCCAAAGGCGATCTCGATGGTCTTGTCGCGGAGCACGGCCAAAGGGGTCACCAGGAACCGCCGGTACAGGTAAAGCTGGATCCCGAAGATGACGAGCAGAAGACCGGCGAGCAAGAGGGCCAATTGCCGGAAGGTGCGGTTCATCCCCTCATAGGCGGACGACAGGGGAATCCGCATGGAGATGGCGCTTACCACCTCATTGGCCTTGCGATGAAAGCTCCTGTCGGGATCGTAATGCTGGAAAAGCCCCCGAGGCGCCTTCTCCGGTTCGCTGTGGCAGCGGAGGCAGGATTCCTCCATCGTTTCACCCTTCCGCAGAACCGTCAAAAAGGGTTTGCCGTCGATCCGGCGGATCTCTGCATGGAATTCCAGTGCCCGATCCCGGTTCAGCCGCTCGATGAAAGCCCTTTCCTGGGGATCGGCCTCGTTTTCCGGACTGCGGGCGTCGATGGCGGCATCCTTGATCCAATAGCCGTTCGGATTCAGGGTGCTGAAGTAATTGTGGATCTTCCGCACGGCATAGGTGGAGGACATCCAGACCGGGTCGAAGTAATCGGGCCCGCGAAAGGGCTCGGTCCACTCGAAGAGCCGTGGCTTGAGGTCGTGGGAAAAATAGGTGTGGACAGCCATGTTGCGGTCCAGGAGGATCCGAGCCTTGGCCTCCGCTTCCAGCCGGGCCTGCGTCCTCATGCCGTCGTTGACCAGCAGGAGAATCAGGACCAGGAGGATCGTGAAAATGATGCCGGTCTTGATCGCCAGGAGATGCGACAGCTTGAGTTTGTCGAATGCGGTCATGGCAAAACCTTTTCCGGGGATTCCCCTTTCGTCGGCCATCCCGTTTCAGTCCGGGATTGCGAAGTAAAAGGTGGCCCCTTTCCCCGCCTCCGCTTCCGCCCAGGTGCGGCCGCCGTGGCGGTTGATGATCCGTTTTACCGTGGCCAGGCCGATGCCTGTGCCGGGGAATTCATCCTGCCGGTGGAGTCTCTGAAAGGCGCCGAAGAGCTTTCCGGCATAGGCCATGTCGAATCCCACGCCGTTGTCCCGGACGAAGAAAACCCGTTCCGGCGATTCCATGAGGACGCCCACTTCGATCCGGGGCCGGGGGGTCTGGCCGGTGAACTTCCAGGCATTGGAGAGGAGGTTTTCCAGGACCGCCCGCAGCAAAGTCGTGTCCCCTGTAGCGGTGAGCCCTTCGGCAACGACCGTCTCCCTGGCAAGGGCCGGATCGGACTGGGCGAGGGACTGCAGGATCTCCCGGGCCATTGCCGTCAGGTCCACCTTTTCGTATTTCATCTCCACCTTGTTGAGCCGTGACAGCCTCAGCAGGGCATCGATCAGGTGCCCCATCTGTTCCGTGGACTTGCGAATCCTTTCCAGGCAGGACTTGCCGGCGCTGTTGAGGTGTTCCCCGAAGTCCTCCTGGAGGATCTGGCTGAACCCGTCGATGCTGCGCAAGGGGGCGCGGAGATCGTGGGAAACCGAATAGGAGAAGGCCTCCAGTTCCCTGTTCACCGCCTCCAAACGGGTGGTCCTCTCGCAGACGCGCTGTTCCAGCTCCTCGTTGAGTGCCTTGAGCGCCTCCTCCGTTCGGATGCGTTCGGTGACATCCCGGGAGACGCCGTGAAATCCGGTCAGTTTCCCCCTTCCGTCCCGAATGCTGCTTGCCGCCGTATCCATCCAGCGGGTGGAACCGTCCTTGTGATGGTATTCCAGCGTCATGTTCACGATCCTTTCCGGATCCGCGCCGCCTGCGCTCTCCCGAGCCAGTTCCCTGTCCATGGCCTCCATGACGATGGCCAGGGAGGCCGGGGTCAGCTGCTCCTCGATCTTTTGCCGAAGCCGTTCCTCGGGGGTGAAGCCCAGCACCCTCAGGATGGAGGGGCTGACATAAACGGTCCGCAGCCCCAGATCGGTCATCCAGACGACGTCGGGGATCTTTTCCGTGAGGAGTCGGTATTTGGTCTCGCTCTCCCGGAGCGCCATATCCGCCTCCTTCTGTTCCGTGACATCCTCGAAAAGGGCAATCACCTCTCCGGTCGGCAGTTTATAGACGAAATTGTGCGCCCAGAAGGTGAGCCTGCCGTCCTGATAGAAGGCGACGGGATGGAAGGCCGGCCGGCCTGTCTCCCAGACCTGCCGGAGGACGGCCAGGAGTCCGAAATCCTTGACGCCGGGGAAGACCTCACGGATACTCCTCCCCACCGGTTTATTGGACAGGCGGGTGATCCTGCGGCCGGCCTCGTTGAGATCGAGGATGACAAAATCCTCGCCTTCCTGCCGGGCTTCATAGACCGCCACGCCGCTATGCATGTGTTCGAAGAGTTCGCGGTAAATCGCCTTGCTTTTCTCCAGTTCTTTCTCCGCCTGCAGCCGTTCCAGGGTCTGTCGCGTCTCTGCCTGGCGGCATATCGTGTAGAGCGCGAAGGCCGCCAGGAGAAAGAACATCAGGAAAGCGAACGTCAGATCCAGGAAATGGGGCAGGGAGGATGTGAGAATCGATTCGCTTGACCGCTCCACGCACACATAGCCGCCGAGCAAATCGACGGGGGCAAACGAGACGTAGTGGCGGGAGCCTGCCCTGTCCAGATCCCTGACGGAGATCGTTCGGGATGCCCCCGGTGGGGTTTGGACAAACGTCTGGAAGTAAGGGCAGGGCAAGATCGTTTCCCTGTAGGGAAGGCGGTTGCTGTAGATGAGATGGCCGTTCCGGTCCGTCACGTGGACCGCAACCCCTTGGGTCAGGGGCACCTTGCTGATGATCTTGGCCAGTTCCGTGAGCCGCAGGGTCGCTGCCAGCAGACCGACCGGGTTTTTTTGATGGTCCAGGAGGGGGACGGCCACATTGATCGCCAGGTCTCTTTCACCGACAATCCGGAGATAGACCTCGGAGACGTAAGGCCCCCATGCCGTGGTGACGCCTGTGTACCAGTCCCGGTGCGCAAAGTTCAGCCCGGAGAGCCCGCGAAGGGGGGGGGAACGGGTCCAGAGGGTGCCGGCTCGGTCCGTGATGATCAGGCTTTCGACGCCGCTGAGCTTCAGCATCAGTTCGGCCAGATCTCCTTGGGCCTGTGCCTCGTTTCGGGTGACAGAGGCCTGCACGAGCCGAGGCCGCTCCGCATAGGCGCTCATGATCCCGGTGGTCTTCCGAAGATATTCCTCCACCACCAGGGCCATCGGCGTGATGGTGCTTTGATCCTCCAGGCCGAGTTGTTCCACGGTCTCACTGTAGTGACCGTAAAAGAGCGCCGCCATCAGGCCGCAAAGGAGGAGGAAGAGGCCCGCGAGGATCCCGTAGAGTTTTCTCCGTGTCAGAAGGAGAGGGACAAATGAACGGATTGCAGGGGAAAAACGGTTGGCGCGCGAATCTGTCGTCATGGCTTTCCTCCATCATCTCTTCCCCGAAGGACCGATTTGAGTGAGTCTGCTTTCCGCTCCGTAACGGGTTCATATTTATAAATGAATGATTTTCACGTTCCCCCATTTTGAGCGTAAATATTCCGCCACGAGCCTGCGATGGCATTGGGCGGGCTTTTCCTCGCTGCACATCAGACAACCCTCATGAAGCAATTCCGGTGAAACTGCTTTTTCAGCCTCTCGCCTGGCGAGCAGGGCCAGGAAATCCCTTTCGTACGCTTGCCAGCTTCCCTTGTTCTTTTTGAAGGCGTCCAGGATTTCCTGTGTTGGCGCCAGATCAGGTTGATGGAGGTAGTCGATTCCGCCAATCGCTTGGAGGAAGTAGCGGAGGTCGTCCCGCTTGGCGAAACCGGCCAGTTGGGAGACGTTATTGAGCCTGATGTCGATTACCCGTTTGATGCCTGCCCTGGTCAGTCGGGTAAAGAACGCCTCGGCCGTCTTCTTGGTGAAGCCGATGGTAAATAACTTTATCTCGTTCATTATGTCCCCTGTCCTTCCTCCAGCGTATAGGCGACCTTTTCTCCCTGGAGATCATAGGCCCGCTGAATTTGATCGGCCTCGGTGGAAAAGAGATCCGCAGGATCGATTTTCAATAATTTCATCAGCCGCTTTTCCGTGTCCCGGTTATCTTCGAGGAAGCCATCTTCCAGGATGTGCCGGATAATGATATCATCCCCGCGCAGATTCCGGCAGATCAAAATCATGCGGTGGCAGGTCAAGGGATCCTTCTCTGCACACATGAGGGCGATGCGATAGGTCGCCATTCCCTTACGCAGCCGGTCGAGTCCCTGTTGAAAGATCTCTTTGGCGGCAAGGCGCTTGTACTGGACCTTTCCGTTTTCATAGCAGGTCGGATCGGCGCTGCGCGGACCCAGTTCGGCCCCCAGGTAAAGATAGGCGATGCGCTGTCTCGCCATCTCTTCCTTCAGGGTTTCGCGGTTGAACTGGGGCGTGAACCGGCTGTAGGGGCTGGAACGGACATCGCAAAGGGCGGTGACCCCATGCATCTTTAGTAAGCCGACAAACCGCTCAACCGCATGAACGGAATGCCCGATCGTAAGAAGTTCCGACATTTATAAACCTCACCCTTCCATGGTGATCACGGCGGCGACCAGTTTATAACAATAGCCATTAAAAGGCTCGCCTAAACTGACAGTCAGGTAAAGATCTTTGTCGGTCAAGGGATATTCGCCATGGTCCTTCCTGAGACACGTTTTTTCGATAGCAGGATCAGTCACCGAAAGGAGGTATGAGGCATCACGATAGGTGAACCTGGCGCGTACCTTCTTTCGCCCATCCAGGTCGGCTGAGACGATCAGGGTGAAGCCGTCCGGCCGGATCAGGTAGATTGACGGTTCCTTTGTCGTCATTACAATCTCTTCGGGCACACGGTCGTTTAAGCCGTTCGCACTATGGAAGCCCGTCTGCCAGAGACGGTCCACATCATCAACCAGCTTGGGTAGGGCAGTGCGTGGCAATTTCCATTGCCAGGCCCAGGGGCGTGCTTCCGCGATCAGGACATTTTCCCTTTGGTATGGATGCTCCTGGGTGCCCTGGGTTTCAATGGTGATGACGTCCAGGCATTGCGGATTATGCCCATTAGCCAGGCGAATCTCATCCGGGGAAAGTTCTCCGTATTCACTTTTACTGACCGGGCGTAGCCATGGCCCGACTTGGCCATCTGACCATTCTTTTCCAGCAATGCAATATCCGCCGTACTTCCTAGACGCAGCCAAACAGACGATTTGTTTTGAATCCCCCTTGCCGGTGGAATTCCATTTGCCGGCTTCCTGCAATATCTTTCTGCACAATAGGATATTATATCCTTTGTCCTCTTTACCGATGATCTCTTTGACTTGATCAACGAGAAAATGACAGCGGCTTGAAAGGACTGCTTTCAACGCATAATACCTGACCTTAGGCTCTGGATCGGAAAGACAAGGTTTGAGATATTTAGTGATCTCTTTGTCGCGAAGCTTGTTGGCCGCTGAGCATGCGCGTCTTCTCACTCCAAAATTGTAATGCTGGAAGTATTCAATCAAACGCTCTGTATGCTCACCAGTGTTACCAATGTGCATGACCAATCTACGAATTTGTGCCAAGTCTGTTCGCTGACCAACCCCAATACCGTCCAAAGTCTGTTGAATATTGAAATCCTCTATCTTTAATCCAATTCCGGAGAATATTCTTGGATTCTTCGATCTTATTCTTATTTTTTCATGGCCAGCGAGGAATCTCCATAAAGCTCTTCTGGAAACCGGTCTTTCATCTTCGTTTTTTGCTTTAAACCATTTCCTGTAAGCATAATGTAGGGATCGCCCATCAACTTTCGCATCTGCTTCAACAAGGCACATTTCCTCAATGAACTGGCCAAAAGGGTTGGGAATTTCCTCTCGGGATGCGAGGGGCGTCTGTTTATCCGTCTCCACGGAAAGGGGTCGCTCCGGTTCCTCATTCTTCAATGTCAGGTGGATCGGCTTCACTCCAGATTTTAAAGACTGCGTGCAGGCCGGGCATACTTCTGCCTCTTCTGTTATTTCGAAGCCACATCGTCCGCAGTGGTAGCTGAAAAGCTTCTCTTGCGCATC
>CAZWTL010000050.1:0-19151 GCA_964637025.1 uncultured Syntrophaceae bacterium | reverse complement strand
GGGAAGCCATTCCATAACCGTCGAACGGTCCTGTGGGCGCGCGAAAGTTCTTCCTTGACTATTAAAGAAAAAAAATATAATTAAATCCGATTTATATCATCAAAGAATCGCCAGGAGATTTATGGAAGCGCTCAACGAACTCGCCAAAAAACGGATGGATAAAATTTCATCCCTGAAAGCAGATGGAATCGATCTTTATCCCAATGATGCCCGGGTCGGGGAGACCACGGCCTCCATCATGCAGCGCTTCGGGCAGATGGCTCCGGAAGCGCTGGAAAAGGTCACGGACAGGTTCACGATCGCCGGCCGCATGATGGCGGTCCGCGATTTCGGCAAGGGCGCCTTCATCAGCATTCAGGACCGCGCCGGACGCATCCAGGCCTTTTTGCGCAGGAACCAGGTGGGAGAGAAGTGCTTCTCCCTGTTTAAACGGCTCGATGTGGGCGACATCGTCTGGGTCGCGGGACGGGTTTTCAAGACACGGACCGGGGAGTTGACAATCGACGCCGAGGAGAACGGCTTCCGATTGCTCTCCAAATCGCTCCGTCCGCTTCCGGAGAAATGGCACGGCCTCACAGACATCGAGATCCGTTACCGCCAGCGCCACCTCGATCTGATCGTCAATCCCGATGTTCGCAGGGTGTTTCAGCAGCGGAGCCGGATCATCAGCCTGATCCGGCGGTTCATGGAAGAGAGGGACTTCCTCGAAGTGGAAACCCCGATGATGCAGCCCAGGGCGGGCGGCGCCGTTGCCCGACCCTTCAAGACCTTTCACAATGCCCTCGGCATACCCCTTTTCCTGAGGATCGCCCCGGAGCTCTACCTGAAGAGGCTCATCACCGGCGGATTGGAGCGGGTCTTCGAAATCAACCGGAACTTCCGGAACGAGGGAATATCGACCTTCCACAATCCCGAATTCACGATGCTGGAATTCTATCAGGCCTATGCAACCTACGAGGACCTGATGGCGATGACGGAGGAGCTCTTCGTCTCGATCGGCCAGAACATCCTCGGCTCACTGAAGTTCACCTACCAGGGGAAGGAGATCGACCTGACACCCCCCTGGCGGCGTCTGACCGTCCACGACGCTGTTGTGGGGATCGGCGGGGTGGAGAAGGCTGTCATCGATGACCCCGCCCGAATGGCCGATCATGCCCGCAGTCTCGGGATCGAGGTGAAGGCCAGCGATCCTCCCGGAAAGGTGCTGATGTCGATCTTCGATGAAACGGTGGAAAAAAACCTGGTTCAGCCGACCTTCATCACCCATTACCCCGTGGATGTATCGCCGCTTTCACGCCGCAACGCCCAGGATCCGACGCTGACCGACCGATTCGAGCTTTACATCTGCGGCAAGGAGATCGCAAACGCCTTCTCGGAGCTGAACGACCCCGTCGACCAGCGAGGGCGTTTCGAGATGCAGCTCCGGGAGAGGGAGGCCGGCGATCTGGAGGCCCACGAGATGGATGAGGATTATATCGGCGCCCTCGAATGCGGGATGCCGCCGACGGCGGGCGAGGGCATCGGCATCGATCGGCTCGTTATGCTTTTGACCGATTCGGCGTCGATCCGCGACGTGATCCTTTTCCCGCTTTTGCGGACCCGGGAAGGGAACAGGGAAGAATGACGGATTCGGGACAAGTGCGGGGCCGCTGGAATCCGCGGAAAGGGACACGGGTGAACGCGCCCCTTGCGTTCCGAAGGATCGGCCGAGCTGACGAGGTCGCCCATCGATGACGCCTTATGAGATCTTCATCAGTCTGCGTTATCTGCGGGCAAGACGGAAGCAGGTGTTCGTTTCCGTCATCACCTTCATCTCGATCACCGGGATCTTTCTGGGCGTTGCGGCCCTGATCATCGTGCTGGCCGTCATGAACGGATTCGAGAACGATCTGCGCAACAAGATCCTGGGCATCAACTCTCATATCGTCCTGATGCAGTACGACGGCGCGATGCGGGACCATCAACGTGTGATGCGGGAGGTCGTCCAGGTTCCCGGGGTCGTCGCCGCAACCCCCTTCATCTACAGCCAGGCGATGCTGAAGAACGGAAACAGCGTCACCGGCGTCGTTCTGCGGGGCCTGTCACTGGCGGATGCCCTCAAGGTCATCAGCCTGGGCAAGATCCGTGAGGGCAGCCTCGACCCTCTTGCCGGCAATGGAAAAAAGATGCCCGGTCTCAGGCCGGAGATCGCCGATCTTCCGGGGATTGTCATCGGCCGCGAACTGGCCAAGAACCTCGGGATCCTTCTTCACGAAATGGTTTACGTCGTTTCCCCGTCCGGCCTGTCCACGCCGATGGGCATGGTCCCGCGGATGAAACCTTTCCTCGTGGTCGGCATCTTCGAGTCCGGTTTTTTTGAATACGACTCCACGCTGGCCTACATTTCCCTCGCCCAGTGCCAGGAATTCCTGGGTATGGGCGATACGGTGACCGGGATCGAAATCAAGGTCGACGACATCTACAAGGCCGACCACATCTCGAAGCAGATCGTGGAGAAGCTGGGATTCCCCTACTGGGGCCGGAACTGGATGGAGATGAACAAGAACCTCTTCTCGGCGCTGAAGCTGGAGAAACGGGTGATGTTCATCATCCTTTCGCTGATCGTCCTGGTGGCGGCCTTCAACATCATCAGCGCCCTCATCATGATCGTTATGGAAAAAAACAAGGATATCGCAATCTTGAAAACCATGGGCGCCACCCGTGGAGGGATCATGAGAATTTTCATTTATCAGGGGCTTGTCGTGGGAGTCATCGGCACCTTCCTCGGCTGCGCGGCCGGGCTCGCCGTCGCCTTCCATCTGGAGGCCGTGTCCCGTTTCGTGGAAAACCTCTTTGGGTTCAAGATCCTTCCCGCCGATGTCTATTACCTGAGCGAACTTCCCTCACAGGTCAATTACGGGGACGTGGGGATCATCATCGTCGGCACGCTCCTGATCAGCTTCCTGTCAACGATCTATCCGTCATGGAAGGCATCGCGTCTCGATCCGGCCGAGGCGCTGCGCTATGAATAGGGTAGGGTGATCCCATGATTCTAATTCGCAACCTACAGAAAACATTCATTAAGGACGGACATCGGATCGAAGTCCTCAAAGGGATCGATTTCAGGGTCGACAGGGGGCAATCGTTGGCGGTCGTAGGGGCGTCGGGAGCGGGCAAGAGCACGCTTCTCCATATCCTCGGCACGCTCGATCACCCGACTTCAGGGACCGTTCTGTTCGATGACGTCGATGTCTTCACGTGGCCGGAGAAGAGGCTGGCGGCCTTCAGAAACCGCAAGATCGGCTTCGTCTTCCAGTTCCACAATCTCCTTCCCGAATTCACCGCCCTGGAGAACGTGATGATGCCCGCCCTCATCCAAAGGATCCCCCAGGAGGGGGCGGCCGGACGTGCCGAGGCGATCCTCCGGGAGATGGGGCTGGCCGACCGGATCACCCACAAGCCGGGTGAACTCTCCGGGGGGGAACAACAGCGCGTGGCGCTGGCCCGCGCCCTCGTCCTGGAGCCGGAGATCCTCCTCGCGGATGAGCCCACGGGAAACCTTGACACGGAAACCGGAAAGAAGATAGAAGACATCCTGATTGCGTTGAACCGCAACCGCGGGATCACCCTGATCGTGGTCACGCACAACCCCTCACTGGCCGGCCGGATGTCCCAGCATATCGGTCTAAGCGACGGAAGGATTTATGTCTCTGAATGATAAGCTGTCCATGAAATGCATCGCGGCAGTGCTGGTCATGATCCTGCTGGCGCCCGCACAGGGGAACACGGCTGAAAACGTCAAGGAAGTGTTCCTGGCGCCGTTCGAGGTCCACAGCACCTCCCCGCAGAAAGCGGCCGAGCTCAAAGAGGCCATTGACCAGGGGCTTGCCAGAGAGCTCCTCAGATTCAAAACCGTTCAGCTGGTGGGCAGGGAGATCATCGATGGGGCCTTTGAAGGAAAACGAATCGACGACCCGCTGATCGTGGAGACAGCGAAGCAGGCCGGGGCCGCCTACGCCATTTCAGGCAGCATATCCGAATTCGGGGACCGGATCAGCATCGATGTCCGTTTGATCGATATCGAGCAGGGAAAGGTCCTGCCGGGCGTTTTCGTTCAGGGCCGCGGCCGGGCAAACCTCGACGCCATCATCTCTCAGCTCCGGACCGATATCCTGGTCCGGATTGCTTCCGATCAGAAGATCGCCCGGATCGACTTCAAGGGAAACCGCACGATCGAGGCCAGCGCCATCAACCAGGTGCTCAAGACCTCGCCGGGGAGCATCCTGACGGAGGAGGACCTGTCCGCCGACGTCAAGGCCGTATTCAGAATGGGCTTCTTCGACGACGTCACCGCCGAGGTGACGGATACCGAAGAGGGGAAGGTGGTCACCTTCGTGGTGGAAGAAAAACCGCTGATCACCGAGATTTTGATCGAAGGAAACAAGGTCCTCAAGAGGGGGGACATCGAGGGCGCCATGAGCGTCCGCAGCCGGCAGACCCTCAACCCCGAGAAGCTCAAGGCGGACATGGACAAGATCAAGGCCCTCTATGACGCCAAGGGCTACTACAACGTCGAAATCAATTATACGACCGAGAAGACGGGCGAGCGGGACATCCTGATCGTCATCGACATCGTCGAAAACGACAAGCTTTTCATCAGGGAGATCGGCTTCGAGGGGAACAGGGCCTTTACCGCCAAGGAACTCAAGAGCATGATGACCACCAACGAGTGGGGCATCTTCCATTTCTTCACCGAATCGGGCCTCCTCAAGCAGGACCAGCTTAAACAGGACGTGGGCAAGCTGAACGCCTTCTATCTGAACCACGGCTTCATCAACGCCCAGATCGGAGAACCGGTCATCACTTACGACGAAGAAGGGATTCAGGTCAAGATCCCCGTTTCTGAGGGGAAACAGTACCGCGTCGGCCGGGTCGCGATCACAGGGGACGAACTCGCAGTGCCCCGATCGGAACTCTTCGACAAGCTTCAGATCCGCAAGAAGGACTTCTACGACCGTGATGCGATCATGAAGGACATGGATGCGTTGGTCCAGGCCTGCAACGACGAAGGTTACGCCAGTGCCGATATCGTCCCGAGGACCGAACCGCAGGAGAGCAGCCAAACGGTCGACGTGACGTACGAGATCAAGAAGGGCAATCTCGTCTCTTTCAACCGGATCAACATCACGGGAAACACCAAGACCCGGGACAAGGTGATCCGCCGGCGGCTTTCGGTGGTGGAAGGGGATCTCTACAGCAGAAGCAAGCTCAAGAAAAGCTACACGGCCCTGAACCAGTTGCGTTATTTCGAGGAGATCGACTTTCAGAGCGAAAAAGGGCCCAATGAAAGCCTGACGGACGTGAACATCCACGTCAAGGAAAAACAGACCGGCATGTTCAGTGTGGGCGCCGGATACAGCGCGGTAGACCGGGCGGTTGTGTCGGGACAGATCTCAGAGCAGAACCTCTTCGGCCGGGGGCAGATCCTGGCCCTCCAGGCGATCCTCGGTTCGAGCTCCGCGCGCTACAACATTTCTTTCACGGAACCATGGCTTTTCGACATGCCTCTCTGGAGCAAGTTGGACCTCTGGAACCTCTACAAGGAGTACGATACCTACAACCATGACTCCAAGGGATTCGGAGCGACCCTGGGCTATCCGATATGGCCCTATGTGACCGCCTATATCGGCTATCGCCTGTCTCAGAACGACGTGAAGGACATCAAGGAGGAGGCGTCCTATTATATCAAGAAACAGGAGGGTGAGGTACTCAGCAGCGGGGTGACCCTCACGCTGACCCGCGATACGACGGATGACGCGATCCTGCCCACCTCGGGTTCCAAGAACAGCCTCTCCGTAGAGTATACGGGGGGGCCCTTCATGGGCGATGTCAGCTTCACGCGATACGGACTGACATCGGCCTGGTATTTCCCGCTGCCGCTGGAAACGGTCATTGGCGTCCGCGGGCGGATAGGCCGGATCGACGCCAACGAAGGTAAAGAGGTGCCGATTTACGAGCGGTACTATCTTGGCGGCATCAGTTCCCTGCGCGGTCTGCGTGACGTGGGACCGGTCGATCCGGGGACAGGGGACGTCATCGGCGGGCTGACGATGTTGAACTTCAATATCGACTTCATCTTTCCGCTGATCAAAAGCGCGGGCATGAAGGGGGTTCTCTTCTTCGATACCGGCAACACCTGGGAGACCGGTTACCACATCGACGACATGCGCAGAACGGCGGGTGTGGGAGTGCGCTGGTATTCGCCCATCGGACCCCTCCGCATCGAATGGGGTTATGTCCTCGATCAGAAGGAGGGCGAATCCCCCGGCCGCTGGGAATTCACGATCGGGATGTTCATGTAGGTGTACAGGAAAGCCGGAGTGGCTTTCATGAAGGGTGCATTAACCAGAAAGGGGATATTTTCTATGAAAAGATTTGGATGGGTTGCGGCGGCAATAGCGATGCTGGCCCTCGCATTGGCGGTTTCTCCCGCCGCTGCGGCTGAAAAGGCGGGGTTTGTGGATATCAAAGAGGTCATGCTGAATTCCAATGTCGGCAAGAAGGAAGCCGAAGCCTTCAAGAAGGCCTTCGAAAAGGACAAGGCCGCCATCCAGGAAAAGGAGGCTGAACTGAAGAAACTCAAGGACGAGCTTGAGAAACAGCGTCCGCTCCTCAAGGAGGATGTCATTAAAGAGAAAGAGACGGCTTATCAGAAGAAATTTCGGGACTACCAGAACCTGGTCAAGGATTCCGAAGAGGAGCTCCGGGCCAAGGATCAGCAGCTTTCCAAGAAGATGTTTCCCGAGATCATGAAGATCGTCAAGGCAATCGGAGAAAAGGAAAAATACACGATGATCATTGATATCGGTTTGATTCCTCTGCCTTATTATGCACCGGAAAGCGATCTGACGAAGCGGGTGATCGACGAGTTCAACAAGACATACAAACCTGGCAAATAGCGGGAATGCGTTCGTGAAGAAGACATTGAACGAGATTGCCGAATTCTTGAACGGCAGCGTCAGCGGCAATGGCGGGGTCGTGATCGAACGGATCTGCGGGATCGACGAAGCGGGACCCGGCGATATGACTTTCGTGGCCAATCCGAAATACAGAAAGAAGATCGAAACCTCCGGCGCCGATGCCATCCTTGTGGCGCCGGGAACGGCATGCCAGGGCAAAAACCTGCTCATCGTCGAGAACCCTTACGCCGCTTTGGGCAAATTGCTGGCGCTTTTCCACCCCGAGGATCCCGAGGCCGAAGGGATCAGTGAAGATGCAACCATCGAAGCCGGGGCGGCTGTCTCGGCGGAGGCCGTGGTCTATCCCGGGGTCCACATCTGCCGCGGGGCGCGTGTCGAAAAGGGGGCCGTCCTCTACCCGGGGGTCTTCATCGGAAGGGATGCCTCCGTAGGCGAGGCGTCCCTCCTCTATCCGGGCGTCACCGTTTACCGGCGATGCCGGATCGGCCGGCGGGTGGTGCTTCATGCGGGAGTCGTCGTCGGCAGCGATGGATTCGGTTTTGCCCTGCCGGGGCAGGAGAACCGCAAGATCCCGCAGGTCGGCTATGTCCAGATTGACGACGACGTGGAGATCGGCGCAAACACGACCATCGACCGGGGAACCTTCGGGCGGACCTGGATCCAGCGCGGCGTGAAGATCGACAACCTGGTCCAGATCGCGCACAATGTGGTCATCGGGGAATATTCCGTGATTGTCGCGCAGGTCGGCATCTCCGGCAGCGCGCATTTGGGAAAAAGGGTCGTCATCGGGGGCCAGGCGGGCGTCGTAGGCCACATCCATGTGGGAGACGGCGTCATGGCTGCAGCCCGGGCCGGACTGCACAAGGATGTGCCGCCGGGACAGATCGTCGCGGGCGCTCCCCACGTACCCCACCGCGAGTGGCTGAAAATGGAGGCCTGTCTGACGAAGCTTCCGGAGATGCGCGGTTCCCTCGCCGATCTCCAACGCCGGGTCGAGGCCCTGGAGAATCAAACGGAGAAGAATGATTTATGAATATCCACCCCACGGCGGTCGTCTCACCCGACGCGACGATCGCGGAAGGAGTGACGATCGGACCTTACAGCATCATCGGCCCCGACGTCCATGTCGGGAAGAATACGGTCATCGGCCCTCATGTGGTGATCGAGTCCCAGACCGACATCGGCGAGGGGTGCCGCGTCTCCCAGTTCGCCTCCATCGGCGGCCCTCCCCAGGATTTGAAATACCGGGGGGAACCGACGCGGGTCGTGATCGGCAATCGGAACATCATCAAGGAGTATGTGACGATCAACCGGTCGACCACGGCCGACATCGGCGTCACGAGCATCGGCGACGACAACCTGCTGATGGCCTATTGCCATGTGGCCCACAACTGCAAGCTGGCGAACCACGTCGTTATGTCCAACGGCGTGAACCTTGCCGGCCATATCCACGTTGAGGACTTCGCCATCATCGGGGGCATGACGGGCGTCCATCAGTTCACGAGGATCGGCGCCCACTGCATCATCGGCGGCTGCTCCGCGGTGACGAAGGACATTCCCCCCTTTGTGATGGCCTCCGGAAACTTTGCCAAGCTCTTCGGCCTGAACATGATCGGCCTCAAGCGTCGGGGATTCACGGACGAGACGGTTTCAGCCCTCAAGGAAGCCTACCGGATCGTTTTCCGCTCCTCATTGCTTCTTGCCGACGCCGTGCGCAAGGTGGAACAGGAGGTGGCGGATCTGCCCGAGGTGCGGCAGTTCCTGGATTTCATCCGAAGGTCGGAAAGAGGGATCTGCCGCTGATCGGCAGGAACCATAACCAGGGGTATGATGGACAGGATCAGAATCGGTGTGGTGGGAACGGGCCATCTGGGACGCTACCACCTCCAGAAGTATCTGAAAATCCCGGAATGCCGGGTGGTGGGCGTCGCCGACCTCTCGGTAGAGAACGCCCGGAAGGCGGCCGACGGCTGCGACTGCGAAATCCTGACGGACTGCCGCGGCCTTCTGGGAAAGGTCGACGCCGTCTCGATCGCTGTTCCGACCGGCGCCCATCACGAAGTCGCCTCCATCTTTCTGAAGGCGGGCGTGGATGTCCTGCTGGAAAAACCGATCGCTGTGACGCTTGTCGAGGCGGATGAACTGATCGCCCTCGCCAATGAGAAAGGACTGATTTTCCAGATCGGCTTCGTCGAGCGGTTCAATCCCGCGATCACGGCCCTCCGCCCCCTCATGGGGAAGCCCCTCTTCATCGAATCCCACCGGCTTCACCCTTTCTTCGAAAGGGGTACGGACGTGGACGTCATTCTCGATCTCATGGTTCACGATCTCGACATCATTCTCCATTTCGTCCGTTCCGAGGTGTCGGCCGTGGACGCCGTCGGCATCTCTGTCCTGTCGGACAAGGTGGATATCGCCAATGCCCGCCTGACCTTTGCAAGCGGATGCGTGGCCAACATCACCGCGAGCCGGGTCACGGGAAAGACGATGCAGAAGATCCGGTTTTTCGGAATCGAGGGTTACCACGCGGTGGATTACAACAAGCGGGAGCTCGTTTCCCTCAGCCGCAGGAACGGCGCTGACGGCCAAATCGTCATCGCGGAAAATCCCGTCGATATCCGGCCGGCTGATCCTCTGGAGGAGGAAATCCGCTCTTTCGTCCGGGCCGTGGCCGGCCGGACGCCGCCGCCGGTGCCGGGCCGTGACGGACGCGACGCGCTGGAACTGGCCCTGCGCATCAACGAGGCCATCGTCCGGAACCGGGAGAGGCTTCCCTTCCTGGACGACCCCGGCGTCCGACCCCGGGGATGTGAGACCGGGAAAGGATGGATGGAGCCGTGAACGCGCGGCGGGTGATGATTGTGGCCGGCGAGGCCTCGGGCGATCTCCACGGCGGCCGACTCGTTCAGTCCATGCTTGGGATCGATCCCAGCCTCCTCTTCTACGGCATGGGGGGGAACAGCATGCGCCAGGAGGGGGTCGAACGGGTGGCCGACGCCGCCGACATGGCGGTGGTGGGACTGACCGAAGTGCTCTCGAAGCTCCGCGCCATCCTCCGGGTAATGCGCCGTTTGAAGGCCTCGTTCAAGGAGGCGCGGCCCGACCTGGTCATCCTGATCGATTATCCCGATTTCAACCTCCCTCTCGCCCGGGCGGCGAAGAAACAGGGCATCCCGGTTCTCTACTACATCAGCCCCCAGGTGTGGGCCTGGCGCAAGGGCAGGATCGATACGATCCGCAACAACGTGGACCGGATGGCCGTCATCCTTCCCTTCGAGGAGGAGATATACCGGAATGCGGGGGTGAACGTCTCCTTTGTCGGACATCCGCTCCTGGACGAGGTGCGGACAAAATACGACCGGCCGCAGGCGTTGAAACGCTTTGGGCTCCGTGAAGAGGCGGTCACCGTGGGCATCCTTCCGGGAAGCCGCCGCTCCGAGGTATCGCGGCTCCTGCCGGAAATGCTTGCGGCGTGCAGGATCATGAAGGAAAGGATCTCGCCGCTGCAATTCGTTCTGCCGTTCGCCGGCACGCTGGACCCCGATTTCGTCCAGGAGATCGTCCGGCAGTTTCCCTTCAAGGTCAACGTGATACGGAACGAGATCTACGATCTCATCGCCGTTTCCGACGTTGTGATGGTCGCCTCGGGAACCGCCACCTTGGAAACGGCGCTCCTGGAGACCCCGATGGTCATCGTCTACAAGGTGTCCGCCGCCTCCTATGCCGTGGGTCGGCGATTCATCCGCGTGGATCATATCGGCCTGCCGAACATCATTGCCGGAAGAACCATCGTTCCCGAACTGATCCAGAGAAACGCCACAGGGGAGCGGATCGCCGCCGAGGCGATCGAGCTCGTGGTCCGCCGGGATAAGGCAAGGGAGATGCGAACCGCGCTTGCAGGAATCCGCGGAAAATTGGGAACGCCCGGGGCTTCGCAACGCACCGCGCGGATCGCCTGCGACATGCTTTCGCACCACAATGGGGGAGGGTGAGCCATTTGGACATTTTCAAGCGTCTGATGAAACTGGCGAGGCCGCATCTGCTCAAGTTTCTGTTCGCCATGGCCTGCATGCTCGTCGTCGGGGCAACGACCTCGGCGCTCGCCTTTCTCGTCAAGCCGGCCCTCGACGAAATCTTTCTGAATAAAAACGCGCAGACGCTCTTGTGGATCCCGCTGGCGGTGATCGGGATCTATTTCGTCAAGGGGGGCTGCAACTATGCCCAGACCGTCCTGATGAGTTTCATCGGCCAGCGGATCGTCGCCGATCTGCGGGCGGATCTCTACCGGAAGATCCAAACCCAGTCTCTGGCCTTCTTCACGAAGAATCCGACCGGCACCCTGATGTCCCGGATCACGAACGACGTCGCGTTCATTCAGGGCGCCGTCTCGGAGGCGGTCACCGCGCTGCTCAAGGATTCTTTCACCCTGCTCTGCCTCGTCTTCGTGATTTTCTATCGGGACTGGCGGCTGGCCATGATCGCGATGTTCGTGTTCCCGCTCGCCGTTTATCCCATTGCCAAGTTCGGTCAGAAAATGAGGCAGGTAGCGACGCGGACACAGGTGACGCTCGGCAGCCTGATGACCCTTCTGCAGGAGACCATTTCCGGAACGCGGATCGTCAAGGCCTTCAACATGGAGGAGTACGAGAACCGGCGCTTTTCCGATGAAAACGAACGGCTCTTCCGCCTCAACCTGAAGGCGGTCTCGATCAACGCCATCTCCAGCCCCTTCATGGAATTTCTCGGAGGCCTCGGCATCTCGGCGATCATCTTCTACGGCGGCTATCAGGTCATCCACGGCCATTCCACGCCCGGCACCTTCTTTTCTTTCTTGACGGCCCTCATCATGCTCTACGAACCGGTGAAGAGGCTGACGAACGTCAACAACACGATCCAGCAGGGAATCGCCGGCGCCCAGCGGGTTTTCGGGATCATTGATCTGGTACCGGATATCCGGAACCGGCCCGATGCCGTGCCCCTTCCCCGGATCTCCCGGGAGATCGAGATCCGGGACGTCACGTTCCGATATGAGGAGGCGCCGGTGCTGCGCGGCATTCGCCTCAGGATCCGGGCCGGCGAGGTCGTGGCTTTCGTGGGAATGAGCGGAGGCGGCAAGACGACGCTCGTCAACTTGATCCCGCGGTTCTATGACGTGACGGAGGGGGCGATTATGATCGACGGTCGGGACATCCGCGATGTCACGGTCTCGTCGCTCCGGTCCCAGATCGCCATCGTGACCCAGCAGACGATCCTCTTCAACGACACGGTGCGGAACAATATCGCCTACGGCGACATCGTCAAGACGGAGGAAGAAATCATCGCGGCCGCGAAGGCCGCAAACGCGCACGATTTCATCATGCGGCTGCCCAAAGGTTATGACACCCTCATCGGCGAACTGGGCACGAAGCTCTCCGGCGGCGAGCGGCAGCGGCTGTCGATCGCCCGCGCGCTGCTCAAGGACGCCCCGATTCTGATCCTCGACGAAGCGACCTCCTCTCTCGATTCCGAGGCGGAAATCGAGGTCCAGGACGCCCTGGAGAACCTCATGAAAGGCCGGACGACATTGGTGATCGCCCACCGACTCTCCACGATCCGCAACGCCGACCGGATCATTGTCCTCGTGAACGGGGAGATCCGCGAGGAGGGTACGCATGAATCGCTCCTTGCCAGCCAGGGGGAGTACTGCCGCCTCTACAACATGCAGTTCAAGGAGAACGGCCGCAACCCGGGGGAAGGGTCCGGAAACGGGAACGGATAATCGGTCATAGGCGGCCCGTGCCGCCGCAATCGGAACGGCATTGACGGTGCACCTCGCGGGTCGTGTCCGTCGTCGGAAGAGGGCCCGCATATCGGGCCGGCGGGGCCGCCGATGTGCGGAAAGGACGCCGGGCTGCGGCTTTTTGGACTTCGACACGGGGAGCGGATGGACGGGAGGGCGTTTTGCGATCTCCGGAGAAAAGACTGAGGGAAATCTGGGAGGGCGGACGAATCGAGCGCTCCCACGCTTCCGCAGCGCTCCGTCTCCTCTCTTTGCCCTATGCCGCTGCGGTCTCCGCGCGGAACGGGCTCTACGATCGCGGGCTGATCCGACCGGAAAAGCTTCCCTGTCCGGTGGTCAGCGTGGGAAACCTCACCGTCGGCGGAACCGGCAAGACCCCCGTGGTGGTTTGGATCGCCAGGATGCTGCGGGATCGCGGCTGTCGCCCGGCCGTTCTGAGCCGGGGTTACGGGGGCCGCGCGAAGGCCGCCGTCAACATCGTCTCCGACGGAGACCGTCTCCATATGGGATGGCGCGAGGCGGGGGATGAACCCGTGATGATGGCCGGCGCACTGCACGGCGTCCCGGTACTCACGGGCCCGAAACGGCTCCTCACGGGAAGGTTTGCGGCAACCCATTTCGGGGCGGATGTCCTGATTCTCGACGACGGCTTCCAGCACCGGTCTGTGGCCCGGGATATCGATATCGTGCTGGTCGACGCTGTCCGCCCGTTCGGGAACGGTTTTCTTCTTCCCCGTGGACCGCTTCGTGAAGCTCCTCGGGCTTTGCGCCGCGCCGGCATCCTTCTGCGAACGGGCGACGCGGGCCGTTGCGAACCCCTGCCGGAAGAGGGGCTCGTTCCCTCTTTCCGGGGAGTACACCGGCCTTTGGAACTCGTCGAGGCGTCGACGGGCGCAAGAACACCCGCCGAGACGCTTCAGGGGCAAAGGGTGTTCGCATTCGCGGGAATCGGTTGCCCGGAGGGTTTCCGGCGGAGTTTGGCGGCCCTTGGGGCGGAGGTCTCGTCCTTCCATGCGTTCCCCGACCACCATCCCTACGACCGTTCGGACATGGAGAGGATCCATGGTTTCGCCAGGAGGTGCAAGGCATTCCGGATCGTCACCACCGAAAAGGACGGCGTCCGGCTTGCGGACCTCCCCGACCTCCGGACCGGGATTTCGATCCTGCGGATCGAAATGGAGATCACGCCGTCGGAACCGTTTGCGGAGTTGATTTTTTCACGGGTTGCGAATAAGCAATGAACGGAGAGGCCGAACGGATCGAAGAGACGATGAACCTGAGGGTCAGGGGCTCGAAAAGGCTTCCGACGGACGGGATGGAGCGGATCCTGATCCGGGGGACGAACTGGATCGGGGATGTGGTCATGACGCTTCCGGCGGTCGCCTCCATTCGCCGGACCTGGCCCCGGGCGCAGATTGCTGTCCTGGCCAAACCTTGGGTGGCCGAGGTTTACCGCCTTTCTCCGGATGTGGACGAGGTCATTGTTTTCGAGGAGCCCGGACGGCACGGCGGCATCGGAGGAAAGGTCCGGCTGGCCGTCGAACTCCGTCAGCGCGGCTTCGACGCTGCCATCCTGCTCCAGAACGCCATCGAGGCGGCCATCCTCGCCCTGCTGGCCGCCATTCCGGTCCGGGCCGGTTACAACTCGGACGCCCGGGGGGCGCTGCTGACCCACTCCGTCCGAAGGACGCGGGCGATCCGCAGGGTCCATCAGATCGACTACTACAGGCAGATGGTAATGGCTCTCGGTTGCCGGCCCGCTGGACGCGACGTTTGCCTCCTGACCGGAGAGGAGCACGAGGATATCGCAAAGGGGATTTGTGGTGAATTCGGCATCGAAGGCGGACGCCCCTTGATCGGCATCGCACCGGGCGCGGCCTACGGGCCGGCGAAAAAATGGTTTCCGGAACGTTTTGCCGCCGTCGCCGACCGCCTTTGCGAAGCCCGCGGGGCGCGAGGGATTCTCCTTGGCGGCCGGGGCGACCGGCAGAGCGCCGCGGCGGTGCGGCAAAACGCCAGGAGTCCGCTCATCGACGTCTCGGGAAGAACGGATCTGAAGGAGGCGATCGCCTTGATCGCCCGTTGCCGCCTCTTCATTTCGAACGACTCCGGTCTGATGCACGTCGCCGGTGCACTGGGTGTGCCGACGGTTGCCGTTTTCGGATCGACGGACCCTGTGGCGACGTCGCCGGTCGGCGAAAGGAGCGTCGTCATTCATCATGACGTGCCGTGCGGTCCCTGTCTGAAGCCGGTCTGCCCGAACGATTTTCGCTGCATGGAGATGATCGGCGTGGATGAGGTTTTCGCCGCCGCCCTTGCGCTGCTGGACGATGCGGGGGGAGACAGCCCGTCCGTTTCCCATGAGAAGGGGCGGATGGATGGATGAGAAAGCTTGGCAGGCGGTGTTTGTTGACCGAGACGGGACCATCAATGAAGAGGTGGGCTATCTCGACCGTTTGGAAAAGCTTCGGTTGATCCCCGGCGCCTCCGAGGCGATCCGGATGATCAACGAAGCGGGCATGAAGGCCGTGGTCGTCACGAACCAGTCCGGCGTGGCCCGAGGTTTCTACGACGAAGCGTTCGTCGGCAGAACCCACACCCTGCTCCGGGAGATGCTTTGGCGGGAAGGCGCCCGATTGGACGGCATCTACTTCTGCCCCCACCATCCCACAGCGGGCCTGGGGAAATATCTCCGCGTCTGCGATTGCCGGAAGCCGGCGCCGGGAATGCTTTTGCGGGCGGCGGAAGAACTCGGGATCGACCTTTCCCGCTCCTGGCTGATCGGCGACACCCTGAACGACATCGAGGCGGGGGCGAAGGCGGGTGTGCGGAGCGTGCTCGTGAGGACGGGTCTGGGAGAGGGGGAGTTGCGGAGGCTTCATGAGGAAGACGCGGCCGTGAATCGGAGGGAGCCCCGGGCGGAAAGAGGCAGGGAATCGCCGGATCCGATGAAACGGATCCGACAGCCGGAATTCATCGCGGCGGACCTGAGGGAGGCCGTTGCACGGATCATTGCAGGCCGGAGGGAAACGGAACGGTGAACATCCTGATCGTCAAACTGAGCGCCATCGGGGATGTCATCCACACATTGCCCTCGCTTTCCGCCCTGCGGCGCTTCTACCCGGACGCTGACATCACGTGGGTCGTCGAGGAGGCGGCCGCGGACCTGCTCGCGGGACATCCGGACCTGAGCCGGCTGATCGTCTCGCGCCGGAAACGCTGGATCGGCCAACTCCGAAGGGGACGGATCGCGGAGCCGTTCCGGGACATGGTTTCCTTCCTCAGGGAACTCCGAGGCCGCCCCTACGATTTGGTGATCGATTTCCATGGACTGTTCAAAAGCGCGGCGCTCGTTCTGTTCAGCGGGGGAAGGCGAAAACTGGGCTACGACAGCCTGCAGGAGCTGAGCGGCCTCTTCTACAACGAAAAGATTCCGGAAGACCTGGGGAAGCATGCAGTGGATCGTTACCTCGATTTCGTGCGCCATGTCGCCGGGAAGACGTGGGAGGATGACCGTACGTCGGCGCCGGAATTCAGGATCGCGTTCGGGGAGAACGAGCGGCGGCGCGTGGCCGAACTGCTCCGGGACCTGCCCCGCCTGGAAGCTGGGAAAAGCGCGGAGCCCGACGGCCGGCCGCTGGCGTCGGGAACGCGGCCGGGGGCGAAAGCCGCCGGGGAGGGAGGAGGAGGGGGCCTGCCACCCTTCATTGCGGTCAATCCGGTGGCCTTATGGGAAACGAAACTCTGGCAGGAGGAGAAGTTTGCTGCCCTCTGTGACCGGATCCGCGGGGAATGGGGAATCCCCGTTGTGCTCACGGGCGACCGGTCCGCTCCCTTGGATCGGATCCTGAAAATGATGAAGACCACGGCCGTCAACCTCGGCGGTCGAACGACGCTTCGCGAGCTGGCCGCCCTCTACCATGAGGCGTCCCTGCTGGTGTCGACGGACTCCGGCCCCATGCACCTGGCCGCGGCCGTTGGAACCCCGGTCGTCGCCCTGTTCGGGCCGACCGATCCGGCGCGGACGGGACCCTACGGTTCCGGACACCGGGTCATCCGGACAGGGCTCGCATGCAGCCCCTGCTTCCGGAAAAGCTGCAGCAACCCCCGGTGCATGACGGAGATCTCCGTCGAGGAGGTTTTGACGGCCGCAAAGGAGATGCTGGCGGCAAAAAATTGAAGAGGTGAAAAATGGGGATCAGCAAGGAACTTCTGGAGATATTGGCCTGCCCCAAGTGCAAGGGCGACGTCCATTTGACCCCGGCGGAAGACGGCATTGTCTGCGACCGTTGCCGTCTCGTCTACGAGATCCGGGACGATATCCCGATCATGCTCATCGACGAGGCCAAGCCGATCAGGGAATAGGCGGCACGAGAAGGAACGGTCTAGCGAAGGATTTGATCGAGTTCCCGGTGAAAGATGTCGTAATCGTCCAGGTCGTTATGTCCTCCCCCTTCAATCCGGACCAACCTGTGGGGGGATCGAATGAACGCCTCCAGGGCCGTGCTGTGATCAAAGGGGACGATTTCGTCTCTTGTGCCGTGGAACAGGAATACGGGACATGCGACCTCTGAAATCCATCTGTCGTTTCTCAGCGGATATTTCAGGAACTTCTCGAGGAGCGTTCTGGGCAGGAAGGGGTAATGATGGGATGCCAGGGCGGCGAGGTTCAGGAAAGGGGATTCGAGGACGAGCATCCGCGGCTTTTCATGCCGCGCAAGGAATGTCGCGACGCCGGTCCCGATCGACCTTCCGTACACGATGATCCGATCTTCGGGCCAACTCTTTCTCAACGTTCCGTAGATGGCCAGACCGTCGCCGAGCAACTGCCTTTCATTTGAGATCTTGCCGGTGCTCTTACCGAAGCCCCGGTAGTCCGGGATCAGGATATCGTAGCCCCGGGACGTGAACTCTGTCGCAATGTCGCCCCATGTCCTCAGGCTTCCGGCGTTGCCGTGGAAATAGACGACGGCCCCCTTGGGATGAGGCGTCTTGAAGAGCAGGGCGCTGATGACGGCCGATTCCACGGGAACGGACCATTCTTCGAAGGGCTGCGTGAAAACGAATGGATAGCCGGCCGGCAGCGTCTCGGGATAGAAGATCAGCCGCTCCTGGCTGCAACCCAGGAAGAGCGAACAGACGCAAAACGTGCCGACGGATCCCAAAATGCTGTTCATTATCACTGCCCTGATGCGAACCTCCGGGTGCTGAACCGGCGTTTCCGGCCTCTTGCGTGCGGAGGTTCGACAGCGGATGCCTCAGAACGCCCGATGAAAAGACCGTTCACGACGCAACGTCCTTGGACGATATGATGCGCCACTATACCCTTGATCCGAAAAATTTGACATTTTTTTAAGCACCGTCGTATTTTGACGGCCGGCGTTGCCATAACGATTCGTGCAGCCTCGGCGTTTCGGCGAACGAGGCGTTCCTTGAGGGAAGGACCGTTGGGGCCATGTGGAAAATGCACCCGGGAACGCCGGCGCTTGATGCCGTGCTTGGTGGACGGCCAGGGCATTCTCGCCCCGGGTAAGGAGGATCGGTTCATGAAAGAGAGGGTCGTTGTGGTGACGGGTGCAGCCAGTGGCATCGGGGCGGCCATCTGCCGGAAGTTCGGCCGGGAACAGGGGAAGATCGTCATGCTGGACATGGACGAGGCGGCTCTGAAGGAGCAGGCGGCGACGCTCCTGGACCAGGGGCAGGAAGCATTTCCCTGCCTCTGTGATGTGACTTGCGAGGCATCCTGCCTACAGGCCATGGAGAAGGCAGTCTTGCGGTACGGCGGCATCGATATTCTGGTCAATTGCGCGGGCACGACCCTGCGGGCCCCTTTCGCCGACTGCTCCGTGTCGGTTCTGAGAAGGGTCATGGAGGTGAATTTCTTCGGTTACGTGAACTGTACCCGGGCGGCCCTGCCGAGTCTGATCGAGCGAAAGGGGTCGATCGTGGCGATATCCAGCATTGCCGGATTTGCTCCGGTGCTCGGCAGGACAGGGTACTGCGCCAGCAAACACGCCCTCCACGGCCTCTTCAATACCCTGCGGGCGGAACTGAGCGGTGCCGGCGTCCACGTGATGATCGTCTGCCCCGGTTTCACGAAAACCAACCTCCAGAACAGGGCTCTTGCCGGCAATGGAGGGAAGGCCGTGGAGCCCAGGACACGTTGCGGGAGGGAGGCGTCACCCGACTCCGTGGCAGAAGCGGTTTACAGGGGGGTGCTGCGACGGAAGAGATGCCTCGTTTTGACGGCCGTGGGCAGGATGTCCCGTCTGCTTTTCACCCTTTCACCCGCCCTTTATGACTGGATGATGGTCAGGAACCTTAAAAACCGCGACACCGTTTGAGGTTCGGATCACGAGCCTCGAACCGCACCGATTGCATCGATACGAGGCGCCGGCATTCGGAGACAGGCG
>CAZWTL010000049.1:0-20882 GCA_964637025.1 uncultured Syntrophaceae bacterium | reverse complement strand
AACTGTCGACACACGGATTTTCAGTCCGTTGCTCTACCGACTGAGCTACCGGCCCTCTATTCAGCGGCAATCGCCGCAAAGTGTCTTCTAGTATAAAAAGTGTTGTCGTTTGTCAAGCCATTTTTCCGCCTGATGGACTGTCCGTTACGGTTTGGGCGACAGGTCCTCACTGTGTGCATTTTCGGCCACATCTTCCGCGGCCGGACCCCTGGATGCCTCTTCCTCGGCAGTCCGGGCCATTTGCAGGATCACCGGTTCCGATTGCGCTGTTGAGGACGCAACACGTTCGCCGACGTTGCCATCCGTCCCGGAAACCCTTCCGTCCTGTTCAAACAGAACCCGTGTCGAGGCGATCTTGTCGTGCCATCCCTGTTTTTCCCTGTCAAAGGCGATCCAAAGGAAACCGAGGCCAAAGAAACAGCCGGAAATCAAATAGCCCACCCACCTCAGAAAGGCGACGCCCGCACGAATCGGGTCGCCCGACGTCTGGACGACGCGCAGCCCCAGGATCTTCTTTCCCGGGGTTCGGCCCGTGATTCCGTGAAACCAGGTGAAGTATGCCATTCCGGCCAAAAGCATTGCGATGAAACAGAGAACCGCAAAGAGACCCATCTCGCGTTCCCATTCGAGGGGGTAGGCGGAGACGATTTGCAGCAGGCCGCCGCTGATTCCCATGGCGAGCAGACCGGTCAGGAACAGGATCAGGGAGACGAAACAGAGGATGGCCATGTCGATGGCAAAAGCGAAAAATCTGCGCCAGAAGCCGCCCGGCCGCATTTCCATCATAGGACTCCTTCAGAATCCCGCATCGGCGTATTCGGAAATGTCCCTGTTCGGGATTCCTGCAATGGCGGCAACCCGAAAAAGGTTGAAAGGTTGAATTCGCGGAAGCCGGTCATGTGGATTCAGGCAGCAGGCGTATGGGGAAGGGATCTTTTCATCCCTTCGATTCGGGAGTTGGATCACCTTTTTCGTACTGCAGAATCGCAAGAACCGCCAGGGACGCCGTTTCCACACGTAGAACCCGCTTACCCAGACTGACGGGGAAAAAACCTGCCTTCCGGGCAAGTTCGATCTCATCCGCACTGAACCCCCCCTCGGGACCCACCGCCACTACGAACTCCCGTGGTCCGGACCGGCCCGGATCCGTCAGGATTTCCCGGAGGCCGGTATTCGTCTCCTCTTCCCAGGGGATCAGCCGCAGGCCCCCCTGGGGAATTACACGGATCATCCCCTCGAAGGTCGTGACCGCCCCGATTTCGGGGATATCGGGGCGACCGCACTGGCGGGAAGCCTCGACGGCGATCTTCTGCCACCTCTCCCGCTTGCTGATCAGCCGCTCCGGAGACCAGCGGGGGACGGAACGCTCGGCAAGAAAGGGAAGTATCCGTTTGGCGCCCAGCTCCGTCGCATGCCGGACAATCCCGTCCATCTTTTCCGTCTTGGGGACCCCCTGGCACAGGGTGATTTGAAGATCGGACGCCGGCAGTCTTCTGCGCCCGGTGATCTTCAGCTCCATTTCATCCGCCGTGAGGCGTCGGATCACCGCCTCATACTCCCAGCCCATGCCGTCGAACGTCAGAAGGGAATCGCCTTCTCTCATGCGCAGGACGGTCCTGGCGTATCGCGCCTGATCCGGGGCCGCCGTGCAGCCGGCGCCAATCTCCAGGGAATGGGGGAGGAAAAGCCGGGGGGTCGTCACGGCCGATCGCCCCTGTGTTTAAGGACATAACAGAGCCACTCCTTTTCAGTGATGAGGCGGTGGAGGACAAAGGAGTCGCCCGGGAAGTAGGTCTCGATCTCCGGCTTGTTCTGCTCGATGATCCCGGAGATCACGAGATAGCCTCCGGGGAGGAGCTGCCGAACCAGATGGGATCTCAGCTTGATCAGGATTTTCGCCGTCAGGTTGGCCAAGATCAGATGAAAGGAATCGGTGAGGGTGGCGACGTCGCAATAGCGGATTTCGACGCGATCCTCCACCTGATTGATCCTGGCATTTTCACGGGCTATCTCGATGGCCTGCTTGTCGATGTCGACGCAGAGGACCTTTTCGGCGCCCAATTTGGCGCACGCTATGCCGAGAATCCCCGTTCCCGTCCCGACGTCGAGGACGCGCCAGCGGTCCACGCTCCGGTCCTTGAGCAGGATTTCTTCGATTGCATCCAGGCACATCCGGGTCGAGGCGTGCTGCCCCGTTCCGAAGGCCATGCCGGGATCGATTTCGATGACGATGTCCCGTCCGGTGGGCGAGAAGCGTTCCCAAGTCGGCTTGATGACGATGTTCCGGCTGACCCTGAGGGGCTTGAAATACTTCTTCCACGCCTCGCCCCAGTCCGGATCGTGAATGCTCTCCGTCCGAAAGTGCGGTTTCCCCAAGTCGGGGAAGATCTCCGAAAGGCTGTCGATATAGGTCTGGAGAGCGGCGAGGCGTCCTGAAAGACGGACGTCGAAGGGTAGGAATGCCTTCAGCACCTCTCCGGATGACATTTCGGGGAAATCATTCGGGCTTTGAGGTTCCAGAACCTCCTGATATGCCCCTTGGGCGCCGATATCCGTCATGAAGTTGGTGAGGGCATCGATCATTTCCGCCGGGGCGAAAAGCTCGATCTTCATCCAGTCGTCCTTCTGCCCTCCCGCTTTGCCATGCCGCTCTGACATATTCCGTGTTCTCTTTCCCCTCGGATACGAGGTCTTGAAAAATTCGCTTGATTCGTTGCAGGTTCGCTTTTCCCGTCGGGGTCGGTCGCGCAACGGGATTCTGAGCACAGCCATAACGTCGTCTGCGATGATCCGCGGCGAAGCGATCAAACCGGTTTCAAACCCGTAATTTGCGTTCATTACTTATAACCTTTTCGCAAGGACATTTCAAGCAACTTGAATTTTGGGGTCCGTCATGGTAGCGTCGAAACCGGTGGGGCGTGCAGGTGTCGCCGTTGCGCTCCGCGGCGGGTCAGAACTGGAGCGGAAATCACGTGAAATACTATCCTGTTTGTCTGAATATATCCAATAAACGGTGCCTCGTGATCGGCGGCGGAAATGTGGCCGAGCGAAAGGTTGAAAGGTTGCTGGCTTGCGGTGCCCTTGTGGAGGTTATTGCCCAAGGGCTTACCCCCATCCTGACGGCATGGAAAAATGAGGGACGGATCGTCCACCGGGAATCGGATTACGAGGAGCCCTGCCTGACGGGCGCTTCGCTCGTGATCGGCGCTACGGACGACAATGCCGTCAACGAACGGATTTCACGGGACTCCCGCAGACGCGGCATACCGGTCAACATCGTCGACGATCCCGTCCGGTGCGACTTCATTCTCCCGTCGGTGGTGGAGCGGGGCGACCTGATGATCACCGTTTCCACGGGCGGGAAGAGCCCCGCTATGGCCAGGAAACTCCGGGAAGAGCTGGAAGAGGCTTACGGCCCGGAATACGCCGTCTTGCTTGAGATCCTTGGGGAACTTCGCCACAAGCGGATTGCCTGTGGCCACCCGTCTTCCGAAAATCGGGAATGTTTTACTGCCGTGGTCCGCTCAGGAATCCTCGAGGACATCCGGAATAAAGCTTGGGCGGCGGTGAAAGAGAAGATTCACCGTCTGACAGGTGTGGAGATGGAGGTGGAACCACGGTGACGGGAATCTTGCTGTTCAAGACGGCCGTGGCCGTTTATTTGGCTTCCACAATCCTCTACGGCGTCTCGCTCCTGGGAAAGCGGGTCTTCCCGGCGCGCATTGCCGCCGGCGTACTGTTCGCGGCCCTGGTCATCCATACCCTCTTCATCGCCGCGCGGTGGCTGCCGGCCGGAGAAACGCGGACCGTCGGCCTGCATGATGCGCTTTCCTTTTTCGCATGGTTCACGGCGGCCGTCTATCTCGCGTTTCAGCTCAGGACGAAAACGCGCGTTCTGGGGGCTTTTGTTGCCCCCCTCATCTGTCTGTTCATGGTGATCTCGTCCGTCGGTCTCGGCGACGCCATGAACGCATCGACGACGTTGAGCGGTTCGCTGGTCTGGATTCACATGATCCTTTCCGTGGCGGGGGAGGCCCTGTTCGCCGTCGCCTCCTGCGCCGGGCTCATGTACCTGATCCAGGACGGGCTGATCCGCCGCAAGCAATCCCGCAAATGGAGCCGTTTGCTCCCCTCCCTGGGAGATCTGGACCGGATCAACCATATCTGCCTTCTTTGGGGCGTTCCACTGCTGACGCTGGGAGGGCTCGCCGGATCGTTCTGGGCGAGGATCGTGTGGGGCAGCCATTGGCAGTGGGATCCCAAACAGGTCTGGACGCTTTTGGCGTGGTGCTGTTACGCATTGCTGCTTCACCAGCGGCTTGCCATCGGCTGGAGGGGGCGAACAGCGGCGCGCTGGTCTCTGGCCGTGTTCATTCTTCTTGCCCTGCTGATGGCGGGAATGCCGTTCTTCGGGACGGCCCATCGGTTTGTGTGAATCCATGCGCATCGCTCTTGTCGGCATGAACCATAAGACGGCCCCGGTCGAGATCCGTGAGCGGCTGCAACTCGGGTGCTCGGAGGGCGGCCCGTCGCTGGCGGAACTCATCGGCATACCGGAAGTCCGTGAGGCGCTTGTCCTATCGACCTGCAACCGCGTGGAGGTGCTCGCCCGCGTTGCGGACGGTGATGTGGTTCTGGAGCGGCTGAAGGGGTTCATTTACAGGCAGGGAAACCTGGACGCCTCGGAACTGGATCAGTGTCTTTATGTCTACCGGGAACGCGAGGCGATCCGCCATCTTTTCCGTGTGGCGTCGAGCCTTGATTCGCTGGTCATGGGAGAGCCTCAAATCCTCGGTCAGGTGAAGGACGCCTATCGCCGGGCCGTGGAGCACGGCACGACAGGAGTCCTGCTGAACCGCCTTGTCCACCATGCTTTCAGGACGGCCAAGCGGGTCCGGACGGAAACGGGGATTGCCGGAAACGCCGTGTCGGTCGGCTATGCAGCCGTGGAATTGGCTAAAAAAATCTTCGGAGGGCTTTCCGAAAGAACGATCCTCCTGATCGGGGCAGGAGAGATGTCGGAATTGGCCGCGCGTCACCTGATGCGCCAGGGAGTGGACCGCATCCTGATCGCCAATCGCACCCATGCCAGGGCCGTAGAGATGGCTTCGGCGTTCAGTGGGACGCCCGTGGCCTTTGACCGGTTGTCCGAGGCCCTGTCGGAAGCGGATATCGTCATCGCATCGACCGGCGCCCCGGGGTATGTGGTCACGTCGGAGATGGTGGCAGCGGCCCTCCGCAGACGGAGGAATCGCCTGCTGTTCCTCATCGATATCGCCGTTCCCAGGGACATCGATCCTGCAGCCGGCGAGCTGGATAACGTCTACCTCTACAACATCGATCATCTGCAGGAGGTGGTTGATGCGAATCGGGCCATCCGCCGTGCGGAGGCACAGAAGGCAGAGCGCATCGTGGAGGAGGAGGTTGACGTCTTCCAGGAGTGGTTCAACGCCCTCGAGGTTGTACCCACCATCGTGGCCATGCGCGAGAAAATGGAAGGGATCTTGAGGGGGGAGTTGGAGCGTTCCGCACACTGGCTGGGGACCCTTCCCGATGAGGACCGGCTGCGCGTAGAGGGACTGGCCTCGTCCGTCGTAAACAAGATCCTGCACGATCCGATCACCGGACTTAAGGAAGAGAACCGGGGTAGGGACGGGCTGCCGTATGTCGCGGCGGTTCGAAGATTGTTCAAGTTATAGCGGAGGCTTCTATTTCAACAACACTCAGAATCGGAACGAGGGGAAGCCTCCTGGCGCTGACGCAATCCCGATGGGTTGCGGACAGGATCCGGAATCGCCATCCCCGGATCGTCGTGGAGATTGTGACCATCCGCACCAGGGGGGACGTCTTTCAGGAAGATGCCCTGGCGCAAATCGGCGGCAAGGGGGTTTTCGTCAAGGAGATTGAGGAGGCGCTGCTGCGCGGTGATATCGATCTGGCCGTCCACAGCATGAAGGATGTGCCCGCCATGCTGCCGGATCCTCTGGAGATTTCGGTCATGCCGTATCGGGAGGATCCCAGGGATGTCCTCATCTCGCGGGACGGGCGACAGCTCGAAGCGATGCCGAACGGGGCGCGGATCGGGACCGGCTCGCTGCGGCGAGGGGTTCAGCTTCTGAACCGGATGCCGGGACTGCAGATCGTACCGCTGAGGGGGAACCTCGATACGCGAATCCGGAAACTGGAGACCGAGGGGCTGGATGGGGTGATCCTCGCAGCGGCAGGGATCCGGAGGATGGGGTGGGGAGCGAGGATTTCCCAGTTCCTTCCTGTCGAGGTTATGCTCCCGGCCGTCGGACAGGGCGCCCTGGGCATCGAGACCCGGCGCGGCGATTCCCGCTGCCGCGAGGCGACGGCCTTCCTCAACGATCCTGAGACGTTTTGCGAAGTCGGCGCCGAGAGATCTTTCCTGAAAAGACTCGGCGGGGGCTGCCATCTTCCGATTGCCGGATTTGCGAAGCGGAGCGGGGACGAGATCGTGCTGGAAGGAATGGTCGGGAGCCTGGACGGGAAGGTGGCCATCCGCCGGAGGGCGAGAGGATCCGCGGCGGCGTTCACCGCAATCGGAGAGGAGGTGGCCGATCGCATCCTGGGGGAGGGCGGCCGCGAATTGCTCGACGGGATCTGCAGTGCGCTGACGTGAATTCGGCTTGGACCGGGCGAGAAGACTCGAACGGTTTTCCCTTTGGGGCTTGCGTTCAGGGAAATTGCTGGGGAGAGATCAGTGGGTGAAAAAGGAAAAGTTTACATTATCGGCGCCGGTCCCGGGGATCCGCTTCTGATCACCCTTCGCGGGGCGGAATGCATCCGGGATGCGGATGTGATCATCTACGACCATCTGGTCGACCGAGCCATTCTCGGCCACGCTCGTGAAAAGGTGCGACTGATCTATGCGGGCAAACAGGGGGGGGATCACACCCTCTCCCAGGAGGAGATCAACCGTCGCCTCGTCGAGGAGGCCGGGCAGGGGAACGTCGTTGCCCGCCTCAAGGGGGGCGACCCCTTTGTCTTCGGTCGCGGCGGCGAGGAGGCGGAGGTTCTCCGGGAGGCGGGCATCCCGTTCGAGATCATTCCCGGCGTCACGTCCGCCATCGCGGTTCCCGCCTATGCGGGCATCCCGCTGACGCACCGCGGCCATACCTCCACCGTGGCCTTTGTCACGGGACACGAGGACCCGACGAAGGAAAAGAGCGATATCGACTGGGAGGCGCTTGCCCGGATCGGGACGGTCGTGTTTCTCATGGGGGTCAAAAACCTCCGTCCCATCACGGCGAACCTGATCGAAGGCGGGAAGCCCGCGGAAACGCCCGCAGCGCTGATCCGCCGGGGAACGACGCCGGATCAGGAGACCCTGATCGGTACCCTTGGGGATATCGCGGAGAAGGCGGCGGAACGCGGGTTTCCCCCGCCGGCGATCCTTGTGGTCGGTGGGGTGGTCGGCTTGAGAGGGGTCTTGAACTGGTTCGAGTCAAAACCCCTGTTCGGCCGGAGTATCGTCGTCACACGGCCGGAGGCGCAGGCAGGCGAGCTGTCGAGTCTGTTGCGGGCAAGAGGGGCAAGGGTGGTCCCGTTTCCGGTCATCCGAATCGCGCCACCCGAAAACCCCGAGCCTCTCGACCGGGCCCTCGACGAGATTGCAAGTTATTCCTGGATCGTCTTTACCAGCGCCAACGGCGTATCATCGTTTTTCAATCGCCTTCGGGAGCGTGGCCGGGATGTCCGGGACCTGAAGGGGATACGGATCGCGGCGATCGGCCCCGCTACGGCCGCGACTATCGGGGCCCTGGGGCTGTGCGTGGATCTCGTCCCGGAAACATTCATTTCGGAGGGGGTCGTCCGGGCCTTTGCCGGCGAGGATCTTCGCGATTGCAGGGTCCTGCTTCCGCGGGCCGAGGAAGCGCGGGATATCATCCCCGCAGGCCTTGAAAAGATGGGGGCGAAGGTGGACGTCGTGACCGCTTACCGGACGGTCCGTTCGGGGCGGACCGCAGCCGATCTCTTGCCCAGGTTCGACCGGGGGAAGGTGGATGTGGTCACGTTTACCAGCCCCTCGACGGTAATCCATTTTCTCGGAATCATGGGACCCGATTTCCGCATGTCGCCGCAGGTCCGGATTGCCTGCATCGGCCCCGTGACCGAGGCCGCGGCCCGCGAGGCGGGTTTGAGGGTGGATATTTTTCAGGAACGCTTTACCATCCCCGGCCTGGTGGATGCGATTGCGGCCCATTTCGACCGGCATGGGGAGAGGAGGGCGCCGTGATCGGCATATCGAAACTCTATTGCGGCGCGGTGGAGCCTGGGGACGTCCTCCGGTACCGGCGGGAGTCTGCGAGCCTGCCGCCGCACCTGCTGCAGTTCTCTAAGGACAAGAAGCCGGTCGTGGTCTGGAACATGACGCGGCGGTGCAACCTCAAATGCATCCACTGCTACGCCGGATCGCGAGATGTCGCATACCCGGACGAACTGTCCACGGAGGAAGCGAAGGCGATGATCGCGGATTTGGCCGCCTTCGGCGTACCGGTGATTCTGTTTTCCGGAGGCGAGCCCCTGATGCGCGCCGACCTCCCAGAACTCGCCCGTCAGGCGACGGATCTGGGGATACGGGCGGTCATCTCGACGAACGGAACGCTGCTCAACGAGGAGCGGGCAGGGATTTTCCGCGAGATCGGACTTTCCTACGTCGGCGTCAGCCTTGACGGAACCGAAGCCGCGCACGACCGGTTCCGCGGCGTTGCCGGCGCTTTCGCCGCGTCGATGCGGGGGATCAGGATCTGCCGGGAGATGGGCATCAAGGTCGGGGTTCGTTTCACGATCAACCGCCAAAACGCCCCGGAAGTCCCGGCCATCTTTGACCTGCTCGAGGCCGAAAACATCCCGCGCTGCTGTTTCTACCATCTGGTCTATTCAGGGCGGGGTTCGAGGCTGATCGGGGAAGACCTTTCCCACGCGGAGACGCGGGCGCTCCTCGATCTGGTCATGGACCGAACGCGGGATCTCTTCGCGCGGGGGATCGAAAAGGAGATCCTGACGGTGGACAACCATGCGGACGGGCCATACCTTTATCTCAGACTGCTCCGTGAGAACCCGAAGCGGGCTGCCGAGGTTCTGGAACTGCTCCAGATGAACGGGGGGAACAGTTCGGGACACGGGATCGGCTGCATCAGCTGGGACGGGGAGGTGCATCCTGACCAGTTCTGGCGCCAGGTTTCTTTCGGCAATGTCCGAAAGCGGCCGTTCAGCGAAATCTGGACGGACCTGAGCGACCCGTTGCTGCCAAAACTCAAGAACAAGGCGTCCCATATGCAGGGACGCTGCGCGGCGTGCCGCTGGCTTTCCGTCTGCGGAGGGAATTTCCGCGCCCGCGCCGAGGCGGTGACGGGAGAGGTCTGGGCCCCGGATCCGGCCTGTTACCTGACCGACGATGAGATTGCCTGAGGGCATAGCCGAGCGGCAGGGGCATCTCCCCTGAAACGGCGCGTCCAGGATGCGCCCGTGTATGGGTACGATCCCCGGATGGGGAAATCGGGATCCGAGGGGTTTCCCGGGCATGCGATCGCTGAGGCATCCATGGGCGCGGTCGGGAAGGGTTTGAAGCGGCGGCGCGGCTGCCGGGAAGGAGAGGAATCATGCAGTTTCCAGAGTACAGGCCGAGAAGGCTGAGGAAAAACGATCAGTTCAGGAGGATGATTCGGGAAACGAATCTGTCCGTGGATCACCTGATCTATCCCATGTTTGCGGTTCCGGGCGCGAACGTCAAGAAGCCGATCGCCTCCATGCCCGGGCAGTTCCAGATGTCGGTCGATCACCTCGTCCGGGAGGCCGCGCGGATGAAAGACCTCGGCATACCGGCGATCCTGCTCTTCGGGCTTCCGGAAAAGAAGGACGAGATCGCCTCCGGGGCGCTTGCCAGGGACGGGATCATCCAGCGGGCCGTCCGGGAGATCAAGAAGAGGGTCCCCGACATCCTGGTCATCACCGACGTCTGCCTCTGCGAATACACGAACCACGGCCACTGCGGCATGATCGAACAGGGTGAGGTCGCGAACGACGTGACGATCGAAGTCCTGGCGGAACAGGCGGTATCGCATGCGCGAGCCGGGGCGGACATGGTTGCCCCCTCCGCGATGATGGACGGCCAGGTCGGCGCGATCCGCGAAGGGCTGGACGAGGCGGGCTTTGAAGCCATCCCGATCATGGCCTATTCCGCGAAGTATGCCTCCTGCTTCTACGGCCCTTTCCGCGAGGCGGCGGAGAGCGCGCCGGCGTTCGGCGACCGGCGTTCTTATCAGATGGATCCGGGCAATGCAGATGAGGCGATGCGGGAAATCTCCCTCGATGTCCAGGAAGGGGCGGACATCATCATGGTGAAGCCCGCACTTGCCTATCTGGACGTCATCCGTAGGGTGAAGGAGGAGTTCGACCTGCCGCTCGCCGCCTACAACGTGAGCGGCGAGTACGCGATGGTGAAGGCGGCCGCACAGATGGGCTGGATCGACGGCGAGCGGGCCATGGCGGAGACGCTGACCGCGATCCGCCGCGCCGGCGCCGATCTGATCATCACCTATTTCGCCCCCGAGGCGGCGAAATGGATGGGTTGAGGCAAAGGCAATGACGGAAGGGAAATCCCATACGCTCCCCTCCACACTCCGGATGGTCGCCTGGGAGGTGACGCGGAGCTGCAACCTCGCGTGCGTTCACTGCCGGGCTTCGGCGCTGCGCGGCCCTTACGAGGGGGAACTGGAGACCGCCAGATGCATGCGGGTTCTCGATGAGATCGCGACTGTGGGCAAGCCGGTCATCATTCTCACCGGAGGGGAGCCGCTGTTGCGCCCCGATATCTGCGAGATCGCCGCCTATGGCGACCGCAAGGGGTTCCGGATGGTCCTCGCCACGAACGGCACCCTGGTGGATCAAGGGGTCGCGGGAGATCTGATCCGTTCCGGGATCCGTCGTGTCAGCATCAGCATCGACGGTCCGGATGCGGAAAGCCACGACCTGTTTCGCGGTGTAACGGGGGCCTTTGCCGGGGCAATGGCGGGCATCGAGGCGATGAAGCGGTCAGGCCTCGAGTTCCAGATCAACACGACGATCACTGCGACGAATCTCGCCCGTGTCCGCGAGATTCACGAGTTGGTACACCGAATCGGAGCCGCTGCCCACCACATCTTCCTTCTCGTTCCTACGGGACGGGGCAAAGACCTCGCCGACCAGTCGATCTCCGCTTTGGCCTATGAGGAGACGCTGAACTGGTTCTACGAGGAGGGGCTTGGGTGCGCAATCCAGCTCAAGGCGACCTGTGCGCCTCAATATCACCGGATTTCCCGCCAGCGAGGGGAGAGGGGAGCGGTGCCGGGAGCAAGGGCCGAGGCCCGAACGGTTGTGACCCATTCGATGGATACGGACAGACCATCCCTTCATGCGATGACCCGCGGCTGTCTCGGGGGGAGCGCCTTTTGCTTCATCTCCCACCGGGGACAGGTACAACCCTGCGGTTATCTGGAACTGGACTGCGGCCGGCTGAGTGAAAAAGGATTTTCGGAGATCTGGAACGAATCCGACATTTTTCTCGATCTCCGCGATCTGAGCCGATACAAGGGCAAGTGCGGTCAGTGCGAGTTCATCCGCGTCTGCGGCGGCTGCCGGGCGCGGGCATATGAAGCGACGGGGGACTACCTGGCCGAGGAACCGCTGTGTGTCCACCAGCCCCTCCAGAACGGTCAGAGGTGAAGGATGGATGCTGTAGACCGCAAGCTGCTGAACCTGATTCAGGAGAATTTCCCGATGGCGCCGGCGCCGTTTGAACTGCTGGGTGCGCAGGTCGGGATCGCCGAGGATGAGGTGATGGAGCGGATCGCCAGGCTGAAGGAGAAGGGGATTATTCGGCGGATCGGGGCGGTCTTCGATCTGCGGACCCTCGGCTTTGCCAGCACGCTCTGCGCGGCCCGTGTACCCGAAGGGAAGCTGAGCGCCTTCGTGAAGGAGGTGAACGCCTTCCCCGGCGTGACGCACAACTACAGGAGGAACGACGACTACAATGTCTGGTTCACGCTGATCGCGCCCGACGAGGAGGCCCTGGAGGATGCAATGGCAGCGATCAAAACGGCGACGGGCATCGATGATATTCTGAGCCTGCGGGCCAGGCGGACGTTCAAGATCAATGCCCGCTTCGACGTGTGAAGGGATTCAAGAGGGAGGATTCACGATGACGGAAAAAAAAAGACGCCCCAAAATCGTGCTGGTCGACGGGAGCAACTACCTTTTCCGGGCCTTCTACGCGATCCGTGACCTCTCCAACTCCAAGGGCTTCCCGACGAACGCGATCTACGGATTCACGACGATGCTCATGAAGCTCCTGCGCGACCAGGAGCCGGATTACATTGCCGTGGCTTTTGACGTCAAAGGGCCGACATTCCGGCACGATGCGTTCGAAGGCTACAAGGCGACGAGACAGGCAACGCCCGACGCCCTGATCACCCAGATCCCGCACGTCAAGGAGATCGTCCGGAGTTTTTCCATCCCGGTTCTCGAGCGGCAGGGGATCGAGGCCGACGACATCATCGGAACCATCGCATGCCGGCAGGCGCAGACGGGGATGGAGGTCGTCATCGTTTCCGGGGACAAGGACATGATGCAGCTCGTTTCCCCGGATATCCTGATGATCGACACCATGAAGGACAAGGCATACGATCCTGCGGCCGTGAAGGAGCGTTTCGGCGTGGGGCCGGAAAAGGTCGTCGAGATCATCGGCCTCATGGGAGACGCGTCCGACAATATACCCGGCGTGCCCGGGATCGGTCCGAAGGGGGCGCTGCGGCTCATCGAGCAGTTCGGAAGCATCGATGCGATCCTCGCCCATCCGGAGCAGATCCACAATGAGAAGATACGGAATGCCGTCCGGCAATATGCCGATCAGGCCAAGCTGAGCCGGGATTTGGCGCAGATCCGAACGGACGCGGAATTCGAGTTTGACCTGGAGGATTGCCGCAGACGGGAGCCGGACCGGGAACGCCTCGTATCGCTCTTCCGGGAGTTCGAATTTTCTTCGCTCCTCAATGATCTGAAGCTGCGCGGGGAGGAGGCGGGCGGTGAATACGGGATCGTACGGTCTCCGGAAGAGCTGGAAGCCCTGGCGGCCAGTTTGCGCGGGTGCCGGAAATTCTCGCTGGAAGCGGTGTTGTCCTCGCCGGAGGCGATGCGGGCATCCGTTGTCGGTCTGGCCGTCTCCCCGGCGTCAGGAAAGGGATTCTACATCCCGCTTGCCCATGAAGATGGTTCGCCGCAGCTGTCCGAAGGCGCCGCGTTTGAGGCCCTCTCTCCCCTCCTTGCCGGTGATGCGGTCCTGAAGAACGGCCACGATCTCAAGACGGTTCTGATCGTACTTGCAGAGTCCGGCGTCCAACTCAGGGGGCTCGGCTGCGACACGATGGTCGCTTCCTATCTGCTGAATCCATCCAAGCACAGCTTCGAGCTTGCCGACACGGTTCTGGATCATCTCGGCTTTCGTACGCCTTCCTCAAAAGGGATCGTGGGGAGCGGAGCAAAGGCGGTGTCCTTTTCCTCGATTCCTGCGGAAAAGGCCGCGGATTACGCCGGCAGACGCGCCGACGCCGTGATGTCGCTGGCCGGGGACCTGGCCGGAAAGATAACCAGTGCCGGCATGAAGGAGCTCCTCGACGGTGTGGAGATGCCTCTGATCGAGGTCCTCGCCGACATGGAGCGCAAGGGCGTTCTTCTCGATCTGCGCCATCTCAGGACGATGTCGATTGAGATCAAGGAACTCCTTGCCCTTTCCGAGGAGAAGATCCATCGTCTGGCGGGAGAGCGTTTCAATATCAACTCTCCGAAGCAGCTTCAGCAGATCCTCTTCGAAAAGCTCGGGCTGCCCAGGGGCCGGAAGACGAAAGAAGGGTACTCGACGGACGTGGATGTCCTGAGCTTCCTGGCCCGGAGCCATGAACTCCCCGCTGAAATCCTCTCCTACCGCGGGATGGCCAAGCTCAAATCAACCTACATCGACGCCCTTCCTGAGCTGGTCCATCCCCGCACAGGCAGGGTTCACACCTCTTACAACCAGACCGTGGCGGCGACGGGGAGGCTTTCCAGCAGCAATCCCAACCTTCAGAACATTCCGATCCGCACCCTTGAAGGGAAACGGATACGCCAGGCCTTTGTCGCTCCACCGGGCTGCGAGATCATCTCCGCCGACTATTCGCAGATCGAGCTGCGGGTCCTGGCCCATCTCTCGGGGGACGAAACCCTGCTGAGCGCCTTTGCAGACGGAGAGGACATCCACAGCCGGACCGCTTCGGATCTCTTCGGCGTCTTCCCCGAACTGGTCAATCCCGACATGAGGCGGCAGGCCAAGGTGATCAATTTCGGCGTTCTCTACGGAATGAGCGCCTTCGGACTCGCCAAGGAGCTCGGGATCACCCAGAAACTCGCCCAGACATACATCGACAACTATTTCCGCAAATACAAGAGGATACGCTCCTATCTCGACGGAGTCCTCGAACAGGCGAGGCGGGACGGATACGTGACGACGCTTCTCAAGAGACGGAGGTACCTGCCGGAAATCATGAATCCCCAGGCTGCGGTCCGGCAGTTCGCCGAGCGCATGGCGATCAATGCCCCCATCCAGGGAACGGCGGCGGATCTGATCAAGGTCGCCATGATCCGGATCTTCCGGCGTCTCAAGGAGGAGAGGCTTTCGGCCACCATGATCATGCAGGTCCACGACGAGCTGGTCTTCGAGGCGCCTGTTCCCGAGAGGGATCGGGTCGTCTCCCTGGTGCGTCAGGAGATGGAGGGGGTGCTCACCCTCAGGGTCCCCCTGCGGGTGGAGATATGCGCCGGCAGGAACTGGGACGAGGCGCACCCCTGAAGGACGGTTGCCCGATCCTCGGATGCGCCGGGAAACGGTGGATCCACAGGATTCCCACCCCAGCCCAGTTGCCATTCCGATTTGACATTTCAGAAGACATCGGTTACGGTATAAAAACCAATCGCATCGAACCGTTGAACGGATAGGAGATGCTCCAGATCCTGCAAACGCATAGGCGCCTGATGAACGATCCGTCCCTAACCCGTCAAACCATGATCGAAAAAATATCCGTCCTGGAGAGGAGAAACCGGGAACTCGAACGGATGGAATCCGAACACAAACGGGTGAAAGAGGCCCTGCAGAAAAGTGAGGAACGATATCGACAATGGGTTGACAATGTTTATGATATCGTTTTCAGAACGGACTGTGAGGGGCGCTTTACCTTTGTCAATCCTGCGGTCCTGAGGATCACCGGGTACCGGGAAGCAGAGATCGTCGGGAGGCATTATCCGACATTCATCCACCCGGATATGCGTCAGGAAGCCATCCGATTCTTCACCGATCAGATAATCAACGAAATTCAGAATGCCTATTACGAATGCCGCATAGTCGCCAAAGACGGCCGGGAGGTCTGGCTCGGGCAGAATGTCTGGCTGATCCGGGAGCAGGGCCTCGTGGTCGGGTTCCAGTCCGTATCACGCGACATTACCGACCGCAAGCGGATCGAGCGGGAGTTGAGGGACAGCGAGGACAGATACCGCAGGATCATCGAGAGTTCGAGCGACGCCATTCTTCTCCGCCGCATGGACACGATCATCTACGCCAACCCGGCGGCTATCCGGCTGTTCCGGGCAACCGGTCCGGAAGCGCTGCTCGGGAAGCGATACCTGGATCTGGTTCACCCGGAAGACCGGGCCGTTTCGGCCGCGCGGGTCAAAAAAAGCCAGGAAGAAAATTGGATTGCCTTTCCACGGGAACACCGACTGCTGACCATGGACGGGCAGACGGTTCACGTCGAGTCAACCGGGGTCCCCCTCCAATACCGGGGGGAACGACATGTTTTCGGGATTTTTCGGGACCTCAGTGAACGCAAACAGGCGGAGGTCAGACTCAGGCAACAGACCGATGCGATGGAGGCGGCGATCGACGGGATGGCCATCCTCAACGAACAAGGGGAATACGCCTATCTCAACAGGGCCCACGCCGAGATTTACGGATATGACAGCGCGGAGGAGCTGATCGGAAAATCCTGGAAGACCCTCTATGACGACGAAGAACTCCGGCGTTTTGCGCGGGACATCATGCCGGCTTTGGGCCGGAAAGGGCGCTGGCACGGCGAGGCCAGGGGGCTGAAGAAGGACGGGACCCGATTCCCTCAGGAGCTTTCCCTGACGGTGCTGTCGGATGGCGGTCTGGTGTGCGTGATCCAGGACATAACCCGGCGCAAGATGGCGGAGGAACTGCTGGAGGCGGAGCGCACGCTTCTGAAAAGCATGATCGACACGGTGCCCGATCGCATCTACGCCAAGGACAAACTGGGCCGATTCATCGTCTGCAACGAGGCGATGGTTCGCCGTATGGGCAAGACCACGATGGCCGAGATCGTGGGGAAATCGGACATCGACCTGTTGCCGAAGGAACTGGCCGAGCGATTTCATTCCGACGAGCAAACCATCATTCGGACCGGCACGCCGTTGATCAACAGCGAGGAGCCCCTGGAAATCGTGGACGGCAGGGTGACGCGGTGGAATCTGGCCACCAAGGTGCCGCTCCTCGACAAGGACGGAAACCGCATAGGCATTGTGGGCGTGGGCCGGGAAATCACGGACCTCAAGATGGCCCAGGAGGCGCTGAAGGACAGCGAAAAAAAGTACCGTGAGTTGAGCATCATGGACGATCTCACCCAGCTCTACAATGCGCGCTATTTCTATCATCAGTTGAAGTCCGAGATCGACCGGGCGAACCGCTATCAGCAGCCCCTGTCCCTGATGCTGCTGGATCTGGACGATTTCAAGGCGTTCAACGACGCTTACGGCCATATCGAAGGGGATCGCGTTTTGATGCGGCTCGGCAGGGTGGTCAAGAACTGCCTGCGGCAGACGGATTCCGCCTACCGCTACGGCGGAGAGGAATTTACCGTCCTGTTGCCCATGACGAACCTGGCGGAGGGCGTCGTGACCGCGGAGAGGGTTCGGACGGCGTTCGGCAGGGAGATTTTTTCCCCGGTGCCGGGGAAAGAGGTCCGGCTGACGTTGAGCATCGGCGTTGGACGATACCGGCCGCTGGAGGCGATGAGGGATTTCGTGCATCGGGTCGATCTGCTCATGTACTCTGGGAAAAAGAACGGGAAGGACAGGGTCTGTTCAGAGATGCAGCCCCCATCCCGCTGAAAAAGAAATCAGACGATGAAATATGTCGGGGCCCACGTCAGTGCGGCGGGCGGTATCGGCAATGCGCCGCTGAACGCCGCCAGAATCGGTGCGAAGGCTTTTGCGCTCTTTACGCGAAACCAGCGGCAATGGACGGCGAAGCCGTTGAACCCGGAGGATATTGCGGCCTTCCGCCACCATTGCCGGATGAAGGGTTTCGCCCCGGAACGGATCTTGGCGCATGACAGCTACCTGCCCAACCTCGGCCATCCGGAGAAAAAGGCCCTCGAGAGGTCACGTGCGGCCCTGCTGGACGAGATGAGCCGTTGCGAGGCCCTCGGCATAAGATACCTCAACTTGCATCCGGGAAGCCATCTGCAGCGCTCTTCCGAACAGGCGTGTCTGACCCGGATCGCGGAATCAATCCGTACGGCCCTGGAAGGAACCGGAGAGGTGGTCGCCGTCATCGAGAACACGGCCGGCCAGGGAAGCAATCTCGGCTTCCGCTTCGACCAGATCGCCAGGATCGTCGAACAGGTCCATGATCTAAAACGGGTGGGTGTCTGCCTGGACACCGCCCACGCCTTTGCCGCCGGTTACGACATCCGGACGGCGGAAACCCTGGGCGCGACACTGGAGGAATTCGACCGGATCCTGGGATTCGACTGTCTGTGCGGCGTTCATCTGAACGATTCCAGGACGGCGCTGGGCAGCTGCGTGGACCGACATGCATCCATCGGAAAGGGGCTCATCGGCCTGGAGACCTTCCGCCTCATCATGAACGACAGCCGGTTCGATGGGATTCCCCTCATCCTGGAGACACCCGAGAGCGAGTTGTGGGCCGAGGAGATCAGGCTCCTCTACGGTCTGGAGGAAAGGCGGTGACGGGGTATTCCATGGCCTGAAGAGGGGAGGGGACAAGGCTCAGGCGGAGATGCTGTTGGGTCCTTTGGTTTTGGCACGGGCAAGCGCGCGATCGGCTTCGCCGATCAGGTCCGCTCCCGTCTGGCCTTCTTTGAGCGTTGCAAGTCCGATCGAAATCGTGGGATGGGGAATGGTATCCCCGCTCGGCGTAACGGGTACGGCGTTCATCACCGCCTTGTGAAGCCTCTCGCCCGTGTTCATGGCCGCTTGAATCCCCATCTCGGGAAGGATGACGATAAATTCGTCTCCGCCGTATCGGGCAATCACGTCCGTAGGACGAAGGAAATCCGACAGCGTGTGCGCGACCGCGTAGAGCACATGGTCCCCGTAGCCATGGCCGTAACGGTTGTTGAAGGTCCTGAAGTGGTCGATATCGATCATGATCAGGGAGAGCGGTTGCCGGCTGAAGTTTGCCCGGCGTACCTGCCGATCGAGGATGAGCTCCATCCCGTAGCGGCTGTGCAGACCGGTCAGCGCATCGATTGTTCCGCTATACCGTGCATTGGGATGCCGCTCCTGTCGTTCGGAGTCGTCGGAAATCCCGCTGTCGGCGCTCCGGAGATGCGCAGAAAGCGCAATCAACAGATTGCCGGCCGCGGCATGGGAGGAGCGGACCAGAGACCAGAGGTTCTCCTCCTCCATCACCAGCAGACGCGCCGGTTCGGCGGCTATCACAAAGGCCGATGCCGGCTTGTGGTCGATGACGGACATTTCGCCGATGCTCTCTCCGGGTCCGAGAATCGCGGTCGGCTGGGTTTGAATCGAGGCAAGATGGATCCGGACATGGCCCTCGAGCAGGAAGTAGACGGTCCGGTTTTCCTGCCCGGCCGCAATGAGCACCTCATCCTTGTTCAGGGTCATGATGCTGCAGGCATCGAGGATCTCCCTGATCGCATGGAGATCGACCGACTTGAACAGACGGATCCTTCTGAGCTCCTCTTCCATGAACGCTTCCATCTCCTCTCTTCCTCCCTTGGGTTTGGATCCGCCGGTCGGCCTCAAGACAAAAGCGGCTTCGCTGATGACGCTGTGACTCCCCTCCCGTGTTGTGAAAGTCCGGAGCAGAATCGGATGCCGCAGGTCCGGTATCTCCCATTCCCCTGCCATCCGTCCGATCCTGCCGCAAACGTTTGCGGTGGATATCAGGTATGGAGCTTTTTCAGAAGCCAAGCCATGTTTTGACCCAAAACCTTCATCGTCTGAACGCCCTCGGAATCCTTTTCCACGTCGCCCGGTTCAAGGCCGATGCCGACATTCCAGTAGCTCGATCCGACGACGATCATCTGGCCGATCAGAAAGAAGTGGTTGAGGGAACTGAAGGCGTGGATGGCCCCGGCTCTCCGGACGGTCACAACCCCGGCCCCGACCTTCCGCCTGAGCATATCCCCGTTCGCCCGAGCCGTCATACCCGCCCGCTCGATCAGGGCCTTCATCGTCGCGGCAATGTCCGCGAAATAGGTCGGGGATCCCAGGATGATCCCGTCGGCTGCCCGCATTTTATCGATACATCCGTTCACGGCGTCGCCGGTCACTGCGCAATGGCCGTCCGGCTTACCGAAACATTGATAGCAGGCCCGGCAGCCGAGAATCGCCTTCCCCGCCAGGTGGACGATTTCGGTCTCGATGCCCTCCCCGGCGAGCTCGGCCAGAACCGTCTTCAACAGGACGGTTGTGTTCCCCTGTTCGCGGGGGCTTCCATTGAATGCGACGACCTTCATGACCCTCCTGGGCTCCGCCCGTCGTGCGACTTAGGGCGGCGGTGTAGATCCGTTTGCGAACGGACGCGCCGATAAGGCGAGAATAATGAAAAAATGACCTTCTGTCAAGGTGACGATCTTGACATTGTGTTTCAATTCCACGATAATGAAACAGGAACTGACGGGTTTCTTTTCCGGTTCGTTTTCTCGATGTGTCGTCGCGGGGGATGCCATGGCTCAGGTATGGCCGATCGGAGGGGGCAAAGGCGGCTCGGGGAAGAGTTTTCTGACCGGCGCCCTCGGGATGATCCTGGCAAGGGGGGGACATGAAACCCTGCTGATCGACCTTGATCTCGGCGCCGCCAATCTCCATACGATCACGGGCGTTCCTCTTCCCCGCAGGAGCCTGTCCGATTTCATCCGGAGCCATTGCGGCAGCCTTTCGGAGACCGTTGTCGAGACCCCGGTCCGCAATCTCTTCCTGATCAGCGGTGCCATGAACACCCTGGATATTGCCAACCTGGCCCATGAACAAAAACAGAAAATCATCCGCCACATCTCCAGGCTGCCATTCGACTACATTCTGCTTGACCTGGGCGCAGGCACGTCCTTCAACACCCTGGATTTCTTCATGACGTCCCCTTCAGGCATCTTTGTGACCACTCCGGAGCCGACCTCGATTGAAAACATCTATCGCTTGATCCGGTCGGTCTATTTCCGTAAAATCAGACAGACCCTGAACGGACAGGCCTTCCGCAATCTGGCGCGCGAAGCGGAAGAACAGAACCCTCAGGCTACGGTGACGAATCCCGATCTCCTGCTGAAGGTGATCGGAGAACTGGATCCTGCAAAAGGGATGGCTCTGGAAAGGGAAATCGGGTCTTTTGAATTCAAACTGGTGGTCAACCAGCACCGCAAGCACGACAATCCCAACATCGGCAGAATGATTTGCAGGATCATCGAAAAACATCTGCACATGAGAATGACATTCCTGGGGAATGTCAGTTTCGATGACCGGGTGCACCACGCCGTGAGCAGAACGGCCCCTTTCATGGACTTGTATCCTTATAC
>CAZWTL010000048.1:16415-21122 GCA_964637025.1 uncultured Syntrophaceae bacterium | reverse complement strand
CAATCCCGTCAAAAGCTTCTTCATTGCGTCATTCCTCCTTGATCACTTTGGTTTAGACCCAGATTTCCGGTACTGGAACCATACAGCATGCAACACCTGACCGTTGAACCCTGCATTCACCTCCTTTCATGAAATATGTGGACACGACACAAAATCCATTGAGATCGGTGTGAGCATGTGAATATTACCCTTTAGGTGCTTGCATCTCCAAGCTGAACAGCCTGTGTGACGGGTCCGTACGGGCCTGTTTGCCATCCCGTCGGAACTGGATTGGGAACATAAAATCCCATTATTTCCAAATTTTGGACATATTTATCCATGATCGACAAAATGTCAACAAAATTTTTGGGAAATATCCGCAATGGGATGGGTGCGTTTTGGCTGCAAGGACACAGGATCCGTCTGACGTCATTTCCGGTTCGAGGCCATATGAATCAACGACACGGCCTGTCGATGCGATCGAACGACGGAAACGACCGTCCACGGCTTTCGAGGAGAGGATTCGGCGAATCCGGGAATGCGTCCCGGCTCCGGCCTTGAACCTGATCATTTCCCGTTACGGGTTCAGCGGCTCCGGAACGGCAGTTTGTGACGGAGGGTGGTATTTTCTTTTGAAGAGCCCCTCATCGTATGGGGCCTTCCGGCCGGGACAGTCCTGTCTCGGGCAGAGCTGGCAACTGGTAAAGCCGTCTTCGTTCGCGAAGACGATCCCGGAGACGGTTTTGACGGGCACCATCAAAAGACTCTCCGTCAGCTCCACCCCGATGGTGTCTCGCGTCTCTCCCAGAAGGTCGAAGAGGACCTGTTGTTGCTCCAGAGGCCAGTCCGCAAGGGACCCGGGGCTCATGCGCGCGATTTTCGTCAGTCCATAGCGTTGCTGCAGATGCCGGTCCATGAACGACCGGGCGGAGAGGACCACGGCCTGGTTGATCGCATCCGCGTAGAAGCGGTCAAGCGCATCGGTCTTGGAGTTTGCCCATCCCTCCAGTTCGCTGCCCGCTGTCGCCACAAAGGCAAAGAATCGATGGAGGTTTTCGAGATTCACCCGGAGCACGCGGCTGTCGAACCGCAGCCCTTCGGCGACCACATGCCCTTCGCCGCGCGATTCGATGAAGGCCATTCGGTAGATCGCCCGGGGCAGGGCGACAGCTTCCGCCTCCCGGGCCAATACCGCAACCGTTTCCGCCTGAGCGCCGCCTTCTCGGATACGGAGTCCGGCCAGAAGGGACGCCAGATGGATTCGGTATTCCAGGGGATTCAGGATGACGCTTTCCATGGTTTGCCCTGTTCCGACCGGACCCTGTGTCGTAACTGCAGACGATCCGACGCCGGATCACTTCCCGGGTCGTGCCGGTCTGACCCCACCGACTGGAAGTGCCAGCGGGGTGCTGCACGGTGTTTCCACCTTTCCGACAGGGAATCCGCTCCGGGCGGCGAGAAGCTACTTTCTGCCTTGCGCCGCCGTGACGGCAAGATTGTCCCGGTGGATCACCTCGTCATAATCCTTGTAGCCCAGAACCTGCTCGATGCGTGAACTCTTGAGCCCCATGATTTTCCGGATCTCGTCGGCCCTGTAGTTGACCAATCCCTTGGCGATCACGTTGCCGGACGCGTCCACGCAGGTGACCGGATCGCCGAGGGCGAAATCCCCTTCGACCTGCGTCACGCCCGAGGGCAACAGACTCTTGCCGTCCCGAATCAGGGCCTCTTTGGCCCCGTCATCGATGACGAGGCGGCCCCTGGAACGCAACGTAAAGGCGATCCAGTATTTCCGGCTGTTGAGGTGTTCCGCCGGAGGCAGGAAGAGGGTTCCTGTCTCCTTCCCGTCCATGATCTCCAGAAGAACCCCTGCCCTCCTTCCGGGTGCGATGATGTAGGGGATTCCCGAAGCCGTAACCTTTTTTGCTGCCTGCACCTTGCTCTTCATGCCGCCCATCCCGACAGGCGTGGCCTCTTCGGTGGCTGCGGACTCGATCTCCGGCGTGATCTCCGTGACCAGAGGGATAAGCTTGGCCTTCTTGGATTCGGACGGATTCTGATCGTAGAGACCTTCCGTGCTCGTCAGATTGATGACGAGGTGCGCCTCACAGATGTTGGCCACCATTGCAGCCAGCTGGTCATTGTCGCCGAACTTGATCTCATCGACGGAGACCGTGTCGTTTTCATTGACGATGGTGATGACCCCCCATTCCAGAAGCGTGAACAGGGTGTTGCGGATATTCAGGTAGCGCTTGCGGTCCGTGATGTCGCTCATCGTGAGCAGCACCTGTCCCACGAAAAGGCTGTGTTTCCCGAAGGCATTGGAATAGACGCGCATCAGTCTTCCCTGGCCAACGGCGGCGGCCGCCTGCTTTTGAGGGATGCTTTTGAGTCTGCCCTCGATGCCCATCCGGTGCTTGCCTGAGGCGATGGCGCCGGAGCTGACCAGGATGATCTGATACCCCCGTTCGCGCAGAGCGGCGATGTCGCCCACCAGTTGCTCGATGACGTTGAGATCCAGGCCATCCTCGCCTGTCAGAACGGCACTGCCGACCTTGACCAGGATTCTCCTGACATGCGCCAGATGCTCTTTTCTTGTCATGCTGATTTCTCCTCCTGCGGTTCCGGTTCGCCTGGTCCGCCGGCAGGGGAAAGATGCGGCGGGATCAGCGCAATCAGTGTCCGGAGCGCCTCCTGGACGCCCTCTCCCGTTGCAGCCGAAAAACCAAATAATTTTATCCCTTTTTGCGCAAAAATGTCAACGCTGTCTTTCCAGCGTTCCCGTGCTGCCGGGATGTCGATTTTTGCGACGGCCACCAACTGCTTTTTGGCGAGCATGTCGGGGTTGAAGAGTTCCAACTCCCGGTTGATGCGTTCATAATCATGCCAGGCATCCCTGGGCGGGTCCGTGGAGAGATCGATCATATGGAGCAGCACGGAGGTCCGTTCGATGTGTCGGAGAAATCGCGTGCCCATGCCCATTCCCCCGTGGGCGCCTTCGATCAGCCCCGGAATGTCGGCGAGTACGAATGATTCGTGATCGCCGTATTGCACGACGCCGAGATGCGGAACAAGCGTCGTGAAGGGATAATCCGCGATCTTGGGACGCGCTGCGGATACGCGGGAGATGAAGGTCGACTTGCCGACGTTCGGGAAACCGACGATCCCGACATCGGCCAGGAGCTTGAGTTCGAGTGTGATCCAGCGCTCTTCACCCGGGATGCCCGGCTGGGCGAAACGCGGGGCCTGCCGCGTGGCTGTGGCGAACCTCGCGTTGCCGCGGCCGCCCATCCCCCCCTTGGCGACGATGTGCGAGCCACCGTCGGCGGCAAGGTCGCAGAGGATCTCCCCTGTTTCGGCGTCGCGAACCACCGTTCCCACGGGTACGAGGATCTCGACGTCCGGGGAATCCTTGCCGGTTCTTTTGCCCCCCTCCCCGTGGCCGCCGTGCTTGGCCACGTGATGTTGCTGATATCTCAAGTCGAGAAGGGTCCTGCGGCTGGAGGATGCCCTGATGACGACATCCCCCCCGCGGCCGCCGTCTCCGCCGTCCGGTCCTCCGCGAGGAACGAATTTTTCCCTTCGGAAGCTGATGCACCCCCGTCCGCCGTCGCCCGCTTTGACGTAGATCTTCGCCTCGTCGATGAATTTCATGATTGCAGCCTTTGCGTTGTGGGGAGGCTAAGGAATGGGACTTCTACCCGAACTGCCGAGAGGCACGGGCCGGTGAAGGGCCCTGAATGAAGGGTGAACAGTCTCCGGCACCTGCATCATGGCGCCGGCGGTCCGTCAGCGTCGTGAAGGCCTATGAGAAATCATATCAATGCGAGAGGATTGTCCCGTGCTGCGATGATCGGTGCGCTATATCTTGCGTACGTTCACTGCGGCCTGGCCTTTGGGATCCTGCTTGACCTCGAACTCCACCTGATCCCCTTCCGCCAAGGTGCGGAATCCCTCCGCGAGGATGGCGGAATGATGGACAAAGACATCGTCTCCCGAGGCCCTGGAGATGAAGCCGTAACCCTTCTTGTCGTTGAACCACTTGACCGTTCCGTTTTCGCTCATATTTCCGTTGCCCCCATTGAAAGAGAACGACCTCTATATTGTAGCGTAAACGCTGACCTTCTTTCGTTTCTTGTCCAGCCGTTCGAATTTCACGAAACCGTCAATCTTCGAAAAAATGGTATAGTCCTTGCCCAGCCCCACATTGTGGCCCGGATGGAACAAGGTGCCGACCTGGCGAACGATGATGGAACCGGCGCTGATTTTCTCGCCCCCATATGCCTTGATGCCCCGCCGCTGGGAATTGCTGTCCCTTCCATTTCGGGAGCTTCCCTGCCCCTTCTTGTGTGCCATGATCTCCTCCGCTTAAATGGATATCTCCCTGATTTTCATGCTGGTCAGCTGCTGGCGGTGACCGGTTTTCTTGTGGTATCCCTTCCTCTTTTTCATTTTGTACACAACCAACTTGTCGCCCCGCCCCTGGGCAAGAATTTCGCCAATCACCTTGGCGCCTTCGACAACGGGCCTTCCGACCCGGATATCGCCCTCGTTTTCGACCATCAGGACCTGGTCAAAGACGACCGATTCCCCCTTGTCGCCGCCGACCTTCTCAATGGCGATCACGTCCCCCGGGGAAACCCGATGCTGCTTACCTCCCGTTTTGATGACAGCGTACATGATGTTTACCCTCAAAAAAATTGTGATTGGGTATCATAATGGAAGTCA
>CAZWTL010000048.1:0-16315 GCA_964637025.1 uncultured Syntrophaceae bacterium | reverse complement strand
TCACGGACGGCGGTTTCTGGAAAAAGAGTTTCAAGTCGTCCGGACCGGCAAAGTGGGCTGCGCGGGTGGCTATTTTCACGATACGGGCCCTGTTGACCGTCCCCGGGGAAAGACCGAAGAGGTCCGTCAGCAGTTCCGCCGGACGAACCGAACCCTGGGGGCCGAAATGGGCGGAAAGCGTGAGCCTGGGGGAACCGGGGTCCAGGGCGAGGTCCGCGACAAGGGGACGAATTTCCTTGATGACCGTCTTGCCGTTCGACTGACGGTGAACCGTGAAGCTGGATGAGTCCAGAAAACGGCGGAGGGCAGATTCAAAACATTCCCGATCTCTCTGGACGATTTCCTCCGGCAAGTGGATTTCGTAGATGAATCCCTTGACCAGCTCCGCGAGGGAAAAATCGTTTGGCAGGAGTTCCCGCATTGCGGTGATGGCGATGCCGGAGGGAAGCCCCGCGTTGATCCTGTCCATGAGGGTTGCAGGCTCCGCACGGGGATCCTGAATGCGAATGTCCGCCAATTCGCCCAGACTCTCCATCCCTACGGCCGTTGCCGCGGCGAATGAGATCAACGGATGAGGATGGAATCCCCGGGAGTAGACGAAGAAGAGCCCGCCGAGCACCATCGCCCGGTTGACGGCCGATGAGATCTCCATGTGAGAGAGAAACCGCGCCGCGCCGATTTTGGTGAACCTGAGACGGAAGGCCTTTTCCACCTCTTCCATGCGTCCCGGAGCCGCGAATGCGGAAATGAGGCCGCCGACGGGAGCGTCCTCGGGCACGATGACAGGGGACACCGTGACGCACCGCGCCCCTGTCTGGCGGCCGCAGACGCCGCATTGGCTGCACGCTCCGGTCCGACAATCCGGCGTCGCCTCGCCCGTCCGGGCCTTTTCGGCTTCGTCCAGCAGGAAATCCCGCCGGATCCCGCAATCGATGCGCTCCCAAGGGAATATTTCGGAGCGAGGACGTTCCCGCAGATAATCGCCGGCATGGATCCCTGTCTGGCGGAGCGCCTCTTCCCAGCCATCGAAGCGGAGACGGTCGCTCCATCCGTCGAAGCGGCAGCCGAGATGAAAGGCCTTCTCAATCAGCCCACCCGTCTCTTCGCCCCCCCGGGAAAAAATCCCCTCGAGAAGGCTCATCCGGGCGTCATGCCACTTGACGCTGATATTCCTGTTTTTCAGGCGCCCCCTGAAAAACTCCTGCCGGTGGACGATTTCTCCGGGGTCGATCTGCCGCTGCCACTGGAAAGGGGTATGGGGCTTGGGGATAAAGGTCGAGAGGCTGACCGTGACTTGGCCCCGGTTCTTTGCCGTCCGGAGCACCCGATGGGCGAGTTCCGCAATTCCTTCCAGGTCCTCCTGGCGCTCATCGGGAAGGCCGAGCATGAAATAGAGTTTCACCGCCCTCCATCCGGCCTCGAAAACCCGTTCCGTTGTGGCGAGGAGTTCCTCTTCCGTATTCCCCTTGTTGATCACGTTGCGGAGGCGCTGCGTTCCCGCCTCGGGCGCCAGCGTGAAGCTCGTCTTCCTGACCCGCCGGATTTCCTCGATCAGGCGGGGCGTAAGGGTTTCGGCACGCATCGACGGCAGCGCGAGGGCGATGCGTCTGCCGTAATAGCGCTCCATCAGGTTTTGAAGCAGGGGTTCGATCCGGGAGTAGTCGCCGGAGCTGAGAGAAAGGAGGGAGATCTCGTCGTGACCCGTCGAACGGAGCATCGCCTCGGCCATCTCTTCGACAACGGCGGGCATTCTTTCCCGGACCGGCCGCCAGACCATCCCTGCCTGGCAGAAACGGCAACCCCGCGTGCATCCCCTGGCAATCTCAACCGTTGCCCGGTCGTGCACGGTCTTCATCAGGGGGACGACCGGGCAGAGGGGATGACGCCATGCGTCCGGATCGGTGATGACGCGCTTGCCAATCCGTTCGTTTCCCGCATGGACGGCCGGTACGTAAACGCCGTCTAGCGAGGACAGGGCTTCGATCTGCTCTCGCCTTTTTCCGCCCCGTCGCCGAACCGCCATGACGGCGTCGGCGATTTCCGTGACCGCCGCCTCCCCTTCGCCGATGACGAAGGCGTCGATAAAGGCGCTCATAGGCGCCGGATTGAAGGCGCAGGGGCCTCCGGCGATGATGAGGGGATCCGTCTCGCGCCGCATTTCGCGGCGGAGCGGAATTCCCCCCAGATCGAGCATCATCAGCACGTTCGTATAGGAAAGTTCATATTGAAGCGAGAAACCGACGATGTCGAAGGCGTGGAGCGGACGCTGCGATTCGAGCGAGCAAAGGGAAAGCCGGCGCACGCGGAGTTCCCTTTCCATGTCGGGCCACGGGGCGTAGCAGCGCTCGCAGGCGATTTCCCTCCGGCCATTGAGGATAGCGTAGAGGATCTGGATCCCGAGATGAGACATCCCGACCTCGTAGGTGTCCGGAAACGCGATGGCGAAACGGAGGTCGACGGTTCCGGGATCTTTTCGGACGGCGTTGATCTCTCCCCCGGTGTACCGGCTTGGCTTTTCGACGGCGAGAAGGAGTTCGCCGGCATGGATGGCGGTTGGAGCGCTCATGTTCCCTTTTCTCTTTCAGGAAATCCCGTTATCCACGGGAATCGTTTTCATCTTCCGGGCACCCATTACCATCTTTGACTCGGATCTGCAATCCGGTTCCTCCAGCCCGTCAGATCATGGAGGGGCGTTGCCAAACAGGGGGAGACCCTGTCCCTGATTTTCGTTGACAGGTGGCCCGGCGTCGTTTACTGTGCGTCATGGCGGCTGCGTTTTGCGGACCCACGGCACGAAGGCAAAAGGGTTTCCCCGAAGCTGACGTTCGCGGATCCGCCCATTGGAAGGCGCGTCCGGAGGGAGATGCAATGGGAGCCGTGGTGAAAGAGATCCTGTTACCGAAGGAGGCCGTTGACCGAAGGGTTTGCGAAGTCGCGGCGCAAATCTCCAGGGATTATCAGGGCAGGGAACCGTTGGTGGTCGGCGTTCTGAAAGGCGCCTTTGTTTTCATGGCCGATCTGATCCGCGCGCTCGCGATTCCGTGCCGCGTGGATTTTGTCCGGCTGGCCAGTTATGGCGCGGGATCCGAGAGCTCGGGCGAGATCCGGATCGGCAAGGATCTTGAGACGCCGATCATGGGGTGTGATGTCCTCGTCGTGGAGGATATCATCGACACCGGTTTGACCCTTTCCCGTCTCGTGGAGATCCTACGGGCGCGTCAGCCGGCCTCTCTTAAGGTCTGCACCCTTCTGGACAAGCAGGAAAGGAGACGGGTTCCCTTCACGGCAGACTATGTGGGGTTCTCCATCCCGGATCGCTTCGTGGTCGGATATGGACTCGATTATGGTGAACAGTTCCGTTTTCTTCGGGATATTTGCGTGATTGAGACATCGTCTGAGAGGGAGGATATATGATTATCCAGTGTCGGAAGTGTGAAACGAGATTCCGCTTTGACGACCGTTTGATGGAAGGCGACGGCGTATGGGTCAGGTGCAGCCGCTGCCAATACGTGTTTTTTCAGGAAAAACCGGCAGGAGCTTTTGTCGCATCGGAACCGGAGATCCCCTCCGTCAGGATAAGCGATGCCAAACGCGGTCCTGAAGACCGTTTTACCGCTGCCGAAAAAGGGCCTGTACGGAGCGAGATCAAGACGGAAGGCCTCCCTCATTCGAAGACAGAGAACGGACCTTTGGCGGACGTCGAGACCGGGAAGGAACCCTCGCTCGGGGTGCTGGAGGAGAATCTGGACGGGAACGGGGACGAGGATCGCGGTACGGAATCCCCCGATGGTTCGGACGACTTGACGGAGGAAGAAGCCGGGGCTGAAGGTGAGGAGGCGAGGCCGCGGAAACGCTGGGGTCGAGCGCTCCTGAAAGGCATCGCCCTGATTGTTTTTGTGGGGATTGTTGCAGGGGCCGTATCCCTCTATGTCTGGCCGGAAGTCCGGACACGGGTGTCGGCGTGGATCTCTCCATGGGTGCAGGGGGTGCCCCTCCTCGAAGATCTGATCGGTGCGGATGAACAGAGAGACAAGACGGCCCTTGCCCCGGTTCGCATCAGGGATGTTCGTCAGCGTTCCGTGGCGAATCTGCTGATGGGGAATCTCCGCGTGATCGAGGGGGTGGCCGTCAACCAGAGTGCCTATCCCCTGGCCAGAATCCGGGTCCGCCTGGTCGTCTCCGATGCCTACGATGTGGTTCTGGCGGAGAAAAACGTCTTCTGCGGCAATCTCCTCACGGACGCCGAATTGGCTGCCATGGCGGAGAATGAGATTCAGAAGGAACTGTCCATCCCCGAGGGAAGCGACGTTTCCAACGGGAGAATCGCGCCGAACGGCGAGATCCCTTTCATGATCGTATTCAGCCAGGAACAGGCGGGGGCGGTGAAGACGACGGTCATGCCGTCCGGTGCGGACCGCCTTCCCTGAAGAAGGATCCTTCATGAGGCTTTCCGGGAGAAACGGCCTTCCCGGCCGCTTTTTCCGGAAAGCCATCAGGACGGATTTGCGGTTTGCCGCCCTTGCGCCAGACGGGCGTCCAGAAGATTTTCGATTTGATCGAGATCCCATCCCGTATAGACTTCGCTCTGATCCAAGATGAACGCCGGGGTTCGGCGGAAGCGGTGTTTCAGCGCCTTGTAGAAGCCGAGGGGGGAGCCGGCATCGACCATGCGGATGACGATCCGGTGACGATACAGACGCCCGAGTTCCTGCAAGATCCCGCGCAGCCGCTCCCATTCGTCGTAAAACGGCTGCGGATACGCGTCGCCGTCCTCCTCACAAAGTTTCGGCGCGAGGCCGCTTTCCTGAAAAAGCAGGTCGCAATGCCGGCAGTGACCGAGCGTGGTGAACAGGGTACTGACCACTTCGATGCATACGGGTTTCATGATGCACCATCCGATTCGTTTTTTACCCACCGTGATTTCATTGACAGCCATTCCCATTCTGCTTACACTGCCCTTAACGAAAAGGCAATGGGTCAAACCGCAGGCGGTTCGCATCTTCCGATGGCCGAATGCCGCGATTGCAGGGTTCAAATGGAGAAAGGCTCATGATCGCTGTCGGATTCAAGAGAGGACTCGTGTCCCGGCTGAAGACGGAACCGCTGGACGCGATCCTGGCCGAGGTGCGGCGCCTGCCCCCGCGTCAAGCGGTCTCGCCACTCCTCTCATGCCTCTCCCAGATGGAAGGCCATGTCAAGTGGCATGCCGTAACCGCCCTGGGTCTGGTGATGGCGAGGATGGCTGAGGAAGATATGGAGGCCGCGCGCAACATCATGCGCCGGCTGATGTGGTCCCTGAACGATGAGTCGGGCGGTGTGGGTTGGGGGGCCGCGGAAGCCATGTCGGAAATCATGGCCAACCACGAAGGGCTTGCCCGGGAGTACGCCCATATCCTGGTCGCGGCCTTGCGGGAAGGCCTCTCGGCCCTGAAACCCTTGCCGCTTCAGCGCGGAGTCGTATGGGGCATCGGTCGCCTGGCTGGTGAAAGATCCGGCCTCCTCATGGAAAGAGGAGCCCATGCTGAGCTTCCGCAGTATCTGGATTCGAAGGATCCGGAGGTTCGGGGCCTGGCCGCGCGCGCATTGGGGATCCTGCGTGTCGAGACGGCAAAAGAGCGGCTGATTGCTCTGAAGGAGGATCCGGCGGAGATTTCTCTTTACGATCGGGGGAAATTTGAAACACGGACCGTGGGGCAGCTTGCGGGGGAAGCCCTGGCGTTCAGCCTGACGCCTCCAGAGCGTGCATGATGACGCTGCCGGGGATGGCGCCTTCGCGCAGGATCAGGGGCGGCGATACGGTGACGTCGAGAATTGTGGACCCTGAACCCCCTGGTGTCGGTCCCCCATCGATAACCGCATCGGGCAGATCGCCCAGCGCGTGGGCGACGGCCTCGGCCGATGAACACTCCGGGCCGCCCGACGGGTTGGCGCTGGTTGCGGTGAGCGGACCGGAAAGCCCTGCGGCCAGAAACCCTGCGACGGGATGGCTGGAGACTCGGACGCCGATTTTGCCCGTTCCGGCCGTGAGGCGCGGCGAAACCGAAGGGGCGGCCCGGAAGACCAGTGTAAGCGGACCCGGCCAGAAGGTCCGCATGAGCACGGACGCCGCTGCCGGAATGTCCTGGACCAGTGCGCCGAGCGGATCCCGGTCCGCTATGATGACGGGGAGGGGATTTTGGAAGTTCCGCCCCTTGATCCGGAAGATCTTCTCCACCGCCGCTTCGTTTCGCGCATCGGCCCCGAGGCCGTAGAAGGTCTCCGTCGGAAACGCGACAACGCCCCCCTCGCGCAGGATTCGGACCGCCTCTGCGAGATGGTCCCCGGTCATTTCTCCGGGGTCGATTTTCAGGCGGAGGGTCATATCATTTCTTCAGGTTTTCGTGTTTCCGTTCGACCTCCCGGGCCATCTTCCGGACATGGGTCTGGAGCTTCTTGAGAAGTTCGGCGTCATCCAGGGCCAGGATCCGGACGGCGAGCAGGGCGGCATTCTTCGCCCCGGGCTTTCCGATGGCCATGGTTGCGACGGGGATCCCGCCCGGCATCTGGACCGTGGCGAGGAGGGCGTCCAGCCCCCGCAGAGGCGTGGCGTCGATGGGCACTCCAATCACCGGAAGCGGCGTCTGGGAGGCGATGACCCCGGCCAGATGGGCGGCCGCGCCGGCGCCGACGATGATTGCACGGATTCCCCGTTTTGCCGCCGTGCGGGCGAATTGCGCCGTCCGCTCCGGCGTGCGGTGGGCGGATGTCAGGTAGAGTTCATGGGGAATCGCAAAGTCCTCCAGAACCTTGACGGCCTCCTCCATCACGGGAAGATCGGAATCGCTTCCCATAACGACGCTGACGAGCACTTCCCTGTTTTCCTGCATGTCTCCAAACTCCTCCGTTGATTTCGTGTCCGTCTCACCGACGCACATGGTTCTTCGCATGCCGCGAGAGGCGGGAAATCTTTTTCCCCCTCTCCCATCTTTACGGCGAAAAGTCGGATTCCAGCCGTCGAACGGTGGAATCGCCGGATCAGAGCATCTGGGCGGCTGTTTCACCGCTGAACTGGCCGAGGTACCTGGAGATGGCGCCGTCATAACGGGCGGTGAGTTGAAAGGTTTTTTTGGCCAGCTCGAAGTTGGTTGCCTCCGAGATCTTGCCGCCGGTCGCTTTCATCTCTTCCAGAATCTTCGGGTAGTCTTGCGGGTCGGTCACGACGGAGACGAAACGCCAGTTTTTGGAAGCCGCGCGGAGCATCGTGGGACCGCCGATGTCGATATTTTCGATCGCTTGCCCCAGGGTGCATCCCTCCTTGGCGATCGTGTCCTCAAACCGGTAGAGATTGATGACAACCATGTCGATCAGTTTGATCCCGTGTTGCCGGAGGGCCTCCATATGCCCCTCGTTGTCTCGGAGCGCCAGAAGCCCGCCGTGGATCTTCGGATGCAGGGTTTTGAGCCTCCCGTCCATCATTTCCGGGAACCCGGTGTAGTCGGAGACGTCAGTGACCGGGAGACCGCCCTTCCGCAACTGCGCCGCCGTGCCGCCGGTGGAGAGGATCTCTACGCCAAAAGGACGAAGCCCCTGGGCGAATTCCTCGATCCCCTGCTTGTCCGTCACGCTGATCACTGCCCTTTTGATGTCGTTCTGTCGCATGTTGCCCTCCTGTTATATGGAATTCCCTTTGAGCGCCTGCATGTGCTGGATCCGCTTCCTGAGGAGCGGTTCGGTGCCGATGTCCTCCCGATGATCCACGGGGCCCCGGATGGCGCAGACGGCATTTTCGGCGATTCGTTCCGCCTCCGCCAGGCTGTCGGCGATCCCCACGACTCCAACCGCCCTGGACGAGGTCATGTAAAGCCCGTCCGGCCGCTGATCGATGGAAGAGAAGTAGATCCGTGCCCCGCCCACTTCGCCGATCTCGATCCGTGAGGATGCGGAGGCGGCATCCGGATGGTCCTGCGGAAGACCGTATCCTTTTGGAACGGCATACTTGCATACCGTTGCCTTGGATTCAAACGCGATGTTCAGACGGTCCAGTTGGCCGTCGATGATTGCCCTGCACACATCGATAAAATCGGTCCGAAGCAGCGGAAGGATGTTCATCGCCTCCGGATCCCCGAAGCGGGCATTGTATTCGATGAGTTTCACCCCGTTGGGTGTGATCATGAAGCCGCCGTACATGATCCCCTTGTAGGGGATGCCCGTTTCCTGACGGATCGCCTCGGAGACCCTGCGGGTGATGGTCAGCCCTTCGGCAACGGCGGCGGCGTCCAGAAAGGGGAGAAGGTGGTCGGCGGCGGAGTATGAGCCCATACCGCCCGTATTCGGACCGCGGTCGCCGGCGAATCGCCTTTTGTGATCCTGGACCGGAGGGGTCGCCACCACCGTCCAGCCGTCGCAGAGGCATTGCAGGGAGAATTCCTCACCCTCCAATTTTTCCTCCACGGTAACGCCCGGATGGTTCCTCAAAATGGTACGGCAGAGGTCGAAGGCCTCTGCGTGCGTCTGGAAATGGTCCCCCTGGACCAGCACCCCCTTGCCTCCGGTCAGACCATCCGGCTTGAGCACGATGCCGTCCAATTCATCGAAGAAGGGTCCGATGCCCTCAATGGATCGGAAGTTCCGGAAACGCGGATTCCCAGGGATGGCGAATTTTTCGAGCAGGTCCCGGGTGAAGGACTTCGACGTTTCCAGCCGCGCCAGGGAACGGGTCGGTCCCACTGCCAGGATGCCGGCTGCGGCAAGGGCGTCCACGACGCCGTGGCTCAGGGGGTCCTCCGGTCCCACAACCGCAAAGGCGATGCCGGTCTTGCGGGCAAAAGCGACGATAGCCTCCGGATCATCGTACCGGCCGATGCAGACCGTCTCCGAAAGGGAGGCAATGCCCGGGTTATTGGTCTTCATGAAGGAATGAAGGCGGGGCTCCCTTCGCGACCGCCGGATCGCCTCGGCAATCGCGTGTTCGCGGGCCCCGTTGCCGATCAGAAGGATATGGGTCATAGGGGATCTCCTTCCGCAGATGTCGTGAATGCGCCCCACACATATCGAAAAAAAAGACCATAGTCAAACGAATACCGAGAAAGACGGCAAGATCGGATCAACTTCCGTATCCCCGGCGGTGCAGACAAATCGTTTGTCTTTTCCAAGTGGAATCTGGTAAGTACCCGCCATGTGAAACGATCCGCTGCTGCGGATCAAAGGGGAGCGAGAGATGAACGTCAGCGAAGGCAAACGGGGAATCCGGGGATGGTCCGTGATGATTCTGGCGGCGGGAAAGGGAAAGCGGATGAAATCCGATCTCGCCAAGGTGCTGCATCCCCTCTGCGGGCTTCCAATGCTGGCCTATCCGGTTGCGGCTGCCCGGGCGGCGGGGGCGGAAAGGATCGTTGTCGTCATTGGCCATCAGGCGGAGCAGATCCGCGAGAGGTTCCGGAACCAGGGGTTGATTTTTGCCGAACAGCAGGAGCAGTTGGGAACCGGTCACGCCGTCCTGCAGGCCGCGGGCGCCTTTCAGGGTTATGACGGGACGGTTGTGATCCTCTGCGGCGACGTTCCGTTGATTCGGCCGGAGACGGTCCTCTCCCTGCACGACCGTCATCGTTCGGAAGGGGCTGCGGTGACGGTTCTGACGACGATCCCCGCCGACCCGGCAGGTTACGGCCGGGTGGTCAAGGCGGACGACGGAGCCGTGGCGAAAATCGTCGAAGAAAAGGATGCTTCCCCTGAGGAGAAGAAGATCCGTGAAATCAATACGGGAATTTATTGCATCGAAAGCCGGTTCCTCTTTCCGGCGGCAGCCCGTCTCGGCAACCGGAACGCCCAAGGGGAGTATTATCTGACGGATATTGTCGAGATGGCGCGGAATGAGGGGCTGAGAACGCGCTCGTCGCTTGCACCCGATCCGGTTGAGGTCATGGGGATCAACACCCCTGAGGAACTGGAGCGGGCGGATCGCCTCATGGCGGCGAGGAGATCCGGGTGAATCAGGGGGGCCTTTCTGAATAAACGGATGAATATCGGAACTCTGCAGTTGAAAAACAACATATGGCTCGCCCCGATGGCGGGGATCACCGACCTTCCCTTTCGCACGGTGGTCCGGTCATTCGGCTGCGGCCTCGCTTTTACCGAAATGATCAGCGCCACCGGCCTGGTGCGGAGGGCCGGCAAAACCCTTCGATATCTGGCCACCTCTCCCGCCGATCGTCCACTCGGGGTCCAGCTTTTCGGTTGTGATCCCGAGACGATGGCCGAGGCCGCCAGGATTGCCGTCGGACAGGGGGCGGACCTTCTGGACGTGAACATGGGCTGTCCGGTGAAGAAGGTGGCCAGGACCGGCTCAGGGGCCTCGCTGATGAGGGACCCCGAGCGAGCTGCTGCCGTCCTGCGGGCCGTCAGGGCGTCCTCGACCCTTCCTCTGACGGTGAAAATACGTGCGGGATGGAGCCTCCGACAGATGAACGCCGCCGAGATCGGACAAATCGCGCAGGAATGCGGAGTGGATGCCGTTGTCCTCCATCCCCGAACGGCGGACCAGGGTTTCGGGGGAAAATCAGACTGGGATCTGATCGCGGACCTCAAGCAGAGGATCCGCATCCCGGTGATCGGGAGCGGCGACATCCGCTGTGCCGAAGATGCCGAACGGATGCTGCGGCAAACCGGATGTGACGGGATCATGGTCGGGAGAGGGGTACTGGGGAATCCCTGGCTGATGAGAAATATCCTGTCGCATCTGTCGGGAGAAACCGCCATCCAACCGAGCCTGGCGGAAAGGGAGGAGACCATCCGGCGTCATCTGACGCTGGCGATCGAATGCCATGGTGAAAAGGTCGGAACCCGCGACTTCAGGAAACACCTGCTTTGGTATACGAAGGGTCTCAGAGGGGGAGCTCAGTTTCGCGAGACGGCAGGCCGCATCAGCGATCGGGAATCGGCGTGGAAGGCGCTGCAAGCGTTCTTCCATCGCGTCGGGGAAGGCTCCCCGGCAGGCCTATCCGAGGGGGTGGCCGATGGGGGTGAAACAGCCGTGCCAAACCATCGGGTCGATCATGCAAAACCGCTGGCGGCGGCGAAATAAGGTCTTGACTTTCATAGGACCGAAAGGCATAATTCCTATCCGGATGGCACAGGAGCCGGTTTCCGTTTCCGGGTCGACGGGTCGTGTCGAATACAGCTGCCAAATAGGGGGAATTGTGGAATTTCAGAAGTTCGATGAACTGGAAAAAAAGATCAATGGTCTGATCGGCGATTATGGGCTTTTGAAGAAAAGAAATCTGGAGTTGGAAGAGCTTCTGCAAAGCAAGGCAACGGAGTTGGATGAAGCAAATAAAAAAATGGGGGTGTTGAGAGAAGAAAGGGACGCTGTACGCACAAAGGTGGACTCGCTTCTTGATTTGCTTCAGGAGATTAAGTCGCCCTAAAACAAAGCTTGAGGTCGTCCATTGAAAAAACGCTTTGAAGTGCGAATACTGGGGCAGGAACTCTCAGTGATAAGCGATTCGGGGGATGAGCATGTTGCTGGCGTTATCAAGTTTGTCAATGGCAAGGTCGAAGAGGCGGGAAAGATTGCCGGAAACAGAAGCCCCTTGGACGTGGCCATTCTGGCCGCATTGAACATTGCGGATGAGTATTTGCATCTGATGGGAGAAAAAGATCGAGGTTATAACCGATTGGAGAGCAGAGCCGAACAACTGATCCACTTGATCAACGATGTAAGGTAAACAGATTATCCCCTGCGATGTGCGTGATTAACATGCGTTTTTTGAGCCAACACCTTGGAACCGGGGACCTTCCCTTGCCTGCGGTGTGCATGTCCATCCGAATGCCGCGAAAGCGGACGGTGGAAAGCCTGAAGCGGCAATATTAGGCGCCCACTTTTCAAATGGTTCAAAAAGGTGGTTGACACGGCATCGGCGGGGGTTTTTAATCCCTCCCCCAACACTTCAGCGTTTCTTTCTTCCTGACATTTCAAATGGATTGATCGCTTTCGGTTGCATTGCGTTCGTCAACGTCAAGGAGGTGACCATTTTGTTATATCACATAATGTTTGTCCTGGCCCTGGTGGTGGCTCTGATCATCGGCGGCGTGCTGGGTTACATGATCAAACAGCAGCTTTCCCGGAAAAAACTGGAATCCTGCGAAAATCTTGCGGCAAGGATCATCGACGAGTCCAAGAAGGAGGCGGAGAATATCAAGAAGGAGGCTATCCTTCAGGCGAAGGAAAACCTGCTCAAGGTCAAGTCCGATCTCGAAAAGGACACGCGGGAACGCAAAGTCGAACTCGATGCCCTGGAACGGAGGCTCCGGTCCAAGGAAGAAAATTTCGAACGGAGGATCGACCTGCTGTCCCAGAAGGAAAACGCTGTTGAAAATCGCGAAAAAGCGATCGTGCACCGGGAGTCCCAGCTGAACGAGAAGCACGAGCGGGCCGACCGGCTTATGGAGGAGCAGAGGGCCAAACTGGAGCAGATTGCCGGCATCACTTCGGAGGAGGCGAAAAACTGCCTCATCCAGTCCATGGAAGCCGCGGCGAAACGGGACGCCGGTCTGATGATCCGTAAGATCGAGGAGGAGGCGCGGCGGACGGCCGACAACCTGGCGCGGGAGGTCATCGCTTATGCAATTCAGCGCTATGCCGGCGATTACGTGGCCGAAAATACCGTTTCTGTGGTCAATCTTCCCAGTGACGAGATGAAGGGCCGGATCATCGGCCGGGAGGGAAGAAACATCCGGGCGATCGAAGCCGCAACGGGAATCGATCTGATTGTCGATGATACGCCTGAGGCGGTGGTGCTTTCCAGCTTTGATCCGGTGCGGCGCGAAGTGGCCCGACTTTCCCTCGAAAGGCTGATCACGGATGGCAGAATCCATCCTGGCCGGATCGAAGAGATCGTCAAGAAGGTGCGGCAGGAGGTGGATTCGATCATCAAGGAAACGGGAGAACGGGTCTCCTTTGACGTCGGCGTCCATGATCTGCACCCCGAGTTGATCAATCTGCTGGGAAGCCTCAAGTTCCGGACAAGCTATTCACAGAATGTCCTTCATCATTCCATAGAGGTTGCCCATCTGACCGGAATGATGGCGTCCGAACTCAAGATGAATGTCAAGGAGGCGAAAAGAGCAGGGCTTCTGCATGACATCGGCAAGGCCATCGATCATAAAGTCGAAGGGACCCATGCGGCCATCGGCGCCGATTATGCGAAGAGGTTCGGTGAATCCCCGCGGATCGTCCAGGCCATTGCCACCCACCATGACGACGGCAGAACCAACACGCTGCTCGGGGTCCTGATTCAGGCTGCGGATACCCTTTCCGCAGCCAGGCCGGGCGCGCGGAGGGAGATGCTGGAAAGCTATGTGAAACGTCTGGAGGAGCTCGAAAACATTGCCAAATCATTCAACGGCGTCGACAAGTGCTTTGCGATCCAGGCGGGCCGGGAAATCCGGATCATGGTGGAGAACGAGAAGATCTCCGACAATGACACGGTGGTGCTCTGCAAGGATATCATCAAGAAGATCGAGGCGGAGCTGGCCTATCCCGGACAGATCAAGGTGACCGTCATCCGTGAGACGCGCGTCTCCGACTTTGCTCGATAGGTCCAATTCATGAACATCCTCTTTATCGGAGACATCGTCGGCAAACCGGGGAGAAGGGCCGTGCGCGAACTTCTCCCTGGCCTCATCGAGGATCGCCGGATCGATTTGGTCATTGCCAATTGCGAAAATGCAGCGGCGGGATTCGGGGTGACCCCGGAGATCATCGAGGAACTGCTCGAGGCCCGTATCGATATCATGACGTCCGGGAACCATATCTGGGATAAAAAGGAGATCCTGGAATGGATGGACAACTGCGGGATGCTGCTCCGTCCGGCGAACTATCCCGAGGGGGCACCCGGCCGCGGAAGCGCGGTCATTCGTTCCTCGAACGGGATTCCCGTCGGCGTACTCAATGTGGCGGGACGGGTGTTCATGCATCCGATCGATTGCCCTTTCCGGACGGCGGACCGGGAGATCGAGACGTTGCGGCAAAAGGCCCGGATCATCATCGTGGACATGCACGCGGAGGCGACCTCCGAGAAAGTCGCCATGGGCTGGTATCTGGACGGCAAAGTCACGGCTGTTCTGGGGACCCATACCCATGTTCAGACAGCCGATCAACGGATCCTATCCCGGGGGACCGCCTACATCACCGACGTCGGCATGACAGGCCCCTGCGATTCCGTGATCGGGATCAACAAAGAGGCGATCCTGCAGCGATTCCTTCTTCAGATTCCAAACCGGTTCGATGTGGCCAAGAGGGATGTCCGGCTGCAGGGTGTTCTTGTGAATGCGGGATCCGACGGTCGGGCGATCTCGGTGGAGCGCATGGATTTGCCTATGGAAGATCGGATGCACGCGCTCTGAACCCTCCAGTCCGTTTTTGCCGAAGGCAGCAGAAAGGGCAGAGCGGGACGGTTCGAATCCCGCGGGCTCCTGACGGACGTTTGGGGACACGATCGCTACTGTATCGAAGAATGGAGGCATGGCGTTGAAGAACGTTTATGATGTATTCCGCGAGAGGGGTTTTGTCGAACAGATCACGGATGAACCTCAGGTCCGCGATCTTCTGGGCCAGAATACCATCACTTGTTATATCGGCTTCGATCCCACCGCGGCAAGCCTGCATATCGGATCCCTGGTTCCGATCATGGCGCTGGCCCACATGCAGAGACACGGCCACCGGCCGATCGCGCTTGTCGGCGGAGGCACGGCGCTGATCGGCGATCCTTCCGGCAAGACGGAAATGCGCCGGATCCTCACGCGCGAACAGATCGAACACAACGCAGAGTGCCTGAAGGCCCAGCTGGCCCGATACCTCGATTTCAATGAGGGCCGGGCGGTGTTGGTCAACAACGCCGAGTGGCTGACGAAACTTCATTACATCTCATTTCTCCGGGATATCGGACGCCACTTCAGCGTGAACCGGATGCTCACGGCCGAGAGTTACCGCATGCGCCTGGAGACGGGACTCAACTTTATCGAGTTCAATTACATGATTCTGCAGGCATACGATTTTCTGTATCTTTTTCAGAAAGAAGGGTGTTTGCTGCAGATGGGGGGAAACGACCAGTGGGGCAACATGGTGGCGGGCATCGACCTGATCCGCAGGATCGAGGGAAAGGCGACGTATAGCATGACGTTCCCGTTGATCACGACGTCCCAGGGTCATAAGATGGGAAAAACCGAAAAGGGGACCGTGTGGCTCGATGGCGCCTTGACGTCTCCCTACGAGTATTACCAGTACTGGATCAACACGGAAGATGGGGATGTGGGTCGTTTCCTTGCCCTCTTCACCTTTTTGCCGATGGAGGAAATCCGGCAGGCGGCGTCGCTGAAAGAGAGCCGTCTGAACATGGCCAAGGCGGTCCTGGCCTTCGAGGCCACGAAGATCACCCACGGGCAGGAGGCGGCGGTGGGCGCCTGGAAGGCCTCGGCCGAGGCCTTCGGGAGCAGGACGGTTTCGGACGGGCTTTTCCCCTCCAGCACCATCCCCCGGTCCACCGATGCGCTGGGCACCGATGCGATGCCTTCGATTCAGAAAAGACGTGAAGCGCTGGTGCAGGGCATCCCTGCATTCGAGCTGTTCCAGGACGCGGGTCTCTGCTCCTCACGGGGGGAGGCGAGACGCCTGATCGCCCAAGGGGGGGGCTACGTCAACGACCGGCAGATCATGGCTTTCGACGAAAGGATCGGCCTTGCCGACCTGGACGGGAAAGGAGAGATCCGTCTGCGGAAGGGGAAAAAGAGGTATGCGATCCTCTCCGTGGTCGACTGAGAAAGCCTGATTTCAATCCCGTACCCATGGACCCTTTCGCATGGAGCGTCAGCACGATGGATCATGTGTGACACCCTCCTGGCGCGGCCAAGGGCCACAGATTGCCGGTGCCCCGGTCATTTCAATCGATTTTACGGACAATTTCAGATTCACAAAAAAAATTGAAATTAATGCTTGACTCCTGGGTGTGGGTGAGGTAGAAGACGCCCTCGTTCGTTGACAGAGCTGGTGCAAAAAAGAAAATTCTGATTTCCGCTTGACATCGCATTCGGGATGATATTATAATCACCTTCCACCCCAAAAAGGTGGTGATGCGAGACGGAAAGCTTCCTGAAATAGTTCTTGACAGGAAATCAAAATTGGCTTATATGAACCGACTCGTTTCAGCTGGCTCTTTGGAAATTGAATAGTGGGATAATTGATTTGTGGGTCCTTTGTACACGAGCAGTTAAGGAGAGAAATCTCCTTCAGGATTAAAACTGGAGAGTTTGATCCTGGCTCAGAACAAACGCTGGCGGCGTG
>CAZWTL010000047.1:0-21735 GCA_964637025.1 uncultured Syntrophaceae bacterium | reverse complement strand
ATATATTTCAATATGCCGTCCTGGGCGATCAAAATGGCTTCCGCTGCATTTTCGACGACGAGCCGGTATTTCCTTTCGCTCTCCCTTAATGCCTCCCCCGTCCGCTCGAGCCGCATCCTATTGACCATCAAGGTTCCCAATAAAGCGGTCCCCGCAGGATAGATCAGCATCACCGGCAAGGCAATTTTCGAGAGGACAAGCAATGCCGTCCTCGATGGCAATGTAAACATCAGGCCCAGCATGGCCATATGAATGACGATGCCGAAAAGAAATAGCTCCCGCCAGGAGATTTCTTCCAAAGGACGGCGGCGATAATGGCGCCATACAATCCCGATACATCCTGAAGCGAGAATCACGGCGATGCCCGTCCATACGCCCGTTCCACCCTGATAATAACGAAACGATGCGGTCATTCCCATCGCTATGGTCGTGGGGAAAGGTCCGAAGAAAAGTCCGGATGTGCCGAGCATCACTGAACGCGTATCAAATATGATGCCCGAGCCGAAAGTCCAGGGCGTTAGCATGACAATGATGCCAATGATGCCGACCATGAGACCGACAACCGCCTGCCAGGGAACCGATGGCGCAGTGCGCCACCGGTTCGCCGCCACATCAAAAAGCAAGGCCATCGCAAGCAACAAGGCCGCATTTTGCGCCAACCCGAGAAAGGATGCATCCGTCATGGATTTTCCCCCCAGTTGCCATCCCAATGGTGTTTCGGCGAAAAGCGAATCGTGCATATCGGGCAGGCATGGATCAATGATGATCACCGCCGCGGATGATTATATCCATACATTTTTTTCAGATCATTGCCAAGCTTTCCTTTCTCATGTCTCCTCATTGAAAGGATTGACAAAAGCGGGACGAAATGGTTCATTGAATCCGCTTTTTCCAGGCGTGTTTTCCTCCCCCCGGAACAGGATCGGAAGCTGCCGTTATGGCCTCTCAGCGCATCCATACCGACCCGCGGCCGGGCGGCCTCCGGTCGTCCGTCGATGCCGTCATCGAGCGTCTTGGCGGCCATTATCCCGACATGAGCGGCTTGACGGTGGTTGCCCTGACGGGCCGTGGCCGCGACTTCCTGCATCACCTCGTTCATACCCGGATCGGCGGACTGCTTCCGGCCATCCTCTCCTATGACGACTACCGGACGAGACGGATCGCCGAGGCCACCGGCCGCAACGCCCTGCCTGAAGATGAGGCCTTTCTCCGGCTCCATGCCCTCAGGCGCCGGGAAGAGGGCCGTTCCCTGGCCCCGGCCGACACCCGGAGGCTGCTCTCCTTCCTGACCGCAATGGCCGAATTCACGGTGACCGGCGGGGAACTGCGCTCCCTGGACCGCATCGGGCCGGAACAGTTCGCCCGGATTGACGGCTTCTTCACCCTGCTGGAAACCTTCCGCAGCAGTCTGGCCGCGGAAGGTTTTTTCTATCCCCCCTTCGAGGCGGCCCGTTTCGCCGGGCTGAAGCCGCGTCCTGGAGATCTCTTCGTCGGTCTGCCCCTGATGACGCCGGCCAATCAGGGATTCTTCGACCGCATCCCGGCCGAACGTCTTTTCGCCGACGCGCCGCTCTTCGGCCCCCGTATGCCGGAAGAGCCTCCGGAATATGAAACCGCCCTCTCCCTCGTGAGGCGAATCGGCATCCCTGAAAAAAGGGGCGACGGCGATGGCCTCGTCTTTTCGGAACTCTCGGAGCGGTCCGCCCTGCCGGCGCTCATCGCCGGGGAAATCGACGCCTTTTTGCGCGCGCGGCGCAGCGACGACGAACAGCTCTTCATCGTTCCCCTGGACGAGCGGCTCTCGTTCTACCTATGGGAGCTCCTCTTTCGCCCCCTGGGCGGCCAGGTCAACTTTTCCCTCTGGCTCCCCTTTCCCCATTTCGCGGCGGCTCACCGCCTGGCCGAGGCCGTCCGCAACGGCCGGGGCCTTGCAGAGGCGAGGCGGGGCCTCGTGGGGGAACTCTCGTCGCGCTGGAACGAACTCGATGAGGCCGACCGGTCCGCCTTCGAGGCGGGGATCGCGCTCTGCGACGAACTGGAACGATTCCGTCCCGCCATGGGCCGCGACTGGTCCATCCTGGCCGACCATTTCATCGCCTCCAAAAAGCTGAGGCTGCATGGCCGCAAGAACGCGCCGATCCAGGTGGTCGCCCTGGGGGACGCGACCGGCATCCCCTACGGCCGCGCCGTGATCGCGCCGATGAACAGCGGGATCTTCCCGAGCAAGCCCTTCAGCGGCCCCTATCTGAACCTGATCCATATGCCCCGCCTCTATAAGACCCAGTACGAGGCGGACGACCTCGCCCTCCGGCAGTTCCTCTCCTTCGGCCGGACCGCCCACATCGCCGCCCTCTACGATCAGGCCAGCGGCGAGGCGCCGTCGCCCCACTTCTCCTTCCTCGCCATCGAATTCGGCCGGTCCCCGGTGAAGCGGCGCCTGATCCCGACGCCGTTCCGGCTGCCTGAGGGCCGCGCCGGCATCGAAAACACGGATTCCCTGCAGGAGCGGCTGCGTCGGCATCCCTGGTCCTTCACATCCCTGCAGCGTTTTTTCACCTGTCCCTTCCGCTTCATCCTCGAAGAGATCGAGGGGGTGAAACCGCCCCCCTGTTTCGAAGACGAAGAGGGGGCCAACCTCATGATCGGCGATTTCCTCCACCGCTTCTTCGCCGCACTCAAGGGTCAAGAGCCAGCCATCGTGCAGTGGCGGAAACGGTTCGACGCCGCCTGGAAAGGGGATCGCGCGGTCAACGAAAAACTCTCCGATCAGGCGGTACGCAAGGCCATTGTGGAAAGCCACCTCGCCGACATCGCGGCATGGGAGCAGGAAACGGGCCGTCCGCTCCTCTTTTCCGACGCCGTCACCGAGACCGAGATCAGCCTGAAGGCGGTTTTCGGGGTCAACCGCTACCGGCTTCAGGGCCGTATCGACCGCCTGCAGCGGGAAGGCGACTGTCTGCTGATCACGGACCTCAAATACAAGGAAAAAAACGGGGGTTCCGCAAAAACGCGGCTCGCTGACCTGGCAGACAAGCCCGACGGCTTCGACGACCGCTTCCAGCTCGTCCTCTATGCCTATCTCGCCCTGCAGAACCGCAAGGCGGCGGCCGGCCGGCTGGCCGTGTCCTACCTCTTCCTGCGGCCCCGCGTCCGGGGCGACTACGAAGGACGGCTGCCCGACGAGGACCTGGCCGCCTGCGACGATATCCTGGAGAAGATCGCCTTGCGGCTCGACGGGATGATCCGTCTGGAACGCTTCGCCCCCAACTTCCGCGTTCCGGGCTGCGTCCATTGCCCCCACAAGGCGCTCTGTCTGAAACCGGACCTCTACCGGACCGGAGGCCCGCCATGGTAAAAAGCCTCTTCGTCACCGCCTCGGCCGGTTCCGGCAAGACCTTCCGTCTCACCCGGCAGGTCCGCGACCACCTGGACCGTCCCGGGGAGTTCGTGGTCGCCGCCACCTTCACCAAGGCCGCGGCCGCGGAGATGGAAAAACGGATCATCGAAGCCGTGGACAAGGGCAAGGAATCCCCGGCCGAAAAACTTGCGCTGATCATGCGGGCCGCCAAAGTCCACTTCTCGACCATCGACGCCCTTTTCCACCGGTTCCTCTCCGCCGAGGCCTATGTGCCGCAGGTGGCAGACGAACACGAGACCGCCCTCATCACCGAGGGCGCCAACTCGCGCTTCTTCACCCACCCCCGGGTCCTCGCCGACCTGGAAAGCATCGTGATCGCTGCCCGCATCCTTCGCCTGCAGCCCGAGTCGCTGCTCGCTGCCCTCGACGACGCCAGGGAGGCGCTGTCCGCATGGGAGTGTCCCCCAAGCTTGCTCGACAAGCTCAAGGCCGAACAGGCGCGCCTCAACGCGGAATACGACGCTCTGCGCAAGCAGGCGCAGTCGGTTTTCGAGGCGACCCAGGGCGTCCTGCGCAGCCAGGTGGCGGCCCCGCTCAGCACCCCTCTCAGCGCCGTGGATCTCAAGCGCTCCCTCTGGATCAGGGCGGATCTGGAAGAGGTCAGGATCGCGGCGCGCGACCGCAACAGCGGCGCCTATGCTGCACTGCGGGAACTCTATCCCGTCATGCGGCGGATCGTGGCCCGGCACCTGATCAACACCCGGCGTCTCCGGAGCGCTCTGCTGAAGCGCTTCATCGACCTGCGCACCCGGCTGCTGGACGAGGAGAAGGAGAGGCTTGGCCGGCTCTATTTCGACGATTTGCCCAGAGCGCTCATCTCCCTCGACGGGCCCGACAGCCCGGACCGGCCGCTTTATATGGCCCGGCTCTACGAGCTGGGATTCCACCGCACCGCCCATCTGCTCCTCGACGAGTTCCAGGACACCTCGCAGATCCAGTTCACCCTGCTCGTGCCCCTGATCGAGGAGATTCTCGGCTCCGTCGGTGAGGACGCCCGGGGGGAGAGGTCCGTATTTCTCGTGGGGGACTGGAAGCAGTCGATCTACCGGTGGCGAGGCGCGGCACCCGACCTCCTCAGGGCCCGCGTCACCCCCGCGATCGCAAGCGGTCAGATCGCCGTCGAGACCCTCCCCTGGAACTACCGCTCCACGCCGCTCCTCATCGCCTTCTTCAACCACCTGGTGGGCGCGCTTTTTGCCGGCACGGACAAGGTCCATCTGCAGGCGCCCCCTCCAGAGCGAAACCTTCCCTACGGCGGACTGTCCGAGGTGGCGGTCATCCCGGCCCCCTGCGAAGACGGCGACGACCCGGCCTACGAACGGCTCGTCGACACCCTGATTCGGAAAAAGGAGGCGTGCGGCTGTTCCCTGGGCCAAATCGCGGTCCTCTGCCGCACCAACGCGCACATGGACAGGGCCGCCGCCGCCCTGGCCAAGGCGGGCATCCCCACATCGGGAATCCGCGGCCGCGAGCTGCTTTCGCTCCGCGAAGGCGCGGCGATCTGGCTTTGCCTCATCGCCCTTTTCGACGACCACGACGGCCGCTTCATCCCCCGCTCCCTCGCATCGCTGGGCTATGGCGGGGAACTCACAACCCTTCTCGACCGGCTGGCCGGCACCGTCGGCCGCACGCCCGAGCCGCACCGCTTCGCGGACCTGGCCGCAGCCCTGCAGGCCCTTGCACCCCATTTTCCCCGCGTCCTCGTCGAGACGCTCTGGGACGAGGCGGAGCGTTACTTCGATCGGCCCGACGCCGTCGATGCGTCCGCCCTTCTTCGCTACCTTCTGGCCATGTCCCACCTCATCACCGTTCCCGAGGGGGAGCACGCCGACCGGGTGAAACTGGCCACGATCCACGGCACCAAAGGGCTGGAGTTTCCGCATGTCTTCCTCTTCTGGAAGGAGGGGATCGAACGGTCGCCCGTGATCCCCGACCCCGACGACGGCTGCCCGCTGCGCCTGAGCAGGCAGGAGCTGGACTTCCTGGCGTCCGGCCCGATCCCGGGCGCCGCGGCCATCGCCGCTGCGGCGGAAACAGCGTTGGAAGAGAAGGGTGAGGAGACGGCCAATCTGCTTTACGTCGCGGCGACGCGCGCCGCCCAGAGCCTGACCATCGTCCTGCGGGCCGATCGGGAGGGCGGACTGAAGGGCTTCAGCGAATTGATGCGGCAGACGGTCGAGGGCTCCATCCCGGACGCCGAGCGGACCGAATTCGGTTGGAGGCGCCATTACGGAACCACAGCGCCCGTTCCTCGGGATCATGAGCCGTTGACGGCGCCGGAACTGCCCCCGGCTCCTCCCGTCCCGGCGGACGCGGACGACATGGACCCCGCCCTGCGCTCCGCGGACATCGAGGCGGGAATCGATCGCGGGCTTCGCATCCACGCAGCCCTGGCCCGGCTCTCGGGCGGCCGCAAGACGATCGCCTTCGACGGTCTGACCCCCGAAGAGCGGACCGCCGTCGACCGTTTCTTAAGCTCCGCCAGGGTGCGCGAGATCCTGTTCAGACCCGGCAAGGCCCTGACGGAGCAGCACCTCTCTGACACCCATGGCTTCGGCATCGTGGACCGACTGATCATCGCCCCGGACCGCATCACCCTCATCGACTTCAAGACCGGACGCGTCGGCCATCTCGCCGAAAAATACCGCCGCCAGATGGCCCGCTACCGGACCATCATCGAGAAGATCTTCCCGGGACGACCCGTGGAATGTCACTTGCTGTTCGTGGATGAACCACGCCGCGTCGTGACCGTTTGAGTGGGGCCGCCAGCGGGAGAAAGAGCGCCGCTGCCCCGAAACGCACTGCGGCCGATGAAAGGAAGTTTGAACCCGGACGGATGGAAGGGACGTCAACGCCTGAAGCAGGGACTTCGGCTTGTCGCATCGTTTCAGGCAACCGGCATCGGCAAACCATGAACGAAGGGGATCCTCAATGAAAGCGATCCGATGGGCAGTCAACTCCATGCCGAAGACCGAAGACAGCCGCCTCCCCATTATGGCCCTGGACGAAGTCCGCAAGGCCCGCGATTTCCACAAGAGCTTCCCTCAATACCGTCCGACGCCCCTGGTCAGATTGAAACGCATGGCCCGTGACCTGGGATTAATGAACATCTATGTCAAGGACGAATCCCACCGTTTCGGACTCAACGCCTTCAAAGTTCTGGGGGGTTCCTTTGCCATGGCGCGATACATCGCCAAGACGATCGGAAAGGATGTGTCCGATTTGCCCTATGAGGTCCTGATTTCGGACCGGGTGCACAAGGCATTCGGTCATGCCACCTTCTTTACGGCGACGGACGGCAACCACGGCCGCGGAGTGGCCTGGGCGGCCAGACAGCTCAAACAAAAGGCGGTCGTTTATATGCCCAAAGGTTCCACACGGGCCCGTCTGGAGCATATCCTGAATGAGGGCGCCGTTGGGACCATCGAAGACGCAAACTATGACGAATGCGTCCGCAGGGTCGCCGAAGCCGCGTCACAAACCCCAAACGGCGTCGTTGTCCAGGATACGGCCTGGAAGGGCTATGAGGACATTCCCGCCTGGATCATGCAGGGCTATGGGACCATGGCCATGGAAGCCGACGAACAGATGGAGGCCTACGGATGCAGACGCCCCACCCACCTGTTCGTGCAGGCCGGGGTAGGCTCTCTGGCAGGCGCCGTGCTGGGGTATTTTGCCAATCGTTTCCCGGGGCATAACCCCGTTGCGGCCGTTGTGGAGGCCGAGGCGGCCGCCTGTCTGTATCAAGGCGCTGTTGCCGGAGACGGCGACATCCGTGTGGTGGATGGCGACATGGAAACCCTCATGGCCGGCCTGGCCTGCGGCGCGCCCAACATCATTGCCTGGCATATTCTCAAGAATCACGCGGACACTTTCGTCTCCTGCCCGGACTGGGTGGCCGTCAAAGGCATGCGCAGGCTGGCGGCGCCCCTCGAGGGCGATCCTCCGATCGTCTCCGGCGAATCCGGCGCCGTTTCCCTGGGGCTGCTTTGCTGCATCATGAAAATGGACGAGTACCGGGGATTGAGGGACCATCTGAAGCTGGACGACCGTTCGACCGTCCTGCTCTTTTCCACGGAGGGAGACACGGATCCCGACCGTTACCGATCCATCGTGGGGCAAGGCTGCCCATCCCGTTGATCTGCCGCGTCCGATCCGGCTTCACCGATCCGTCTGCCGAGGACAAGGCGTCAAGGACTTCATCCCGTTTATGCGGTTTGCGCCCCGGGATAGCGGCGAATCAGGCGACAGGGAATCTGGCGCGGTTCCGCTCGTACTCCTCTATGACCTTGCGGGTGTAACGGGTATGCGGCTCGCTGTCCTTCTGTATGCTCCGACGGGCGCGGGTAAAACCCACGTTGTAAGCGAAAAGGACCGCGCTGTCGGTGTCGAAATAGCGGCTGAGCCAGGAGAGATAATAGACGCCGAAGCGGACATTGGCATGGGGACACTGCAGAACCTCTTTTTTGTAGGATATGCCCACCTCCCGTGAAAATTCGCGGGCCACGATGGATTTGACCTGCATGATCCCGATCGCCCCCTGCTGGGAAACCACGTCATGGCGAAAGTTGCTCTCGGTGTCCATAACGGCCAGCACCAGCCGGTAATCCACGCCATAACTGCGCGAGGCATCGTATATGGTTTTGGCCACCTCCCTCAGCTCCTCGTGCGGAATACGGGCCTGCTTGCTCTCAAGATGGGCTTTGATCAAATCCACGGTACGATCTTCCTTCCAGTCCGCAACGACCATCGACCCGATCAACTTCCCTCCGGAAAAATAGAGGCTGGTCACCAGAACGGTGCCGGCAATCACTCCGGCAAAAGCCAAGGGTTTCAAAATTTTCATATCGTTCATGTTTTCGCTCCTGCCCGGTTCTTCATCCAGCCGATCGTGATGCAAAAAATTATCCCTGAAGTTTTTTACGAGAAGGGGAATCGGGATGGAGGAAACCGGAAGGCCAAATAGAGTGAAGGCGTCAGCCTGTTCACGCGCCCGGACTATGTATTTTGGAGGCTTTCATATAGGGCTTCGGGTGCGAAGTCAAGAAAAAATTTCACGCCGCCGATCCCACAACCGGGCAACGGCGCCCGGGGACGCTGCTCCCGGAGACCGTTTCCTTCGCTGGAGGAGGCCCACAGCGGACAGACGCCGAGGGCGTTTCATCGCGGTCACGATGCGGAGAACCATTGCGGCCGCAGGATCGACGGCGGTCTCCGAAAATCCGATGCCGAGGGGCGCGGACATTCCCCGGGAATCGCAAACCCATTGCGGTATCCCTGCGGCAATGTTATAAAACAGACTCGCTTGATCCGGTGTTTCATGCCTTGAGTGCCGTCCGCGGGGAAGCGGCTTCATCTGGGGGATCCGGCTCATGAATCGCCACCCCCTCTGCGCCTTCCCTGAGGCCGGGTGCCGAAACCATCGGCGCACACGTTTGCCGACTGAACGATCCCGGGAGGAAATGATGCTGCAATTTGAACTGAACGAACAGCAAAAGGCGTTGCAGGCCAGGGTCCGCGACTTTGCCGTCCGGGAACTCCTGCCTGCGGTATGGCATTACGAAGACAGGGAGGAGATCCCCCTCTTCCTGCTGCAGAGGGCCTTCGAACTCGGCATCATGAACAGCGACATTCCCAAGCCATACGGGGGACAGGGGCTCGGACTCGTGGAGGGTGCCATTCTTACGGAAGAGATCGCCGCAGTCTGCCCCGGCGTGGCCACATCCCTGTTCGACAATTCACTCGGCATGGAGCCGCTGATCCTCTCGGAGAACGAGCGGCTCAAGAGCAAAGTACTGCCCCTTTTCGCCCGCCAGTTCAAACGGATCTGCTTTGCGACCTCCGAACCGACCATGGGTTCCGATGTCTCCTCGATGCAGTGCAGGGCGGAAAGGCAGGGGGATTTCTACATCCTCACCGGCACCAAGTACTGGATCACCAATGCGGGCGTCGCGGATTACATGACCGTCTTCGCGACCATCGATCCCAAGAGCCAGCATGAGGGGATCGGCGCCTTTCTCGTCGAAAGGAACCAGGAAGGGGTGAGTGTCGGGAAGGCCATACCCAAAATGGGGCAGCGCTGCTCCAATACGGCGGGTCTTAACTTCAAGAACGTGCGGGTTCCCCTGGAAAACGTCGTTGCCGAACCGGGGAAGGGATTCGTGCTGGCCATGAAGACCTTCTCACGCACCCGGCCCATCATCGGCGCCTTTGCGGTGGGCGCCGCCCGATCGGCCATGGAATACGCGATCGATTACGCCAAGAAGCGGCGCGTCTTCGGGACAAAGATCGCCAACTTCGAGGCCATTCAGTTCAAGCTCGCGGAGATGTATCAGAAGGTGGAGACGGCGCGGCTCCTGGTGTGGAAGGCGGCCTGGGAAGCGGACCAGGGGATGGATCCCACCATCAGCGCCTCCATCGCCAAACTTTATGCGACCGAAGCGGCCATGGAGGTCGCGAACGAGGCCCTCCAGATCTTCGGAGGCTACGGATACACCCGGATGTTTCCCATCGAGAAGCTGCTCCGGGACATCCGTCTCTTCAGCATCTACGAGGGAACCAGCGAGGTCCAGCGGCTGATCGTCTCGGCACATGTCTTGAACGGCTACAAGCCGAGCATGCCGTCCCTGGAGGATCTGCCGCTGCTCCGGGGGCTCGACCTGAACGACCCCGAGACGGGAAGGACCCCGGCATGGCGCTGCCGCATGTGCGGATACATCCATTACGGCGAAGAGCCGCCTGAAGAATGCCCCTACTGCTTCTTCCCGAAGACGGCCTTCAAAAAGATCTGGCCTCCGGCCTGAAGCTCGGGGCTTTCGCGCCGCCTGCGGGTCGCACCCCCTCCGCAGGGGCAGATGATATGCGGGGCGCTCCGGATGGCCGCATCGGCGGCCACGGGGAATTTCATCAGGAAAGGAGATTTTTCATGAGAGACGTGGATTACCTGCATGTTGCCGAGGAGAGCATGAGCCGCATCAAGGCGGGCGCTTTCCTGACCGTTCGGGCCGGAGAAGCCCTCAACACCATGACCCTGGGATGGGCCGCCTTCGGCATCGTCTGGCAGAAGCCTATCATGATGGTGGCCGTGCGCTCCAGCCGGCACACCTTCGGAATCATCGAGGCGGCCCGGGATTTCACCGTCACCCTCCCGGATGGAGACCTGCGCGAGGCGATCGCTTTCTGCGGTTCGAAATCGGGCAGGGACGTGGACAAGTTCAAACATTGCCGTCTGGATACGGCAGACAGCCGCAAGGTAGCCTCACCGATCATCAAAACGCGTGGCCGCCATTACGAATGCCGCATCGTCTACAAATCGGCCATGGATCCGACCCATCTCGATGGGAATCTCGACAGGGACCTCTATCCCCGGAAGGACTATCACACCCTCTATTTCGGCGAAATCGTCGCCTGCTACGAAACCGACTGATGCCGCAGAGTTTGAAACCCCGCGCGCGCTTCGGGCCGCCGCCCCCTGCGCGCCCTACCAGGTCCCTTTTGCCGGAGGCGTCGGCCATGCCCGTTATTCAGAACCTCGCCCGCATCAGGGAGAAAGATCGAGCATGAAGCTGCTTCACACCTCCGACTGGCACCTGGGCCGCGCATTCGATCACCGCAAGCGGTACGACGAGCAGGAGGGCTTTCTGAACTGGTTGGAAGGGGTCATCGAGAGCCGTGAGATCGATCTCCTCCTGGTGGCGGGCGACGTCTTCGACAGCGCCGCCCCAAGCAACCGCGCCCAGGAGCTCTACTACCGTTTCCTGTGTCGCACGGCCGCCGCACCGAACCGCCATGTGGTGGTCACGGCGGGCAACCACGACTCCCCGACCTTTCTCGACGCCCCCCGGGAGCTCCTCAAATTCCTCAACATCCATGTCGTGGGGTGCGCCGCCGAATCGGCCGCAGACGAAGCCATCGTCGTACCGGGACCGGATGGCGGACCCGGTTTGATCGTCTGCGCCGTCCCCTATCTGCGGGACCGGGACATCCGCACCGCCGAAGCCGGCGAAAGCGCCGAGGACAAGGAGCGGAAAATCGTCGAGGGGATCAGGTCCCATTACCGAAGGGTTTATGACGCCGCGCTGGCAAAACGGACGGCCCTGGAAAGGGAGGTGCCCATCGTGGCCATGGGGCATCTCTACACCGAGGGCGGAAGGACCGTGGAGGGCGACGGGGTGCGCGAGCTCTATATCGGCTCCCTCCTCCATGTGGGGAGGGATGTCTTTCCCGAGGGCATCGACTACCTCGCCCTGGGGCATCTCCATGTCCCGCAGCGTGTGGGACGGTCCGATTTCATCCGCTATTCCGGTTCTCCCCTCGCTATCGGCTTCGGGGAAGCCCAGCAGCAAAAGAGCGTCGTCCTTCTGGAGTTCTCCGCCGGAGCGCCCGCGGTCTGCGAGATCCCCGTTCCCCGTTTCCGGGAATTTCGGACCCTCAGGGGGGATTGGCCGGCCCTGAAGGCCGGTCTCGAAGCGCTGAAGCGTCAGGGAAGCCGCCCCTGGATCGAGATCCTGTACGAGGGGGACGAGGAGGCGGGGAATCTCCAGAATCGCCTCGAGGAAGCGGTCGCGGAAACGGGGATCGAGATCCTCCGGGTGAAGAACAGGCATCGGGTGGAACGGGCCCTGAGCGGCGGGAACACGGAGGAGACGCTGGACGATCTGAACGCCGTGGATGTCTTCGACCGCTGCCTGGAGGCCTACAGGGTTTCCGAGGAGCGGCGGCCGGATCTCCTCGGAGCTTATCGGGAAATCCTGGTCTCCCTCTCCGAGCAGGACACGAGGGCGGTATAGGGGGATCGACATGAGGATCCTGGGCATTCATTTCAAGAACCTCAATTCGCTGGCGGGCGAATGGGAGATCGATCTCACCCACCCTGCCTACACCTCCGACGGCCTTTTCGCCATCACCGGCCCGACCGGTGCGGGCAAGACCACCCTCATGGACGCGATCTGCCTGGCCCTGTACGGCGCCACCCCCCGCCTGGGCAGGGTCACGAAAGGCGGCAACGAGATCATGTCCCGCCAGACCGGCGAATGCTTCGCCGAGGTCGTCTTCGAGACCGGCAGGGGCCGTTACCGCTGCCACTGGCGACAACACCGGGCCCGGAAGAGGCCCGACGGCGAACTGCAGCAGTCCCGGCACGAAATCGTCGACGCCGATACCGGCAAAGTCCTGGAATCCAGGATCAACGAGGTCGGCGCGTTCATCGAAGAGGCAACGGGGATGGATTTCAGACGGTTCACCCGGTCGATGCTCCTTGCACAGGGGGAATTCGCCGCCTTTCTCGAGGCCTCTTCCAACGAGCGCTCGGACATCCTCGAACAGATCACGGGAACGGAAATCTACAGCCGAATCTCCATCCGGGTGCACGAGAGGCGAGCCGAGGAGCGGGAAAAGCTCGACCGGATCGAGGCGGAGCTGAAGGGGATCCGGATTCTGGGCGCGGAAGAGGAGCAGGCGTTGACGACACGACTGCAGGAGAAGCGGAGATTGGAAGCCGAGGTTGCCGGGAGGCTGCAGGAATGGACCAGGGCCCTGGCATGGCTCCAGGGCATGGAGTCCCTGGGGCATGAGCTGGAGGAGATCGAGAAGCAGCAGCGGGACCTGACGGCGCAGGAGTTGGCCTTCGCGCCCGAGGCCCGGAGGCTGGAGCGGGAGTTCAAGGCCCTAGGCCTGGAAAGCGATTTCCGTTCCGTCGCGGTGTTGCGGGAGATGCAGGCCAAAGAGAAGAAGGAGCTCCAGGTCGCCCTGGCCCTGCTGCCCGAAAAGGAGAGGGCGGGGGCAGCCGCCTTGGCGGCGAGACAATCCGCAGAGGAGTCGCTGCAGGAGGCACTGTCCCGCCAGGCATCGGAAGGAAAGATCCTCCGGCAGGTTCGGGCCCTCGATGTCCGGCTGGAAGAACAGGACAGACAGCTCGCGGAACGGGCCCGGGCGATCACGGAGATCGAAGGCCAGATCACGAATGGTCAGGGCCGTATTGATGCCCATGAACGGGGGCTGGAAGAGGTTCGTTCCTCTCTGGAGGAGACCCTGGCATACCGGGCAGGACATGCGGCGGACGCCCTGCTGGCGACCCGATTTGCGGCCATCGAACGCGGCGTGGCCGGGCTCCGGGCAGTGGCCTGGAAACAGGCCAAGACGCAGGAAAGGATCGACGAGGCCGCCCGGGAAAGGGGGTCCAGCCGGGACGCCGTGGCGGTCAGGGAGCAGGAACGGGAGCGGGCCCGTCTGGCCCTGGAGAAGCAAAAGGGCGCCCTCCGGGACCTCGCCGGTGGGATCGCGCAACTCCTGCAGGGGCGAGACATCGGGGAGTGGAGAACGGACCTGGATCACGCCAGGGAACGCGAGCGGATGCTGGAGCGGGCAGAGGAAACCGCGACGCGGATCGATCGGACCTCCTCCGCCCTCGAGGGGCTGAAGGCGGGTCTGGCGCAACGGCTCGACCGGCACGGCGCGGTCGAAATCGAGATCGAGGCCTGCGGCGAGAAAAAAGCCCGGTTTGAAAAAGAGATTGCCGGTCTGGAGGCGCAGGTGGTCCTGCTCAACCGGATCCGCAGCCTCGAAGAAGAGCGGAGGCGGCTGGTGGACGGTCGGCCCTGCCCTCTGTGCGGAGCGACGGCACACCCTTATGCCGCGGGAAACCTGCCGGCCCTGGACGGGGCGGAAACGGAACTGAAGGAACAGAAAATCCGCTTCCGGGAAATCTCCCGGCAACTGGGGGAACGGGAAGCCGACCGGGTCAGGATCGCAACGGAGATTCTGCAGGTCGAACAGCAGATCGCGGAAAGGCGGGCCGCCCTGGAGGCGGATCGGACCCAATGCGCCGAAATCCTGTTCACACTGGGGCTGGAGATCGATGCGGGAAAATCTTCTGCAAGGCTCCATGCCGAACGGGAAATGGTTCGCCGAAAAATCGCCGAAATCGCGGAAACCGTGGGGCAGACCGAGGAGCGGGAGCGTCGCGACAAATCGGCGCAGGAGGCCATGGAGGCGGCACGCAGGGATTTGGAAAGCGCTGCCCAGGCCCTTCAGGACAGCCGCCACCGCCTGGAGACAGCCGTCCTGGACCATAAGCGGCTGCAAGGAGAGGGAGCGGCCCTGGACGCGGAGTTGGAGCAGCATCGCCTGGCCGTCCTCGAGGATCTGAAGCCGCTGGGCATCGAGGAAATGCCCATGGATGGCTTTGAGCCTTTCCTGCAGGAGCTGGCAGGGAGGCAAGAAGCCTGGCAGGCGAGGGAGGCAAAAAAAACCACCCTGGAGCAGCGGGCCGGGGAACTGAAGGCCGCAGGAGAAAAGGAGCGGGCCCTGCGGCTCCAATGGACTGAGGATTTGGAACTGCGCCTCCGGGAGCGCGAAGGATTGCAGGAGGCTTACGAAAGGCTGGCGGCATCCCGGCGGGAGCTGCTGGGAGACAAGAATCCCGATGAGGAGGAAAGAGGGCTCGCCGCGGCGACAGACCGGGCCAATGCCAGACTGGGAAACGCCCGGGAAGTTTACGGTCAGGCCGAAGGAGAAATCGGGACCCTGAAGGAAAAAATCCATTCCCTGCAAGAAAGCACCGTCCAGCGGGCCTCGCAGCTCCGGGAGGCGGAACGGCATTGGCTGGCTCGACTGCAGGGAGAAGGGTTCAAGGACGAAGGGGACTTCCTCTCCGCCCGCCTGGACGCGGAAGAAAGGGAGATCCTTGCGCAACGGGAGCGGGACCTTAAGACGCAACAGGCCGGTCTGGAGGCGCGTCGCAAAGACCGCGCCGACGCCCTTGAACGGGAGCGGAAGCGGCAGTGGACGGATCTGTCCGCCGGGGACCTTGCGGAAAAAATCGCAGCCGTCGACGCCGAGGCGAAGCAGCTGCGGATGGATCTCGGCGGCATCCAGCAGGCGCTGTCCGCAAACGAAAACCAGCGGACCAGCCGCCGGGAGCGCCTCCGGGAGCTTGCGGCGCGGCAAAGGGAATGGGCGCGCTGGGACGAGTTGCACGACCTCATCGGCTCGGCGGACGGAAAGAAGTTCCGCAATTTTGCCCAAAGTCTGACCTTCGAGACCGTGATCGCCCACGCCAACCGCCGCCTGCGGGAGATGACGGACCGATACCTCCTGATCCGCGACGAGGCTCAGCCCCTGGAACTCAACGTGATCGACAATGACCAGGCAGGCGAGATCCGCTCCACCCGAAACCTCTCGGGCGGCGAAAGCTTCATCGTCAGCCTGGCCCTGGCCCTTGGCCTCTCCCAGATGGCCAGCCGGAACGTCCGCGTGGATTCCCTCTTCCTCGACGAGGGGTTCGGTTCCCTCGACGAGGACGCCCTGGAAACGGCGCTGGAAACACTGGCCGGGCTGCGCCAGGACGGCAAGCTCATCGGCGTCATCTCCCACGTGGCGGCCCTGAAGGAACGGATCGGCGCGCAGATCCGGATCATTCCGGAGTCCGGCGGCCGCAGCCGCCTGAGCGGACCCGGCTGCCGTATGATCAGGGGAAATGGACGCGGCGCCGGGTCATGACGCCGCAGTCCGGAGTCCAGCGGGATTTCAAGGGAAGGAAGACAGTCAATCTTCACGGATTGATGCGTCCCGCCGGCTTGACTTGAGTCAAGGATCGGAAGGGCTGTTCTCGTGTAAATATCCCTCAAACGACAATCTGCAAAGGAGGCGATGACATGAAAATCAATGTTGCGGAAAGTGTGGAATGGGTCGGCAAGGTGGACTGGGAATTGCGAAAATTTCACGGTGAGGAGTACTCGGCTCACCGGGGCTCTTCCTACAATGCCTATCTGGTCAGGGACGAAAAGACCGCGCTCATCGACACGGTCTGGGGGCCGTTTGCAGACGCCTTCGTGGACAACCTCCAAAGCGAGATCGATCTCGACAAGATCGATTATGTGATCGCCAACCATGCGGAAACGGATCATTCAGGCGCCCTGCCGGCCCTCATGCGGCGCATCCCGGGCAAACCGGTGTACTGCACGGCCAATGGGGTAAAATCCCTGAAAGGCCATTATCACCAGGACTGGAATTTTCAGATTGTCAAGACGGGAGACAAGCTTTCGCTCGGGACAAAGGAACTGGTCTTTGTCGAGGCACCGATGCTGCACTGGCCGGACAGCATGATGGAATACCTCACCGGCGACGCCATCCTGTTCTCGAACGATGCCTTTGGGCAGCATCTGGCCAGCGAGCGCATTTTCAACGACCAGGTCGTACAGTCCGAACTGTATGAGGAGGCCGTCAAATACTACGCCAACATCCTCACCCCCTTCTCGCCGCTGGTGACCAAAAAAATCGACGAGATCGTGAAATTGAACCTGCCGCTGAACGCGATCTGCCCGAGTCACGGGGTCATCTGGAGGCAGAATCCCCTTCAGATCGTGCAGCAATATCTGAAGTGGGCGGACGGGTATCAGGAAAACCGCATCGCGATCCTGTACGACACCATGTGGGATGGGACGAGAAAACTGGCGGAGACGATCGCCAAGGGGATTGCCAACAGCGACGCCGACGTCGCCATCAAGGTCCTCAACATCGCCCGGAGCGACAAGAACGACGCGATGACGGAAATCTTCAAATCCAAGGCCGTCCTTCTGGGGTCGCCGACCATCAACAAAGGATTCCTCTCCTCGGTGGCGCTGATCCTCGACATGATGGCGGGGCTCAAATTCAGAAACAAGAAGGCGGCTGCATTCGGATGTTACGGGTGGAGCGGCGAGGCGGTCAAACTGATGAACGACGGCCTGGCCAAGGCCGGATTCCAGATCGTCTCCGACGGGCTGAAGACCCTTTGGGAGCCGGGGGCGGATGCATTGGCACAGGCTTATGCCTTCGGCGAAGGCTTCCCGTCCCTTTTGAAATAGGAGGCAATCCCCGTTTCACCCTGCCCGAAAAAGGGGAAACCTCGACGCGGAAACGATGGATGCACCGGCGGACCTGCACGACATCGACCGGGCGGTCGCGGACAGGAACGGCGAATGGTTCACGAGGAGAGACCGGAACTGGAGGTCGGCCCCAAGGCCACGCCTGCGCCTCCGAACGACGCCTGTCCCCGGATGAGGGTTCCGCCCTTGTCCGCGGCCGGGAGCGGCTGGAGAGGAAACGGGCGGCCCGGAAACGATCCGCATCCCCGAGCCGCCGCTCTCCACAACCCCGGGGCGATGAAATTCTCTTGACATGCCAATCGCGTGTGCCCCATATTCGCGCTGAAGAGCGGTTCCCTGGCGGTCGAACCGGTTATTTGCAGCCCAGCCAAGGTCCGTATCCACGATTCGTGGGGAGAGTGAAACGATGGACAAGCAAAACCGTCTTCTCAAGCGCCTCCTCGGGCTCGCGCTTGTCGGCGTCTTGGTGCTGGCATTCTGGCGGGGGATCCCTTTCCTGCAGGGATGGTGCAACCCCAAGCCGGAGGTCTCGTCCCGGACCGTGACGGCTCGAGGCGACCTCGCGGCCGATGAAAAGACGACCATCTTGCTGTTCGAGAAATCGCGCGATTCCGTCGTATTCATCACGACCAAGGCGGTGGTGCGGGATTTCTGGACGCGCAACGTGTTCACGGTGCCCAAAGGTACGGGATCGGGGTTCATCTGGGACGACGCCGGGCACGTCATCACCAACTTTCACGTGATCGAGGAGGCGAGCGAGGCAACGGTGAAGCTCAGCGACGGCCGCGACTATCGGGCGACCCTCGTGGGCGCCAGTCCGGCCCACGACATCGCCGTGCTGAAGATCGGCCTGGGATTCAAGCGGCCTGCGCCTGTTCCGTTGGGAACCAGCCACGATCTCAAGGTCGGCCAGAAGGTCTTCGCGATCGGCAATCCCTTCGGTCTCGACTGGACCCTGACGACCGGAATCGTCTCGGCCCTGGACCGCTCCCTCAGCAGCAACGGCAACACGATCGAGCATCTCATCCAAACGGACGCGGCCATCAACCCGGGCAATTCGGGCGGACCGCTTCTCGATTCCGCGGGGCGCCTGATCGGCATCAACACGGCCATCTACAGCCCCAGCGGCGCCAGCGCTGGGATCGGCTTCGCCGTGCCGGTGGACACGGTGAACCGGGTGGTGCCGCAGTTGATCCGCAGCGGCAAATACACCCGGCCGACCCTGGGGATCGAACTCGACGAGGGTCTCAATGAACGGCTGAAAAATTTCACGGGCGTGAATGGCATCTTCATTCTAAGGATCTATCCCGGTTCGGCGGCGGAACGGGCCGGTTTGAAAAGCGTCAGGGTCTCCGGCGACGGAGACGTCGTCCCCGGAGATGTCATCACCGCAATCGGCGCAAGGCCGGTGGACACCGTTGGAAAGCTGCTCGCGCGCCTGGACGAACATGCGGTCGGCGACAGGGTGAAACTGACGGTGCTGCGGGAAGGGAGAACCCTGGAGATCGCCGTGGATCTCCAGGAGGGAATTTAGCGGTTGCGTGCCGTCCGCGCCTCGAAAGGGAAACGTTCCGTCGGGTTCCCGTCCTGATCCCCGCCCGGTCCGAGCCTGATACGGATCTCGTTTCGGGATGTCCGTGTGACTGAACTGTTGAAAACCGCTTCGCAAAATCGCGCCGGCGCTTCGGGCGGCCCCTGCCTTTCATGGGCCCTGTCCCAAAACGCGGTCGGACTTTCTCAGGGGAAACAGGAATGAAGCCGGTCCGATCGATGAAAAGACGGGGCAGGGAAATCGAAACGGCGGGCATCATGATCGACATGTATTGCCGGTATCGTCACGGCGCTGACGCGCGTTGCGGGGATTGCAAAGAACTTTACGAATACGTCCGTCAAAAAACCCTTGCATGCCGCTTCGGCGAAGACAAGCCGGCATGCGGCAAATGCCAGATTCACTGCTACCAAAGCAACATGAGGGAAAAAATCAGGGCTGCGATGAGATTTTCCGGGCCCAGGATGATCTATTGCCATCCGATCCTGGCGTTCCGGCACTGGATCGCGTCCAGCGGAAAGACGTCCGCAATGCCATCCTCCCGGGGATCGCGAACGGAACCGCTCCGGGGGCGGCCCATCCGCAGGGGACCCTGAGCGGCTGCCGAAACGCGGGGGATGCGGGTGCGGCGGCCTGCATTGGAGTTCCAAATCCGAATCGCCCGGTTTCACGCGGGATTCGTGCCTTGGCCATGCCCCTTTCACGAGACGAGACGCCGTTCACATCGAGCCGTCGAGCGCAACCGATTCACCCTTTGTTCGTTCCGCCGCCCGTCACTCCGGCGCTCAGCAGCGAAAGAAGATGCTTGACGGCCACATCCCTCTGCGTCCGGTGCCGCATGGGACGCTTGCAATCCACCAGGTACCGGACTCCCCTGCCCTCGCGCATCTTCCGGATGTAACCGCTTTGGTCCAGATCGCTGATGATGATCCGGACGCTTCTCTCCGTGATCCCCACCTCATGGGAAATCTCCCGGGCGGTGATCCGAGGATGGTGAAAAAGGAGGGCCAGAACGGCTGCGTGGTTCGTGATGAAGGCCCAAGGCTTCCCGTCATCGCCTTCACGGCCGCCCTTTTTGCCCTCACCGTCCGCCACGGGACATTTTTTGCTTGACAAACCGTCCATTTTAGGTCTTACAATACATGAAAAAAATTTCATGAATTATCGTTCGTGTTTTATGTATAGCAGAAGATCATTTTTTCCGCAAGCATTTTGTGAGTTAATCCTCACAATCATGGGGAGCGCCGGAAGCCGATGAAGTTCTTCAAGTTGAGATGGCTGCAGAGATCCCTGGCCCTCCTGCTGGCGGTCCTCCTCAATACGGGCGCATTTGGATTCTCCGATCCGCCGTGCGACAAAAAAGACGATTTCGTTATTCATGCCCCTCAATTCTTCGGGTTGTTCGTCTCCTCTCAACGGCAGAATCAGATCCAGTCCGGCGTCGATCTTGCGTGCATTCCGGCTATTCCGTTGATCCGAAAGATCATTTGGGCCGGCTGCGTTCAGGGAAGATCCTTCGACGCCGTCTCCGCTGACCTGCTCACCTATGCATCACGGGCTCCCCCGACTCTCGCTTCCGTCCTGTAAAGAATCGTTCCGGAAAAACGTTCGCAGCGCTCGTGCAGTGAATGTTTTGAAGGGGCCATTCGATCCTCGGATTAAGGATCAAAGTCCCGGGCAAAAAAGGCGCGGTCGTGAAGAAACCTTTTTTCAAACGCATGTCGGAAAGATGCAGCATGAAAGGAGATCATATGAAGACGTTTTTGAAAATCACAGGCATGTTGTTCGTGTTCACCCTGGCCGTCTTGCCAATGGCCGGTTGCGACAACCCACCTTGGGAGGCCGGAATGACCCTGGTTTTGAAGTTGGATGCGCCAAAGGACGGCATCACCGTCAATACGCCCGTGGTCACCGTCAGCGGCCGCGTGAACGGGTCCGAAGCGGCCGGGGCGATGATCAAGGTCAATGAGGCCACCGCGACCGTCAAGGACGGCCAGTTCTCCGCGGAGGTCCCGCTGACCGAGGGGAAAAATGTCATCACCGTTGTCGCCACCACTGGCCAGGTCAAGATGAACGAACAAAGGACCATCACCTATGCGCCGGCGAAATAACCGGCCAAAACAGATGGGGCTAATGTATCGGGCCCCAACAAGGTGAAGGGGGAATCGGAAGGATTCCCCGTATGAACAGAGAGTTGTTCATCACTGCCGTCGGACTTGCCCCGGGGCCCGGCAAACCGATGCGGAAGTCCGACGGAGACCCATCGGACGGCGCGGACGCCGGAATGTGAACCCGCGGCGATCGAACGCCGATCTTTGCATGTTGGGATGATGGAGGATCGATTGATGAACTGGCTGTTTTGGAAAAGCGATGGCCCGGGGAAACGGCTTCCGGGCCCGAAGGAGATACCCCAGCCGATCGGCGCCTATCTGGTGACAAACGCGAACATGCCGCCCGATCTGGTCTGGACACTGAAAGCGGTCGTTTCATCCCGAGCGGACGAGAAACATGTGACCGACGTTCGGGTCTATGACAAAAATCAAACCGAGGCGCGCGGCGTAAAAGTCACGGACTATCATTCGTTGGACGGCCGTTCCGATCTGACGATTTTCGACGGATGGTACAACAAGGAGACCCACGCCATCGGAAACAGGAAATCGTGACGGCGACCCGAAGTCAATGACCGGCTGGGCGAGACGCCTGCCTTGAATGTCATCCCGGAAACGGGGCGGCCGCGCCCCGCCGGTCAAAAACCCGGACAAAGGCGGCGGCAGGCGAGAACCCCTATCATACTCATGTCGAACTGCGAGGCAATATGATCCCCACCCTGTTCTCTATACGTCTGGAATTCATCCTGTTCGCCCTCACGCTGGTGGGGGTGGCCCTGTTCCACAAGAAGACCA
>CAZWTL010000046.1:0-21786 GCA_964637025.1 uncultured Syntrophaceae bacterium | reverse complement strand
TCCCATATTTTTTCTTTACAAATTCACCGCAATCATATATAGGACTTTGTCCGAATTGACGATGACGATGAGGAGTTGAGAAGAGACGTGCCGAAAGCAATCAAACCGACAAAACCGGCGGCAATGAAGCCTGAGAAACTGGAATTCTTCCGGTATATGCTGACCCAGAAAATCAATGAGCTGCTCGGGGAGGCTGGCAAGACCGTATCGGAAATGACCAGCGGCGTCAAGGAGAACTATCCGGATCCCAATGACCGTGCCTCGCTCGAGTCGGACCGGAATTTCGAGCTCCGCATCCGGGACCGCGAGAGAAAGCTGATCCTCAAGATGCGGGAAGCGATCAAGCGGATGGATGAAGGGGTCTTCGGCATCTGCGAGGTCTGCGGCGGTCCGATTTCAGAGAAGAGGCTGATGGCGAGGCCGGTGACGACCCTCTGCATCAACTGCAAGATGAAGCAGGAAAAGTTGGAGAAACTCAAGGGGGAATGACACGCCTCCTCCCGCAATCCCGGGTGTTTTCAAAAACAGCCTTTCGGTCCCTCTCCTTCCCCGTTTTTCCCCGAGGTGGGAAGGGTTCATTTTGATGCCCTTGTGAGTGCCGGCATCATCTCTTTCGAGGACCGGACGGATGTTCGTCAAGGTTGCCATACCGATCCCCTCCGAAGAAGTGTTTACCTATGCCGTTCCCGGGGCCTTGGTTCCCGATGTGGCCCTTGGGAAACGGGTCTTGGTTCCTTTCGGACGCAAAAGAATGACCGGCTGGATCGTCGAAACAGCCCCCGAGGCCGAAAACGATAAAAAAATAAGGGAAATCATAGATCTGCCTGATCCCGAACCCCTGTTCGACCGAGGGGATCTTACCTGTTACGAATGGATTTCCCGATACTATATGTACCCCTTGGGAAAGGTCCTGGGGGAGATCCTTCCCGGCGGGATCGATGTGAGGAGCGACCGCTGGCTCCGGCCGGCTGGATGCCAGGACAGCGGGGAGATCTCCCTGTCCGCCGTTCAAAAGGAGATCCTGGGGCATCTGTCATCTTTCCCCCAGGGGGTCTCCCTGAACCGCCTGTGCCGACTGATGGGCAGGAAAAACCTTTACGGTGATCTGAACCGCCTGGAGTCATCCGGATTGATGATCTCGGAAGAGCGGCTGAAACGCCCGGCCGTCCGGACGAGACAGGAGAAGTGGGTCGGCCTGAAGACGATCCCGGAAGGGACTGTTTTGAGTGCCAGGCAGGGCGCCCTTGCGGTGCTCTTGAGCGAACAGGGAGACATGCCGGTTTCCGGATTGCCGGACCGGTTGCGGAGGGCCGATTTCCTCCGCCTCCTGGAGCGGAAAGGGGTCGTATCGCTGTATGAAAAAGAACGGTTCCGTGACCCCGGTTCCGTTCCCAGAATCGGACGAAACGGGAACGGCATCACCCCGAACGAGGCGCAGCAAAAAGCGCTGGATGAGATCCGATCCTGCCTGGAGTCGGGGGCTTTTTGTCCCTGCCTCCTCCACGGCGTGACCGGAAGCGGCAAGACCGAGGTCTATCTGCGGGCCGCCGACGAGGTGCTTCGAAAGGGGGGAGGCGTCGTCTATCTCGTTCCGGAGATCGCCCTTACGACACAGCTCGTCTCAAGGATCCGCGAACGGTTCCCGGAAACGGAGATCGCCCTGCTCCACAGCGGCATTTCCCAGGGGTCACGGTACGACCAGTGGAAAAGGCTCAGGCGCGGCGATATCCGGCTGGTCGTCGGCGCCCGTTCAGCCCTTTTTGCACCGGTCCGGGACCTTCGGCTCATCATCGTGGACGAGGAGCACGATCCCTCCTACAAGCAGGACGACCGGTTGCGATACAATGCCCGGGATCTGGCCCTGGTCCGCGGGAAGCTGGCCAAGGCCACCGTCATCCTCGGCTCCGCAACGCCCGGGATTCAAACCTTCTTTCACGCGACATCCGGCCGGTACCGCCACCTGACGCTCCCGTCACGCGTCGACGACCGCCCGCTCCCCCGGGTCGAAGTGGTCGATATGAGAACCCAACGGGATGAAAGAGGCCGGACCCCCCTGTTGTCCCTGCCGCTCGTCGAGGCGCTCGGGGAGACCCTCCGCCAGCGGAAACAGGCCCTCCTTTTTCTCAACCGGCGCGGTTTCCACACCTTTCTCTTCTGTCCGGACTGCGGCCATGTTTTTGCCTGCCCCTCCTGTGACCTGGCGCTGACGCATCATGAAGCCCTCGGGGTCTTGAAATGTCATCACTGCGATTTCACTGAGAAACCTCCGGTCGGATGTCCTGCATGCCGGGGCAGTCGTGTCCGCAGCCAGGGGGCGGGAACGGAACGGGTGGAGGAAGAGGTGAAACGGCTTTTTCCGGAGGCCCGGATCGCACGGATGGACAGCGATTCAACCTCCTGCAGACGGGATGCGGAGAGGATACTCCAGGAACTGGACTGCGGCAAAATCGATATTCTCGTCGGCACCCAGATGATTACCAAAGGGCACGATTTCCCGGATATCACCTTGGTCGGCGTCATCGCCGCCGATGCATCCATGAATATCCCGGATTTCAGGGCGGCCGAAAGGACATTCCAGATCCTTACGCAGGTCTCGGGGCGGGCCGGCCGGGGAGACCAGCCGGGACGCGTTGTTGTCCAGACGTTCAATCCGGGCCATTACGCCATCCTCCAAGCCTATGAACACGACTACGTCGGCTTTTACCGGAATGAGATTCCCCTCCGCCGGGAGCTCGGCTACCCCCCTTTCTCCCGTCTGATCGGTCTCCACTTCTCCAGCGCCCGGAAAACGGAGGGGGGAAAAGCCGTGGCCGAAATCGGAAGGCGGGCGCGGGAACTTGCCGCGACCGTCGCCGGCGGGAAGGCAAACGTCATCGGCCCCGCAGAATCCCCTCTCGTCCGTCTCAGGGGACGATACCGCTGGCAGATGCTCCTGAGGGGAACGGAAAGCGGGCCCCTCCACCTGCTGGCGTCAAAACTCCTGGCCCAGGCGGGAAGCGGTCTGGAAATCCAGGTGGATGTGGACCCGGTTCATTTCATGTAGGAGACCCCGTCATGGCCAAACCCCGCATTCTTTTCATGGGAACACCCGAATTCGCGCTGCCTGCACTGCAGCATCTTGCCAGAGGCGGTTGGCCCGTCATCGGCGCCGTCACACAGCCTGACCGGCCCCAGGGCCGGGGCAGGACCATGGCGCCTCCCCCTGTCAAAACCGCAGCCCATGGTTTGGGAATCCGGGTCTTTCAACCCGAAAAAGTCCGCCATCCCGAATTTCTCGAAACCTTCCGCAACCTCTCCCCCGATCTGGTTGTCGTAGCGGCCTTCGGGCAGATTCTCCCCGGGGAGATCGTCTGCGGACCGCCGGAGGGCTGCATCAACATCCACCCCTCACTGCTCCCGAAGTACCGGGGCGCGGCGCCGATCAACTGGACATTGATCCGCGGCGAGAAGATCACCGGCGTAACGATCATGCGGATGGATGAGGGGGTGGACTCCGGCGACATCCTTCTCCAGGAGCAAACGCCCATCGGACCGGATGAAAATTTCGGCGAACTTCACGACCGGCTGGCTGCCATGGGCGCGGAGCTCCTGCTGACCGCCCTCGACCGATTGCAGGAGGGGACGCTCCGGCCTCGCCCCCAGGATCACCGCCTCGCGACCCTCGCCCCCCGCCTCGTTCGGGAGGATGGAAGGATCCGCTGGGGCGACGATTGCCGGGAAATCGCCTGCCGGATTCGGGGACTCTCCCCGTCTCCCTGCGCCTTTACATCCCTTGAAGGGAAACAACTCAAGGTGTTCGCAGCGGCGGCGGAGCCGGGACCCGTGATGGATGCGCCGGGCACCATTGCCGGAGAAGGGGGGGGCTTCCTTCGCGTGGCTGCGGGTCAGGGTCACGTTCTGCTGAAAGAGGTGCAACTGGAGGGAAAGAAAAGGATGGCGGTCCGCGACTTCCTGAGGGGATACCCCAACATCGGGGGACGGGTGCTGGGATAGGGCATCCCGCATCCGGATGCGGCGGCAGGCATCGGACGGGTGGAACGGACCATCTGTTCGGCTTCGGCCCCCCCTCCGTGGGGTCCAAGAAGCCGGCCGCCCGCTGGCGGCCCCGGTCGTCGCTGCGTTTGATCCTGTTCGATTTGCATGAAAAGGGGGAACCGATGATGAGGGGCAAACAGAAAAGAGAACGATCCCCCCGGGAGATTGCCGTCGCCATCCTCGACCGTATCGACCGGACAGGGGGCTATGCCGAGCCGCTCCTGGACGCCGCGATCTCCTCCGAGCCGCATCTCGGAACCCATGACCGGGGGCTTCTGACGGAGCTCGTCTATGGAACACTCCGGATGCGGGGCCGCATGGATTGGATCGTTGCCCGCCTTTACAAAGGGAACGCCGCCGATCTGAAACCGCCTCTCCCCAACATCCTCCGGACAGGGCTTTACCAGATTCTCTTCACCGATCGCATTCCCCCTTTCGCCGCAGTGAACGAGGCCGTGGTCATCGCCAAAAGGGAGTGCCCGGCCGCCGCCGGCTTGGTAAACGCACTCCTCAGGAACGCCATTCGGGAAAAGGACGGCATGGTCTGGCCCGACATGGCCCGGGATCCGGGCAAGGCCATTTCCATATGCCATTCGCATCCCCGCTGGCTCGTCGAACGATGGCTCGATCTTTACGGCATCGACGAGACGATCGCGATCTGCAAAGCGAACAACACGGTCCCTCCCCTCACCCTCCGGGTGAACCGTCTGAAGGCGTCCCGAGACGAGGCCATCGCCTCCCTCGCAACGGACGGCATCGCCGCCGAAAGGACCCGCTGGTCCCCCGACGGTCTCTCCCTGTCAGGAAGCGCCGCCGGCCTGCGGGAGACGTCCGCCTTCCGGGACGGCCTGATCCGGTTCCAGGACGAGGCGTCCCAGCTGGTCGCCCGGCTCGTCGCCCCGCAGCCGGGCAAACGGGTCCTCGACCTCTGCTCGGGCTGGGGAGGAAAAACAATGCACCTGGCCGCGTTGATGCACAACAGGGGAGAGCTCACCGCCGTGGACCTCCATCCCGGGAAGCTGAAGCTTCTGGCAGCGGAGGCCTTGCGCCTCGGGGTGACGATCACGGCGATACATGCGGGGGATGCGGCCGCCTTGCCCCGGGATTTTCGCCACGCCTTCGATCGCGTCCTCCTCGATGCCCCCTGTTCCGGCCTCGGCACGCTCAGGCGCAATCCCGAGATCCGCTGGCGCATCTCCCCCTCGGCACCCGAAGCCGCCGCATCGCTGCAAAAGCGGCTCCTTGAAAGTGCGTCCGCGTGCGTGAAACCCGGCGGCCGCCTGGTCTACAGCGTCTGCACCCTTACCCCGGAAGAAAACGCGTCCGTAGTCGAAGTGCTGCGGGCCAAAGGGCGGGATCTGCGGCTTTCGGAGGAACGCGGCGGAGATGCTTCGATCCCGCCGGCGCCGTCCGGGGAAGATGCGTCGCAGGGCGGATTCACACACGTTTCGCCGGAGGTTCGGCCGGAGCTGGTCAGCGACGACGGCTTCTTCAGGACCTTCCCCCACCGTCACGGCATGGACGGTTTCTTCGCCGCCGTCTTCACCCGTCAGGATTGAAAGTCTTGCGGCTGGCCTCCCGGTCCTCCGTTATGGGTCCGCATTCCGGCAGGATGGTTACCGAACCCGCAGGTTACGGGGTTCTCCGGTTTCTCTTTTTGTTGAAGGCGAAAAGGAACCCGAGGGCCATGACGGAAATGATGGGGGCCAAGGCGATCAGGGCCACAAGGCCCAAACCGTGCAGTATGGGATCCTCTCCTCTCAGGGAATCGGATGCGCCGAGAGCAAGGGCCAGGAGAAAGGTGTTCGCCAGCGGCCCTGTCGCCACGCCTCCTGCATCGATGGCGATGGAGAGGAATTCGTCGTCGCTGAACCAGAGGATCACCAGCACGAATGCGTACCCCGGGATCAGGATATAGAGCAGAGGGATATGATAGGCGATCCTCAGCATCCCCAAACCGACGATCAGGGACGTGCCGATGCAAACCGCGTAGAGGACCGTCGACTGCCGGATGGATCCCCCGGAGGCTTGTTCCACCTGGTCCGCCAGCACGCGCACGGAGGGCTCCCCCCAGCTCGTGAAAAAGCCGAGCACGGCGCCGAAAGGGAACAAAAGCCACCGGTACGGCAGCTTGCCCAGGGCTTCGCCGATGGCATGGCCAAAGGGGAGAAAACTGATCTGCACCCCCTGTAGAAAGAGCAGCAGTCCGAGAGCGGCAAGCAGGGATCCACTGAGGATGTTCAGGACGTACCGGCGAGGCAACCGAAGCATCGCGAGCTGCAATACGAGGAACAGAAGCACCAGGGGAAGAAGCGCTGCGGCAACGCTCAGCAGGGTGCTCTCTAACCCTTGGAAAACCTTTATTGCGCTCAATATAATATTCCCAGGATCATGACGGCAATGATCGCCCCAACGGACGCCACGCCCAGCAGTCCGAAACCGTTCGCAACGGCGGATCTGCCGGCGAGAACGGAGCTGAGGCCGAGCGCCAGAGCGATGATCACGGGTGCGGTCAGGGCACCCGTGGTGACGCTCCCGGAGTCGTAGGCCAGGGGGATGAAATCGGCAGGCGTGATCAGGGAAAGAAGCAGGACCATCCCGTAGAGTGCCGTGAGCAGCCAGGCCATGCGAATCCCGAAGACAATTCTCAACATGGCCGCGGCAACGGCGATCCCCACCCCGATCGCAGTCACATACAAGACCACGTTGCCCGCGATCGCACCCCGGGAGATGAGGTCCACCTGTTTGGTCAGGATCAATACATCCGGCTCGGCGACGGTGGTCGCAAAGCCGAACGCGAAGGCCACCGCCACGATAAGCGTCAAGGAACCCTTCTTGGGCATTTCGGCACCGATGAATCTGCCCATCGGAAGGATTCCTCTATCGATACCCATGAAAAACAGCATCATTCCGACGGCCGCCATGATCGATCCGATCAGGAACTGGAGAAAGAGGTCCGTCGGCGCCCCGACAACCGTCCACTGAAGCAGGCACACAATGAGGACAATGGGGGTGATGGCCTGGAAAACTTCCCGGAATTTTTCCCTCAACAATGGCAGCATGAATTTATCGATCCTTCAGAAGATGGCAGATGCCCACGGTTTTCTCGACGCTCACCACAAAAGCCACGCCCATGCCGGGCTGGTCCAAGTTGATCGATCTCGTGATGGCGTCGAGGATCTGCTGGGTCTTGACTCTGTCCACGAGGGTCAGAACAATCTCCTTTTCCGGCTCGATCTTGATCCCGAAGAGTTTCGCCTGCTCATGAATGCCTGTTCCGCGGCCGTTCAAAATGGTGCCGCCTTCAGCGCCCGCCGATTTTGCGGCGGTCATCACCTCCTCGGCAAATCCCCTGTTGACGATGGTGACAATCAAATCAAAAGCAATGGGACAATATTCCGCCATGAGGACCCCCTTCTGACTGTTGATGGCTTCGGAACACCTGCTCCCGCCCGACCCGCATGGCCACGATTCCCGCCCGGAGGCAAGGGAGGAACGCGCCTCATCCGATCGGCATTTACGCCGGCTTCGGCGGGATGGTCTCCCTCGCGGATATCCCTTGTAGCACAAATGGGTTCATATGAAAATCCCTTTCACCCTCACGGATCCCGGCCGCCGGGCCGCCGGCGCTGCCCGGCAGGGCGTCTCCGGCAGGACGCCGTCCTTGCATGGCTGCCGGAAAGGGATGGAATCGCCCGCCTCATCCAGAGGCTTTCCCGGAACGGCGGAGGGAAGATGCGGCGAGCAGGCAAGACGGACTTGCCGCGAATCCCATTGACTTCAGAAGTGAAAAAGTGATAGGGGTATCACGCGAATCGGACAGGCGACGAACCTGACCGGGACGCGAACGGACTGGGCGGGTCACCCCTTATGGGCACAGGAGGAACCATGTTTATCGAACAGCGGCAGGTCGGGGATATGGCGGTCTTCGCCTATGTGGTGGGCGATCCGGAGAGCGGCGAAGGCCTCGTCATCGATCCGGCGGCCGACACCGACGGCCTGATCCAGCTCGCCGATCGAAAAGGAGTCCGAATCCAATACATCGTCAACACCCACGGCCATGTGGACCACATCGGCGGCAACGTGGACATGAAAAACCGGACGGGAGCCGAAATCATCATCCATGAGGACGACGCCGAAATGCTCGTTTCCACCCCGGCAATGATGTTCCGGATGTTCGGCGGAAAGGCATCGCCGCCCGCGGACCGGACGGTCAGGGACGGCGATCTCATCGAACTCGGCACGATCAGGATCCGTGTGATCCACACCCCGGGCCACTCCCCGGGAAGCGTGGTCCTGATGCTGGACGGCTACGCATTCACCGGCGATACCCTCTTCGTGGAGGCGGTGGGAAGGACGGACCTCCCCGGCGGATCCGGGGAGACGATGTTTGAATCGATAAGGGGAAAAATTTGCACCCTTCCCGACGAGACGGTGGTCCTGCCGGGCCACAACTACGGAAACATGCCGACATCGACCATCGGCCACGAAAAGAAGTTCAACCCCTTTCTGCGCTGACGGGAGGGCGGACGGGTAAAAGGAGACAGGCCATGAACCGATCTGGAATCATGAAAACCGATTTTCAAGGGATGAAACTCGCCAGCACAGGGAAGGTCCGCGATATCTATTCCCTGGATTCGCAACTGCTGATCGTTGCAACCGACCGCATCTCCGCGTTCGACGTGATCATGCCGAACCCTGTCCCGGGGAAGGGCGAGGTGCTGACGCGCATGTCCGCGTTCTGGTTCGGGAAGATGGAGGATATCGTTCCGAACCACATGATTTCGACGAATCCGGATGAATACCCTGATGCGTGCGCCCCCTATCGTGAAGGGCTGCGGGGCCGGAGCATGCTGGTCCGGAAGGCGAAACCTCTGCCGGTCGAATGCGTTGTCCGGGGATATCTGAGCGGCTCCGGTTGGAAAGATTACAGCCAGGGGAAACCCGTCTCCGGCATCAACCTGCCGAAGGGGTTGAAGGAATCATCGCGGCTTCCGGAAACCATTTTCACCCCCTCCACCAAGGCCCCCGACGGCGAACACGATATGCCGATCAGCCGAAAGGAGATGGAGGATATCATTGGAGCGGAATTGACCGGCCGGATCATCCGGATCAGCATGGCCATCTACGAACGGGCGGTCGACATCGCCGGTCGATCCGGGATCATCATTGCCGACACCAAGATGGAATTCGGCCTCTTGAACGGAGAGCTCATCCTCATCGACGAACTTCTCACCCCTGATTCCTCGCGGTTCTGGCCAAAGGATGATTACGAGGAGGGACGTCCGCAGAAGAGCTTCGACAAGCAGTTCCTGCGCGACTATCTCATCTCCATTCACTGGAACCAGAAGCCGCCGGCGCCGGAACTCCCGGACGAAATCATTGCGAAAACCGGCGAGAAATACCGCGAGGCGCTGAACCGGCTGGTGCAATAGTCTTCCGGTTGACAGGCAACGGGGAAATGACTAGTTTACGGCATATCGAAATGGGTGTCTGCGAGGCCGCGGAACCCTCCATCGGAACGATATCGTTTCACATCATCGCGAACAACGGGGTCCGGTTCCGGGAGGGTGACGTACGGGCGGACATCGGCAAATCCTGTGCGGAAGGAATTCGATAAAGACGAATGACGTCAAAGCGCTGTTACTACGAAATCCTGGGCGTGGAAAGAAGCGCCGGGGAAGAAGAGATCAAAAAAAGCTATCGCAAGCTCGCCATGCAGTATCATCCGGACCGGAATCCGGGAAATCACGAGGCGGAGGAGATGTTCAAGGAGGCGGCTGAGGCTTACGAGGTCCTCAGCGACGCTCAAAAAAGGGAAATCTACGATCGTTACGGCCATGAGGGGCTCAGTGGCGCCGGATACCGCGGATTCTCGGGATTCGAGGATATTTTCTCGAGCTTCGGCGACATCTTCGGCGACGTCTTCGGCTTTACCACGGGGCGCTCCCGGACACGCACGGCTGCCCGGGCCGGGGCCGATCTTCGGTACGACCTCAGGATCTCCTTCATGGATGCGGCTTTGGGGACCACCACCGAAATCCATTTGGGGAAATCCATCACCTGTAACGCCTGCAGGGGCTCGGGTTGCGCCCCGGGGCACAATCCCCAGCTCTGCAGCCGCTGCAATGGACGGGGGCAGGTAACGCAGTCCAGCGGTTTCTTCAGCATCAGCACGACCTGCCCGCAGTGCCGCGGCCAGGGAACCATCATTACGGTCCGTTGCGAAACGTGCAGCGGTGCGGGGAAGGTTCGCATCTCAAAATCGGTTCAGCTCAAGATCCCGGCGGGTGTTGAAACGGGATCGCGCCTCCGGTTGCGGGGCGAAGGGGAGGAGGGCGACAACGGAGGGCCGAACGGGGACCTCTACGTCTTTATCGAGGTGGAACCCCATGAGTTCTTCGAACGCAACGGCGACGATCTCTACTGCCGCATCCCGATCACCTTTGTCCAGGCCGCCCTGGGGGGGAGCGTGGAAACGCCGACCCTGACCGGAACGGAGAAACTGAAGATTCCCAGGGGGACCCCGACAGGGAAGATCTTCCGCCTGAAGGGCAAGGGAATCCCCCATCTTCGTGGATACGGGAAAGGGGATCAGATCATCGAAACGGTGGTGACCGTCCCTTCAAACCTTACCCGAAGACAGGAAGAACTGCTCCGGGAGTTCGACAGGCTGGGCAACGAGGCGTCGAACCGCTAACGCAGCGGACATCCATTCGTTGCAGAAAGGAAAGGTCATGAGGATATCAAGGGGATTAATCGTTTTCCTGGTGATGATCGCTCTGCTGATCGCCGGTTGCGCCCCCCTGTTGGTCGGCGGTGCGGCGGTGGGTGCCGGTTCAGGAACTTACTTCTACATCAACGGCGAGATGAAGACCGATTATTACCACTCCTTTGACTCCACCTGGAACGCCTGCCAAAAGACCGTGGCAGACATGAGGGGGCTGGATGTCCTGCCGATCAAGGAGATCGGAAAGGGCAAGATCACGGCCTTCATCGATGAGGAGAAGGTTCAGATTTCCGTCGACTACAAGGCAAAAAACGTGACTACGGTTTCCATTCGGGTCGGCCTGATCGGAAACAAGCTCTCCTCGCAGCTCATCCATGACAGGATCAGCGACAACCTGATCAGGAAGTAGACCGGAAAGATGCGGCACCGGCCGCAGCGTCGCGGTGCGGAAAACCCAACGGGGGCCGATGAAGAAAAAAGCGATTTTGGGTCTGGCGCTCAGCGCGCTGCTGGTCTGGCTCTCCGTCCGCGGGATCGAGTTTCGGGGGGTTAGCGACGGCTTCCGGGCCATGCATTTCGGATACGTTTTTGTTGCCGTGGCCCTCATGCTCCTGATGCAGTGGTTGAGATCGGTACGGTGGGGGCTGATTCTGAAACCCATCGCGAAAGTCGACCAACTCACGCTTTTTTCCGTCACCAGCGTCGGCTTTCTGGCCATTGTCGCCATCCCGGCGCGTCTCGGGGAGTTGGCCCGGCCCTACCTCATCGCCAACAAGAGCTCTGTCCCCATCAGTTCTGCGCTCGGTACGGTCGTTGTGGAAAGGGCGCTCGACGGCCTCTCCATACTGGTCGTGACGGTGACGGCCCTTTTATTTACGCCATTGCCTCCCTGGCTCTTCCGGTCCAGTGCCCTGTTCCTGCTGGCCACACTCGTCCTTTTCGCGGCGATGATCCTGATGATCGTCCGTCGCGATGCCTCCCTGCGCTTTCTGTCTCCGCTCATCCGACGCTTGCCGGATCGTCATGCGGCAACGGTCAACCGCCTGATCCACCATTTCATCGAAGGATTCCGGATCATGGTGGATCCCGCGCTCCTGCTGATGGGAACGCTGTGTTCGATCGTGATCTGGCTCGTCGACGTCCTGATCATCTATCTCCTCTTTCTGGCCTCCAACCTGCACCTACCTGTCTCCGCCGCCTTCGTTCTGATGATCATCCTGATTATCGGAATCGCCATTCCCACGGCGCCGGGTTTTATTGGAAACTGGCACTACTCCTGCATTCTCGGTCTCGGACTTTTCGGCATCGCGAAAACGGACGCCCTGACCTTCGCGATCATCTATCACGCGCTGTCCACCGGGATCGTGGTGCTCCTTGGGCTCATTTTCCTGCCGTTCAACAGCTTTTCCGTCGCGGATCTCCGTCGCCAAACCCGCACCTAATCCCCCGAGGCTCCTTCCCCGGACTCGTGTTTCACCTCCAGTCCGTAGCTCCTGATCTTCCGGTGCAGGTTGCTCCTTTCGAGTCCGATTGCCGCCGCCGTCCGCGAAATGTTCCCGCCGAACTCCCTGAGCTTTCGGATGATGTATTGCCGTTCAAAATCCTGCTTCGCTTCATGCAGGGTGCCGGAATCGCCCTCCCTCTCGGGAGGAGGACCATTCTTGCGCTCGTCGACGAAGACGGGAAAGATGTCGCATTTCGATATCACCGGATCCGGCGTGATGATCACCAGACGTTCGATGATGTTTTTCAACTCCCGCACATTGCCCGGCCAATGGTGCTTCATCAGGACATCCATCACCTCGTCGGCGATCCTCTTCTCGGTATCGCCCTCCTTCGATGCAAAATCCTTGAGAAACCGATCGACGAGCAGCGGAATATCCTCTTTCCGTTCGCGCAATGGGGGAATCCGGAGAGGGATGACATTCAGGCGGTAGTACAAATCCTGACGGAAACGACCTTCCTCCATCTCTTTCTCAAGGTCCTTGTTGGTGGCGGCCAGCACCCGGACATCGGTCGGGATCAGGCGGTTCCCGCCGACCCGTTCGAACTTCTTTTCCTGGAGGATCCGGAGCACTTTCGCCTGCGCCTTGAGGCTCATGTCGGCCACCTCGTCGAGGAAGATCGTCCCCTCGTTGGCCAAGTCGAATTTGCCCCTTTTCTTGGCCGTCGCCCCGGTAAAGGATCCCTTTTCATGCCCGAAAAGTTCACTCTCGATCAAATCCTCGGGAATCGCCGCACAATTGACCTCGATAAAGGGTTTCTGCATCCGCCGGCTCTGACGATGGATGGATCTCGCAACCAGTTCCTTGCCCGTTCCGTTTTCCCCCATGATGAGGATCCACGCATTGGTCGGGGCGACGATACCGATCATCTCCTTGAGATCCTGGATCACGCTGCTGTTCCCCGTCAACTCGTATTGATGGCTGATCTTCTGCCGCAGAAGCAGGTTTTCCTCCTCCAAGCGGAAATGGTCCAGTGCATGGTTCACAGCCAGAACCACCTTCTCGAGTGAAAGGGGCTTTTCGATAAAATCGAACGCCCCGAGCTTGGTCGCCTTCACCGCCGTTTCGATGGTGCCGTGTCCCGACATCACGACCACCTGCAACTGCGGGTGATCCTCCTTGATGGCCTTGAGGGTCTCGATCCCGTCCATCCCCGGAAGCCAGATATCCAGCAGGATCAGGTGCGGCGGTTCCTCCTTCAGGAAGCGCAAGGCCTCTTCTCCGCTGTCCACCGCGGCCACCTCATAGCCTTCGTCGGCCAGAATGCCCCCAAGGGTCTGGCGTATGCTCTCTTCATCGTCGACGATCAGGATAGTCTTCTTCATCACTCGTCCTTCAAAAACAAAGTTCAGCATATCACGCGTTCCGCATGGCAGCCCTTCAACATCTTCTAGGGCTGTTCGGGAACGGGCAGTTCGACGGTCACGATGGTCCCCCGGGGAGGGTTGTCCGCAACACTAACCCGGCCGTGGTGATCGGCCACGATGGAATTGACGATGGCCAGGCCCAGACCGGTTCCCGAACGCTTTGTGGAAAAATAGGGTTCGAACATTTTGACCTGATAGCCGGGCGGTATGCCGCAGCCGTTGTCCGCCACCTCCATCCGTGCAATCCTTCCGTTTCCGTCGCGGGAGGTCCGGATTTCGATCCTGCCGGTTTTGCCGTCGACCGCCGCAACGGCGTTGTCGAGCAGATTGACCATCACCCTGCGGATCTGTTCAGGATCCAGCATCAGTTTCGGGATATCGGCCGCCGGCTGAAAATCGAATGCGATCTCCTTGTGCGCGTCCTGAAAGAGAATGACCGAATCGTGGATCACCCCGTTGAGTTCGTGAAGCGCCAAACGCGTCACCGGCAGCCTCGCGTAACTGGAAAACTCGTTGACCAGATTTTTGAGCACCTCGACCTGATCGATGATCGTCTTGGTGCACTCCCGGAAAACACCGTCGTCCTCTCCCAGCCGGTCCCCGTATTTCTTCTGCAGGCGCTGTGCCGAAAGCTGCACCGGCGTGAGCGGATTCTTGATCTCGTGGGCCATCCTTCTGGCGACCTCCCGCCACGCGGCCGCCCGCTCGGCCCGCTGCAGCTGGGTCAGGTCTTCGAAGACCACCGCCATGCCCATCTCCCTGCCCTCGTCATCGTGGATTTCGGTTATGGTCATCAGAATCGTCAGCGCCCGCTCCCTCAAGGTGACATCGATCTGCTTTTCGATGAAACCTTCACCCCGCTCGCGCATTTCCCGAAGAACCTCCTCGGCCAAGACGCGGTGGTCCGGGATGAGCACCTCCATATAAGGGCGGTTTAAAACCTTCTGGGTATGAATGCCGAGCATCTTCTCCGCGGCCCGGTTGATCGTGGTGATGATGCCGTTTCGATCGACGGAGATCACGCCCGCGGAGATGTTTCGCAGAATGGTCTCCATATAGTACCGCCGCTGTTCCAGTCCGAGATTCGCCTGCTCCAACCCGTGTTTGCTCTGTTTGAGGTCCTTCGTCATCTGGTTGAATGAACGTCCGAGGATGCCGATCTCGTCGTCCGCAACGATATCGATCTGATGGTTCAGATCCCCCTGCGCGACCTTCCGGGTCGCCTCGGCCAGATCCTGGATCGGCACGGTAATCCCCTTCGCAAGATACAAGCCGAACCACGTTGCGGAAAAAATGATCAGGAGCGTCACGATGAACAGTGTGATGATGAAACCGAATTTGATCGGGGTTTTAAGAAGCGTGAGCTGTCGATATTCTTCAGAGGTCTTCGAAATCACGTTGATCTTGTCCACCAGGCCGACCGGATAATAATAGCTGGCCGTGACATATCCGATCACCTCCTTGGGGCTCGCCAGCGAATAAATGGGAACGACTCCGCGGATCAGATCCCCGCTCCCGGCTTGCTCGATCGTGGTCAATTCCCGGCCTGCATAGACATCCTCCATCCCCTTATCCGAGATGGGTTTGAGCGGCACCTGCTCGTACTCCCGATCACGGACGACTACATTGTCCTTCTGATTCTCGATGCGGACCTCGAGCATGTTGAGCTTGTAGGTCTCGTGCCGTCTTTCAACGAGGGCCTTCAGGTAGAGGAACTTTTCCGCCTCATAAAGACCGTTTTTCGAAATGTCGGCACTGAGTTGGCGGGCGTAATACTTCGCCTGATCGGCCGACTGCTGGTAGTAGATCTGCGCGACCTCGAGGGTCCGGTTCAACGCATCGCCGATGCGGATGCTGAACCAGTTGTCAATGCTGTATGACAAAAAATTGATGGAAACGAAGAACAGCAAGGCGGTGGGAATGAGGGAAAGACTGACAAAGGCCGCGACCAGCCGGGTTCGAAGCTTGGAGCCGACAATTCCGTGCCGGCGCTCATAGATCAGCTTGACCAGATTTCGGACAATCAAGAAGATGAGCAGGATAATGAGAATGATGTTGACGTTGATCAGACCGAAAATCAGGGTGTTGCCGGAAATCGGCAGGGCGATCGCCTCTCCGCGAAAGATCCGGGTCTCCAGATAGGTCATCAGGGCGATGAGGAGCAGCGTCACCAGGATAATGATCCGTTCCCGTCCCCGCCGTTTTGCCTCCTGAACATCCAGTTTGACCGGTTTGCGGACCCTTTTCATTTGTAGAAGAATCCCTCCCGGTACCAGTCGGTTTCAAAATCCCAGAGGGATACGAAGAAAAAAACCACCTCCATCCGAAGCGGGAGGCGAACCTTGTCGAGCTTTGCCTTGATCCTGACGTAGTAGAGTTCGTTCTGCTGCAGTTCCTGGAGTTGAGCCACCGGTACGCCGTTCAGGTCGGCCATCAGTCGTTTTGCGCCTTCGAAGTCCTGAAACGAGGTCGGCTCTTTGTCCCCATCCAGATAGACGTGGAAAAGCTTCTTGACGTTGTCATACTTCATCAGATGGCTGATGTTCGTTCGGGTCACCTTTCTGTCGAGCCATCCCGAACGCTCTTGAAAGAGCTCAACGATGAACGTGAACGTGGTGGGCACCCCGGCCAGGATCGCAGCTTCGATATCCGGTGTGAAGCAGTTCGTTACCCGCGCATACACCAACACATGGTTTGTGTTGTTCGTGACCATGAGATCGCGTATTGCCGCATCCTCCGCACAGGGAACGGCCGGAAGAAGAAGCAGTAAAACTATGACGAACAGAAACCTGGACAATGGCCGTCTCACCACTCGGACCCCATGTCCCATGCCTGTAGGTCCGCATTGCGGATGGGTCCCGCCGATTTTTGCAACTGCATGACACCTGCGGGAATGGGCGATGGGAACGTCAGAAATGATTAAATTTTTTCGTTATCTTCAGTGTTTGGAAGGTATACTAAGAGAGTGGGATTCAAAAAGCAAGGCCTATTTGCGGATCCCAATCATCGAGACTCCCGAACGATGGGCCATGCCCTCACATCGCCCAGGGAGATGCCGGGGTGGAATCGAGCACGCGGAACGAAGGCACCTGCAGGGACTTCAGTTCGTTCAACATCCCTTCCCTGCTGAAGCGGCTGACCAAGGTCCAGCACTCCTTCCGGGCCAGTAACTCCTTAAGGAGCATGTTGTTCAGCCGGTGACCCGATTTGTAGGCGACAAAATGGCCGATGATGGGGATCCCCAGCAGGGAGAGGTCGCCAATCGCATCGAGGATTTTATGCTTCACGAATTCATCCGGAAACCGCAGACCGTCCTTGTTGATGATCCGATGGTCATCCAGAACGACGGCATTCTTCAGGGATCCACCGAGGGCCAGGCCTTTGGCCTGAAGATACTCGACATCTTTAAGAAAACCGAAAGTTCTGGCCGCGCAGATCTCCTGTTCATAGGCAACGTCGGAGCAATGCATCTGGTAGGACTGGATGCCGATGGCGGGGTGCTTGAACTCGATCTTATAGGTGATGCGAAACTCCGGGGCAGGCAGAAGCATGGCCATTCCGTCTCCTTCAGAAACGGCGACCTTATCTTTGATCACCAGGATTTTCTTTCCCTTGCCCTGAACACTCGTTCCGACATCCTTCAGGAGATCGACAAAAGGGCGGGCGCTGCCGTCCATAATCGGTACCTCCGGGGCGTCCACCTCAACCGTTGCATTGTCCACGCCCATTCCGCTGAGGGCCGACATGAGGTGTTCTACCGTGGAGACCGTTACGCCATTGAGTCCAAGGGTAGTCGCCAAAGTCGTGTCCCGGACATTGTGCACATTCGCCCTGATTCGATTGTCACCCGACATGTCCGTGCGGACAAACACGATCCCCTCACCGACATCGGCGGGCCGGATAACCATGCCGACCTTTCTTCCGGAGTGCAACCCGATGCTCTTGCAGCCGATCTCGCGCTTTACCGTTCGTTGTAGAAACATGGTCCCATCGTCAGTGATACGTTTTTCATGCGTCGTACAATTGATGTCAAATATAGGAGCAATATTCATTCCATGGCCGTCAGGATGGCGGATTAAAAAATGTGTATCCATAACCTGTCGGATTTATGATTTTTTTCATAACAGCGGGCCGGATCCCCTCATCCCCATCAAGGCCGGATGCCTTTCGGCCTGTGTCGAAGCCGACACACCCCTGCCGGGAACCCTCCTCATAGCAGGGGCGTCCGGCATCGCAGTCACGCGGATGGGGCATCGGATTCGTCTTTTCCCCCGCTCCTGGGGAAATATCGCTCTCTTTCGCTGTAAATGCAGCCACAGTAAGGCTGCCGGTACATTCCGGATTCCTTCGAAATCCGCACCCCTTCGGACCAGCCTTCCCTGAAATCTCGATAGAGGAAAGGGATCCCCTCCAACTCGGCTGCCTGCTGGGCGACCTTCCGGATGAGATCGTGTTTCTGATAGCGGCTGTAAAGCAGGGTGGTCGTAAAGGCGTCAAACCGTTCTCTTTTCGCGATCCGTGCGGCCTGGGAAAGACGGATGAGATAGCAATGTCGGCACCGCTCTTCCTCCCGGAAGACAACCTGCCGAAGAAACAGATCGAGCGGATAATCCTTCTCCAGTATGGTTTCAAGTCCCTGCTGATCGGCATAGGAGATCAGCGTGTCAAGGCGCCTTTTGTACTCGAGATAGGGATGAATGTTGGGATTGTAGAAGAGACCGCAGACCTCGTTTCCTTCCCCGCGGAGGACGCGCAGGGGATAGATCGTGCATGGGGCGCAGCAGATATGAAGCAGCAATTTCACGGTCCGATCCCCCAAGACATCCTCTGAAGCGCCCGATGATCAAAAAAGCCCTTCCTGATTGCCGGCAACCCATTTTATGCCGAAGTGGTCATAGGCGCGCCTCGTCGCAACCCGTCCCCTCACGGTCCTTTGCAGATAACCCTCCTGGATCAGGTAGGGTTCATAAACGTCTTCGATCGTCGTCCTCTCTTCGCCGATCGCCGAAGAGAGGCTGTCGATACCCACGGGGCCGCCGTCAAACTTGCCGATCACCGTCATCAAAATGGTCCGATCCATGTGATCGAATCCCTTTTCGTCCACCTGGAGCATCGCCAGGGCGTCGACCGCCACTTCCTGGGTGATCTGGCCATCGGCCTTGACCTGGGCGAAATCCCGGACCCGGCGGAGCAGGCGGTTGGCAATCCTCGGCGTCCCTCGTGAACGGCGGGCCAGTTCGGCCGCCCCCGCCTCCACGATATCCACGGAAAGGATCCGGGCCGATCTGGCGATGATCACGGCCAGTTCCTCCGGCGAATAGAATTCGAACCGGAAGCTCATCCCGAAGCGGTCCCTGAGCGGCGATGTGAGGAGTCCTGCCCGGGTCGTCGCGCCGATGAGCGTGAATTTCGGAATCTCCAGCTTCATCGATCTCGCCGAAGGTCCCTGTCCGATAAGGATGTCGATATGAAAATCCTCCATGGCAGGGTACAGGATCTCCTCCACCACATGGGAAAGACGGTGGATCTCGTCGATGAACAGGACATCCTTTTCGTGCAGGTTGGTGAGTATGGCGGCCAGATCGCCGGGCCTTTCGATCACCGGACCGGAAGTCACCTTGATGTCCACCCCCATTTCGCGAGCCATGATATAAGCCAAGGTCGTCTTCCCGAGACCGGGCGGTCCGTAGAGAAGGACATGGTCCAGGGCCTCCTGGCGCTGTTTGGCCGCCTCGATGAAAATGGATAGGTTTTCCTGGATTTTTTGTTGACCGATATACTCAGACAGGCTTTTCGGGCGCAGGGAAACATCGTACCCCTCGTCCTCGTTGCATCCCTCCGGGATAATCAAGGGATTCTGGGGTGAAACCGTGATGGAATCTGCTTTTTTCACCTGGGGCTCACTCCTCAAACCGGTTGGCGGGCCGGAAGGATCTCCTGGGGCTATCCGGCCATCATGCGGAGCGCCTTTTTCAGGATCCGATCAAGGGAAAGGGGCTCCGATGCCTCCTTCATGATCCGTTCGACGGCCTCTCTGGCCGACGACGCCTTGTAGCCAAGATTCACAAGCGCGGACAGGGCGTCCTCCCTTGTTTCTTCATCGGAGGGAGCCTCCTTCGTCCCCGTCGGCAAGGCCTTGCTTCCCAGTTTGACCGCCTTGTCCTTCAGTTCGAGAATCATCCGCTCCGCGGTTTTTCGGCCCACACCGGGGATACCCGTCAAACCCTTGAGATCCTCCATCGCGACTGCACGGATCCACTCACCCGCCGAGATGCCGGAAAGGATGTTCACGGCAAGTTTGGGGCCGATGCCGCTGACAGAGATCATCAGTTGAAACACCTCCCTCTCCTCGTCGGTACCGAATCCGAAAAGGCTGATGGCATCCTCTCGGACATGCGTATGGATCCGGAGAACCACGGGCTGACCGGCCTCGGGCAGTTCATAATAGGTGCTCAGGGGCACAATGACGCGATAACCCGCTCCATGAACATCCACCACGCACTGGTTGACCGATTTCTGTATGAGGATTCCGCTGAGTTGCGCGATCATGCCTTAAATGGTCTCGGTTTTTCGAAAATGGATGTGGCAGATGGCGACGGCGAGGGCATCGGCCGCATCGGGAGGCGGCAGCTCCGAAAGTTTCAGGATGGCCTGAACCATCCGCTGGACCTGCTCTTTCTCAGCCCGACCGTAGCCGACCACAGCCTGCTTGATCTCCAGGGGGCTGTATTCGCTGATCGGCAAACCCTCATCCGTCCCGGCCAGAATCGCAACCCCGCGAACATGGCCCTGTTTGATCAGACTCCGGACGTTTTTTCCGTAGAATATGTCCTCGATGGCCATCGCATCCGGCGCCACGGTGCGTATCACCCCTTGGATGCCGCTACGGATGGTTTGGAGACACGACGTCAGAGAGGCCCCACGGATGGGTTTGATCTCGCCGTACCCCACGCAACGGAGGCCCGAGGCTTCCTGCTTCACAACGCCATACCCCGTCACGCGACTTCCCGGATCGATGCCCAGAACCCTTGAAGCGCCCGCCCTTTTCATGGCGGTGGCGCCATCCCGTCTTCCGTTCCCCGCAGCACCCACCGGAAATGTTCCCCTTACAGGTTGATCTTCTCCATCACGTCGTCGGGAATGTCGAAATTCGCATAGACATTCTGGACGTCGTCATTGTCCTCCAATTTTTCCATGAGCTTGAGCATCTGTTCCGCCTTGCCCGCTTCCAGCCGTATCGTGTTCCGGGGAATCTTGCCGACGCGCGCCTCCAGATATTTCCAGCCTTTCTGGTCGAGCGCCTTCTTGACCCCCTCAAAGGCCATCGGATCCGTGATCACCTCCCACTCGGTCTCCTGATCCCGTACGTCTTCCGCTCCGGCTTCGAGAGCCACTTCCATCAGTTGATCCTCGTTGACGGTTTTTTTGTCGAAGACCATGCTCCCTTTTTTATCGAACATCCAGGCCACGCAGCCGTTTTCTCCCAGATTTCCACCGTGCTTGGAAAAGATATGCCGTATTTCCGCAACCGTCCGGTTCTTGTTGTCCGTCATGACATCGACGATCACCGCGATGCCCGCAGGCCCATACCCCTCGTAGGTCACCTCCTCATAGGCTGCGGCCCCCGCCAGTTCTCCGGTCCCCTTCTTGATGGCCCGGTCGATGTTGTCCCTGGGCATGTTCTCTTCTTTCGCGGCCAAGACAGCCTGCCTCAACCGGGCATTCCCCTCGATATCGCCTCCTCCGAGTCTTGCGGCAAGAGTGATTTCCTTGATCAACTTCGTAAAGATCTTGCCCCGTTTCGAATCGATGGCACCCTTCTTTCTCTTGATCGTGCTCCATTTGGAATGCCCAGACATGACGGTTCATCTCCTATCTCTTGGATTTTGTGAACACCGTTTGCGCTTCATAACACAAGCTCAAGTTTCATGTAAAATAAAAAAAGCCCCTTCCCATGGGGAAGGGGCTTGCAATTTAAATTCCGGCGGCACCTACTCTCCCACACAGTCGCCCATGCAGTACCATCGGCGCAGGAGAGCTTAACTTCCGTGTTCGGAATGGGAACGGGTGGATCCTCTCCGCTATAGCCACCGAAATATCTCTTAAGATGGCCACAATTGCATATTGTGAAGTAAAGGCCGAGTGCATC
>CAZWTL010000045.1:16434-22435 GCA_964637025.1 uncultured Syntrophaceae bacterium | reverse complement strand
GGCCTGAACCGTTAGACAAACGAGACGGAATCCGTTACCATGCCGGACGGAGGATGGGTCGCCATCCATCCCGGACGCGGACGGCAAAGCAGGGGCATGCGGACCCGGTCGGACCGGATGCCGGTCCACCATGACGGAGGCGGTATGCAAGGAGGCACTCGGATCGGTTTCATGGTTCTGGCATCCCTTTTTCTTTTTCCCGTGCAGACGGCGCGCGCCGCCGCGCTCGACGGAATCCTTTACGAGGGGGATTCGATCTACCACCACATCACGATACGCCAGGACGGACGGGAGCGCTGCATGATCTTCGGCCGCCACCTGGATCTTCGCCAGACCTGCATGGATCTCGACCGGCCGGATGTTTCGGTCTTCGAATACTCGGCCATGATGTTCGCCGGCTTCCTCTTCCGTCCCGACGCGAACAGGATCTGCCTGATCGGTCTCGGCGGGGGTTACATCCCCACGGTTTTCCGGATGCACCTGCCCCGCGTGCGGCTCCAGATCGTGGAGGTGGATCCGTTCGTCGAGAAGCTGGCGAAAGAATTCTTCCATTTCAGGCTTCCGCCAGGCCAGGCGCTGGCCATCGAAGACGGCCGCCAGTTCCTCAGGAGAAGCCGGGAACGCTACGATCAGATCTGGCTCGACGCCTTCAACTCCGACTACATCCCGGCCCATCTGACGACCCGGGAGTTCCTGCAGCTCGTGCGATCGCGTCTGACCACGGGCGGGATCGTCATCCAGAACCTCTTCGGCGGGAACCAGTTCTATGACGCCCAGATTGCGACCTTCCGCTCGGTCTTCTCCAGGGTTTTCGTTTTCGAGGGTCAGAGGAGCGGAAGCTGCGTCATCGTCGCTTCGGACGCAGCCGCCCTTGGACCCGAACAGCTCCGGAAGCAGGCCAAGGCGCAGGCGGGGAAGATCGGCCGGATCGACCTCGCGGCGGAAGCGGCAAAATGCCGGGTCGCTTCGGCCGGCCCGGACGCCCCCATCCTGACGGACGACTTCAATCCGGCCAACCTGCTGCTGATGCAGAAGAACTAGCGGCATAACCGCCTGTTTCACAACGGCCCGGGGTCTCCGGCCGGAGGGCGCACCCACAACCGTTCAAGCATGGGACGGCAAAGGAGGAATCGGCATGCGGATCGTCTACGCTGTTTTCGTTCTGCTTCTGGTCACGTTCGGCGCGGTGGTGATGAGCCTGGAGATCCTCTCGTCGAACCTGATGTCCCCCTATTTCGGGGGCTCCATCTATATCTGGGGAAGCATCATCAGCTCCTTCATGGTGCACTTCTCGGTGGGATATGTCCTCGGGGGATTCCTGTCGCGCCGATCCCCCCGGATCGCGGTCCTCGCCTCATTGCTCGCCCTCTGCTCCCTCTGGGTGATCCTGATCCCCTCTTTCCACAAGCCCGTCTGCGAAATCCTCTCCGAATGCATCCCCGATGTCCGCCTCGGGTCGCTGGCCGCGATGAACCTGATCTTCTTCATCCCGGTTTCGATCATGGCGATGGTCTCCCCCTTCATCATCGGGATCACGACCGGCTGGCCCGGGCGCTCCGCCCCGACCGCCGGCGTGGTCCTCTTCCTTTCCACCGTAGGGTCCTTCTTCGGCACCAACCTGACGGCCTTTTTTCTGATCGGACTCTTTCCCGTCTCCCGGATCGTCGTCGGTCTCGGGCTGATCGGCCTGTGCGTGTCCCTCCTCACGCTCGCCCTGCGCACCGACCGGCTGATGGGCGCACAAAACCCCCTGGGGGCTGCTTGACCCCGGGCCTTCCGGATGCTATGGTCGGCCATCTTTTACAGGGGGAAGACCAACATGATCATTCTATCGACCAGCATGGGCGACGTGACGATCGAGCTCTTCAGCGCCGAGGCGCCCGTCACCGCCGCAAATTTTCTTCAATACGTGGATGACGGTTTCTTCGACGGCACGATCTTCCATCGCGTGATCCCGGGATTTGTCATCCAGGGCGGCGGTTTCACGACAGGAATGGAGCAGAAAAAGACCCGTCCGCCGATCCGGAACGAGGCCGGGAACGGTTGCAGGAACGAGCGGGGCACCCTGTCGATGGCCAGGACCAGCGACGTCAACAGCGCCACCTCCCAGTTCTTCATCAACCTCAAGGACAACCCCTTTCTCGACCACGGCCAGCGCGATTTCGGCTATGCCGTTTTCGCCAGGGTCGTGGACGGCATGGACGTCGTCGACCGAATCGCCGCGGTGGAGACGGGCGCGGCAGGGGGGCATCGGGACGTCCCGCTGGAACCGGTCGTCGTCCACTCCGCAAGACGGGTCCAGGCCGCCCCGAAGAACCCCTGAACCCGGGGCTGCCCTTCTCCCGCCGCAACCGGCCGGAATGGAAGGATTTCCCGGACCGTTACGGCGGTCGCGGGAAGGGCGGGGCCGTGCCGGCGCCGGAAGATCCGGACGGTTTCCAAGCCCGGACCGCTCCCTGCGCGGGGGCCGTTCTTTGGTCCGCAAGCCGTCCGCCCGGCGTTGGCCCGCTGCGTTCCGCCGGGGTCCCGCGCTTCGGGCGGAACCGGGCGATATTGCTTGACAGGCGCCGCGGCATTGCGATAGGGATATTCGCCTGGGCGCCGGCGGTCCGAACCCTTGCGCGGGACGCCGGGTTTGACGCCTTCGGTTCATCACGATGCCGGGAAGGTGGTAATGGGTGAATTCCTTTTTTTCTGATGACACGTTGAAGAGATCGGCCGAACTCACCGGAAAGTGGGAAGACGAGGTCCGGCGGGCGGTCGAGCGGAATCCCGAACCGAAGCCCCGCCGGTCCACCGTTTCCGATCTGGAAATCAAGCGGCTCTACACGCCCGAGGACATCGCGGAGATGGACTTTGCCCGCGACATCGGCGTGCCCGGCGCCTTCCCCTTTCTCCGGGGTAACCAGGCGACCGGCTACCGCGGCCGATATTGGACGTTCCGGATGTTCTCCGGGATGGGAAGCGCCGGCGACACCAACGCCCGCTGGCACATGCTGCTGAAGGAGGGGCAGACCGGCCTCAGCACCGCCTTCGATTTCCCCACGCTCATGGGATACGACAGCGATTCCCCGAAGGCGCGGGGCGAGATCGGCCGCTGCGGCGTGGCCATCGACACCCTCGACGATTTCCTCACCCTCATGGAGGGGATCCCGATGGACCGGGTGACGACCTCCATGACGATCAACCCTCCGGCGACCGTGCTCTGGGCGATGTACTGCGCCGCAGCGGAAAGCAAGGGCGTGCCGCTGACGCGGATCGGAGGGACGATCCAGAACGACATGCTCAAGGAGTTCATCGCCCAGAAGACCTTCATGTGCCCGCCGGAACCGTCCGTCCGGCTGATCAGCGACACCGTCGAGTTCGGCGCGAAATCCGTCCCGAAGTGGAACACGATCAGCATCAGCGGCTACCACATCCGGGAGGCGGGGTCCACGGCCGTTCAGGAACTGGCCTTCACGCTCCGAGACGGAATCGAGTACGTCGAGGACGTCATCCGCCGCAAGAAACTCGACGTCGACGAATTCGCACCGCGACTCTCCTTCTTTTTCAACGCCCACATCGATTTCTTCGAGGAGATCTGCAAGATGCGCGCGGCCCGGCGGATCTGGGCGAAGATCATGCGGGACCGCTTCGGCGCGAAAAACCCCCGCTCCTGGTGGATGCGCTTCCACACCCAGACGGCGGGCTGTTCCCTGACCGCCCAGCAGCCGTACAACAACGTCGTCCGGACGGCCATCGAGGCCCTCTCCGCCGTGCTCGGCGGGACCCAGTCCCTCCACACGAACTCCCTCGACGAGGTCCTCTGCCTCCCCTCGGACCACGCGGTCGAGATCGCGCTCCGTACACAGCAGATCATCGCCGAGGAGACCGGCGTCGCCAACACGATCGACCCGCTGGCCGGCTCCTATTTCGTCGAATCCCTGACCAACCGGATGGAGGAGGAGGCCTGGGCGTACATCGAAAAGATCGACGCGATGGGCGGGATGATCGCGGCCATCGACCGGGGTTTCCCCCAGTTGGAGATCGCCGACGCCGCCTACCGTTTCCAGCAGCAGATCGACACGGGGGACAAGGTCATGGTCGGCGTCAACCTCTACGCCTCGGCAGCCAAGCAGGAGATCCCGGTGGTCGACATCGACGAGCGGATCGAGGAGGAGCAGATCGCCCGCCTGGCCGCCGTGAAGCGCGGCCGGGACCATCGCGCCGTGAAGCGCGACCTCGATGACCTGAAAAACGCCTGCAGGACAGACAGGAACGTGATGCCCTGCTGCATCCAGGCGGTGAAGGACCGGGCATCGGTCCAGGAGATCTGCGACGTTTACCGGGAGGTCTTCGGCGAATACCGGGACCCCGGCCTCTATTAGTTGGGCCTCTGGGGACACCTTGCGGCAAGGCGTCTCCAGAGGCCGGAACGTCTCCCCGGAATATGCAGGGTAACGATATGGCCAAGAGAAAGATACGGATCATGGTGGCGAAACCGGGCCTCGACGGCCACGACCGCGGCGCGCGGATCCTGGCGCGCTGTTTCCGCGACGCGGGCTTCGAGGTGATCTACACGGGCTGCCATCAGACCCCGGAACAGATCGCCGCGACGGCGATCCAGGAGGACGTGGACCTGGTGGGCTTGAGCTGCCTCTCCGGCGCCCACCGTTATCTCTTCCCGAGGGTGGTCGAGCTGCTCAGGGAGCGGGGCGCGGACGATATCGCCGTGATCGGGGGCGGCATCATCCCGGATCAGGACTTTCAGAAGCTCTACGACGCGGGCATCAGGGCGATATTCACGCCCGGCGCCCCCCTCGAAGAAATCTGCAACTGGGTCCGGACGAACATTCGATCCCGCGGCTGAACGGGAAACGGGAACGGCCCCTGCTTTCCGCAGGCAAAACAGCGGATCCGTTCCCCCGCTGAAGAGGCATAGCGAAGAGATGATCCAGAAACCCGAAGAGACGGAAGAGGTCCGCAGGATCCGCGCCGGCGATGTCCGCACCGCTTCCCGGCTGATCCGGAACCTCGAAGACGAACTCCCCGAGGCCAAGCGTGCCATCATGCGGATCTTCCCGCACACGGGCCGCGCCCATGTCGTCGGGATCACGGGCGCCCCGGGCGCGGGCAAGAGCACCCTCGTCGACGCGCTGATCGCCTCATTCCGCAGCAGGGAGAAAACCATCGGCGTTCTCTGCGTCGATCCGACCTCCCCCTTCACCGGCGGCGCGATCCTGGGGGACCGGATCCGGATGCAGCGCCATGCGGAGGATCCCAGCGTATTCGTGCGCAGCCTCGCCACGCGCGGCGCCCTGGGCGGCCTTGCAAAGGCCGTCGGCGACGCCATCCACGTGATGGACGTGATGGGAAAGGAGATCATCATCGCGGAGACGGTGGGGATCGGCCAGCAGGAGGTCGAGATCATCAACCACTCCCACACGGTGGTCGTCGTTCTCGTTCCCGGAATGGGGGACGACATCCAGGTCATCAAGGCGGGCATCATGGAGATCGCCGACATCTTCGTGGTCAACAAGGCGGACCGCGACGGCGCGGACAAACTCGCGAACGAACTGGGCGCCATGCTGAACATGGTCCCGAATTTCCCCGGGGGATGGCGCCCGCCGATCCTGAGGGTCGGGAACTGCTTTGAACCCGGAACCTTCGGGCAGGATGTGGGGGAACTCGCCGCCGCGATCATCGACCACCACCGCCATCTCGTGGAAAAGGGTCTTCTCGGGGACAGGATGAAGCGCAAGGCCATGGTGGAGATCCACGAGGCGCTCCGGGATGCGATCCTGGAGCCGATCCTCAAGGAGATGACCGAAAGCGGGGAAATGGAGGAGATCGCCGGACGGCTCCTCCGGAAAGAGACCGATCCTTACACGGTGGCCCAGGAGGTTGCCCGCCGCCGCCTGAAATAGCCGCGGCAGACCGCCGGGCCGGCGGTGAGCCGGCCGGGCCGTTGGGAATGAACAGGACAATCGAGATGGAAAAGCAAACGACAACGGACAGGGGG
>CAZWTL010000045.1:13758-16334 GCA_964637025.1 uncultured Syntrophaceae bacterium | reverse complement strand
GTCCAGGTCTATACCGGCAACGGCAAGGGGAAGACGACGGCGGCCTTCGGCCAGGCGCTGCGGGCCATCGGCCGGGGGTTCCGGGTCTGCGTCATCCAGTTCATGAAGGGCCGCAAGTACGGCGAATTTCTGGCCGCCGAAAAGCACCTCCCCAACCTGACCATTCATCTTTCGGGGTTGGACAGCTTCGTCATGCGGGACCGACCCGCGCCCGTCGATATCGAACATGCCCGGAAGGGGCTGGAATTGGCCCGCAAGGTCATCTCCTCGGGCGAATACGACATGGTCATCCTGGATGAGATCAACGTCGCCGCCGACTTCAAGCTGATCCCCACGGCCGAGGTGGTCGACCTCATCCGCTCCAAACCGCCCGGGCTCGACCTCATCCTGACCGGCCGCTACGCGTCGCCGGAAATTGTGGATCTCGCCGACACGGTCAGCGAGATCCGAGAGATCCGGCACCACTATAACGCCGGAATCAAGGACCGGGCCGGAATCGAATATTAACCGCCCTGCCCCGCATGGCCGGGTCGAACGCGGCGCGGGTCGTGCGGCCGCATGAAAGCTCGGACCGTTCCGTCCGGACCGGCCGGTTTCGATTGGAAAACGCCTGACCACGATGAAAAGAACAGATCCAACCGGGAGGCTTCCCCTCATCCTCGCCCTGGTGGCCCTATCCGGCCTGGTCCTGTCGTCGTGCTGCCTGATCAGCGTGGCCTACGACCTGACCAAGGGCACCATCGTGATGGCCTACAAAATCACCAAGTTCGCCGGCAAGACCGTCTACAAGATCGGCGAATTCACCTTTGAGGTGGTCACCGCGCCGCTGTCCTGGCCCTTGACCCACGACGAGATCGAGACCATCGACGGGCTTTCGCCCAAGGAGGCCATTGCCCAGGGCCGCGTCAAGAATTCGCCCTACGTGGTCTACGGGAAGCGCTACTCCCCCATGGGGATCAAGCAGGCGGAAACCTACCGCCAGCAGGGCATCGCCTCGTGGTACGGGGAGGAGACCTACCGAAAAGCCGGCGGCCACATGACGGCCAACGGCGAGGCCTTCAAGCCCGAGGGGTTGAGCGCGGCCCACAAGCACCTGCCCCTGCCCGTTTTCGCGCGGGTGACCAATCTCTCCAATCGCCGCAGCATCATCGTACGGGTGAACGACCGCGGCCCGTTCGTTGAGGGCCGCCTCATCGACCTGAGCGCCGGCGCCGCCAAGCAGCTGGGTTTTTATGAACAGGGAACCGCGCGGGTGCTGGTGGAGACGGTAAACCTGGAAGGCTGACGGGAGATCGGCGTGCGGGTTCCCGGAAGGGGGATCAGGCGGCCAGCCCGCAATGGGTGCGGATCCGATTGCAGAACTCCCGGGCTTCCTCCATGATCATCTCCCCCAGCGCCGATTTCGGCCTCCATTCCCCTGTCCCGAAGACAAAGATGATGGGCATTCCCGAGGTCTCGATCTCGACCCGGATACGGGAATACTTTCCGTTCGCTTCATCGTATCGGACATGGCAGCCCTTCACGTCGCTTGCGGGCATCACATGGAACGCATCTTTCAGGGTGACCGCCATCATCCCGCTTTCCCCGTTGAAGGAAATCAGAATCCCCTGACCGGCATCATTGAGAAAGGCCTGTTTCTCATCCAAGTCGAGATTCCTCTTCTCCATCTCAGCGGCGGCTTTGAGCTCCAATTCGGAAAAAACCTGTTGATAGGCCCGGGTTGCCGCCTTTTTCCGTTTTCTGAGGACCAAGATATACAGGTTGAATGCTGTAAGGGGGATCAGGACAATGAGCAGGATGATCGCTGCAGTGGACACGGTACGCCTCCTGTGGTTGCATATCCGGGAGCAACACGCTTGGGAAACCGGACGGATCCCGGGTTCCGTCTCCTTCCCGTTTCGAATCCGGATCTGGTGAACGGAAAAATCCTGATCACAGGATGAGCACCCTCCCCCTGCGCTCGAAATAGGCCTTGAGCTTCTCCATCCCGACCTTCTCCCTTTCGGTCAGCACCCCTTCCCCCAGACTGTGCCCCCAGTACCCGTTCGCGACAACGGTGTCGGCGCGCTCGAACCAGGGAATCAGGTCTTCCGCCGAACCCGCCTGGAGATAGATGCTGGCATCGTTGACCAGCAGGATCTCCCGCGGCTGAAGCTCGCGGAAGAGTCCGTCGATGATCCGCCGGTTTTCACAGGCCTTTTTCAAGGCCTCCGCCTCGTTCTTGGAACCCAGGCGGGGCGGTTCGAACCGGCCGCCGAGATAGAGAACCCCCTGTCCCCCCGGAGGCGTCAGCTTGCCGCCGACGCCGGGAATCCCCTTCCCTTCTGCCAGCCCTTTCGGGATCTCCGGCGCCATATCCACGACCGCGATCCTCCCTCCCAGACCTCGGCGGCACAGCGCCTCCAGCACCCGCCGCGTCAGCGTGGTTTTCCCGGTGTTGACGTCGCCCAGGATCAGGGTCTTGCGGTCAATGTATCCGTCGCGATGAAGTTCCGGCATCTCCCCCCCTCCCGTGGTCCCCCGCGCCCCTGCCAGGACAGGCTCGTTGGCGCCGTTTGAATGACCGAAATGAGTAT
>CAZWTL010000045.1:10667-13658 GCA_964637025.1 uncultured Syntrophaceae bacterium | reverse complement strand
CCGCCGCGAGGGTCCACCAGTCCCGGGCCCGCATGCGGTATTCCTCGAGGAAGGTCCGGCCCGGCCGGCCGAACCCCCTGGCCTCCATGGCCTCTGCCAGGTTCTCGGCTATCTGAAAAGCCTGTATCAGGACCGGTCCCAGAAACGCCGGGTAGTGGCTGAGGGCCTTCCAGCCCGGCTCCAGGGGGATCCCCCTGGCCCGCTGGGCGTCCAGAACGTTCCGGATCCTTCGGCCTACGGTCGGCACGAATTGCAGCGACGTGCTGACGACGAATGCGACGATGTAGGGCAACCCGATCTTCACCAGGGCGTTCCCCAGGTCCTCGGGCAGGGTGACGCTGAAGAAGACGAAGAAGACCGAGACCAGGTTCAGCAGTTTCAGGGCGGCCAGCGCGGCGGTTCCGGCATCGGAGGTCCACCAGACCACGGCGCCGAAAAAGAGCGACATGGGAAGCGCCATCCGCAGCCAGCGCAGATAAGCCCCTGTCCTGCCGATCACCGCGATGAAGAGGAGCAGGGCCCCGGCTTCGGCGAGCGACCAGCCCAGCCGCGTCGACGATACGGCCAGCAGGGCGTACCCCGCGGCCAGCAGCAGCTTGGTGCGCGGATCAAGCATCGTCCCGTCCTCCCGGTTGGACCGCGCCCGCAGACGGAAGGCCGCCCTCCGAAAACATGCGGAAGGAGTCGGTCGGTTCGAGATGGGCGCGCTCCATGGCGGTCCGGTCGGACATCACCTCCCAGGGCGCCCCCTCGGCGACGATCCGCCCCCGGGCAAGCAGAATCCAGCGGTGGGCGTGCTGCTCCGCAAAGGAAAGATCGTGCGTGACCAGCAGGATCGCCTGCCCCTGCGCCCGCAATTCCGTCATCAGGTCCCCCAGCACCCTGCGGAAATGCCAGTCCTGGCCGGACGTCGGTTCATCCAGCGCCAGGATGGCCGGACGGTGGGCCAGCGCCGCGGCAAAAGCCACCCGTTTCTTTTCTCCGTCGCTCAGCCGGTAGGGGGCGCGCCGAAGCAACGGTTCGAGACCGAACATCCGGACGAGTTCCCGCAGCCACGCCTCGTCGCAGAGGCCCATGGCCCGGGGGCCCACAAGAAGCTCCTCCCATACCGTCAGCTTGAAAAACTGGCTGTTCGGATTTTGAAAGGCGATCCCCACATGGCGGGCCAGACGGGACACCCCGACCCCTCCCGTATCCTTTCCCAGCACCCGGATCCGTCCGCGCGTCGGACGGTACAGCCCGTTGAGGTGCTTGAGCAACGCGGTTTTGCCTGCGCCGTTCGGCCCAACGACGGCCAGGGATTCCCCCCGGCGCAACGCAAAGCTGACATCGTGCAGGATGGGCGAGCCGCTCATGTCGAATGAAACGCCCTCGACCTCGACCACCTTATCGGCGTCAACCGAAGGGAGGGCCGGGGGAAAGACCCTCAGATCCGGGGGCGGCGGAGAGGCCGAGGCCACAGAGCGGAGTTGTTCAACGCTGAGGGGCAGTGGGGTCAATCCCAATCGGCGGCCGGCCAGGACCGGCAGCGGCGCCTCCAGGCCGTAAGGCTCCATGTCCCGGGCGAGCACCTCCGCGGGCGCCCCCTCCACCACGACGCGTCCCCGGTGAAGCGCCGCCATCCGCTGAACGTCCGGCACGGCATGGGAGAGCCGGTGCTCGCTGATCACGATGCCCGTCCCCCTCCGGTGAATCGCTGTCAGCGCCGCGCGCACCCGCCGCACGCTGAGCGGGTCCAGATTGGCGTAAGGCTCATCCAGAACGAGCAGCCGGGGACCGATCGCGAATACCGCGGCGATGGCCGTCAGTTGCTGCTCCCCGCCCGACAATTCCTGCGGGCTGCGCCCCAGCAGCTCCGGAAGGTGGAGCATTTCCGCGGCTTCGTCAATCCGCTTCCGGATTTCGGCGCGGGGAAGCCCCATGCTCTCCAGGCCGAAGGCGATTTCCCGGGCCACGGTGGCATTGAACAGCTGGGTCTCCGGGTTCTGGAACACCATGCCCACCTGTCCGAAAAGATCGGCCACGGACTGTCCGGCGGTGGATTTGCCAACGATGCGGATCTCCCCTTGCAGGCGTCCGCCGTAAAAGTGGGGGATCAGGCCGTTGAGGGTGCGGCAGAACGTCGATTTTCCCGACCCGCTGGCGCCGCACACCAGGAGATACTCCCCGGGGGCCATGCGCAGATTCACGTCCGTCAGAACAGGGTCCGCATCCCCATTCCCGTAGGCGTACCCGAGCCGGTCGGCCTCCATGACCCATTCGGACGTCGCCATCGTTCAAACCTTCAGGCGGACCATGTCGGCGCGCTCCAGAAGCCTTATGGCCAGCACCCCCAGGACCGCACCTGCCAGCGTACTCGCCAGAAAAGAGGGGATCAGGGCCAGCAGGGGGATGATCTGCCCCATGAACAGGGGGGCCACCAGCAGGGCGCACACCACGGGCGCGATGAACCCGGTCCCGAGAATTTCGCCGGCGGCGCCCGCGTAGATGTTGCGGGTATAGCGGTAAAAAAGGCCGGCCAGCAGGGCGCCGATCATCCCGCCCGGAAAGGCCAGCAGGGTCCCCATCCCCATGGCGTTGCGGAGCGCGGCAATGATGGCCGCAATCGCCACCGCCCACCAGGGGCCCAGCAGCACCGCGCCGACCACATTCACGAAGTGCTGGGTGGGGTTGATCCGGGCAATACCGACCGGGAAGGAGGTATAGGGGGCCAGGGCGACGCCCATCGCCACCAGAACCACGGCATAGGCCGCCTTGCGGGTGTCCGCTCCCTTCGGTGCCCCCGATTCCCTCGTTTCTCTCATCATCCAACGTTCTCCGATCTTGGGGCTGACCGGGCGCCCCAGGCGGCAGGCCCGCCCCGGACGCCAACGCCCGTCAACGCGCTCTTTTCACCAGGGCCGAAAGGTGCCGGGCGGCCTCCCGGGTGTCGGCCCGCGCCATGATCGCGGAAACGACGGCCACGCCGTCCACGCCGGTCTCCATCACCGG
>CAZWTL010000045.1:0-10567 GCA_964637025.1 uncultured Syntrophaceae bacterium | reverse complement strand
GCGCCATGATCGCGGAAACGACGGCCACGCCGTCCACGCCGGTCTCCATCACCGGGCCGGCATTTTCGGCGTTGATCCCGCCGATCGCCACCACGGGGACGCGGATCGCCGCCTTGATGGCCCGCAGATCCGCGAGGCCGACCTGCTCCGTCCCCTCCTTGGTCGCGGTTGGGAACATGGCGCCCACACCCAGGTAATCCGCGCCCTGCGCCTGGAACAAAACGGCCTCGTCCACCGAGGAGGCGGACGCGCCGATGATCTTTCCCTCCCCCATCAGTTGCCGGGCGATCCGGACGGACAGGTCCTCCGGGCCGACGTGGACCCCGTCCGCCCCGCTGGCCAGTGCGATGTCGATCCGGTCGTTGATGATCAGGGGGACGCCGTACCGGTCGGTCACCTGCTTCACCCTTTGGGCGATTTCGAGGCAGTCCCTGGAAGAGATCTCCTTTTCCCTCAGTTGGACCAGGGTCGCGCCGCCGATGATGGCCTCTTCCACGACCTCCCACAGGGTCCGATTTCCGAGCCAGCGGCGGTCCGTTACGAGGTAGAGGCTATAATCAATCTTCTTTTGCGCCATGCTGCAACCTCCCAGGATATTCAAACCGATCTCTTTCCACGACACCCCTCAAGGGGCGAAGATCCCTCCCAGGAGATATCCCAGGGCGACAAGAACCTGGACCAACTGGACCAGGAGGACGTTTTTTCCCATGACCGGCAGGAAAGCCTCGCGGTGGCCATAAAGGAACGAACCCCGGATCACCTGCAGTGCGATGGGCAGCGTCAACAGGGCCAGGAGCGTGAACGGGGGCATCACGTGGAGCGACACCGCCCCGACGATCCAGAGGTAGACCATCAGGACGAAAAGCGAAAAGACAACGGCCGCCCCCCTTTTGCCCAGGACGATCGGAAGCGTCCTTCGGCCGACCGTGATATCGGCCTCGACATCCGGAAACTCGTTAAGCAGAAGCAGGTTGTGCACCAGAAAATAGGACGGCATCGAGGCCGCGAACGCGGTCAGCGTGTATTCTCCGGTATGGACAAAGTAAGCGCCCATCACGGGCAGGATGCCCAGTCCCACCCCCGGCGACCATTCGGGATACCCCATCTTGAGAATGAGGGGGGTGTAGAGGACGATCAGCAGCAGGGCAAGCACCAGCAGCGGCAGGAGCATCCACCCCTTGACCAGCGTGAAAAAAACGCCGATCGGAACGATGAGGGCCAGGCAGGCGATGCCGAGTCCAAGGGCCTGCCTGAGCTCCAGCAGGCCGCCCGGGACGGCCCCGCTCCCCCCGCTGAACGGGGTTCGCCGGGTCTTGAAATCCAGGCCGCTGCGGCCGTCGAAATAATCGTTGAAGATGTTGACTGCCGCGTGGGCGACCAGCAAGCCGAATGTCGCGAGCACCGCGTAGCCCATGTGGAACGGCGAACCGAACCGCCGCGATTCGTACCAGGCGACACAGGCCCCGAGAATCCCCAGGATCAAAGCCAGGATCAGAAAGGGAACGCGGATGACGGTGATGATTCCCTTGATCTTCATCAAACCCCCTGCCCTCTCGACGCGGTCCGCAGAGCCGCCTCTCGACTGCGATCCCATGCCGGCCCGTCTTCGGCCGAGGGGATCGCATCCACCCCGTTTCAAACGCCGAAGGCCGCCTCGTGGGGAAAGCGGCCTTCGTGCGTTCTGCGCATTCGGCTTATTTCCCTTCGCAGGCATTACCCTGATCAGGTCGGTAAAGGGTCGCCGAAACCGGCATCTCAGTCCCCGGGGACACCCCTAATAAGCGGCTTGATTTTGCGCCACCGGTCCCTTTTTGTCAAGGGAATTCGGGCCGGCCTGCCGATCGAACGATCCACGCAGCCGGCGCTGCCGTCCGCAACGGGGATCAGGCGGCTGCGGGGCGACTCAACCCCGGCCGATGAAGGGCATCTTGGTCGCCATGATCGTCATGAACTGCACGTTGGCGCCGAGCGGCAGGTTCGCCATGTGCACGACGGCATCCGCGACATGCCCAACGTCGATCGTCGGCTCGGGCGCCGCTCCTCCGTCGGTCTGCTTCCCGCCCCCGGCCATGGCCGCAGCCAGTTCGGTCATCGCGTTTCCGACATCGATCTGGCCGCAGGCGATATCATACTTCCGGCCGTCAAGCGAGATGCTCCTGGTCAGCCCGGTGACCCCGTGTTTGGATGCGGTATAGGGTGCCGAGTCCGGCCGCGGCGCGTAGGCCGAGATCGAGCCGTTGTTGATGATGCGGCCGCCGCGAGGATTCTGGACTTTCATCATGCGGAAGGCCTCCTGGGCGCAGAGGAACATGCCGGTGAGGTTGGTATCCACCACCGTTTTCCAGGCTTCATACGGGAGTTCCTCGAACGGGACCACCGGCGAACCGACGCCGGCGTTGTTGAACAGCACATCGACCCTTCCGAAGGCCTCTTTCACACCCCGGAAGAGCATGCGCACCGATTCCGGATCGCGGACGTCCACGGGAACCGGCAGGACCAGCGTCCCCGCCCCCGATTCCACCGCCGTCCTTTCCAGAGGCTCCCTGCGGCGCCCGGCCGCCACAACGCGGTAGCCCGCCTTGAGCAGCGCAAGCGCCGCCGCCTTCCCGATCCCTGTTCCCGCGCCGGTGACGACGGCGACCCTGCAGGGTGATTCCATCATTCCCCCTCCATGCACAAGAAACGGCCCTCTCCGCATCAGCCGGCCGCCTCGTTTGTCCCACCGAACGGCATCGATGGCCCATGCCGCAGCGGGAAAGAATTTTTTCTCGTCGGCATCCATCGGTCCGGACGTCCGGTTTTCACGAACACGAACCGGGGACGCCCCGCAGCGCCGGAACCTCGGGGAATCCCTTCCCCCAACCGGGGTCGGGCGAAACGTTCCGGCGCTTCCGCCCCGGCCATTGCATATCATGTCCGATCATCGACGGCAATCGAAGCCCTCACCAAACTTCGCTTGACGCGGAGGAGTCCTTTGCATAGAATTCCCCTTCAGGGGAAACAGGTCCATTCATCGGGCGTCCGCGCACCGGCCCATCTCCTGATCCCGCGGGATCGGACGTTTCCCTCCCCAAACGCCGGTGTCGAGCGCCATGTTCATCCGGACGGACGCGTGAAGCGCGCGTCCACGCCATTCAAACTCTGCGCTTGGGGGTTGCCCCATGTGGTTCTTCCGGCCTTCCCGGCGGTGGGATTGGCTGCAACTGGAGGTCAGTTCGCAGTGCCCCGCAGCCTGCATCTACTGCCCCACAGCCCTCTTCAGGGAAGAGGGGAACAACCGCCTGATGACCATGGAGACCTTCAACAGGATTCTTCCCGCATTTTCCCGCTCGCGGATGGTTTTTCTGCAGGGTTGGGGGGAGCCGTTCATGAACCCGAACCTCTTCGAGATGTTCCGTCAGGCCAAGGCTTCCGGATGCCTGGTGGGAACAACGACCAACGGGATGCTCCTGGACGCGGGCAGGCTGGAAAGGCTGGTCAACGGAGGCGTGGATATCGTCGCCTTCTCGCTGGCCGGTTGCGGCAAGACCAACGATGCCGTGCGCAAGGGTACGAGTCTGGCGCGCCTCCTCGAAGTCATCCACAGATTGAACCGGATCAAGGAAAACACGGGGTCCAGCCGACCCGAAATCCATATCGCCTACATGCTGCTTCGTTCCGGGCTGGACGAGATCGAACGGCTGCCGATCCTGCTGGCAGGACAGGGAATCGCACAGGTGGTGGTCAGTACGCTGGATTTTGTCCCGGTCCCGGAAATCGCCCGGGAGGCCCTGGTGCCGTCGGACCCGGACCAGCGGGCCGACCTGCGCTCCCGTCTGGAACGGCTGGTCGCCGCCGGCAAGCGATCGGGTTTGGAGATCCATTGTCAGATGGCCGACTTCCAGGCCGGACAGCAGGACGACCCGGTTCCTGCCGGGCCGGAAATCGTCTCCGGATTACCGGTTCAGCGCCCTGCCTGCACCGAGAATGTCCGGCGGGCCGCCTTCATCTCGGCTGGCGGGTACGTCTCCCCCTGCGTCTATACGAATCTGCCCGTCGCCTCCCCATCCGCGGTTCCCGGGCAGGGGGGGAGGCCCTATCGGCCGCTCATCTTTGGAAATGTCCATGACCAGTCCCTGGATGAGATATGGCATTCCAAGGCGTACCGGGCTTTCCGCAAGGGGCACCGCAGCGGACGGCTGGAAGGGCCCTGCCGGGGATGCACGAAAACGGCACTGGTCTCCTGACTCCTCCGGTCCGCTTTCGACCGCGATCCGGATCGGGGTTCCGGGGCCTTCCCTTTGCGGCCGGGTCGAGGCCGTCCATGTCCTCCAAGTGAAGCCTCGAACCGGGCTGCGATGGTGAACGCATGAAGGCCCTGAACCGAAAAATCTGGCGCGATCTCTGGCGCATGAGGGGCCAGGTCTTGGCCGTCACTATGGTGGTGATCAGCGGGGTCGCGTTCTTCATCATGCTGGTCAGCACCGTGGACTCGCTCTCGTCTACCCGAAACGCCTTTTACGCGAAGTATCGCTTCGCCGACGTGTTCGCCACCCTGAAACGGGCGCCGGAGAGCCTTGTCGGGAAAATCAGGTCGGTTCCCGGCGTCGACGAAGTCGAAACCCGCGTCTCGGCATTCGTTAAACTGGAGATCCCCGGATTCACGGAACCGGTGATCGGCAAAATCGTCTCCCTCCCGGAAGACGGCGAACCCCGGCTGAACCGCCTCTATCTTCGAAAAGGGAGGATGGCCGATCCGGCCAGGGACAACGAGGTGGTCGTCAACGAACACTTCGCCCGGGCGCACCGGTTCGGTCCCGGCAGCCGCTTCGCGGCGATCATCAACGGCAAGCGCAGGGAGATGACGATCACCGGCGTCGCCCTTTCGCCGGAGTTCGTGCAGATCATGCGGCCTGAGGCGGCAACCCCCGATTTCAAGCGATACGGAATCCTCTGGATGGGGCGCAAGGCCCTCGCCAAGTCGTATGATATGGAAGGGGCTTTCAACGATTGCGTGCTGACCGTTCGTCCGGACGCCGGACTCAACGACGTCCTGTCCGGAATCGATGCCGTCGTGAAGCCCTACGGGGGCTACGGCGCTTACGCCCGCAAGGAACAGATGTCCCATCGTCTCCTGAACGAGGAGTTCAAGCCGCTCCGCAGGAGTTCGCTGATCTTCCCCGCCATCTTCATCTGCGTCACCGCCTTTCTGTTGAATGTCGTCATGAGCAGAACCATCGGCATGCAGCGTGAACAGACCGCGATGCTGAAGGCATTCGGCTACACCCCTACGGCGATCGGCGTCCATTATGCATTGTTGGTCGTTTTGGTCATGGCGCCCGGACTGATCGGCGGTGTCGTCTTGGGAATCTGGGGAGGGAAGATGCTGGGCAACATCTATATGGACGTGTACAGCTTCCCCCGCCTCATCTATACGCTGCGGCCCGGGGTGATCGCCGCGGCCGTGCTCTTCACTTTTCTCGCCGCCCTGGCCGGAACCGTCCATGCGGTCTGGCGGGGCAGCAGGGAACGACCCGCCGATGCCATGCGTCCCGCCGCGCCTGCCCGATACAGGAAGTCGCATATTGAAAAGACGGCGCTCGGCCGCCGGCTCACCCAGCCGTCGCGGATCATCCTTCGCAGCATGGGGCGCAAGCCCTTGCGGACGCTCCTGTCGGTCGCGGGCATCGCGGCAGCCTGCGCCACCATGGTCGCCAGCGGCTTTTTCAAGGATACGGTGGCATTCGCGGTGAATGTCCAGTTCATCCGCTCTCAGAAGGAGGACATGAAGGTGATGTTCACCGACCCGACTTCACGCCGGGCGGTCTGCGAGCTCAGGCGGCTTCCGGGGGTCCACCACGCCGAAACCTTCAGAACGGTGCCGGCCCGCCTTCGGTCCGGCAACCGCCATTACAGAACGGCGATCAACGGACTGGAGACGGACAGCCGGCTGCACCTGTTGCTCGGCTCAGACCTCCGCGCCATCCCGCTGCCGCCCGCCGGCATCGTACTCAACGAATACCTGGGAGAGCTTCTCGGGATCCGGGCGGGCGATCTCGTCACCGTCGAGATTCTCGAAGGGGGAAAGCCGATCCTCCAGGTGCCGGTCGTCGCCACGGCCAAACTTTACATCGGCGTGATGGGCTACATGAATGTGGCGGCCCTCAACCGCTTGCTGCGGGAGGGCGATGCCATCTCCGGCGCCTATATCGTCATCGATCCCGAGGAGCGGGAGAATCTGTTCCGGAGATTCGTGGCCATGCCCCGGGTGGCGGGGGTCGTGCTGAGGAAAAACGAGATCCGGAATTTTCATGACGTGCAGGCCCGGGGGATGCTTTTTTTCACCTTTGTCGCCACCCTGATGGCCTGTTCGATCGCCTTTGGCGTGATCTACAACAATGCGCGGATCGAGCTCGCCGAGCGGAGCCGGGAGCTCTCCAGCCTCAGGGTGCTGGGATACAGCCGGGGCGAGATCGCTTACATCCTCCTGGGGGAATTGGGGATCGTCACGCTGATCGCCCTGCCGGCGGGCTTCTTGATCGGATATGGGCTTTGTGCGTTCATCGCTCAGGCTCTGTCCTCGGATCTCCTGCGGGTACCGCTGGTCATCGAATCGAGAACCTACGCCCTCGCGGCGGCGGTGGTTCTCGCTTCGGCGTCCCTGTCCGGACTGATCGTGCGCCATAAGCTCAACCGGCTCGATCTCATCGGGCTGTTGAAAACCAGGGAATAGCATCGGCCCGGTCTGGCCTTCGCAGCCCCTGTCGGGACGTCTTCCCGGAATGAGACGGCGCAGATCCACTTGAGGCTTGCATTCCCGTTCCATCTGTTTTAGATTCGCACCCATTGTCGACCGCAGGGGCCGCAACATCCCGGCGGTTCACGGCCGGGGCGTATCCCGGGGATGTGTTGTTCACGCTGCGGGACTCTGCCGACGGGACCGCGGGACCCCCGCAGACATGAGCGTACCCTTCAGGCCCCGCCAGGCAGGGGCCGACCGGAGCCGAACCTTCGGAGGCATGAGCGGATGGGCAGATTCAGAAAGGTGTCTTACAGGGAGAATTCCACGTTCAGGATGCTGGCCGCCAATACCTGGAAGCCGCCGAACGACCCCCAAATCTTCGCCGTGACGGAGCTCGAGATGTCCAGGGTGCTGGCCTTCATCGAGGCGTGTCGCCGAGAAGAGGGAATCAAGGTCACCCCCACCCACATCATCATCAAGGCCGCGGGCATCCTGCTTGCCAGGCATCCGAGGATCAACGCCAAGTGCGAGGGCGGAAACATCTACCAGCGGGACAGCGTGGATGCATCCGTCCTCGTGGACATCGGCGGCGCAAAGGACATCGGCCAGGTGATGCTGCGCGGCATTGATACGATGCCGCTCAGGGAGATTGTCGAGAAGACCTGCAGAATCGCCGGCGAACTGAAGGAGGGGCGGGACGGAAAATTCGGCCGTTCGAGGAGGATCTTCAACAAGCTTCCCCCTTTTCTGCTCAGACGCTACTTCGATGCGGCGAACCTCCTCATCAACAAGCTGAACCTGAATCTCGAGAGGTTCGGTGTGCCCAGAGACCCGTTCGGCAGCGTCCTCATCACGAGCGTCGGCATGCTGGGCGTCGAGGAATGCTTCGCGCCCATACCGACGCTGTCCCGGATTTCCGTGGCCCTCCTGGTGACCGCGATCAAGGACAGGCCCTGGGTCGAAGACGGCAGAATCGTCGTCCGGCCGATCATGAAACTGTGCGTGACACTGGACCACAGAATTGCGGACGGCTTCGAGTCCGCGGCAATGCTCAACGAGCTCAAAGAGATCATCGCAAATCCGGAACGCTACTTCAAATAGCGGCCCCCCTGAATCCCTCTCCCGGTTCTGGGGAACCGCATGCGGATGGGTGAGCGGACTTATGAGAATCGCGATTGCCAGTCCGGGGGTCAGGGGTCCGGCCACATACACCCTGAATCTCTACAAATATCTCGCAAAAGCGGGGCATCAGGTTCTGCTGACCTCGGAGGCCCGATGGAAAAAAGAGGAGATCCCCGTCTGCCAGGCTTCGTCTGTTCTGCTTTTCGGGCTTGCGCCGATGGTCTACAAGCCTCAAGAACTCATCTCGGCCATACGGGATTTTCGGCCGGACATCATCCATTACCACTGGCCGTGCGGGACGATGGATCTCCTGTTCGGCTGGATCCTGGACCTGCATGTCCCCACGGCGGTCACCATCCATGTGGCCGCGGACTCCAGGAAATTCCTCTGGGACCAATTTTTCTATCTTCACTTTGGGATGTTCAAGAGACACCTGCGGCGTGTGGGCGCGGTGGTCAGCATCAGCGCCTTCGTCGAGAAGCAGGTCGTCCGGAGGGTCGGGCTGTCGGAAGATCGAAGCCGCCTGATCTACGCGGGGGTCGATTCCGAGCTCTTCAGGCCGCTCCCCAAAGAGCGGGGCGACCTGTTGAATGTTCTGTTTGTCGGCCAGATCATGCCTGAAAAAGGGATCGACGCTCTGATGGACGCGGTGGTCTCCGCGAATCGGAAGAGGCCGGTCCATTTGAAGATCGTCGGGGAGGGGCACCTGAAGAAGATGCTGCAGCATCAAACCAGGGGGCTGGATTTCATCGAATGGGCGGGATTCATCAAGGAACAGGCGAAAATTGCCGAATGTTATCAAAAGGCGGATTTGACGGTGCTGCCGACAAGGTGGGATGAAGGCTTTTCTCTGGTTCCGATAGAATCCATGGCATGCGCGACGCCCGTGCTGGCCACGCGCAAAGGAGGCAATCCGGAAATCGTCGTTCATCAAGACACGGGATATCTCATCGAGGAATGCCGGAAAGACGACATCGAGGCGATGCTGATTTCCATCCCCAAAAACGACCTTGAAGCCTGCGGAGCAAGGGCGAGGGATCTCGTCTTGAAGCGGCACACCCTTGAAGCCTGGGGAAAAGCCCATGAACAGATGTATGCCTCGCTCGTTCAGGCATAGCCGCTGCCCCGGTTCACCGCCTCCGGATGCCGGAGGGTCTTCTCCTCTTCTCCGAAAAGAATCCGGTTGACCGCTTCGACGCCCTGCATCAGCGAATGGTCCATATTGCCCGCCTCATATCTCCATGCCCCGAATCGTCCCCTGGAATAGATCCCCTTGTCCTCCAGGGTTTTCAGAATCGCGGTGCCCGCATCCCTTCCCAGGGAGGGGACGGGATAGCCGTACCGCTCGAAGCGCTCCCAGATGTCCACGATTTCAGCCCCAGCCGGGACGAGCTGTGCGGCGACGGCGCCCCGGATGACTTCCTCCTTGAGGGTGCCGCGGTTGACGGGTTTGCGGGGAGATTCCGAGACCTCGAGCATCAGCGACCAGTTTTCCCGGACATCGGGGACGTTGTTGGGGGAATAATTGGAAAAAACCGTTGCCCTGTGGAACGGAAAGTGGCGTTCGGGAAAGTATATCCAGCACTTCCGTTTGAGGGTCTCCGGGAAAGCCCCTTTCAGTCCAATCCCGAAGAGATGCACCGATGTATGGACGAGCTCTCTCTCGACGGACGCATCCCTCAGATCCGAAATCGTCAGAAATTGATCCAGGGGCAACGTTGAGATCAGGATATCGTACGGCTCCCGTTGCCCGTTGACCAGGACCTCTCTCTTGCGGGTGTCGATCGCCCTCACGGGGGAATTGAGGAAAACCTTTTCCCGGTCCAGCCGGTTGCACAACTGTTTCCAGATCTCTCCGGTTCCCCCTTTTTCGGGGAAGCGGAAGGTGTTGTTGGGCCCCCAGGAGGCGTCATCCCTGCCCAAAAGGACGCTGCTCGCCACCCGTTTGAAATCGGGAACGGCCACCCTTTCCCCGATCCACGAAAAGGACATCTCCTCCGCGGGATAGGCCCAGACCTTTTCGTTGTAAGGCAGCATGAAGAGCTCGGCGATCCCTTTCCCGAAATGGGAGTAGATCCACTGTTTGAAATTCCGGGGCGGGACACCGTTCCGACGCGACGCCACCATTCCCCAAAGGCATCTCCACAGGTCTCCCGTGGGCAGCCGCCCGATATGGAACTGAAAAGGATAGGGAATCCACCGGCGCCTCATCCATACCCAGGATTCCCGTTCGTGGGAGAGCCACCGATCCTTCAGCAGCAGGTCCATCAATCGGTCGAAATAGGGATAATGCGAAAAAAGAACGTGCCCTCCGATATCCCAGGTAAACCCATTTTCGTCGGTATGGGATGAAGAAAGGCCTCCCGGATACGGATTCTTTTCGAACATCCGGTAAGCCGGGTACTGCAGCTCCGTCAGGCGCCAGGCCGCGCCGAGTCCAGTCGGGCCGCCGCCGAGTATCACAATCCGTTTATCCATCTTCAGCGACCCCGGTGGAATGCCCGCCGGACGATTCCCGTCGATTCGGGACCCTCCCCTCTTCATGCAAACCGGGATCTGCGGCCAGCCCCGTCATGCCCCGCCGTTGTGCAGGGAACGGCGTCCCCGAACATCGTTCCTTTGCCCTCCGTCAATGGCTTCTTCATTGAAAGGGCATGTCAACGGCTATCCGCAGCCGGAACGCCCGGGCCTTCCCTGTTCAGGACCGGATGGTTCCCCTGCCCG
>CAZWTL010000044.1:3663-23119 GCA_964637025.1 uncultured Syntrophaceae bacterium | reverse complement strand
CCCACGGATTAGAAGTCCGTTGCTCTATCCAGCTGAGCTACAGGCGCTTATCCTCTCGACGCACTGCGTTCAGTTCTTATGAAAGAAGTGGGCATATAAACCCTTTATCGCCTTTTGTCAAGACCCGAATGCGTTTTTTCTGCAGCGTCCTTCAGTGGACGAATCCGGCGATGCCGTCGAACCGGTACCCTTTTTTGGCAATCCCTTCCCCGGTCTGGTTGGTCGTATAGAAATGGGTGCCCTTGGTCGGGTTGAACCACCGGTAGAGCTCACGCGTGCCGGAGAGGCGGGATGTGGCGATGTTGCCGATGGGCCCCTCGTAGAGATATCCGGGCAGGGGCTTGTCCCCTTTGGGCTCGAAGGAGTAATAATGATCTCCGATGGTGGGGTTGAACCACCGGTAGAATTCGGTCGTGCCAGGCGTCCCGGGGGCAAAGAGCTGGAACGCGATTCCGAGGTATTGGTAGCCTTTCGACTTCAGACGTTGCGCCTCGGCCTTCGGATTCGTCGTGTAGAGATAATCGGAACCGGCCAGATACCGTTGCACCGCCAGAAATTGCGGGGTTTTTTCCGCTGCCACCTCCAGAAAAACCTCGACATCGGCTTCTCCCCCATTGGAGGTGAAGACGATATGCTCCCCGTACACGCCGGGCGAGAGACGGCTCGGGTTGAGGACGACATTGATGTAGTCGATCTCGCGGGTCGTGAAGCCGCTGTCCGGAAATACGCTGATCCAGCCCCGGGGCCCTCTCTGCGTCGGCTTGCCGAAGATCCTCACCCCTTCGAGCATGACCTTCCCCTGGCCGTTGACGATGGACAGGAGATGGGGGCCGTCGGGCTGCTCTTCGACGAGCAGGATCTCGGCCCGCGTCAACCGGTCCGCATGGCCTTCGGCGAGATTGATCCATTGCTCATCGAAAAAAACGCTGAAGGGACCGCCGTCCGGAGATTTCCAGTAGTAAAGGGCGATTCCCGTTCCCGTGAACCGGAACCGCATGACGTTCTGCTCTCCCGTTGCGGCGGGATATCCCCCCTCCTCCTCCCAGCTCCCATCGAGTTCGATCCCCTCCCGGCCCGGTCCGCCCGGCGCATAGGGGCCCCCTCCGGCGATGACGTTTCTGAACGAAATGTATCTTCCCTCAGGCGGCCGCTCGATCGGGGGCATGCCCTTGCCTCCGCCGATCCCCGCCCTCCACTTCAGGGCCTCCCGGCCCCGATTTTTCAGGAGGATCCTTTTCGTCACCTGTGCGTCTGCCCGGACCGTTCCGAAATCCAGCCGAAGGGGATCCACCTCCATGAACGGGATGGGAAACAGCTCTCCCAGCTTGCAGTGGTAGAAAACGGAGGCTGTGCCGCCATCGTAATGAAAACGGATCTGTTCGCGCATTTCTCCCACAGGGGCCTCGCGGCGGAAAACCGCCGTCTGTCCCCCTGCTTCCAGCCGGAGGATCAACGAACAGCTGCGGCTTTTGGACGTGCCGGTTTCCCGGACATAGGAAAGATGGATCCGCAGGGGCAGCGGCGACGGTCCGGCAACGCCGGAAAGATTCTGACTGTCGGAGAGCGTCCAGCCCGCCGGCGCCTCCGCAAACCACTCCGGCGTTCCGGAGCCGACATTGTTCAGATAAAAGATTCTCTTGGCCTCATCCCCGGGATCGAGGTCGCCGAGATCGAGCTCCTCGGGATAAACGATCAGTTGCGAACGGGCGGAATCCAGTTCATCCTGCGGAATCGGCATCCCCGGCGGGGCGTTCTGACCGAGAGCCGCCGGTGAAAGGCCGAGCAAAAGGAGGATGAAAAAGGGGAAAAACCGCCTTGCGATGAACATGTCCCGTCCAGCATTCATAGGAGGTTTCTAACCCAAAGCATCAAATAACGCAACGGTTTTTCGCCATGAAAAGACTTGACACCCCGCGGAGATCCGATATATCTTCCCCGGGCTTTTTTAGGCGCCGCCCTTATGAAACGGGCGGGCTTCCAGACCCGAACAGCCGGAACAGATGGATAGATGGATCAGGAATCGCTGAAATACTGGATTGCGCTCCGGACAGTGGAAGAGGTGGGATGCGTGGGTTTCCGGACCCTCCTCCAGGCGTTTTCCACGCCGAAGGCGGTCTTTTCCGCACCCGCCGGCGCCCTCAAATCGGTTCCGGGGATCGGCCCGAAGACGGCCGAGCATATCCGTTCGTTTTCAGACTGGGAGATGGCCGAACGGCAGATCGAAGAGGCGGGCAGGCTCGGGGTCGAGATCGTGACCTGCGAGGATGCGGTATATCCGCGGAACCTGCTCAACATTTACGATTTTCCCCCTCTTCTCTACGTGAAAGGCTCCCTTCGGCCTGCGGAGGTGTGCGTGGCCGTTGTCGGATCGCGACTCGCCTCCGTCTATGGGAAATACACCACGGAAAAGATCAGCCGCGAACTCGCTCTGCAGGGAATCACCGTGGTCAGCGGCCTCGCGCGGGGAATCGATGCCGCGGCCCACAGGGGGGCCCTGGCGGCAAAGGGCAGAACGATCGCGGTCATGGGTTGCGGCCTCGACATTGTCTACCCCCCGGAAAACGAGGATCTGGCCGTCGCCGTCGCCGACAACGGCGCACTGATCACGGAATTTCCCTTCGGAACGCGGCCCAATCCTCCCAATTTCCCCATGCGGAACCGGATCATCAGCGGCGTCTCCCTCGGGGTGGTCGTCGTGGAGGCGGGTGAGAAAAGCGGATCCCTGATCACGGCGCGGATTGCTGCGGAGCAGGGGCGTTCGGTCTTCGCGGTTCCCGGCGAAATCGGCGCGGCCGGATCGAAGGGAACCCATCGGCTGATCAAGCAGGGGGCGGTGCTGATCGAGAATGTCGAGGATATCCTCGATGAAATCCTGCCCCAGGCGGGAGGATCCCTCCTCGCAGCGAATGCGCCCCCTCCGTCTCCGGACGGCGGGTTGACGCCGGATTCGGGTGAAGGGGGCCGGCCTGCTCCCGGCGATCCGGCCGGTCTCGACGACCGGGAGAGGAAACTGCTGTCACTGATTTCCTCCCGGCCCGTGGATATCGACACCGTGATCGCATCCTCCGGTCTTGCGGCTCAGGAGGTCTTGAACGCCCTGCTGGTTCTGGAGCTGCGGGGCCTCATCCGGCAGCTGCCGGGGAAACAGTTTCAGCGCAAGGAGTCGTCAAAGTGAGTTCATTGATTATCGTCGAATCGCCTGCCAAGGTGCGAACCATCGGAAAATACCTCGCGAAGGATTACGACATCCGGGCCTCCGTCGGCCACGTCAAGGACCTCCCGAAAAACAAGCTCGGCATCGATCCGGAAAACGGTTTCGAACCCACCTATGTGGTCATGGACAGCAAGAAGAAGGTGATCGCCGATCTGAAAAAGGCGGCGGCCGGCGCGGATCAGATTCTCCTGGCCCCGGACCCGGACCGGGAAGGCGAGGCGATCGCCTGGCATATCGCCGAAGAGATCGGGAAGAAGAAAACGGTCAGGCGCGTCCTGTTCAACGATCTGACTCGGGAGACGATCCTCGATGCGCTGGCGCACCCCCGCGACCTGGACTTCAACCTTTACGAGGCTCAGCAAACCCGGCGGATCCTCGACCGGCTCGTGGGTTATCAGATCAGCCCGCTGCTCTGGGACAAGGTGAAAAGGGGGCTTTCCGCGGGCCGCGTGCAGTCCGTTGCCGTACGGATCATCTGCGACCGGGAAGCGGAGATCGCGAAGTTTGTCCCCCAGGAGTACTGGAACATCACCGCGCTGCTGGAGGGCGCCGAACCGCCCCCCTTCGAGGCCAAGCTTTTCAAGATCGACGGCAAAAAGGCCAAGATCGGCGACGGGATCCGATCGGCGGAGGTCGTTGCCTCCCTGAGGGAAGCGCCCTTCACCGTCTCCTCCGTGGAGAAAAAGGAGGTCAAGCGGCAGCCGCCTCCACCCTTCACGACGAGCAAGCTCCAGCAGGAGGCCTCGCGCTGGCTCCGGTTTTCGGCGAAGAAGACCATGATGACCGCCCAGAAGCTCTACGAGGGCATCGAACTGGGCGCTGAGGGTTCGGTCGGCCTCATCACCTATATGAGGACCGACTCCGTGCGCATCGCCGCCGAGGCGCTGGGCGAGGTGCGGGGGTATATCCAGTCCCATTACGATCCGGCCTACCTGCCCCCGAAGGGACGCGTGTTCAAAGTCTCAGGGGCCGCACAGGACGCCCACGAGGCCATCCGTCCCACCGCCGTTTCCCGTTCGCCCCAGGAGATCAAACGGTTTCTGACGGCGGACCAGTTCCGCCTCTACCAGCTGATCTGGAACCGTTTCGTTGCCTGCCAGATGAATCCGGCCGTTCTCGACCAGACCACGTTGGACATCGCCGCCGCAAACTGCCTCTTCCGCGCACAGGGTTCGGTGATGAAATTTTCGGGCTTCACGGTCATCTACACGGAAGGCAAAGAGGACAACGGAGAGGAAAACGGTTTCGGAAAGCTGTTGCCGGCCGTCCGGGAAGGAGAGATCCTGAAATTGGTTTCCCTGACCCCGGAGCAGAAGTTCACCCAGCCGCCGCCGAGGTTCTCCGAGGCCTCTCTGGTCCGCGAACTGGAGGAGAAGGGCATCGGCCGCCCCAGCACCTACGCGACGATCCTGAGCACGATCCAGGAGCGTGAATACGTCCGCCTGGAGAAGGGGAAGTTCATCCCCACGGATCTCGGCATTCTCGTGACGGATCTGCTCATCAAAAATTTTCCCCGGATCCTGGACGTGGCCTTCACCGCATCGATGGAAACGGATCTCGACCGCATCGAGGAGGGGAAGACCAAGCGCCTCGACATTCTCAACAGTTTCTATGTCCCCTTCGTGGAGGAATTGAAAAAGGCGAAGGCCACCATGCGCAACATCAAGCGGGAAGAGGTCCCGACAGACCTCGTCTGCGAGAAGTGCGGCAAGCCGATGGTCATCAAATGGGGGAAGAACGGACGCTTCCTGGCCTGTACGAACTATCCCGAATGCAAGAATACGATGAACTTTACCCGCGACGAGCAGGGGGGCATCCGGCCGGAGGAAAATCACGTGACCGACGTGGCATGCCCCCTGTGCGGCAAACCGATGTCGCTCCGCCAGGGTCGCTTCGGGAAGTTCCTCGGCTGTACCGGCTATCCGGAATGCAAACACACGATGAACGTCGGCCCGGACGGCGCGCCGCTCGAAAGCCCGGCCGATGGAAAGGAGACGGACGCGGTCTGCGAGAAGTGCGGCAAGCCGATGGCCGTCAAGAGGGGCCGGTATGGAACCTTTCTCGGCTGCACCGGATATCCCGAATGCAAGAACATCGTCCGGATGCCCAGGGGGACGGCGGCGGGCACCCCGGCCGAGACCACCGACACGGTGTGCGACAAATGCGGAAAGCCCATGGCCGTGAAACGGGGGCGATTCGGGAAGTTCCTCGGGTGCACGGGCTATCCGGAGTGCCGAAACATCATGAAGTACAGGGCGCCCGAAAAGGATTCCGACGGTTCCGGTCCGCAGGCATCTTGAAACGGCGTGCAGGGAAGCGTGCGGTGAACAGGTCAGTGCGGGATGAAGCGATCACCGTGATCGGCGGCGGGCTCGCCGGGTGCGAGGCGGCGTGGCAGCTCCTGCGCCGCGGATGCCGGGTGCGCCTCTGCGAAATGAAACCGGAACGCTTCTCGCCGGCCCACAAATCTCCCCGTCTGGCGGAACTCGTCTGCAGCAACTCGCTCCGTGCCGCCTCGATCGAAAACGCCGTCGGACTCCTGAAGGAGGAGATGCGGCGGATGGATTCCCTGATCCTGGAGGCCGCCGACGCCACGGCCGTCCCGGCCGGCGGGGCGCTCGCAGTGGATCGGAACGCCTTTTCGATCCGGATCGAGGAAAGGCTTGCCGCGCAGCCGGGTCTGGAACTGGTCCGCGGCGAGGTTTCGGAAATCCCCGAGGAGGGGATCGCGATCGTCGCCTCCGGGCCCCTGACATCCGAGGCCCTTGCCGGAAGCATCGCCCGGATCACCGGCTGCGAATACCTCTACTTTTACGACGCGATATCTCCGATTGTCGAGGGGGAGTCCATCGATACCGCAAAGATGTTTGCCGCTTCCCGTTACGGCAGAGGCGAGGCGGACTACCTGAACGGCCCCATGGACCGCCGGACCTACGAGGCCTTCTGGGCAGAGCTGATCCGGGCTCAGGAGGTGCCGCTCCACGCCTTCGAGGAGATCCGGTGCTTCGAAGGGTGCCTTCCCATCGAGGTGATCGCCCGGCGGGGCATCGACACCCTCGCCCATGGCCCCATGAAACCGGTCGGCCTGATCGATCCGCGGACGGGCGCCCAGCCCCATGCGGTGGTTCAGCTTCGCCGGGAGGACCGGGACGGCATCCTCTACAATATCGTTGGGTTCCAGACGAAATTGACCTGGCCTGAGCAGCGGCGAATTTTCCGGATGATCCCCGGCCTGGAGCATGCGGAATTTGCCCGTTACGGGAGCGCCCACCGGAACACCTTCCTCAACGCCCCGGCGTTGCTCCGAGAGACGCTCCAGTTGAATTCTCATCCCCGCCTCTTCTTCGCAGGGCAGATCACCGGGGTGGAGGGTTACGTCGAATCCGCGGCCATGGGACTCCTGGCGGGGCTGAACGCCGCCCGCGTTGCCGCCGGCCGGGAAGGGGTCGTGCCCCCGCGGGAAACGGCCATGGGAGCGCTCGTGGCCCATATCACGAAAGCCGACCAAAAGACGTTTCAGCCGATGAACGTGACGTTCGGCCTTTTTCCTCCCCTGCCCGGTCGTGTCCGTAAGCAGGATCGGGGAGGGCGATATGCCGGACGCGCGCTGGCCGCGCTTGCCGCCTGGCAGGCGACGCCTTCGGCCCCGGATGCGTCGCGAACCGGAATCGAGGAAAAGTCATGAATGGTTTTCTGCCGTTCGCGGTCGTCGCCCTCCTGGCGGCGATCGTCGTCCTTCAGATCGTTCTGCTGGCGCGCAGACCCCCTGCGGATCCGCGTTCGCTGCAACAGGCCCTCCAATCGGCCGAGCAATCTTACGAGCGCACGGAAAGATCCGTGAAGGAGGAGATCGCCAGGAACCGCGAGGAGACATCCCGGGCGCTTCAGAGTTCCCGCGGGGAACTCGCCGACGCGGTCAAGGGGGTCGGGGAGACGATGTGCCGGCAGATCGCCGTTCTGGAGCAGGCCACCGATCGGAAACTCGATATGCTGCGAGAGTCGGTGGAGCATCGCCTCGAAGCGATCCAGCAGGATAATGCCATACAACTGGATCGGATCCGCGTGACCGTCGACGAGAGGCTCCAGACCACCTTGGAGAAGCGGCTGAGCGAATCCTTCAGGCAGGTCGGGGAGCGGCTCGAACAGGTTTCCAGGGGGTTGGGTGAAATGCAGTCCCTGGCGGCGGGCGTCGGAGACCTCAAGAAGGTGCTCACGAACGTCAAGACGCGGGGCACATGGGGCGAGGTGCAACTCGGGGCCATGCTGGAACAGGCGCTCGCACCGGACCAGTACGCCGCCAATGTGGCTGCCAAGGAGGGCGGCGAGCGGGTGGAATTCGCGATCAGGCTTCCCGGCCGGAGCGCGGACGCGCAAGAGGTCGTCTGGCTTCCGGTCGATGCCAAATTCCCGCTGGAGGACTACCAGCGCCTTGTGGACGCCCAGGAGAGGGGGGATGCGGAATCCGCGGAGGCCGCCGCGAAACGGCTGGAGGCGCGGATCAGGCAATGCGCCGCAGAGATCTGCGGCAAATACCTGAATCCCCCCAGGACCACCGACTTCGGCATCCTCTTCCTGCCCACGGAGGGGCTGTTCGCCGAGGTGGTACGCCGTGCCGGTCTGGTCGAACAGATCCAGAGGGAATGCCGGGTGGTGATCGCCGGCCCGACCACGCTCTGGGCGCTCCTCACCAGTCTGCAGATGGGGTTCCGCACCCTCGCGATCCAGAAGCGGTCCGGCGAGGTCTGGAACCTGCTCGCGGCGGTCAAGACGGAATGGGCGAAATACGGGGATATCCTGGCCAGGGTGCAGAAGAAGATCCTGGAGGCCTCCGATTCGATCGAACAGGCGCAGACGCGGACGCGGGCGATCGGACGCCGATTGAAGGATGTGGAAGAGCTGCCGGAAACCGAAGCCCGGAAGGCGCTGGCGGCGAAAAACACCGGTGAGCGGTCCGGGGAAGGCGATCCGGACATGAGCGGGATGAAACCGTTCGAATGACCGGGTCGTTGCGGATCAGAATCCGCCGCCAGGGCGGGTTCCCCGGCGGCGGATGAGATCCGGGCTTTCGCCGGGGATATTTCCGTCATGCCCCCCTTGACAGAAAGAACCCCATTGGGATAAGTGGGTGCGGCCTGCCCCGGCCGCACGCTGTGTCGCGGCCGGGCCGCGCCGTAAGGCTCAAGAGACGAATTCACGCAAGGAGATGCATGCATGGCTGAAATGAACAGGATCGGGAAAAAGGTTGCGCAGATCCGCGGGTCGCGCAGGATATCCCGGCAGGAGCTTGCCGAGCGCTCGGAACTCGATGAGAGGCTGATCGAGCGGATCGAAGAGGGGGAGCTGATCCCCTCGCTGTCGCCGCTGATCCGGATCGCCCGGGTTCTCGGCGTGAGACTCGGGACGTTTCTCGACGACGAGGACCACATCGGGCCGGTTGTCACACGGGCCGGCGATCACGGGAAGATGATGCGGTTTTCGGAAAAGGGCCGTGCGGAAAGTTCGGACCTCGATTTCTTTTCCCTGGCGGCCGACAAGACCGGGCGCCATATGGAGCCCTTCGTGATCGATATTTATCCCTCGTCGGCCAAGGAGGTGGTTCTCTCGGCCCACGAAGGCGAGGAATTCATCTACGTGCTCACCGGAACGGTCGAGATCGCCTATGGAAGGGAAACCCATCTCCTCAGGGAGGGGGACTGCATCTACTACGACTCAATCGTACCCCACAACGTGCACTGTCAGGGAGACGTGGGCGCCCGGATACTGGCGGTCGTCTACGCCCCGTTCTAGGAGGGCGCCAATGGAGTTCATCACCCAAACGATCGGCCAGGTGTTGGAGGAGCAGGTCGCCCTTTATCCCGACGATGATTTCCTGATCTATTCGGACCGCAACCTGCGTTTTACGTTCCGGGCCTTCAACGAGAGGGTGAACCGGTTTGCGAAAGGGTTTCTCGCCATCGGCGTCAAGAAAGGGGACCATATCGGGATCTGGGCGACCAATGTGCCGGATTGGCTCACGATATTTTTCGCGGCCACGAAGATCGGGGCGGTTCTGGTCACGGTGAATACGGCCTACCGGAGCCATGAACTGGAATATCTCATCGAGCAGTCGGACATCAATACCCTCTGTCTGATCGAGGGATACCGGGACTCCAGCTATATCTCGATCGTCAATGAACTGATCCCGGAGCTGAAGACCGCGCAGCGGGGAAAGCTCATGAGCGCCCGTTTCCCGTACCTGAAGAACCTTGTCTTCATCGGCCAGGAAAAGCACCGGGGGATGTTCAATACCCAGGAACTCATGCTCCTCGGTTCCCAGGTGGGCGACGACGAGCTCGATCGCATCAAGAACTCCCTGGCTTGCCATGAAGTGATCAACATGCAATATACATCAGGGACCACCGGTTTCCCCAAGGGGGTGATGCTGACCCATTACAACATTCTCAACAACGGATTCACCATCGGCGAGAACCAGAAATTCACCCATGCCGACCGGCTTTGCCTCTGCGTGCCGCTTTTCCACTGTTTCGGACTGGTTCTGGGGATCATGGCGGTGATCACGCACGGCGTGTCGGTCGTGGCCGTCGAGCAGTTCGATCCGCTTCTCGTGCTGGCATCCGTGGAAAAGGAGAAGTGTACGGCCTTGTACGGCGTTCCGACGATGTTCATCGCCGAACTGAACCACCCGATGTTCAGCATGTTCGACATGTCGTCGCTCCGGACCGGCATCATGGCGGGCTCTCCCTGCCCGATCGAGGTCATGCGACGCGTGACCGAAGAGATGAACATGCGGGAGATCACGATCGTGTACGGGTTGACCGAAACCTCGCCCGGCATGACCCAGTCTCACACGGACGACCCCCTGGAAGACCGGGTGGCCACCGTCGGCAGGGCCTTCCCGGGCATCGACGTCAAGGTTCTCCATCCCGAGACCGGCGAGGAGTGCCCCGTGGAGGTCACCGGGGAGATGTGCTGCCGCGGCTACAATGTCATGAAGGGGTATTACAAGATGGAGGAGGCGACGGCGCAGATCATCGACAAGAACGGATACCTCCATTCCGGGGATCTCGGGGCCAGGGACGAGAAGGGGAATTTCCGCATCACGGGACGGATCAAGGACATGATCATCCGGGGCGGCGAGAACATCTATCCCCGCGAAGTCGAGGAGTTCCTGCGCGGCATCGCGGCGATCAAGGATGTTCAGGTGGTCGGGGTTCCCAGCCCCAAATACGGCGAGGAGGTCGGCGCCTTCATCATCCTCAAGGAGGGGGCCCAGTTGACCGAGGAAGAGGTGATCGACTTCTGCCGGGGAAAGATATCGCGCTACAAGATCCCGAAATACGTCTTCTTCGTCGACGAGTTTCCGATGACGGCCAGCGGAAAGGTCCAGAAGTTCAAGCTCAAGGAATCGGCCCAAGCGAGGCTCAACGGGCTCACGGGCTGAAGGCCTGCCTTTCGGACAGGCCGATCCTTCCGGCGCGCTTGTCCGGCAGCGCGGAGAAAGTGCGGATTCCGGCTCGCAAATCCCCTCGGGAAAATCGCCTAACGGTCCGGCCCGACTATCCATCGCACCGGCATCGCTGTTTGCGCCGATAATCGATCCCCACACCCCGGAAACCCCATAAGCGAGGTGGCATGGGATGGCTGCAGGGGGATGCGCAAGGGTGGCTGGAACTCCGGCATTCCGCAACGGCATTGTCCGGCCGGGGCGGGCCGCGAAGCGGCGTCCATGACCGGCAGACGGCAGGCGGCGCCCCGGTGCGGAGCCGCCCCCGTCATGGACCGGCCCCGACCCTTTTCCCGCTATTTCGTGCCTGTCGCCGTAAACGTGCCGGTGTTGGTTCCCCCTACCGTTCCCGTCGCGGTCAGCGAGTTTCCCGTGATCTGGAACGTGCCGTTGAGGATGACGGTCTCCGGGCCTGAATCGGTCGTGATGCCGAAGGTATGGGCCGTCACGGTGCCGACGCCGGTCGTGCTGTCATAGGGGCCGGTGAGGGTGGTGGTGTAGACTTCAGGAGAGCCGGAGATCAGTTTGGTCGTCAGTACAGCGGAATAGGTTGCCCCCGAGATGGTCAGGGCAAAATCCGCGGTCACCGGGAAGACGCCGCCGATGTTTACACTGGCGTTGATGTTCCACGTCACCGCCTGGGGGTTGAAACTGGAGACGAGGGCCGCCGGCGTGAAGAGCAGGCGGGACGACGTCATGTCGCCGCTGATCGCGATGCCGCAGAGCGACGACGATCCCGTAACCGCGACGATGGACTCGATGTCTCCCAGTTCCAGATCTTCGAGCCAGGATGAGATCAAGTTGCTGACCAGCGCCTTGGTTTTCGGGGGTATGGTTTCGGCATGCGTTTCCAGAATGGAGCCACCGGTCCCCTGGGCGCTTCCGCCGAGGGCATAAAGGTTGACCGCGGCATTGGTCGTCCCCATGTTGGCTATGGCGGCGCCCTTCCACTGGACCAGGGATGTGAAGTCGCTGTAACAGAATCCGATATTCGAACCCAGGGCATCGATGGCCCGGAATTCCGCGACGCCGCCGGCCTCGCTCTCATAGGAAACCCGGAAGACCAGCCCCGGTTCGGTATAGGTTATCTTCCCCGTCGCCGCGTCGGAATCCAGTGCCTTCAGTGAAACCTGGTAACGGCTTCGACCGCCCACCGCATGGGACTGGGAGTAGATCTGGGCGCCATCCCCGTCGTAAAGGTACAGCGTGAAGTTGGCCGTGGACGACGCGTTGTTGTTGACCTGCAGGTAGTCGGTCCAGTCGTTGGCCCCGGCCGTGATGTGGGGAATGTAGGCATCAAGCGCGAAGGCGCTCCCGCAGAGGAGCACCCCGGCCGCCACGCAAAGCATAACCGCCAGTGTCTTTTTCATGATTCCCTCCTTCGGTTGTGTCAAGGTTTGATAAACATGAAAAGGTGAGACCCTGCCCCGGTATATAAAAACGATACGGTAAGCGATTTCGGCTGTCAAGGGGAATTTCTCAAAAATTTTCTTGACATGCAGACTCCTCTGCCGTACCTTCCGTGTTCGGAAGGGCGATTTCCCATCCGGAAGATCCATCCCAGAAACCTTCACCCCCCATCGCCTCCGTCGCCCTTTTTCTCTTCACGAAGACGCCTTCCGGTTCAAACGACGGTGGGCATCGACCCATGGAAGCGGGTACGCGGGGATGAGGTCATCGCCATCTCTGCGCATCCACCCTTGCCTTGCGGCGGCGGATACCCGGCGGTTTCGCCCCGGAATCCGCTCTGGAGCATTCCGCGGCCGGAATGGACGGGACGGGTGTGCAGATCCGATTCGGGCAGGGGATCCCATCATGCTTCCGAAACAGCGAGAAGGGGAGGTGGAGCCATGGCAACGAAAAAGGATTGGACCGTGATGGTCTACATGGCCGGCGACAACAACCTCGACAGCGCCGGGGTCGTGGACCTCAGGGAGATGAAGAAGGTCGGGTCGACGGACCGTGTCGATGTGATCGCCCAGTTTGACCGGGAGGGCGAGAACAGGGATACGAACCGCTACCACATCCAAAGGGGCGGCGCCTTGGCCAGGGACAGGGTGGCCGGTCTGGGAGAAACCAACATGGGGGACCCCGGGGTCCTCATCGATTTCGTGAAGTGGGGCATCGACCGTTATCCTGCCCGGCACTATCTGCTGGTGATCTGGAACCACGGAAACGGTTGGGATGACGAGAATGTCTATCGCCTCGCCAGAAACACCCTGAAACTGGGCATACGGAGGCGGGGGGACGTGGTCCTGCGCGCCGGAGGCGGCAGGGATTCCGTGTCGATCCGCCGCATCAGGGCCATCGGCGGCAAGAAGTTTCGGCGAGCCCTCTTCAGGACCTCCGTCGCAAACGCCTTGGCGACGCGGGGTATCGCCTACGATGACGCGGCGCAGGATTTCCTGGACAACCTCGAGATGAAGCGGGTTCTCTCCTCGATCAAGAGGCTGCTGAAGGCGAAGGTCGATATCCTCGGCATGGATGCGTGTCTGATGAGCATGGCGGAGGTGGGGCACCAATTGTGCCGCAGCGTATCCTTCATGGTGGGGTCCGAGGAGATCGAACCGGGAGATGGATGGCCCTATGACCGGATATTGGCCAGGCTCGCGAAGAAACCGTCGATGGCGCCGGACAAGGTTGCCGCGATGGTCGTCAAGGAATATATCGCCTCGTATGCGTCCAACGCCGGGGTGACGCAGTCGGCCTGCGATCTTTCCAAATCGCAACGGCTTGCAGGGGCGGTGGATCGTCTGGCCGTGGAACTCAACAGCCGCCTTCCGGATGCCGCGGTGCGCAGGGCGATCATGGAGTGCCGCCTTCGGACGCAGAGCTATGAAGCGCCCGACTATATCGACCTTTGCGATTTCTGCGACCTGCTCGAGGCCTCGGCCGTTCCGGATGCCGTCCGGGACGCCTGCAGCGCCGTCACGCGGTTGATCCGTGTGGAAGGCTTCGTGATCCGTTCAGGGCATAAGGGAGGGAAGGTCGACCATTCGAACGGCGTGTCGATTTATTTCCCTCAGGGAAAAATATCTTCCCTTTACGGCCGTCTCGATTTTGTCAAGAAGACCGCATGGAAGGCTTTTCTGCAGGGATACGCACGCCAGATGCGCAGACCGGGCGGGCGATAACGCCGCCCGTCGGTATGATGGGGCTTCGTGGCCGGCGTCCCTCCCGACGGCGGCAGCTCTGCCGGGGATGACGGGCGGGGCGGACAGGGGTGAGATCGGTCTATGCGATGATGCGCCAGTTCACGGACAGGGGTACGGATATGGATGCGAGGACGCACGGGGCCATTGCCGGGATGGATTGGGAGGAACTGGCGCGACGCCTGGAAAGTCCCGAGGGGTCGAAAAAGGCGCGCGCCTCCGGAGAGGCGCTCGATGCATACTTCGGCGGGGAGGAATACCGGTATCTCAGGAAACTCGCCAAACGGGCTGGAGCGGCCCGATCGCGCGGTACGGCCGTCGGGAACGTCTTGCTGGTGCCGGGGATCATGGGATCCGGTCTTCTGACGTCGGACCGACGCGGCGACCGCGATCTCGTCTGGATCAACGTGTTCCGCCTGGCCCTGGGGCAGTTCAAACGGCTGAAACTTTCGTCCGATGGCGTCTCCGAGGCGGATCCCGAGTGGACCGTCCGGATCGGCGAAGTGGACAAACGGACTTATGCGCGGGCCCTCCTCTGGCTTCGGGCCTCCTGGAATGTCGCACCCTTTCCCTTCGATTGGCGAAAGGATATGGACGTCGCCTCCGATGCGCTTTCGGACTTCATCCGTGAGCGTTATCCCGGTGAACCGGTGCATCTCGTGGCGCATTCCATGGGCGGCCTGGTCTGCCGCAATTTCATCAGGCGGCATCGGGAGCAATGGGATTCCCTGCGTGTCGGGGAGAGAGGCGGCAGACTGATCATGCTCGGCACCCCGAATTACGGTTCGTTCGCCATTCCCCAAACCATGACGGGCGATGAAAATCTGGTCAGGCTCCTGGCCGCCGCCGATCTCGGCCACGGCCTCTCCGATATCCTGGGCGTCGTTCACTCGTTTGTCGGCAGCTATGAGATGCTTCCCGCGCCGAGCAGACTTCCGCCGTCCCTGCAGTTTCTGTATCGGGCGGAAAGCTGGGGGCGCCATGGGGTTTCTGAAAGACATCTGGAACGGGCGGCCCGTTTCCATCAGGAGCTGGAACAGGGGGATACGATAGATCCCGCCCGGATGGTCTACATCGCCGGATGCAACCAGTTGACCCTGTCGGGGATGAAAATGGCCGGGCCCGGAGAGTTCGACTACGCCGTTACGGACGATGGAGACGGCCGCGTTCCCCATGCCCTGGGTCTGCTTCCGGGCGTCCCGACCTTCTATGTGGAAGCCTCCCACGATGATCTGCCGAGAAACGAACAAGTCCTGCTTGCCCTGCAGGAGCTCCTGGAGAACGGCCGGACCGATATCCTCTCCCCGAGCCCGACCATCGCCCGCCCTCTTCCGCACGGAGGGTTAAGGCGGGGCAGCCGGATCGCCGAACAGAGGAGCTGCGACTGGTTGCGGGAGATTGGCGTTCGCGTGAGGGACGGAGAAAGGTGCTCGTCCGAAGAGGTGCGGTTTGCCGAAGAGACGATCCTGCGGGCGGCCATGGGGAAAGGCAAGACGCGTCCGATACCTGCGTCACGGAAGGTAGGACGCGGTCGATCCTCCAGGATGAAGCCGATCCCGCTCGGCATCGAGCTGGTCAGGGGGGATGTGACCCGAGTCAAGGCCCCGGTCGTCGTGGTCGGCCATTACAGAGGGATTCCTCCGGTCAATGCGGAGGGGGCCATCGACAAGGCCATGGGCTTTTGGATATCCCGCGCCGTCCGGCAGGGGATGATCGGCGCCGGCCTGGGGGAACTGTTCTTCATCCCCGCCGCCGGTCCACGGATCGCTGCGGACGCGGTCTTGCTGGCCGGCATGGGAAATGCCGGGGAGTTCGGTGGGCCCGACCTGAGATACCTGATCACGAACGTGGTCTGCGCCGTTTCGGCGCTCGGACATGACGCCTTTGCCGCCGTGCTGATCGGATCCGGCGAGGGGAACCTGTCCAAGGAAAGGGCGCTCCGGGGGCTGATCGAGGGGTTGGCCGATGCGCTCCGACGGCTGCCTCCGAAGGAGAGGATCCGGAGGCTCATTTTGGTGGAGCGGGACGCCGCCGCCTATGCAACAATCTCGGAATCGTTGGACCGCCTCGCGCGCGACAGGGCTATCCCGGGCATCGCGCTGGAGATCAAGCTCAAAAGGGGGAAGCCGTCCATCCCGGGAGTCGCGAAACAACGGCCTCCAGACATACCCGAGGATGCTTTCCCGGAAACGAGGATCACGGTGGAACGGGAGGGGGAGAGGTTCCGTTTTTCCGCGTTGAGCCGGACGGCCGTTGTGCCCGTCCGCGAGATCGAACTGCAGTCCCGGTTTGCGCGCGATATTGCGGGTCGGCTCATCTCGTCGACGACACTCGAGGAGCAGTCGGTCTACGGCCGGATGCTCGCCACATACCTCATACCGGAAGACTTCCGCAGGCTGGTCGAGGATGCGGAATCCCTGACCCTGATCCTCGACCGCAGCACGGCATCCCTGCCCTGGGAGATGGCGGGCTTCAAGGCCGCCCGCGGGACCGTTACCGCCGGCCCCTGGCCCGAAACCGCTCAGGGAACGGTCTTCTTCGGCCCCTTCCTCAGGCTGACCCGGCAGTTCCGGACGATGCTCGGCTCGCCGGGCCTGACGCCTCAACTCGGTCGATCCGTGAAGGCGCTGATCATCGCCGATCCCGCCTTTGAACCCGAACTCCGCTTGCCCGGCGCGCGCCGCGAAGGACGCGCCGTCGCGGACGCCCTGAACCGTTTCAGGCAGGAGGGCGGCCTGGACATCGCGGTCGACGAACACATCGGGGCCAACGAATGCGATCCGGTGGATATTCTGGCGCTGCTCTTCGACGAGGAGTTCGACATCGTACACTACGCGGGCCATGCGGTTTTCGACGAGAAACATCCGTCTCGAGGCGGATGGGTTTTCGGCAGGGACTGCATCCTTTCGGCGCGCGAAATTTTCCAGACCCGCCGGATTCCGAAACTCGTCTTTGCCAACGCCTGCTGTTCGGCGACCATCGGCGAGCGCCGGGCAATGGACGCCAGCGAGATGAACCGCAGCCTGGCCGGGATGGTCGAGGCCTTTTTTGAACGCGGAATCCAGAATTACATCGGCGCCGGATGGCCCGTCGACGATCTCTCGGCGGCCCGTTTCGCTTCCGTATTCTACGAGGGCGGGCTCGGCGGGAAAACCATCGGGGAGGCGCTGGCTGAAGCCAGATATGCCATTATGAACCAGGGATCCACGTGGGGCGCGTACCAGCATTACGGACAACCGAACGCGAGGCTGATCCTGTGAAGCGCCCTCCTATTTCCCGAAAATCCCCCTGAGGAGGTCCTTGGCGCTGTCCGGCTGTCCGGAAGGTTCGGCATCCTTTTTTCCGCTTTTGCCCCTGAGGACATCCCTGATCCCCCCGGGCGACTTGAGCGTCTCCCGGATTCCGGTCTCCAGCAGCCCCTTGACGTCCGGGGCAAACTTGGGCGCGGAGAAGGTTCCGGTGACCAGCACGGGAACCATGAGTCCGGAGCGCTCCCTGTCGTCCTGCTGGCCTTTCAGGGTTGCCACGATCTTGGGCTCCACGCGCATGTCCAGCGTTTCCTTCACCAGGTCGGCATCGCCCGAGGCGACGACCCGGAGGAGAGGCGAGGCGACGCTCGTCCGCGGGGTGTGGAAACGGCCGTCCCTGATGGTGAACGGAACCAGAAGCTCGGTGAAATCGGTCTTGGGTCTTTCAGCGACCGTCTCGCCTCCGAAGGCCGCCCTCACGTTACGGACCATGCCGGGCAGGTCGATCCCGATGATGGCGCCGTCGGTGAAGCGCAGGTTCCCGTTTCCGCTCAGGGTCTTTTTGATCTCGGCCGGATCGTCGCCCGCCATCTCCAGGGCGACTTTCGCCTCGGCATTCCCTTCCAGGAAGTCCTTCTTCATCAGGTCGTTCAGCAGGGGCCGCGCCTGGATCCCGGTCGCGTCGATCCTGAGGGCGGTCCTGGGACTTGCAGCGCGCACGTCCACGTCCACACTGGCGGCAACCTTTCCTGCATAAGCCTTGAGCCCGAGAGGCTCCGCTCGGAACACCCCTTCTCTTGCCTTCAGTACCATGACGACGTCCTGCATGTCAGCGCCCATGGCCTTGACCTTGCCCGCCCGCACATCGAGCTCCAGCGCCATTTTCCGGAGAGGTTCATAATCGATTTTTATCTTCCGGGGAGCTGGAGTGCCCGGATCGTTCCCGGCCGTTTTTTTTGCCGCCGGAGGGGGCAGATACCGATCCGCGTCGATATGATCGATGGCCATCTTCAGCATCACATCCGGTTTGGAGAACTCCCTGGCTGTGGCGGAAAAGGTGATCCTGGACTGGTCAAGATCCAGAACGCCATGGGTCAGGGACACCCCTGAAAGATCTCCCTTGAGATTGACCTTGAGGGCCGCCTGAGTCAAGGCCGCCGGATCGGATGTTGCCGTCGGCAACGCATGCCCCAGGGCGGCCGCGGCTTTGCGCGGTGAAAACGGGGCAATTTCCAGGGCCAGATCGAAGCGGGGATGTGCCGCGGCGTCGCTCACCGTTCCCCGGATCTGCAGGGCGAGTTCATCGGACGCTCTGACCGAGGCGTCGAGAGGGATGTCCCCCTTGCCCCATTCCCTGCCCAGGGGACCCACCCTGCCGTCGATCCGGATCGGCTTCCCCTCCAGTTTCGCGGAGAGCATGGCCCGGATGGGGCGGTCGAATGAGACATCCTGCAGTTCAAGCACCAGGTCCTTGATTTCCTTGCGTTGACCCTTGGCTGCATCGATCCACAGCAGACTCCCGTTCCGCACCGCTATTTCAGCCGCGGCGAGGTTTTCGATGGGCAGCGCACCGAGAGGGGCTGTACCGCCCTTCTCCCTTCCGGTCCTTTCCGGCGGGGCCTTGGCCGAAGGTTTCAACAGGGCTTCCCAGTTGCCGACTCCCTCCCGGTTCTTCTCCAGCGACACATTCAGGCCGTCCACCACGAAGCGGTTCACCTGGATGTCCCTGGATAGAAGCGGCATGAGCTTGATCTTAACCTCGAAAGCACGGATCTGCAGGAAATCCCTTTCCTGGAATCCCGGCGGATTCCCCATGCGGAGGTCGGAAAAGGCGATCCCCGCCAGGGGGAAGAGGGAGAGTTTCAGATCCCCGCCGATCGAGAAGGGGCAGCCGGTCGCCTTGGAGACCTGCTTTTCGATCTCCGGCTTGAATTTCTGCACGTCCAAGAACATCGGGATGATCAACAGGGCGGCGACAAACGCAACAATCAGCCCGGCCACACAGATCAAGATCCACTTGAACGCCTTCATCAGACGTCTCCTTCGGAGGATTTCATTCTAAAGGTTCGCAATCCCTTGGCCGGCCTTTCACGATCGGAAGTGTCGTGTCGGCGGCCGACAGTTCCAGTCCTTCATGTCGATTCACGGTCCCTGCCGGACGTGCCGGCGAAACGCCTGCAAGGGGAAAGGAACCCTCTCCTCAGCGTCCATAAAGAGTCGATCGCGTGCGCCCGGTCCGCACGAACCGTCAGGTTCGATGGAACCGGAACCGGAAGCCCCGCTGAGAAAACGCTACGGGAAGGGGGGGTGCATGTCAAGGCATTTTGTGACGAGTGCA
>CAZWTL010000044.1:0-3563 GCA_964637025.1 uncultured Syntrophaceae bacterium | reverse complement strand
AAATCCGCGGTTTTTCACCCCCGCTGTCAGATGACGCCTTCCGCCCGGAGGATATCCAGTTCCTGCGCTCCGATTCCCAGGAGTCCTGAGTAGATTTCTCCGTTGTGCTCGCCGACGGCCGGGGCGGGCATCTTTCTGTCACCCGGCGTCTTGGACATCTTGAAAACCGAACCGAGGAGTTTGAGCTTTCCCGAGACGGGCTGCTCCACCTCGACGAACATCTCCCGGCTTGCCAGATGGGGATCATTGGCCACCTGCTCGAAGGCGGGCAGAGGCGAGCAGGCAACCTGATATTTCTTGAGCGCGGCGAGGATTTCCTCGACCGTTCTTTGCCCGCAGAATCCATCCACCACGGCGTTGACCGCGGCCCGGTTTTTCACCCGGTTATCGCGGGTGGTGAAGCGCTCATCACCGCTCAGATCCTCCCGGCCTATGGCCTGCAGCAGCTTTTGCCATTGGGCATCCGCAATGGTGCAGATGATGACGGCGCCGTCCTTGGCGTTGTAGCTTCCGAACGGGACGGAACTGGCGAACTGGTTGCCGAACCGCTGAGGGACCTTGCCAGTGACGAAATAATCGGCACGGTCGGGGAAGACCAGTCCCCACACGGCATCCTGCATGGAGATGTCGATGGATTGCCCTTCCCCCGTGAGGGTTCGGTAGTAAAGCGCGGCCAGGATGGCAATCGCCGCATTGAATCCTGCCAGATAGTCTCCGATGGAGATTCCCGCCCTCAGGGGTCCGCTATCGGGGTAGCCGGTCACCGCCATCAGCCCGCCCATGGCCTGACTGACCACGTCATAGGAGATGTCCAAACGCCGGGGACCCGTATGGCCGAATCCCGAGATGGAGGCGAAGATGAGGCGGGGATTGATCTTGCGAAGTTCTTCGTAGCCCAGGCCGAGCTTCTCCATTCCCCCGGTGGCAAAATTTTCCACGAGGATGTCCGCTTCTGATGCCAGCTTTCGGGCGATTTCCAGCCCCTTCGGATGCTTGAGGTTCAGGGTGATGCTCTTCTTGCCCCGGTTCCGGTCGAGGAATTGAAACGACTCACGCTTTTCCGTCAGCGGCGTGGCAAACCGCTCCGGTTCGCCCCTACCCGGCAGCTCCACCTTGATGACCTCGGCCCCCAACTCGCTCAGCAGCATCGTGCAAAAGGGGCCCGACAAATACTGAGTAAGATCCAATACCCTGACGCCTTCCAGTGCCTTCGCCATTGCCCTTGTCTCCTTTGCTCGATATCAATCGGTTCCCATTGCGCTGTCAATCTCTTTCCCCGATAGATGCATATCAGAAATATCCCCTTCGCGCATCAAGTTGTTTCATGAGCGGGATTCCGTCTATGCGGCGCCCCATGGTACCCGCATCGCGGACGGCCGGGGTGAATCCCGAACGGATATTGCGAGCTCACGGCAATGCTGTTCCGTTTGACCGGGCATGGTGCCCGCGGTCGAAGCGGTGATCGATGCGGAAAGGTCAGCTCGACCGAATTCGAATGCCAGTCTCAGCGATGCGCGGAGCCGCGGCGATGTTCGTCTCGTTTCGCGCCGGGATCGCATGTTCATTCTCCGACGGGTCCAGACGCCGCCAGCTTCACGGCCCTGCCGGAGGCGCCAGGGCGGACCGGCTAAGGTTTGATGATGCTCCGCAGTGCGCTTTCAATTTCCGGATGGGAGAAACGAAAGCCGCTGTCCAGCAGGCGGCGGGGGACGACCCTCTGGCCTTTGAGCAGAACGGAGCCGAATTCGCCCAGTATGATTCGGATCATGAATCCGGGAGCGGGCATGAACGCAGGACGGTGCAGGATGCGGCCGATGGCCTTACCCAGGTCGCTGTTCCGCACGGGGTGAGGCGAACACACATTCACCGGGCCGAAAATTTCCGGATGCTGCAGGAGGAAGACGAACGCTCCCGTGAGATCCTCCATGTGCACCCAGGAAAACCACTGACGGCCGGAACCCAGCGGACCGCCGAGAAAAAGTTTGAACAGGGGGATCATCTGCCCCAGCGCGCCGCCGCCCGTGCCCAGCACGATTCCGAAGCGGGTGACGACGACCCGCGCGCCCTTTTCTTGGGCGCGAAACGCTTCCTCTTCCCAGTCGCGGGCCAGTTGCGCGAGAAAGTCGTCGCCGGCGGATGAGGTTTCCGCAAGCTCCTCGTCCCCGTGAAAGCCGTAATAGCCGACAGCGGATGTGCTGAAAAACGTGATATGCCGAGCGTCCTGGGGCAGGGCCTCCACCAGATGCCGCGTCGTATCGATGCGGCTGGAGCGCAGGATCTTCTTTTTCCGGTCCGTCCAGCGGCTGAAGATGGATGCGCCCGCCAGATTGACGATGACGTCATGTTCCGCCACGGCACTTTGCCAAGGCCCCCGGTGATTGGGATCACCCGCAATAAAGAACCGCCCCGGCAAATCAGTCCCCGAAGCGGGCGGAACAGTCGTAAGAATGGTCACCGTGTGGCCGTGGGCTATCAGTTGACGGGTCAGAGAGGTGCCGACAAACCCTGTGCCGCCTGTCATGAAGACCTTCATCCCTTGCCCCTCCCCCGGACGCTGGTCCGCTAATCGCTGCGGCCCGGCTGAAGCCAGATCCATGCCCGGCCGGATCGCCAGGCACCCATCGGGACATTCGAGTGGACCTCGGTCATGCCCTGGTCATCGGTTGCCGTCGCCGATCAGGGGCAGCACCTTGTCCACGCGGAAGCAGATCAGGAATTTCGGCCCCTGTTTGGCCCGGCCATCCGCATCCTCGTACTTGTGGCGGCGGATCTCGTCGATCAGCGGCGAATCCTTTTCTTCCCGGATCTTGGTGAGGTAGAGCCTTTTGCCCTCATAGGATCCGTCTGCCTTGAACAGGAAGACGGCCGATGGATTGGTCTGTAGATTGGCATGGGTCAAACGGTCCCCTGCAATGAATGCAACGGTCTCCTCATCCATGAAATGCGGACGGCCGTATACGGCCGCATTGACCTTGCCGCCCGAATCGGCGGTGGCCAGGACGCCCACGCCTCTGGTCTTTTCAAAATAGTCTGCTAGTCCCATGATGCCTCCTTTGATTTTTCCCCTTTTGAAAACAGTTTAAGACATGTGAACCCCAAAGTAAAGCAATGGAAATTGTATTACCATTGCTTTGCCGATCGGGGCAGGCTGATCCACCGGAGCCCTGCAATTCACTGTGTTGAACAGTGTGTGGTGATGCAATCATGCCAAGCGGGGCGGTCGGGCTTGCTGTCTGCGGCCTTTTCGAAAAAGAGGGGATGAAGAAAGACATCCTTGGTACGTTCGCGTACAGGCGGGTCCAAGGGAATTTGGGGAGGGGGTTGATGGGATGGGACTGATTCAACTGTCAAGAATAAAGATTTGACCCCTATGTTTTCTGCGTTGACTCGTTTGTCGGTTCGTCGTAAATTCCACCCCGGTGCGCGGGCTGTTCTTGACTTGATTTGACCTGAAATGAGGGACCAGGAAGGAGCGATCATGAATCGCCGTGATTTCTGCAAATTCGCATTGCTATCCTACGCGGGAGTGGGGGCGCGTTATTGACCGCCAACTCGACAATGGC
>CAZWTL010000043.1:22265-23622 GCA_964637025.1 uncultured Syntrophaceae bacterium | reverse complement strand
CGACGCCCGGCGGGTTCGTTATAGCCGTCGTCGCCTCAAACATTCGTGATGAGGGGAATCTGAGTGACGATCCCCTGGAGCCTGGCCAGGATCTCCATATAACGGTTCAAGTAGGTGATCGCGACCTCGTTCATCACCCCATAACCGACAGCGGAATCCGTCTCCAGGAGATTCCTGAATTTTTTCGCGTCGATCATCAGGACGTCCGACGCTTCGATGCACTTGGCCTCCATGGTGTAACGTTCGGCGCCCAGCAGGGATGACATTCCGAAAAGATCCCCGACTTCCACCTTGGAGATGATGATCCTGAATTCCTCAGGCTTGGCCGGCAGGTGCAGGAAGACGCTTCCCTGGAGCAGCACGAATACGTGGCTGGCCTTATCGCCGTGATCGAAGACCCGTTCGTCCTTCCGAAATTTCCTTCTTTCAGAGAATCCGCTGATCTGGTGTACTTTGTCAACACTGAAATTGCTGAAGAGGACGTGTCCTTTCAATATACTCTCAACCTTCATGTTGCACCTCCTTCAACATTAAGATGGACATCGAGATTCACACGGTATGGCCGCCGGACACAGGTACGATTGAAGCGAATATAAACGCATTCATCAGGAAATCTTCCATGAGTCTCCTCCGGTTGAGGGGAGTGATCGATGGATGACTCCGGAACGATCGGCTTTACCGAACGATATGCGCAGGTCCCATGTCGTCATGGTTCCGCCCCGCCGTCCAGCGGGTCTTGGTTTGAATGTGAGGTTGAATGGTTGCCGCTGCTGAAGGAAATCCCTGTTGAGGAATGGTAGCACCGCTGGAAGCTCTGTCAAGCAAAATGATGTTAAGACCCGTCCACCCGGATCGATCCGTCATCAACCCTTCCCAAGGGATCGACGGGGAGGGTTGATGACGCACGATGCGGTGTTGACGACGGCCCTCACATGGAGGGGCGATGACAGGGCCGGCCGCCAGTCCGTTATGCCCGGATACGGTCCGTTGCCGACCGGCATGCGCCCCCGGGGGAGATCCGGCGCCATCTCGCGATGCGGCCCGGACATGCCGTCGATCCATGCCCATGCTTCAAGGCGGGGGCGGCCCGACGCCGGCCCCGCTCCTGCGGCCGCTCTGCTGCAGGGCCCTGTAGAGGTTGCTGCGGGCCAACGCGTAATCGGGCTGAATCTCCAGGGCCATCCGGAAATGGACGATCGCCTCGTCGATCTCGCCGCGGCTTGCCAGCGCAATGCCGAGGTTGTTGTGGGCTTTGGCATATCCGGGCTTGATTTCCAGCGCTTTCCGGAAATGGACGCACGCCTCGCCGACCTCGCCGCGTCCCATCAGGGCATTCCCGAGGTTGTTGCGGGCCTCG
>CAZWTL010000043.1:20444-22165 GCA_964637025.1 uncultured Syntrophaceae bacterium | reverse complement strand
CCGAGGTTGTTGCGGGCCTCGACATAACCGGGGTTGATTCCCAGGGCCTTTTGGAAGTGGCGGATGGCGTCGTCGACCTGCCTGGCTTCGCCCAGCACAATGCCGAGGTTGTTGTAGGCCTCGGCATGGTCGGGCTTGATCTCAGCCACTTTCCTGAAGTGATCCGCGGCTTCCCCCAGCCTCCCCTGCTGCTTCAAGGCGCTGCCGAGATTCATGTGGGCGAAATAATTCTGCGGGGCGCATTGCAGGGCGCGTCTCCAGAGGGATTCGCTGTTCCGCCAGTGGGCAACCTGGGCATGCGCGGTGAAGATCAGCGCGGCCAGGATGATCGCCGCGAGCGAGGGCAGGACGATGCCGCGGCGGCGCCAGCCGGCCGAGAGATCCGCTGCCGACCATGCCAGCACGATGTACAGGCCGATCTGGGGGAGGTAGGTGTAGCGGTCCGCATGGGCATAGTAGGAGATCTGCACGATCCCGATCACCGGGACCATCATCCCCAGGTACCAGAGCCAGCCGACGGGCAGATAGGGATGGTTCCGTCGGAAGGCGAACGCCGCCCAGGACAGGGCCGAGAGAACCGCCGCCGCCGCCGCGACATGCAACAAAGGCAGGTGGCCCGAGGCATGGGGATAGAGGCAGGCCAGTCCGGCCGGCCAGATCATCTGCCGGAGGTAGACCGCGTAAGCGACCACGGCGTTCTCCAGCCGCAGCGCCATGGGTAGCCTTTCCGATACGGGCACCTCCTCCGGGACCAGCAGGGTGATGACGCATGAGGCCGCCGACAGGACGAACAGCGGCCATTTCTCCGCGGCCAGCCGGGAGAGCGTCGGAAAGGTGAAGTCCGGCATCCGTTTCAGGGGCCAGTAGTCCAGGAGTAGCAGAACGAAGGGCAGGGTCACCAGCATGTTCTTGGACAGCAACCCCAGGGCGAAGAGGAGGATCACCGCGCCGCGCCGGGTCCCGGAGGAGGGAGAACGGACATAGCGGTGATAGGCCAGGAGCGTCAGCATGAAGAAGAGGGCGCTGAGGACGTCCTTCCGTTCCGCCACCCAGGCCACGGACTCCGCCCGGAGGGGATGGACGGCAAAGACTGCGGCCACGAAGGCAGCGCGCCACAAGCATCCCGTCATCCGCCATAGCGCGAGGAAGAGCAGGATCGCCGCGCAGCCATGCAGCAGGAGGTTGGTCAGGTGGTGCCCTCCGGCCCTGAGGCCGTGGATCCGGCAGTCCAGCATGTGGGAGATCCAGGTCAAGGGGTGCCAGTGGCCGAGTTCGCCATAGGTCAGCGCCCAGCGCAACCCTTCCAAGGTCAGCCCCCTCTGGACGACGGCGTTCTCATAGACATAAGGGTTGTCGTCGTAATTGACGAACTCGTGCCCGACGGTCTGGCCGAAGACCAGGACGACGGCCAGGAGCAGAAAGACGGACACGGCCGCCGCCCGGAAAGCGTCATTCGGCCGGCGATGCGGTTCCGGGCGGGGGGGCTCCTTCGATGCAACACGGCCATACGTCGTTCCCGGGGCCGTTCTTCGGGAACGGTCGGGATCGTGATGATCCGGCAGACGGTTTTTCCTCGGCCCGCGGCTCATGGCGAAACGGCTCCGATACGATTCCGGGATAGGCTGGGGCAGTGCGGCTCGCCGCCCATTGCAGAGAATATCATGGTTCCGAACGGATAAGACATTGATTTTCGGGGCGGAGTATAGGAGGGCTTTCCCCGC
>CAZWTL010000043.1:0-20344 GCA_964637025.1 uncultured Syntrophaceae bacterium | reverse complement strand
TCCGAACGGATAAGACATTGATTTTCGGGGCGGAGTATAGGAGGGCTTTCCCCGCCATCGGCGTCTTGTCTCCGGCCCGGTTTTCCGGTTCGGAGGTCAGGAATCGTTGCGCGAAACCATTTGAAAAGGGAAACGTCCTCGCATAGAATGACGATCATGGATATGAAGATCCTCATCGTCGTTCTCGTTGCGGCCGTTGTGCTGATGCTGATCGTCTGGAGTTTCTCCCAGGGACGCTACGGCGGGCTGCGTCCGAGCCGGGAGGCGACCGATGCGTTCGAATCGTTCCGGGTCGATCCGGCCATGGCGTACTACACGAGCGGATCGGACGACGGTCCCAACGCAATCATCGGCATCGACCGAATGCGCGAACTGGAATCGGATCTGTGGACCAGAAGGGACCTTAACGCCGACCGCATGAGGCAACTTGTCGTCAACATGCGTTCACGGGCAATGGATCAGTTTCTCCAGGGGTTCGACATCCTGGACGACCGGGGCGCAAAGGTCGGGGAGTGGTATTCCCTTCCCGGCATCAGCATTACGGTCTGGCTCAAAGGGACGGACAGAATCTCCATTTCCACACCGCCTGCCGACATCTATCGCGACCGGTCGGAGAAATAGCTTTCCGCCGTCGCTTCCCGCCTTCAACCGGTCTTCTCCCTCTGACCGCGCCGATATCCGCAAAATCCCAGATCGGCGTGACCCCCCTTCTTCACGGAATCTTCACACGGCTGTCATCAAGTTGAAACAAATGGCCTCTATACTCCCGAAAAAATGAAGGAGAATAGAGATGAAAAGACATTTGAAGCAGTGGATGGTGGCAACTCTCGTCTGGGCAGTAGGGACCGGAACCGCCTTGGCGGAAAACGTCGTGATCAAGGGATCGACGACGGTTCTGCCGATCGCCCAAGTGGCTCTGGAGGCCTATATGAAGGCAAATCCGGGGATTCGAATCTCGCTGTCCGGCGGCGGATCAGGTGAGGGCATTAAAGCGTTGATCGACCATTCCACGGACATCGCCAATTCATCCCGGGAGATCAAACCCAAAGAGTTGGAGCTCGCAAAATCCAGGGGTGTCCATCCCGTGGAAATCCCGGTGGCGATCGACGCCATTGTGCCGATTGTGAATCCAAAGAATGCGGTGAGGAGCCTGACCGTCGACCAACTGAGCCAAATTTATCAGGGGAAGATCACGAATTGGAAGGAAGTCGGCGGAGAGGATCTGCAGATCGTCGTGATCTCCCGGGACAGCAGTTCCGGAACGTTCGAGGCATGGGGAGAATTGGTCTTGAAGGGCGCCAAGGTGACGCCGCGGGCCCAGTTGCAGGCCTCCAACGGGGCCATTGTCCAGGCCGTCTCGAAGAACAAGTATGCGCTGGGATACATCGGCCTGGGTTACCTGGACGGGTCCGTCAAGGGATTGATGGTGAACGGCGTCGAGGCTTCCGTCATGGCGGCGCTCTCCAAGGAATACCCCGTCTCCAGGTTCCTCTACATGTACACGAACGGGGAGCCGAAGGGTGAGACGGCGAAGTTCATCAAGTTCGTTTTGAGTCCCGAAGGCCAGAAATTGGTCGCGCAGGAGGGATTCGTTCCCTTGCCGAAGAAATAGACGCGTGACTGGGGGCGCGCCGCGGTGCGCCCGCTGGATGAGGTCAACCCTTGGAGCCCGTTATGGGGACGGGAAGGCAAAGCGCCGTCCCCATGGCGGCAAACGGTACGCGGAAATGATGAAAGCAAGAGTCCTGTTCGTTTGCGTTCACAACAGCGCCCGCAGCCAGATGGCGGAAGCCTGGTTGGAGCACTTCCACGGCGATCGGTTTGTTGCGGAAAGTGCAGGTCTCGAACCAACGGACCTGAATCCCTGGGCTGTCCTGGTCATGGAAGAGGCGGGGATCGACATTTCCCGAAACCGGAGCAAGAGCGTTTTGGATCTCCTCAAAGAAAGGGATGATTTTTCCTGGATTGTTACCGTATGCGATGAATCATCCTCGGAGCGATGTCCCGTGTTCCCGAGTCAGGCGCGACGGCTCCATTGGAGCTTTCCCGATCCGGCTCTTCTGAAGGGGACTTTGGAAGAAAGGATCGACGGGACACGGTTCATCAGGAACCAGATACGGGACAGGGTGCGATCGTGGGGGGACGCCTTCAAAGGCGCCCCTCGTTTGAGTGGAGGGGATGATGACCAGCCGAATTAGAGAGGGCATCGTCCAAAATCTGTTTGCCTTTTTGGCCTTCATGTCCGTGTTGCTGCTCGGGCTGATCGTGCTGTTCCTCTTCCGTGAGGGGATTCCTGTGTTCAGGCAGGTCTCCATGACGCAGTTCATCTTCGGGACGGCCTGGTATCCGACTTACACCCCTCCGGAATACGGGATTTGGCCCCTTATCGTCGGGTCATTGATTCTGACGGTGCTGGCCAGCGTGATCGCTATCCCGTTCGGTCTCCTGTCGGCGGTCTACATCTCGGAAATCGCACCGGCCTGGATGAAAGAAATCCTGAAATCGGTGATCGAATTGCTCGCCGGTCTTCCGTCCGTTGTTCTCGGATTCTTCGGGATGGTCATCTTGGCCCCCTGGCTGCAGGAGACCTTCGACCTGCCGACAGGGCTTAACATCGTCAATGCCTCATTGATGCTGGCCATAATGGCGATCCCCACGATATCGAGCATATCGGAGGACGCCCTGCATGCCGTTCCGCGGGAGTTCAAGGAGGCCTCCTATGCGTTGGGGGCGACGAAATATGAAACCATCGTCAGGATCATGATCCCCGCCGCCTTTTCAGGTATATCCACTGCGGCGATTTTGGGAATGGCCCGGGCCATAGGGGAAACGATGGTGGTCCTGATGGTGGCCGGCGGGGCGGCCGCGGTCCCCGGCAGCATCTTCGATCCGGTCCGTCCGATGACGGCGAGCATCGCAGCGGAAATGGGCGAGGCGCCCTTTGGAAGCGGGCACTACCACGCCCTGTTTGCCACGGGAATCGTCATTTTCATTTTCACGCTGATCTTCAATCTCATCGCCGATTGCATCTCCCATCGGTTCAAGCAAGAGGGGTCCGGAACGCTATGAAACAAGGAACCCAAGCCTTTTCGATGAAATGGCGCTATCTGAGGCAGGATCTGTTTTTCGGTTTGGTCCGCCTGTCGTCGTTCATCATCGTCTTTGCCCTTTTGGGGATGGTCATCTTCCTCTTCTATAACGGTTTCATGGCTGTTACATGGGATTTTCTGACACTGCCGCCGATGGACTCCATGACCAAAGGGGGAATCATGCCGGCTATCGTCGGCACTTTCTATCTGACGATTGGAGCGATCGCCGTTGCCCTTCCCCTGGGGATGATATCGGCCATCTATCTGACGGAGTATGCCAGACAGGGACGCTTCATCCGGATGATCCGCATCGGCGTGAACTGTCTGGCGGGAGTGCCTTCCGTTGTCTTTGGCCTCTTCGGCCTCGGATTCTTCGTCGTCTTTCTGAAATTGGGTTCATGCATCCTCGCTGGCTCACTGACGCTCGGGATACTGATCCTGCCGACGATCATCGGGGCTGCGGAAGAGGCGCTCAAGGCCGTGCCCCAGACATTCCGCGAGGCTTCCCTGGCTCTGGGCGTTTCCAAATGGAAAACCATATCACGGATCGTTCTCCCTTCCGCCCTGCCCGGCATCCTGACCGGGTCGATCCTGGGAGTCGGACGCGCTGCGGGAGAAACGGCGCCCATCATGTTTACGGCGGCGGCATTCTTTACCGCATATCTGCCGAAATCGATCTTCGACGAGGTCATGGCCCTTCCCTATCACATCTACGTGCTGGCAACGGCCGGGACCCGCATCGAGCAGACGAGGCCCCTGCAGTACGGGACTGCGCTCGTCCTGATCGCCCTGGTTCTCGGGATCGATTTGTTCGCTGTCGTCATGCGGAGCGTGCTCCGAAGAAAGAAAAGGTGGTGAGCGTGCAGAAGGATACAATCATTGGCGCCCGAAACGTGAATTTTTACTATGGCGCATTCCGGGCACTGACCGACGTTACCCTGGACTTCGAAAAGAACCGCGTCACCGCACTGATCGGACCGTCCGGATGCGGCAAGTCGACCCTGCTGCGGCTCTTCAATCGGATGAACGATCTGATCGACGGGTCACGTGTCGAAGGGGAGATTTGTTTTGAGGGACGGAACATCTATGCCCAGGCCGTCGATCCCGTGGAGCTCCGTCAACGGATCGGGATGGTGTTTCAGAAACCCAATCCCTTCCCGAAATCGATCTTCAACAACCTTGCCTTCGGGCCGAAAATGGCCGGTTTGCGAAAAAACGGCGATCTGGAGGCGCTGGTAGAGGAAAGCTTGAGGCAGGCGGTTCTATGGGATGAGGTCAAGGATATCCTGGACAGGTCCGCGATGACCCTCTCGGGTGGTCAACAGCAGCGCCTCTGCATAGCACGGGCGCTCGCGATGAAGCCGGAGGTCCTGCTGATGGACGAGCCGACGTCGGCCCTCGATCCCATCGCCACTGCAAAGATCGAGGAACTGATCGACACGCTCAAGAGGCGCTATACGATCATTATCGTGACGCACAACATGCAGCAGGCGGCGCGCATCTCGGAATACACCGGTTTCTTTTATCTGGGGAAGTTGATAGAATTCGATGCCACAGACAGGATCTTCACGAATCCCAGCATGAAACAGACGGAAGACTACATCACCGGCCGCTTCGGATGAGCGACCGCACGCTGCGGTGGATTAACGGGGGAGACGATATGGCAGAGAAACGGCATACCAGCGCTGAATATGAAAGAGAACTCCAGGAGATCAAGGACAGCCTCATCTATCTGGGAGTGCTGACGGAAAAGGCCCTGGAAAATGACGCCGTCGCATTGATAGAGAGAGACTCGGAGCTGGCGGCAAAGATCGTCCGCGAGGATGAGCAGATCGACCAGCTCGATATTTTGCTGGAGGAGAGGTGTGTCCGGCTGCTGGCCCTGCGGCAGCCTGCCGCGCGTGATCTGCGCTTCATTACGACCGCCATCAAGATCACCGGACACTTGGAGCGCATCGGCGACATGGCCGCCAACATTGCCGAGAAAATCCTGATACTCAATGAGTTCCCGCAGGTCAAACCTTATGTGGATCTGCCGAGGATGGTGAATATCGTCAAGGGGATGATTCGGGAAAGCCTGGATGCCATGGTGCGGGAAGATATCGAATTGGCACGCCAGGTCCGTGAGGAGGACACCGTCATCGACCAACTCAACGACCAGATCTTCCGGGAGCTGTTGACGTTCATGATGGAGGATCCCCGAAAGATCCAGGTCTGCCTTTACATCATGCAGATTTCCAAGAGCCTGGAGAGAATCGCCGACCATGCCGAAAGCGTTGCGGACATGGTGATATACATGGTCACGGGAAGAAGCGTCCGGCATCAATCGGCTTCGTGGGAACAAGGATGAAGATCAGGATTTTTCATAAACTTTTCATCGCCTTTGCAGCAATCGGGATTTTGACCGCGGTGATCGCCGAATTCCTGATCGAAAGACAACTCAGAGACGATCTCGTGCGGCGGGTCGAGTCGGAGATGCTTTCCGAGGCCAAAATTGTCGCCATGATGCCGATGGAAAGAATCATTGAAACGGCCGATGAACTGGCCGAACGGTCCCGTTCCCGTCTGACATTGATCGACGCCGCCGGGCGGGTCATCGCAGACACGCAACTCCGCGACGCCGATTGGGACAATCATCTCAACCGGTCGGAAATCCAGGAGGCCAGACTGAAAGGCAACGGCACCTCCATTCGTTACAGCCAAAGCCTCGGGGTGGACGTGCTCTATGCGGCCATCGTCCTGGGCGACCGGGAACAGCCGAGAGGCTATATCCGTCTCTCACGTTCGCTACGGGAAGTTTCCGACTCCATTGATTCCCTGAGGCAGGCCATCATGCAAAGCCTCCTTCTGGTCGTTTCCGTCTCCCTGTTGATCGCCCTGTTGTTTGCCCTGCGGCTGATTTCCCCCATTCGAAAATTGGCATCGTTTACCGAGAGGATCCGGATGGGCAACGTTTCCGGCCATGTCCGGATCGAATCCGCGGACGAAATCGGCGCCCTTGCTGAAAACATCAACCGGATGGTCGATGTCCTGCGCGAAAAGATCCGCACCGCCGATGAAAATAGAATGAAACTGGAGGCGGTATTCTCGGGCATGACCGAAGGGATCATGGTGCTGGATGCCGAAGATCGGATCGAGTCGGTCAATCGGGGGATGGAAGCGATGACCGGAAAGTCGGCTCAACAGATGGTTGGGGAAACGGTCCTGAAGGTTTTTCGAAATGTCGAGCTCCAGGATCTGCTGGACACGTTTCGGAAGAGCGAAAGGACCGTCTGCGGAGAACTCGCCATTGATGACGATCCGCCTGTGACGATGGATGTGACGATTTCCGGGGTTCAGGGCGGGACAGCCGGGGAACGAAAAATCATGCTGGTCTTCCATGATGTGACGCGCCTGAAGATGCTCGAACGGAGCCGCACCGATTTCGTGGCCAATGTTTCTCATGAGATCCGGACGCCGCTTACGGCGATCATCGGATTCGTGGAGACCCTGGAGCAAGGCGCCGTGGAGGAGCGGGGCAAAGCGAAGGCATTCCTGCGAACCATTGGAGAAAATGCCCAGCGCCTCGACCGGTTGGTCGATGATCTTCTGACCCTTTCCGGCATTGAACTGGGCGAAACCCGCCTCAATCCGGAACGCGTGGAACTTGGCGAAGCCCTGAGGAGGGTGTTATCCCTCGTTGAAACGAGAATGTCCGAAAAAAGGCTGGAGTTTCTCAATGAAATCCCTGATAAAATCCCACCGATTCGGGCAGACAGGGACCGGCTGACACAGATTCTGCTCAATATCCTGGATAACGCCATCAAATTCACGCCGGCCGGAGGGAAGATCGCTGCCTCAGCAGCGCCCGGCGCGCCGGGATTCTTGACGGTGCGCATCGCCGACACGGGCGTGGGCATACCGAAAGGGGAAATACCCCGGCTGGGTGAGCGGTTCTATCGGGTGGACAAGACGCGGTCGCGGGAACAGGGGGGAACCGGACTCGGGCTTTCGATCGTCAAGCACCTGATGAAGGCCCAGGGGGGGACGATCGGCATCGACAGTACGCTGGGTCATGGCACGACGGTCTCGCTCCATTTCCCCGTATTGCCGGATTCGGCGTGATGCCGTGCCACGGGAAGCCATGAGGCGAGGAACGAAACCGCCATGATGCAGAAAAAGATTCTCATTGCCGATGACGAAAAGGACATCGTCGAACTGATCGGTTACAATCTGGAGCGGGAAGGGTTTTCCGTATACAGGGCCTTTGACGGAGGGAAAGCCTGGGAAACGGTGAATGCGGAACGCCCCGACCTTGTCATTCTCGACCTGATGATGCCGGTCATGCCCGGCATGGAGGTGTGCCGGAGAATAAGGAAACAGGAGACAACGGCATCCCTTCCGATCATCATGCTGACCGCCAAGGCAGATCCCGTGGACAAGATCCTGGGGCTGGAGGTGGGGGCGGACGACTACATAACCAAGCCGTTTCATATCCGGGAACTGATCGCCCGCGTACACGCCGTGCTGCGTCGGTCCGAGTGGCGGTCAGATGGGGGTTCGCAGGAGTCATTCGATTTCCAGGGGCTTCATGTCGATTTCAAGTCCTACCGGGTGACCGTGGCCGGACGTCCGGTCGAATTGAGCGCCCGCGAATTCAAGCTCCTGATGTTTCTCATCGGCCATCCCGGCCGCGTCTACAGCCGGGATCAGCTTCTGGACCGGGTCTGGGGGGACGAGGCCTTTGTGGAACCGCGAACCGTGGATGTCCATATCAGCCGGTTGCGGGGAGCGATCGAGCCGGATGCGGCAAATCCCCGGTACATCCTCACGGTCCGCGGGATCGGATATAAATTCGCGGATTCGGATCATTCAGAATGATATTGGAACCGCATAACATTCAATGAACTGAGATGCTTAACGACGACTTATCGCACCCATTCAACCCGCCGCTGGAGACCGACCGGATCGCCATTATCGGTCCCGGACGGCTGGGCACGGCTTTCGCCTACAAGTTCGGACGGGAAAACAAGAAGGTCATCCTCTACTACCATGACGCCGATCTGTGCAGGGCGATCAATCGGGACCGCTTGAATCCGGTTCACCTGACCGACGATCTGGCCCGGCGGCTGGACGGTATTGAAAACGTCCCCCGTCTTCCCCAGAACGTGCGTGCGACAAACGATCTGGAGGAGACCGTCGCCGAACACGATTTCATATTCCTGGCCGTCACGATGGACCGGCTCCCCGAGACCCTCGACCGCATCCGGCCGTTCATGGAGGGGAAGGCGATGAAAACCTGTTTCATCTCGCCGATCAAGGGCCTGATCGCCGACGAGATCGGCCATCGGCTCATCACCCCTTCCCGGCTTATCCGCAACCGATTTGTCCGGCTGAAGGGCCGTTTTGACGTGGTTTCCGTGGGGGGGCCTTTTTTCGATATCGATGTCGCCCTGGGCAGACCGGTCTGCCTCACCATCGCCGGGCGCAGGTCGATCTGCGGGATCGTCCGCAGGGAATTCATCGACATCAACCGCCGGGAACTCAGCTCCTATTACAACTTCGATGCGATCGGGGTGGAGGCCTGCGGCGCCCTCAAGAACATTGTGGCCAATGTCAAGGGGGTGGCGAACCGTCTGGAACTCGGGGACTCGATTCCCGGGACCCTCTTCTCGCGCGCGGGGGTGGAGGTCCGATCCATATCCAGGATCCTGGGCGGAAGCTTCCAGGCCTTTCAGAGCCAGGCGGGCGTGGGCGACATGTTCGTGACCCTCTCCTCGGACGCGAGCAAGAACCACCGTTACGGTCGATTCTTCTATGAACTCTTCAACGGCAATCCCCTCGAAACCCATTTGAACGCGCTCAAAAGGATCGACGGAAAACCGGAGGGCCCCAATACGATCCTGAACGTGCATAAGTTCCTCGAAAAGAAGAACATGTACAGCCCGATTTTCAACTGCGCCTATCGAATCTTCAACGAGGCGCGGAGCCGCGACGAAATCAAGGAGCTGGTCTTGCAGGCAACCCAGTTCGACCGCCGGACCCGGGAGTACATCGGGCCCATTTCGAGACTCCTCTACCACCTCTTCCCCAATCGGTGGTACCGGAGAAACCGGGGACTCGCCGCCAATCCGTGAACCGCAGGGACCCCTTCCGCCCGGCTGCGCGGGGCAACCCGGAGGCAAAGATACTTCAGGACCGGTCAACCGGCGCAGATCGGCCCCATTCTGCAAAAGGTCCTGCAGCGGATGAGCCTTTGCCCTGTGGGGCGCGCGATGAAACAGGGGATACGGACATTGTCCTGGATCTCCATGGACAGTCCGCAGGGATCGAACGGCAGCCTTCACCCAAGACCAGATCGATTTGACATGGATTGTCCTTGGATGTAGGATTCCACAACAGGCGCTTTCGAAACGATTTCCCAACCTTCTGACGGCTCGACCGTTATTGCGGTTATCTTGATTTTCCATCGGCGCGCCGTTCGTCCAGACATTGTCTTTTAAAAGGGATGGGGTTGCGGCAAAACCCATGAATCAAGGAGAACATTATGGGAATACGCTCGAAAATCATGTCCGGCTTTTTGATCCTGGCTGCCATGCTCCTGGTTGCCGGGGTGTGGTCGATCCGGGAATTGAAGAATATCGGCGTATCGGCACAGACCATGCTGAGCGAAAACTACAGGAGCATCGAAGCCGCAAAAGGCATGATCGAGTCCCTCGAAAGAGAGGACAGCGCCGTCCTGCTCCTGCTTTTGGGAAGGCGGGATGAAGGTTTGGCGATCCTGAAGGCAGCCGATGAGGCCTTTGAAAAGGCCCATGGGGTTGCCCGCAGCAACATCACCATCCCGGGCGAGCAGGCCTGTGTCGATGCGGTAACCAGGGCCTATGAGGATTATCGCAGGCTGTGGACGCAATTCTCATCCCGTCCCTCGTTTCGGGGGGACCTGGACTGGTATTTCCGCGAAGTGAACCCGACTTTCCTCAAGGCCAAATCGGCTGTTTCCGGTCTGATGTCCCTGAACCATCGGGTCATGTACCAAACGGCATCCGACGTGGAGGGGAGGGCGCACCGGGCGACCATGCCCGGGATCATCGCCATCGCCGCTTCGTTCATCTTCTCGGTCATATTCGGTTTTCTGATCAACCTGTACATCGTGAATCCCGTTGTCCACCTCACCTCAGCCATCCGGGATTATCTCGACCGGCGAAAACCGCTGGACGTCAAGGTGGAATCGCGGGACGAAATATCGAGACTCGTATCGTCGGTTCAGGAGTTGATCCGGAAATCCAACCCGTGAGATCCGTCCTATGATGAGACTGCAAATTGTCCTTCGATATGTGGGGATCGTCCTGCTCGTCAACTCCGGATTTCTGCTGTTGTCGGCGGGCATCTCGTTCCTGAACGGGGATTCGGCTTTCTTCCCTCTTTTTTACACCGGCATCATCTCCGCCCTTTTCGGGGCCTTCCCGTTCCTCTTCGTCCCCCCCGCTCAGGAGATTTCCAGCAAAGAGGGATTCGCCATCCTCGTCTCCAGTTGGCTTTTGGCCTGTCTTTTCGGGATGGTGCCTTACGTGATGTGGGGCGGGGAATTCACGGTCACGAATGCCTGGTTTGAAAGCGTTTCCGGTTTTACGACCACGGGGTCGTCCATATTAAAGGATGTCGAAGCACTTCCGCAGGGATTGCTCTTCTGGAGATCGGCAACCCATTGGATCGGGGGCGTCGGCATCATCATCTTCGCGCTGGCCGTCATGCCGTCGATGGGAAAGGTCGGAATGGCCCTTTACAGGACCGAGGTTTCGACCCTGGCTGCAATGAACCTCAGCTTCCAGACCCGAAAGGCGCTGGAAGTGGTTATGTACGTTTATGTGGGGCTCACGGTTCTGGAAACCGCCGCGCTCTTCTTGTGCGGGATGCCCCTTTTCGATGCTGTAACGCATTCCTTTGCCACCATTGCCACAGGGGGATTTTCGACCAAGAATCTAAGCGTCGCCCATTACAACAGCCTTGCCGTCGAAACGGTCATCATGATTTTCATGTTTCTGTCCGGGGCCAATTTCGGACTCCTCTTCCTGGCGGTATCCGGCCAAATCGGCGCCCTGATCCGGTCGGCCGTTTTTCGTTATTACGCGATGGCCCTTGCGGCAGGTGTCCTTTTGACAGCCGTCCATCTTCACGGGACGGTCTACGCCGACTGGGCGGGAGCGCTGCGCTACGGGTCCTTTCAAATTCTGTCCGTTGCGACATCCACCGGCTTTGCGACGGCGGACAGCAACCTCTGGCCGCCGTTTGCGCAACTGATCCTCCTTTTCTTCATCCTGCAGGGGGCATGCAGCGGCTCAACCTCCGGAGGCATCAAGGCCGACAGGATCGTCCTCCTCTGGCATTCGCTCACGAAGAGGATCAAAAAGATCGAACATCCTCACGCCGTCATCAAGGCAAAAATCGACGGCATGGCGATCGACGAAGACATGCTGGAAGCAAGCCTGTTGTTTACGGTCCTGTATATCGCCATCGTCTTTATTTCGAGCGCGCTCCTGTGCCTGTTGGGCGTGGATGCCATGACTGCATTTTCCGGCGCGGCGACCACGATGGGAAATGTGGGACCCGGATTCGGTCTGGTCGGTTCCATGAGCAACTTTGCCGAGATTCCGGAGATGGGGAAGTGGATTTTTACAGGGGATATGCTGATCGGACGTCTTGAAATCTACGGCATTTTCCTCTTTCTTTTGCTGAAATTCTGGAAATAGCTGAAAACAGTGGCACATCCACTGGATTGGTTTGGCTCCCGGATCTTTCCCCTTCATCTGCCCAAGGATTCGTCTTTTCGCTCACATCCTTTCTGCCGTTTCCCTTTTTTTCGCCTCGGCAAGTCGTCTTGACCAAGCCAAACAATCAGCAGGCGCCTTCGTTTGCGCTTTCGGGAAGACGAAGCCTCTTGAACACCTTCAGGGCGTTCTTGGAGTATATTTTTTCTTTTTCCTCTCGGCTGAGGTTCGCATTGGACTCGATATATCGCAGCGTATCGTCAAAGAAATGGCCGGTATTCGGATCCTTGCAGCGCACCGCCCCATGCATTTCCGATGCAAACAGGATGTTGTCGACCGGGACCACATCGACCAGAAGATCGATCCCGGGCTGATGGTAAACGCAGGTGTCGAAGAACAGGTTGTTCGCCATCAGCTCGGCAGGTTCCGGTCGTTTCATATCGATGGCCAAACCCCGGTAGCGGCCCCAATGAAAAGGCACGGCACCCCCCCCATGGGGGATGATGAGCTTCAGATTGGGGAACCGCGTAAAGAGGTCCGACTTGAGCAGTTGCATGAATATGGTCGTGTCGGCATTGATATAATGCGCTCCGGTGAAGTGGAAATTTGGATTGCAGGACTGGCTCGTATGAATCATGGCCGGCACGTCGAGCTCTTCGAGCTTTTCATACAATCCGAACCACCAGGGATCGGTCATCGGGGGATCCGTCCAGAATCCGCCGCTGGGATCCGGGTTCAAATTGCATCCGACAAATCCCAGCTCCTCCACGCAACGCACCAGTTCCGGGATGGCATGGGACGGCGACATCCCCGGGGTTTGGGGAAGCTGACAGACGGGCACGAAATGGTCAGGGAAAAGAGTGCATACCCGCTTGACGAGATCGTTGCAGATCCGGGACCACTGCCGGCTCATCTCGATGGTGCCGATATGATGGCCCATTCCTCCGGCGCGCGGCGAGAAGATCGTCAGGTCGGTCCCCCGTTCCCGTTGCAGTCGCCGTTGGGTCTTCTCAATGGTCTCGCGGATCTCGTCGTCGCTCATGACCGGGGCTTCGTTGCCGCGCATGGCGCCGCCGGCATCGATCTGGGCCTTGCGCCATGCCTCCAGAGCAGGGGGGGCGGTCGTATAGTGACCATGGCAGTCGATAATCATGGACGTTTTCTTCATCTCGATTTCTCCTCTTCTGGATCCAAATCTTTATCTTGATTTGAGGGGCTTCGGTGTGGAACATGGTCGATCGGCATCGATGGCATCTCATTTTTCTGCGATCATACAGTAGAATCCCGGCTCGTCAACAGATTCGTGAACGGCCAGCCCGGCCCCCTCCAGAAGGGAACGCATAGCCGATTCATCGGGCAGACGGTCGTGCATGACGGCATGGCAGGATCGGTGGTGCCTGTTGATCCCGTCAGACGAGTCGAAGTGGGATATGGCCAGCACCCCATCAGGCCTCAAGATCCTCGAAAGCTCGCCCACTGCCCTTTCCTTATCACGGAAATGGGGAAAGCAGGAGAAACAGATCGCGGCATCGCAGGCGTTATCGTCCAAAGGGATATCTTCCACCTCCGAGACGATGAAACGGATGTTGTCCCTTGCGTTCCTCACCCTGTTGAATTCTAACATCTTTTCCGCGTAGTCCAACTCGTAGAGCATCCCGCTGGATGTGATGCGATCCATGATATACGGAACCAACACCCCGGCTCCGCATCCCGCATCCAATACACGATCCCCGCGATTCAGCGGCAACAGGGAAAAAAGCCGTTCAAAATCCTTTTGATGCTTGTCGCAACGGCCGGTCGGTTGATCTTTGTACCACAGCTCGATCCAATGGTCGGCATGGTCGTTGAAGAACTGTTTTCGTGCGCGATCGATTTCATCCGGGGTCATTTTCATGAGAGACGTCTTCCTTTCCGGTTTTTGTCCTGCCGCGTTTCGGGGAAAAGAGATATGCGGCGAAAAAGATGAGCGTCGCCGTCAGTACGACCGATGCGCCGGATGGAAGATCGAACAGATAAGATGAGATCAACCCCAAAACGCATGCGCCGATCCCCGAAGCCGCGGAGATGATGAAGAAGTGCTTCAGATTGTAGGTCAGTTGCAGCGCTGTGGCGCCCGGCTGCACCAACAGCGCGAAGATCAAAAGGCCGCCGACGGTTGCAAGGTTGGATGAGATCACCGCACCGGTGAGAAACAGCAGGGCATAGTAGATAAGCCGCTCGGGGACGCCGCTGGCCGCGGCAAGCCACCTGTTGAACAGAACAGCGCGGATTTCCTTGAAAAACAAAATGATGAAGACAACCAGCAGGATTGTAATCACCATCAGTATCCATATGTCCATGTCGGAAAGCGACAACAGGCTCCCCCACATCAGGTTGAGGGCGCCGGCCTTGGTTCGGGTGAGAACCCCCATGCCCAGGAAGGCAATGCCCATCAGGAAGGAGAACAGGATGCCGAGCATATTTTCCGGTGCCATGTCCGTCCGATCCGAAAGGGGGCCGAGAACCCCAGCGGCTATAAGACAGAGGGCGAATCCGCTCAAAAAGGGATTGACGTCGAACAGCATGCCCAGGACAGCACCCGCGAAGGCCGCGTGCGACATTGAAACGCCGATCAGCGGCATTTTCATCAGCACGACAAAAACGGATAGAAGGGAACAGCTTGCACCGCACAATACGCACGCAATGGCGGCACGCTGAACGGAGGGATATGCGAACACCTCTATCAAGGTCTCAATCATAGGAAACATATCTTCTGCCGTTTCGCTTGAAAACTGCGATGGGATACCGGAACAACCCGCTCAGCACGTCGTCGGATATGGCGTCGGCGACGTTCCCATCGAAATATGTTCGGCCCCGGTCCAGTAATATGGCGCGATGCATGGCCTCCGGAAGCATGGTAAAATCGTGCGTGACGTAAAGAAATGTCATGTCCTCCCGATGATGGATTTCATTGATCAGGGCCAGGACCTCTCTCTGGACGGCGATATCCAGACCCGCTGTGGGCTCATCCATCAGCAGGATGTCCGGTTCCTGGAGAATGGCGCGGGCCAAGGACACCTTTTGCCGCTCACCCCCTGAGAGCTGCCCCAGCGGCCTGTCTGCCCGATGGCCCACGCGCATCATCTCCATCAGATGGATCGCTTTTTCCTTTTCTTCCCTTCCGGGTGAGCAAAAAGGACCCAGCCGACCGATGGCGCCCATCATCACGGCCTCCAGTGCAAGGATCGGAAAGGCCGGATCAAATAGACACATCTGCGGAATATAGCCGATGCGAAGACGAGTTTCCCGGGTGCGGTTCCAAAACTCGCGGCGTCCGAACAGGCGGAGCACACCCTCGAATCGTTCGAATCCCGCTAAGACTTTAAGCAAGGTGGTCTTGCCGGCGCCGTTGGGACCGATGATCCCGATAAACTCATTTTTCGCCACGTTGAAGCTGATCCCCTCCAAGGGCAGTCCCTTAGACTTTCTGACCGTAACCTCCTCCAACGAAATGATGGGATCGCCCATCGGATCTCCTCCGTAAACATTTCTCACTTACCGTTTCAATGCGTTTCTGAGGGCGTTTACGTTCTCTGCCAACGTGGCCAGGTAGCCATGCTCGGAAGGGAAATTGGTCAGAATCACGTGGGGTATGCCCAGGGTTTCGGCGATTCCTTTTCCCGCCTCGGGACCGGATTGGAGGTTGTCGACAACGGCAACGATCTTTTGTTTTTTTCCGGTTTTCGACAGGCGGACCAAATCCCTGGCGGAGATCGCCTCGGCCCTGCCGAATTCCCCCACGACGCGGAACCCCATCCATTCGAGCGGTTCCTTCTGCATGGAGGAGGCGATGACGGGCTTCCCGCTTAAACCGTCTTTTACGATGAGATGCAGAAGCGAAGCCGTCTCCTTTTTCACCTCGCGAATCGCCGCGTCCCTGCGGCTTTGGATCGTATCCCTCTCTTCCGAAAAACGTTCCGATAGCTTTTCCGCCAGGGACATCAGTCCTCGAAGATAGGCATCCGGGACCATCCAGTTGCGATTCTCCGAGTCCACAAACAGCTCCCTTTGGCCACCGCCCGGTCCTGTCATCTTCGTGAAAGGCGTTTCCTGGAAGCACACGAACAGATCGGCCCTGTTCACCTTTTCGACATCCGACAGTTTGACGTCAAAGTGACCCGGACATTGTCCGGAGGGGAGTATCGCTTCGACAACGTAACGTTCCGGGGGGAGGAGTGTGAAAATTATCCCGGACAGAATGGTGTCCGCCGCGACAATGCCGCGGATCTTGACCGTTTCCCTTGATTGAGGATCATCCGGAAAACCGGCGGTCGCGAACAGCGTCGCTGCAAGGGTCATCATGAAACACAAGATATATCGGTATCGCATCGATCAATCCTCCGCAAACGGGAGCACGGAAGCTGCTTTCCTGCCCCCGATTTTTCTGTCGCGCTTAAAGGAATCGCAGATTGACGCCGACAAAGAAGGTCATACCCGGCATGGTATACCCCTTGGCGTACTCATAGTCCTGATCCAGAATGTTGTTGACGGCAAGAGAGACTTCCGAATCCTTCAGCCGCAGGGCCTTGCAATCAAAACGATAACCCAGCCGGGTGTTGATCAGTGTCATGTCGCCAATCTTATTGGCGTCGGTCAGTTGCGCATAGTTGAACGAGCCCCGCATATTCGTACCGCCGTACAGGCCGGTGAGATGCTGGAGATCAAGGAAAAGCCGAAAGCGCTCCCAAAACTTCCAATTTACGCCGGCTTGAAGCTGAAAATCTGGGGTGTAAGGCATGCGGTCGCGTTCGATGCCGTCCCCGCCCTTGGCCTTGACGTCCATCCACGTAGCGCCGGCTGTGAACTCGATGCTTGCAAGCGGGGTGACCGATGCGGTCAACTCCAGTCCGCTGATCTCGTATTCACCGATCGGATCGTTGAACAATGTTGGAATCGCGCCCCCCATATAGGCCCGGTAACGGTCCTTGCCCTTGTCCTTGAAAACCGTTACTCCCACTGCAGCGTTTTCCGGCCATCTGTGATTCAAACCGACTTCGTAGTGGTCCACAACCTCCGGTTTAATCCTGTCCCAGTAGCGGTTGGCATCGCCTGCTGCGGAGCCGACGAGGACCATGTTCATCAAGGCAATCGGAGAGGGATAGTTGACCCCTCGGGCGTAATTGACGTTGAGGTCGGTGTCGCCATAACCGGCCACCAGCCCTCCCTGGAACGCGGACTTGTCGTCAAAGGTATCGTGACTGAAGTATCGGAATCCCGCCGAGGGGATGATGTGGAACCCCTCCAATCCTCCGGCCATCTGACTGACGGCAAGATAGGGGGAGATGAGGGTGGTCCGGGGGAAATTCCAGACCCTTTCCGCCTGGCCGCCATTGATCCCCGGAATCCCGGTCCCGCTGAATGTCCGCTGGGTATTTTTGAGTTCGCTCACATCGAGATCCGCTCCGACCAGAACCTCTCCGCCCGGCCAGAGATGGAGTTTCTCTTTTGCCCTTATCCCGTAAAGCGATATTTCCTGGCAGGACCAGAGCCCGCCGGTGCCGCCCGCGTAACGTCTGCCTTCGGTCACTTCCTGCAACAGATCAAAATCGGTATCATTGCGATAGGCCTTCAGATAACCGCCGAATTTTTCGTATTGGTGGTTCAGTGTCAACGTGGTGAATGTGGTTTGGGTGTCATAGCGTTCCGCTCCGGGCCAGCTTACGCCGTTCGCAGAGGTGGGAGTGACGGCCGGCATCGGCGCAAGGGTTTGACTGTCGACATAATTGGCGAGAAACCGGATGTTCCAGTTTTCGTTGATCCTGTATCCGAGATTGGTATAATCGCTCTGTTGCTGTGCACGGGAGTGATCCACGTGGCCGTCCGTGGAGGCCCAACTCTGGGAAACATAGCCGTCGAACGCCCCCTGTTTCAAACCGCCGGAGAGACTTTCGTTGAACGTTCCATAGCTGCCTCCGCCGACATCGACCGCGATTTCCTGTCCCTCGCCTTTGAAGTATTTTGGCAGAATATTGACCAACGCATATCCGCTGCCGAATGCCGAAGGCTGGGGACTCTTATAAACTTCAATGGCTCCGATGGTGGGGACGGCGATCCCGTCTCCCAAAACTTGGCCAAACAACGCCCCGTACCGGGGAGCCCCGTCGAATTCAACGGCAAAATCGGCGCTGGGATGGTCGGCCCCGCGGCCGCGGATATAGAGGCTGTGGCTCGTTTGGCTCCCCATCAGGTTCTTGCTCTGAAACATTACCCCCGGCACGTTGCGCAGAGTGGACAGGAAGTCGCGATCATTCTGTTCCTGAATCTGCTGCTCGGTCACGATGTTGTACTTCGTGCCGTAGCGGGTATCGACAGGTGTGATCGGATTGACGGCCGGAACGCCGATGACGGTGATCTCCTCCAGAATCGCATTGCGCTCCTCTGTTTCGTCCTGTTTCGCCTCGTCCGCCCAGCCGGAAAGGGCCATGGAAAAAATGCACCAAACCGTACAGATAATGATTATGTCTTTTCTCATGTGAATGTTCTTCCCTTTCTTTTCACCACCTCCTTTGCTACAATTCCAACAGGAAGAGCGGTGAAATGATGCATCGTTTCTTCTCAGGGGGCAGGGTAGCCCCGCCAAGGTGGCCCTGCCTCCGCTTGCCTTCTTCGTATGGATCTTCGCCGTTTATCCTCTGCCGTCACCCCCCTTCGCCGTCTGGATCGCGGTGGTCAAGCGCCCTTGTAGAAATCCAAACGCCTTCATATGCGTCTCTCCCCCACGTCCTGGAATCGATAAGTGACGGGGAGACGGACGACAATCCTGTACGGCCTCTGCTTCGTCAACCGGACTCCCGCTACGGCCTCTTTTGCCGATTCGTCGAGCAGCCGATGGTTCGAGCTTTGGATCACCCGAATCTCACTGGTCGTCCCGTCTTCCAGGACGGCGAAGGAAAGCAGGACACGGCCCTCGATGCCCATCCTTCTGGCCTTTTCCGGATACCGGATGCGTTTCATGATCTCATGACGAATGTAGTGGTAGTCCTCGCTGCTCCCCCCTACCGCCTTTACGTTTTCAGGTCCCTCCGTCTGAACGCGATCCGTCGCGGCAATGGTCCGATCGCTTGGGTGAGGAGTCGCCTCGACTGCCTCAGGAGAACCCGCATTGCTGGCCACCGCTCCGGTTTCAAACGAATCTGCCTGAATGGACTCGGCAAGACGTGCGGATGTTTCATCCGTTTTTTCGGATGGCGCATCATCAAGGTCGTTTTGGACCGGGGTGTCCGATCGGGTCGGTATGGTCGGTGTAGCCGGAGATATGTAGTCCTCCTGGATAGAAACGGCTGCCGGGTATTCAGCGATCGGCCGGTCGGGCTTGACCAGCCTCCTGGCCGTGTTCTCGTTTTCCGGGATCCGGTGTGTATTTTGAACCCTTTTTGTCGCTCTTGGCGTCGGGGAAGCCTGCTTGAACAGGGGATCATCCGAAAGCGAAAAATCAACCAGCAGCACCTGGTGCGGTCCGGTCTGCGTGGCCAGAGAAGGAACCATCAGGAGCAGGAGCGTGCATAAATGCACGGCAACGGAAATGGCGATGCCCGGGCTGATTTCTTTCATGAATTTATCGGATCGCCAGATCACCCTTTCATCCCCATTCCGTGGATGGGAAAGCATGCCTCCGATGGAAGTCGGCCGGCATATTCAGCCGCTTTCCAACAGATGGAGTGGAATCCAGGGCATGCCGTCTCGCCGATCGCTTGCGGATTAATGCCACGAATATGAAATAAGTAGCACGAATAGCCAAAAAAATAATACGTCGGTCCCGTCTCCCAGCCTGCACCCGACAGGCCGAGGGATCCGCGCCTAACGCCTTTCATTGATTTGACACCGTTTTGGGGTCGCTGCTGCCTGTGACGTCCATCGCCGCACTCCCTTGTGGAATCAGATCAAATTCCCGGGTTAATATGATCGCCGTCCTGAACGTGTGATTGATGTCTGCCACCTTGGAAAGGCGTCCCCTTGAGACAAGCGAGGATAAGAGTGATGGCGCTGGCCATATCAGGCGCTATCGCCATCCCCCTGGGTCCAGGTCCCTGTGGATCGGATTACGCAGGACCTCCGAGACGAGGATCATTTCCCGGATCAAAGGATGGAACCTGCCCGGAGCGGCTTTTCCATGGACACCGAAACGAGCGGTTCAGCCTGTTCCACGTTCCTGTATTACGCTTTTATATATCGTAACACACTCGCCTGGATCGATCAAGGGCTTTTTCTGGGCCTTTTCTGGGCCTTTTAGGATGGTGTTTGCTTGAGGATCGCGGAGAGAAACCAGCAAAGGATGCGGGACTACTACTATGGAATTTTATATCGGATTTTTGCCGACGCGCGACCGGCTGATCATGAACCGGTTCATTGCGCTGCCCTATTTCCCTTTTGAAGGCGCCTCTATGCCTCCATCGGGTCCATGCCGCTTCCCAAATATTTTGATAGAGTCTGATGCCCGTCCCTTCTTTTTACTTTGCCATTAAACCGGCC
>CAZWTL010000042.1:0-25117 GCA_964637025.1 uncultured Syntrophaceae bacterium | reverse complement strand
TCGTGGTCCCGGGATTCGAAAACGGCCACTTTATCGGCCCCACCATCTTCGACCATGTGAAACCCGGGATGAGCGTGGGCGACTGCGAGATCTTCGGGCCGGTGACAACGATCAAGCGGGTGCAGGACTTCGAGGAGGGCCTGGCGCTGATGAACGCGAATCAGTTCGCCAACGGATCCGCCATCTTCACACAGAACGGCTATTTCGCCCGGGAATTCACCCGGAGAACCCATGCGGGCATGGTGGGCGTGAACGTGGGTATTCCCGTTCCCGTTTCCTTCTTCCCATTCGCCGGTCACAAGAATTCGTTCTTCGGCGATCTGCACGTGATGGGCCGTGACGGCGTCGCCTTCTACACCGAGGCCAAGTGCGTCACCTCCCGCTGGTTCGATGAAGAGGAGAAGAAGGAGAAAAAGATCAGCACCTGGGAAGGAACGATCACCCGCAAGTGATCGCGCGGTTGCAGAACATCAGGAACATGGGGGGATGCCCATCGGGACATGAGACTTCAGGTTTCGCACGGATGGGCGGAAGAGAGGTCTTCGGACGGAAGAGAGGATTGAAAGGAGGGTACGAAGATGAGAGATGCAAAGCGGTGGGTACTGGTGATGGTGATTGCGCTCCTGGCCCTGATCACCCTGGCGGATGCCGCCCAGGCGGCGACGCGATGGCGCTATCAGTCCATCTGGGCGCCCTCGATCACCCTGTGGCGCGGAGACAAGTATTTCGGCGACCTGCTGAACCAGATGGCGGCCCCTGACCTTGCGATCCAGTATTTCGACGGGGGCACCCTAGTCACGAAGTCGGACGAGATGTTCGACGCGGTGGCCAAGGGGACCATCCAGATGGGCACCGACTGGCCGAGCTACTGGGAGGGGAAGAACACCGCCTTCAGCCTGATCACCTCGACGCCGATGTGGCTCACGCCAGTCGATTACATGCTCTGGTTCTGGCAGGCCGGCGGGCTGGAGCTGTGCCACGAACTCTACGGCAAATTCGGCCTGGTCTGGTATCCCCACTCCGTTACGGGGCCTGAATCCGGGCAGCGCTCCAACAAGCCGATCTACAAGGGCGACGACTACAAGGGGGTGAAGATGCGGCAGTGCGGCCGCACGCAGGCCAACATCCTTAAGGACCTCGGTGGGGCGGCGATCTTCATGCCCGGCGCGGAGATTTACCTCGCCCTCTCCAGAGGGACGATCGACGCGGGTGAATTCTCAGTTCCGGAATGCGACTGGTCCATGGGGTTCCAGGAAGTGACCAAGTTCTGGGTCCTGCCCGGGTGGCATCAGCCGGGTCCCGTCTCCGGCGTGCTGATCAACAAGGCGGCCTACGACAAGCTTCCCGACCGGGCCAAGTTCATGTTCAAGGAAGCGGCCATGGCGACCATGATGTGGGCCTACACCTATTTCGAATACAGCTCCGGAGAATATACGAACAAATTCAAGGCGAAGGGCATCAAGATGACCAAGCTGGACGAGGCGACGATCGCCAAGATCCAGGACCTGGCCAACAAGTACATGCTCGCCGACGCGGAGGCGAACCCCGACTACACCAAGCTCGCCTTCTCCCAGGCCAAGTACTTCAAGGATATCGCCGAATGGCGGTCGATCCAGACCCCCTTCACCTGGGGCCGCAATCCTGTCAATCTGGATCCGATGTACGATAAACTCGAAGCCCTGGCCAAGAAGCAGAAGGTTTACGACGAGGTGATCGCCCTGGAGCGGGATGTGCGTAAGCGCATGGAGGCCCAGAAATTCTGGAAGCCGGGAACCCCCTACAAGGAGAACCCCGTTCATTAACCAAAGCTGTTTTCCCGTTGAAGTGATCTTCATTTCCGCCCGGTCCCCGGCGGGGGACCGGGCGGAAACCGCCTTCAAAAAGGTCTGTTTCGCTGAGGAGGCTGAACGTGAATACATTGAAAGCCATTGTGAAAACCATTGACTGGATATCACAGAAAGTGGGAAGCTTATTGAGCTGGGTCCTCCTCTGCCTGGTCGGCCTCTCCTGCTACGAGGTCTTCACCCGCCGGTTCCTGGGGAAACCGACCATCTGGACCCATGAAATCCTGGGGTATATCTTTGCCGCCAGCATCCTGCTGACCATGGGCTACACCCTGCTCCACAGAAACCACGCGAACATCGACATCTTATACGACATGATGTCCCGCCGCAAGAAAGCCATGGCGGACGTCTTCACCCTCACGGTCTTCGCGCTGTTTTTCACCCTCGTGATGCTGATCGACGGCACGATCTTCGCCTACACCTCCTGGTCCATGCAGGAGCGGACGCCCAGCGCCTTCAACGCCATCGTCTACCCGGCGAAAACCCTGATCCCGATCGGGTTTTTTCTGCTGCTGTTGCAGGTTGTGGCCGACCTCATCCGCAACATCTTTTTCCTGGTCAAAGGAGAAGAACTATGATCGAGATGTCTCCTGAATTTGTATCCATTGCGATGTTCGCCGTGATTCTGCTCGGACTTTCTCTCGGGGCCCCTGTATTTGCCGTCTTGGGAGGAACGGCGGCGATCTTCGCCTACCTTGGCTGGGGGCCTGAGGGATGGTACCTGTTTCTGGGGCGCACGTTCGACTCCACGACCAACAATATCCTCATGGCCATACCCCTGTTCATCCTGATGGCCGCCTTTCTTTCGCAGTCCGAGATCTCCGTCGGCCTGTTCAAAGGCATGATGTACCTTTTCGGGCCGATGAACGGCGGCATCGCCCTGGCGGTCATCGTGATGTGCGCGGTCGAGGCGGCCTGCACCGGAGTGGTCGGGGCGAGCGTCGTCAGCATGACCCTCATGGCGATCCCGGTGATGCAGAAGTACGGCTATGACAAATCCATCGCCTGCGGTTCGGTCGCCGCAGGAGGGGTCTTGAGCATCCTGATCCCCCCGAGCATCATGCTCGTCATGATGGCCGACCAGGCCGGGGTCTCCGTGGGCAAGCTGTTCGCCGGCGCCTTCTTCCCGGGGCTGCTTCTGACCGTCATGTTCTTCTTCTATATCCTCATCGTGACGTGGATTCGCCCCGAGAAGGGCCCCGCCCTCCCGATCGAAGAGCGGAAGGCCCTGTCGGTCGGGCAGAAGGCGGTGCTCCTCCTCAAGAACCTGGTGCCGCCCCTGTGCCTCATCTTCGGCGTGCTGGGTACGGTCTGGACAGGGCTGGCCACGGCCACCGAGGCGGCCGGCGTCGGGGCGCTCGTGGCGCTCATCCTCGTGATTGTTTACAAACGGTTCACGTGGAAGCTCTTCGCCAACTGCGTCTGGTCCGCCGCCAGGACCAGTTGCATGGTCATGACCATCCTTTTCTGCGCTTCCGTCTTCACGGGCGTCTTCCTGGGGCTGGGAGGCGGGCAGGTGGTGACGGACATCGTCATGAAGCTCGATTTTCTCGGACCCTGGGGGCTGATGTTCGCGATGATGTTCATCATCTTCATCCTCGGATTCCTGATCGACTGGATCGCGATCCTCTACATCACGCTGCCCATCTTCATCCCGATCGCCGTCGGCGCGGGGTTCGACAAGATCTGGTTCCTGGTCATGATCGCGGTCAATCTTCAGGTCTCCTTCCTGTCCCCGCCATTCGGCTACGCCCTCTTCTACATGAAGTCGACCGTTCCGAAGGGGATACGCATGCTGGATATCTATGCGGCGGTGGTCCCGTTCATGGTCATCCAGGTGATCGGCTTGACGCTGTGCGCCGTTTTCCCCAAGATCATGACCTATCTGCCCAGCGTGGTGATCAATTAGGAGACAGGACGGCATCGGCCCGGACCGCAAGCATTGCATAAACGCCTTCAGCCCGCCCATCGGGGCGGGCTGAAAACGGAAGAGAAGCAGAGGATGGCGTCCGATACGGGAATCCGCGAACGAAGCCTGCGGCCGCTGCTGGCCGGGATTTTTCTCGTCTCGCTCAGCCTGGTCGGCTTCGAGATCGCCCTGGCCCGCCTGCTGTCCGTGCTGCTCTCCTACCACTTCGTGTTCGCCGTCCTGGCCGTCGCCCTGTTGGGACTGGGCGGAGGCGGCATCTTCCTCCATCTCCTGCATGGGAACGGGCGCGACGGGGAGAATCCGCACGGGGATCTGCCGTTCTGGGCGGCGGGATTCGCCCTGACCGTCTCCCTTTCGGTGCTCCTGGGCCTCAGACTCGGCGCCGCGTTCCGGACGCTGGACAGCCTCTTTTTCTACGGTCCCCTGTTCCTGATCCCCTGCCTTTTTGCTGGCGTCCTGCTGGCGCGCGTCTACCGCGCATTTCCCGCCCAGAGCGGGAGGATCTACGGCTGCGATCTGGCCGGCGCGGCGTGCGGTTCCCTGGGATCCCTGCCCTTTCTGGACGGATTCGGCGTCGTCGGCACGATCTTCTGTCTGGGGGTGCTCTCTTCCGCGGCCGCGCTGCTGCTCGCCGGCATGCTGCCCCCGGGCAGGGGGAAATGGATCGCGCCCGGCATCGGATTCATGATCCTGGCGCTGCTCTTCGCCTCCGAACGCAGCGGCCTGTTCCGGCCGGACGTTCCGATCGGACGGAATCCGTCGAAGGAGATCCACGATGTGCTTTACGGCCCTTCGCTACGGGGCGAGATCGTCGAAACACGGTGGAGTGCGTTCGGGCGGACGGATCTGGTCAGGCTGGCCGATTACCCCGATCAGATGGACATCTATCTGGACGGCACCGCGGGCTCCCCGATGTACCGGTTCAGTGGAGACGCGCAAAGACCCGGACCGGCTGTCGAGGCTCTCAAGACGAGTTTTCCGGGATACTTTCCCTTTCTTTCCCTGGATCAGGGACAGAAGGACGACGCGCTGATCATCGGACCGGGTGGCGGCAGAGACATCCTGCTGGCGCTGATGGGGGGCGTCGGAAAGATCACCGCCGTGGAGGTCAACCGGGACCTGGTCGACATGGTCCGAAGCCACTCGCCGTTTAACGGGGGAATCTACCGGGATCTGAGCAACGTGCAAGTCGTGACCGAAGAGGGGCGGCACTTCCTGAAACGCGACCGCAAGCGGTACGATCTCATCATGATGAGCCTCCCCGTAACCAACACCAGCCGGAGTCTGGAGGGATTTGCCCTGACGGAAAATTTCCTGTTCACGACAGACGCCGTCTCCGAATACTGGGATCATCTGAGCGAAGAGGGACGCCTGCTGGTCGTCGCGCATCACGACATCGAGGCCCTCCGCCTGCTGTCGCTGACGCTCGCATTCTTCGGTGCGAACGGCATGGATGAGCGGCAAGCCATGCGTCATATCTACATCACCGGATCGGAAGACTACATGGTTTTCGTGCTTGCGAAGAAGCCTCTGCAACCAGCGGAAACCGCTTTTCTTTATCGGGCCATGCCCCCCCTCGGGTACGACCCGGGAAGATCCTTTTTCCCCCGTGTGCCGGCCCCGCTCAACCCGGCGCTGACCGCATTGGAGCAGGGAAAGGCCACAGCAGGGTCGCTGGAGACGATGGTCAGGCAACAAGGGTACGACATCGCCCCCGTATCGGACAACCATCCCTTCTTCTACCATTTCGATACCGGGCTGCCGAAATCCGTTTCCCTCGTTGTGTCGATATCGGCGGCAGCGCTGCTCCTGGTCGCGGGAGTTCCTTTGCTCCGGAGCAGGAAGCGACGCGACGCGCGGACAGCACATGGATGGCCGGACCCTGCGGCCAGGATCGTCCTGCTTTTCGCCATGCTGGGCGTCGGGTTCATGCTGATCGAGATCTCCCTGATCCAGAAATTTTCGCTTTTCCTGGGATCGCCCGTCCTCTCGATGGCCGTCCTGCTCTTCTCCCTTCTGGCAGGCGCGGGCATGGGCGGATTGTGGAGCCGGCGGCTGACGGACCGCAACCGGGCCATCCGCGGCATCGCCATGGCGTCGCTCTCGGTTGCGGCCGCGGTCCTGGGGTACGTCGCCTTGCTGAACCCCGTTCTCGGTCTGTGTATCGGGTCTCCCTTTGCCGCGCGCATCGGCATCGCGGCGTCGCTGCTGATTCCCCTGGGCTTTTGCATGGGAATCCCCTTCCCTTTGGCGATCCGGCTGATGCGCGAAATCCGTCTGGCCCCCCTCATCCCCTGGATGTGGGGCGTCAACGGCCTCGGCTCCGTGCTGGGCTCCGCAATGACCGTGGCCATCGCGATCCGTTTCGGTTTTGCGGAGGCCCTGACCGTCAGCGCGGCCCTGTATCTGGCGATCTTCGTCCTGTTCCGCACGGCCGATTCGGAGCAGGAACCGACGAAATAAGACCTGAAAGGGGGGAACGGACCATGGATGAACCTTCGATTTGCGCCATCGGAATTCTGGGAACGGGCACGATCGGATCGAGTTGGGCGACCTTTTTCGCCTCACGGGGAATGAAGGTCCGGATGTTCGATGTCGCTCCGGAGAGCCTGGAGCGGGGAATCGCCAAGGCCCGCGCGAATCTGGAAGCACTCGTGTGCCACGGTCTTCTCGATCCGGACCGCTTGGCACCCGTCCTGGGGAATATCGAGCCGGCCACGGACATGGCCCCCTTCCTGGATGGAGTCGACTACGTCCAGGAATCGACGGTGGAGGACGATGCGGTCAAGGCGAAGGTCTTTGCCGCAATGGATCGCCTGGCCCCCGGGCGGACCATCCTCGCGAGCTCATCGTCGGGGCTGCTGATGACGGAAATCCAGAAAAACGTCTCCCGGCCGGAACGGTGCCTCATCGCCCATCCCTTCAACCCGCCGCATCTCGTGCCGCTGGTCGAGATCGTTCCCGGACGGAAAACGGATTCCGCCGTCGTGGAACGGGTCAAACGGTTTTTCGAAGGGCTGGGCAAGATCCCCGTTGTGCTGAAACAGGAGGTCCCCGGACATATCGCAAACCGCCTCGCGGCGGCCCTTTGGCGTGAGGCGATCGATCTCGTCATCCGGGGCGTCGCCTCGGTGGAGGACGTGGACAAGGCGCTGTATGCGGGTCCGGGCATCCGCTGGGCGGTGATGGGACAGCATATGATTTATCACCTGGGCGGAGGAGAAGGGGGTTACGGATATTTCATCGATCACATCGGAAAGGCATTCGGGGCGTACTGGCGGGACATGGCCTCCTGGAGCGAGATCTCTCCGGAATCGCGGAAAATGGTTGTGGAAGGGGTGCAAAAGGCGATGGGGGGGAGGGATGTCGCGGATATCGCCCGCTGGCGGGACGAAAAGATCGTCGGCCTGCTCAAGGTGATCTACGGGAAAGGGGAACCCCATACGGATGGAAGAGGAGGAACCGCATGAAGAAGGGGAAAATCGATCTGAAAGGGCCTGCCGTTCGGAAACGGGAGGTATTGGTTCTGGAAGACTCCGATTTCAAAAGGAATAACGTCTGCATCGTCACCGGGGCTGCGAGCGGCATCGGCCGGGCGACGGCACTGGCCGTGGCGGCCAACGGCGTGAAGGTGCTCTGCGCGGACATCGACGAGGCCGGGGGGGCAGAGACGGTGAAAACCGCGGCGAACTGGGGCGGGGAGGCCCGTTTTTTCAAGACGGACCTGACCTGCGACGCCTCGATCGCGGCCTGCGTCGCCGAGGCGGCAACCATGGGGAATATCAAGTTTCTCGCGAACATCGCCGGGATACAGCACATCGACCCCATCGAAAATTTCCCGATGGAGAAGTACGACCTCATGCAGTCGATCATGCTCCGGGCGCCCTTCCTGCTGGCAAAGCTGGTCATCCCCCACATCCGCAAAAGCCGGAACGGCACAGGGGCCATAGGCAACATGGCCTCGATCCACGCCCACATCACGACCATCAACAAGCCGGTCTACAACATCGTCAAATTCGGCATGCGCGGCCTGACCCAGTCCATCGCTGCGGAAGGGGGAGGGAAGATCCGCTCTTTCTCGGTCAGCACCGGATTCATCTCGACGCCTCTCGCGCTCAGGCAGATCCCCGCGCAGGCCGAGCAGCGGGGGATCAGCCAGGAGGAGGTCGTCCGGGACGTGATGCTCGGCCGGTCGCTCGTCAAGACGATGATGTCCCCCGTCGAGGTGGCCAACCTCTTTGTCTTCGGCTTCTCCCGCCACAGCCGATACCTGGTCGGAGGCGATCTCCTCTTCGACGGCGGCATCGTCCGGACCTACTGAGGGCGGCGTTGACCCTGACGGCCGGGGTTGCAGCCTGCATCCGTGATCCCCGAATCCGGTTGCGCCCATCGCCTGACCGAAAAAGGAATCACCCCGTCCGGGGCAGGCGTTGCGCGACGGACCGGAAGCCATCGTTCGAAACCGGCGGCGCGGACGTCCCTGAAGTCGGGGTCGGCCGGATCTCCTCCATTCCCGTGGCTGCGCAAGTCCCAAATCCAATCATCATGAGGTGTTGGCCCCGATCCGCACCAGGGGTTTGTTGTTGACAACGATCGATTCGGTATGGTAGCACCGTTTTCCGGCGGTCATCGAGGAGGGGGGACACGATCGGCGCGTGAGAAGATCGCCATGAACCGGTCCCTCCTTTCGACGCCACCCCGTCGCACAAGGAAGGACCTTCGTCATGAAAAAGAACACCTCCCTGAAGGGCAAGAGCATCCTCACGGTCAAGCAGCTGGCGCCGGAGGAGATCCTGTACCTCGTCGATCTGGCCCAGCAACTGAAGCGCAAGAAGAAGCGCGGCGTTCACGGCAACCTGCTCAAGCGCAAGAACATCGCGCTGATCTTCGAAAAGTCCTCGACGAGGACCCGCTGCGCCTTCACCGTGGCCGCCGCGGACGAAGGCGCCCACACGGACTACCTCGGCATCCGGGACACCCATTTCGGCAAGAAGGAGTCCCTTGCCGACTCGGCGCGCGTTCTGGGTCGCATGTTCGACGGCATCGCCTTTCGAGGGTACCGGCACGACACGGCGGAAGCCCTGGCCCGCCATGCCGGGATTCCCGTCTGGAACGGTCTCACCGACATCGCCCACCCGACGCAGATTCTGGCCGATTTTCTGACCATCCAGGAGCATTTCGGACGGCTCAAGGGGCTGACCGTGGTGTATATGGGCGACGGCCGCAACAACGTGGCCAGTTCGCTGATGATCGGCTGCGCCAAAATGGGGATGAGATTCATCAACTGCACCCCGCCGGAGCTTTTGCCGGAGGGGAACCTGCTGGCCGAGGCCGAAGGATTCGCGGCCCTTTCGGGAGGGACCGTGCAAATCGTCCATGCTCCCCGGGAGGCGGTCCGCAGTGCCCACGTGGTCTACACCGACGTCTGGGCCTCCATGGGAGAGGAGGCGGAGTTCGAGAAGCGGCGGAAGCTGCTGGCGCCCTATCAGGTGACCATGGACCTGATGCGCGAAACCGGTCATGCCGGGAGCGGGGAGGTCATTTTCCTGCACTGCCTGCCGGCGTTTCACGACCATGAGACCGAGGTCACGCGGGAAATCGGCGCCATGGAGGTCACGGACGAGGTCTTCGAATCCCCGTACTCCCGCGTCTTTGACCAGGCGGAAAACCGGATGCACACCATCAAGGCGGTCATGGTCGCCACGCTGACCTAAAAGGAGAATGCGCAATGGAAACGAGTGTCGCATTGACGGGAATCACCTGGGAGCAGTTCCAGTCCTTGTCGCTGACCGAAAGGGCGTCCTATTTCATGAGAGACGGATGGCCCTACCACTGCCTGATCGCGCAGCAGTTCGACCGGAACCAGTTGGACACGCTGGGCTCGCTGGCCACGAAGATCCGCCGCATCGCCAAAACGGAGGAAGGCATGAATTTCCTGCGGAGCCAGCTCTCCCACAAGAGGGCCATGCTCTATTTCTCCCAGCCCAGCAGCCGCACCTTCCTCTCCTTCTGCGCCGCCTGCCAGATCCTGGGCATCGCGATCGGCGAAGTGCGCGACACGGCCACCTCCAGTGAATTCAAGGGGGAGTCGAAGGATGACTCCGTCCGGACCTTCAGCTCTTACTTCGATCTCATCATCATGAGGAGCCAGATGGGCGGCCTGGCCGAGCGGGTGGCCTGGGTTCTGTCCAATTCCGAACGCCCCATACCTGTCATCAACGCCGGATCCGGCAAAGACCAGCATCCGACTCAGGCGCTCCTCGATATCTACACGCTGCACCGCAGCTTCGAGGACCGCGGCGGGATCGACGGCAAAACCATCCTCTTCACAGGCGACCTGCTCCGCGGTCGAACGGTTCGGTCGCTCTCCTGGCTCCTGACCGTCTACCGGGACGTACAACAGATCTTCGCCGCCCCCAGGGACCTGCAGATCGGCGACGATATCCTCTCCATGCTGGACAAGGAGAAAATCCGGTACCGTTTAACCGACGATTTCAAGGGCGCCATTCCCGAGGCGGACGCCATCTACATGACGCGAATCCAGGACGAGTGGGACGCGGAGGGATGCGGGGGAAAGCCCAAAAGGGACATCGGCGACTACTCCTTCGACGGCCGGGACCTGGCGCGTCTGAAAAAGGACGCCGTGATCATGCACCCCCTGCCCAGACGGGACGAAATATCCACGGACGTGGACCGCGATCCACGGGCCGTTTACTGGCGGCAGATGCGCAACGGCATGTGGATCCGCACCGCCCTCATCGCCACCATCTTCAAGCGTGAGGGCATGATCCAAGCCTATGCCGAACAAAAGGGAATCTTCGCCTGAAACAGGGTTCCAAAGCCGCAACCGCCGCCTTGCGCGGCCCATCGCCGGATGGGCTGTCTGAGAGCCCGAGGCGGTCCTTTCCGGAGACCGCACAGCGACCCCCGGAGAACCATCCTGAAGAGACGGGGCCCGCTGTCCGCCCTTTCCCTTTGAACGCCTCCGCGCCCCGGCTGCCCGGCATGAAACGGGGCCGGGCCGGTCAGATCTCACCCAGGGTGATGTCTGTCTCCCCCTTGGGCAGTGGGATGATGTAGACCGGTTTCCGGATCCTGCGGAGCACCCTTTCGGCAACGCCGCCGAGGAAGGCGTGGCCGATCAGCCCTTTGCCGTGCGTTCCCATGATGACCGTATCGCAGGCGAGCTCCTCCGCTTTGTCCAGAATGACCGATGCCGGATCGCCTTGGACGACATGGATCCCGACCACGCGTTTCAGGGTCTCCGGATCGTCCTTCAGCTCCAGTTCGGCGAACCGCTTCACCCGTTCCACGATCCTCGCGTGAAGCTCCTTTGTGGACTCCTCATGCATGCGATCGAGTTTTTCCTCGTCGATGTATGTGAGCACCTGTGCCCTGGCCTGGGGCGAAATGGGCTCAATGACATGAAGGATGTGGATGTTCGCGTTGTGTTGCCGCGCCGTGTTGACCGCGTAACGGAATGCGTAGGCCGAGTTCTTGCTGAGGTCCGTCGTGTACAGAACGTTCTGAATCTTCGGAATCATGTTCGCTGTCCTCCTTGCATGTGATTCGTCTCCAGCGGATAAAGCGCTGCGCCGACGCCAAGCGTTGTTGCCAACCTTTTCTAATTATATGCATTTCTCCGCAAAAGGCAAGCTGCCGCAAGCCCGGGGTTCCCCCATTTCCGGACGCCATCGCGGATCAGGCGAGGATGGGGTTAGCGGGCATCCCGGACCTCCCGATACGGGATCCGATGCGGGCCGCGGGCCGCATCCCCGGCCGGGGGATGAAGCGGCATGATCGCCGAAGGCCGGTCCGTTCCGACTGTCCGGCTGCGGAACGCCAAATCCGCCGGGTTACCGGATTTTTATGGCCATTGGCAAAAGAATGGTCTATGATTCGCCCCTATGATACCCATCGTGTCGATTGTCGGCAAATCCAATTCGGGCAAGACCACCCTGATCGAGAAGCTCATCGTCGAGCTGAAAGGGCGGGGATGGCGGGTGGCGACGATCAAACACAACCGCCACGGCTTTGAAATCGACCACGAGGGTAAGGACAGCTGGCGCCACCGGAAGGCGGGCGCGGTCGCCACGGTCCTCGTTTCGCCCCGGCAGGTCGCCGTCATGGAGGACACCGACGCCGATTACGAACTCTCCGACATCCGGGACCTGTATATCCGGAACGCGGATATCATCCTGGCGGAGGGCTACAAGGGGAATCCCCACCCCAAGATCGAGGTTTACCGGAGCGAACTCAGACACGAACGCCTCTGCGGTCCTCAGGACAATCTCATCGCGCTGGCCGCGGACCGGCCTGTGACCGCGGAGGTCCCCCAATTCGACTGGAACGACGCGGCAGGGATGGCCGATCTGATCGAAAGCCGCCTTCTTCCCCGGAGGGAATCCTCAAAGGAGAGCGGAACGCCCGGTTGATCGGGGGCCGTCGCCGATGGCCCGTCCCATGCGCGGGAGCGCGGAGACCGGCCGAAGCGTCCTGCCGTCCGGGGACTTTCGACCGCCTGCGGATCAGGGGTTCCGCCCCTTCAGTCCTTGATCCGGTCCGCCAGGAGATCCGCGACGTGTTTCATCTTCACGCCGGGGACCTGTTTGTCGAGGCCGCCCTGGATCTGGACCATGCAGCCGGAGCAGGCGCAAGCGACGATCTCGGCGCCCGTCTCCCGGATGTTCTTCATCTTCTGCTCCAGAATCGGCATCGAAAGCTCCGCATATTTCACGCCGAACAGCCCCGACATCCCGCAGCACTTGTCGGCGTCCTTCATCTCAACCAGTTCGCATCCCGCCGCCTCGATCAGCTCCCGGGGCTCGCGATGGATCTTCAAGACGCGCTTGAGGTGGCAGGAATCGTGATAGGTCGCCTTCGGCCCCCCTTCGGTCTTGGTCAGGCGACCCTGTTCCCGATATTTCTCGGAAACGAAGCTGCAGAATTCCCGGACGATCCCGGTCATCTCCGCCGACTTCGCGGCCCAAACAGGGTCGTCCCTGAGCAGTTCGCCGTACTCCAGCAGGGTCTCGGCGCAGGTAGGGCAGGCCGTGACGATGACATCGGGATTCGGCGCCATGAGCGCCTCGATGTTCTTCCGGGCCAGCTTCCGGGACGTTTCCAGGTCCCCCAGGGCGGAGACCGGTTTGCCGCAGCAGCTTTGCCCCTGAGGATACATGACCTCGTATCCCAGATCCTGGAGGACCTTGATCACCGAGGCCCCCGTGCCGGGAAGGACGAAGTCCATGGTGCAGCCGGAGAAGAAAACGGCCCGGCCCGTGGTCTTTTCGGGTTTGCGAATGAGCTCCGGCACGCGGTCCCTGAGGGGCCTGTCCGCGATGGCCGGCAGGCTCCGGTCCTTCGCCAGCCCCGAGAAGAAAAGGGGCAGATGGCGGATCAGGTTCCCCTGGGCGAAGGGTTTCATCCCCAAGGACGCGGCGCGCAGCAGGCCGTGGAACACCTTGCGGTTGACGATCACGTTGTCGAAGAGCTGCTTGACGACAAAGGGCAGGCCGTGCGCCTCCACCGCCCGGACGCGCAGTTCCTCGATGAGCCCCGGGATGTCGATCTTCCCCGGGCAGACCTCCGTGCAGCGGCGGCAGCCGATGCACAGCTCGTGGAACTTCTCGAAGTCGGCCATCCCGCTCAGAAAAGCCGTGAGGATCGCCCCGATGCCGCCGGCATAGGTGTGGCCGCCGTATACGTGGCCGCCCACGAGGGTGTAGACGGGGCAGACGTTCAGGCACGAGGCGCAGCGGACGCACTGGAAGATCTGTTTGAACTTCCCGTCCTTCGCCGCCTTCAGGCGGCCGTTGTCGAGAAGGATGATGTGCATCTCCCGGGTCTTTTCCACCCAGCGGTCCCCCTCCCGGACCATCACGGGCGTCGGCCCTCCCACCAGGGTCATGTAGCTCGTCATGAGCTGCGCCGTGGCGCCCCGGGGCAGGAGTTTGAGGATGAGCGCTGCGTCCGTGATCTTGGGGATGAGCTTCTCGTAGCCCATCAGGACCACGTGGATCGGGGGCAGGGTGGTGACCAGGCGGGCGTTCCCCTCGTTCGTGACCAGTCCGATCGCGCCGTTTTCCGCGATGCCGAAGTTCGCCCCGGAAATCCCCATGTCGGCGTTGATGAATTCCCCCCGCAGGCGCTGACGCGCCGCCTGGACCATGAAGGCGATGTCCGGCGGGATCTCCTTGTCGAGCTCCCGGGTGAAGTACTCCGCGACCTGGTAGCGGCTCAGGTGGATGGCGGGCATCACCATATGGGAAGGCTTGTGGCCCGCCAGTTCGATGATCCACTCCCCGAGGTCCGACTCGCAGACGTGAAAGCCGTTCTTCTTCAAATACGGGCTGAGTTCGATCTCCTCGGAGGCCATGGACTTGGACTTGACGATCCGCTTCACGTTTCTTGAACGGCAGAGGTCTGTCAGGTAGTCGGACACGGCCTTGCCGTCGGCGGCGCGGAAGACCTTGACGCCGCGCTTCGTCGCCTCGGCCTCGAAGGTGTCGGCCACCGCCTCGATCCGTTCGACGGTGTCGATCTTCATCTGCTTGATCGCCTCCCGCAGGGCTTCCACGTCCCCCGCATTCTCCAGCGCGGCCGCACGGACCGACGGGTAGACCTCGGCGAACCGTCCGAGGTTGGTCCTCAGGGCATCGTCCTTGAGCTTTTCACTGATCTCCTTCCGGATGTTGCGGTTCTCGCCGGTCATGATGCCGCCCCTCCTTTCCGCTGCTCCCCGTCCACGGCAACGACCACGAAACGGCTCGGGCCGTGCACGCCGATCGTCAGGACCCGCTCGATGTCCGCTGTGCGGCTGGGGCCGGTGATCAGGCTGATGTAGCCGCGGTCGAAGACCCGGGAGATGGCCTCGAAGGCCTCGATGATGCCCGGGACGATGAGGTTGCTGTCGAGAAAAGCCACGTGGAGGGGGGGCAGCGAAGAGACCAGGCGGCTTTCGATGGCATAGCCGTCCTGACAGACGCTGCCCGTTTCGGCGACGCCGAACTCGACCCCGGAGATGCCGATGTCGGCGGTTGGGGCATGCTCCGCTATGGCTGCCGGATCGTTATGGACCTCGATCCCGGCCTCCCTCAGTGCCGCATCGATCCCGGCCGCCTCCTGGAGCGGGCTGGACACGGAAACGACCTTTCTGGCGTTGGTGAACCGGGCGAGGTTGCAGACCACATCCCTCGCCTCGGCAGGGGTTTTGACTCGGAAAATTTCTGCGGATACGGCCTTTGCCCGCTTCTCGAACTCCGGGAAGAGGTGCGGACCGAATTTCCCGGCGGGAAGATGCCGGGTCCAGTCGACACAGGTTTTGATCATGGCGTGATGCCTCCGTTGAAAGGTGCAAAGATCAGAAGCGCCGCCCCGTGCAAAGAGGCTTGCGCCGTTTGTCGGACCTCTGATAGCCCGGATAGCGGTATAGCGGAAACACCCCGGGGAGTCAAACGAAACCTGTTCCGCAGAGGCTGTCTCCGTCCGGACCATTTTCGTCCGTGTGTCGACCGGGGAAATATGATATGGTTCGCCCGTATGACCGCTCCTTGCGGCCGAAAATCTCCCATCCGGCGCCGCCTTCTTGTCCGCGGACGATGAACGGCGTCGCTTCCCGGAAGCAGAGGCGCGGTCCATCCCATATCCGCGGACACCCAAACGCGAACCGGGCGGCCCGTTCCGAAAGCAGGGTCCCGTGGCGAAGCGGACGGTTCGGGGCGCGGATGTCCGGACGGCGGGAATCCAAGACGAACCGCACGGTCGGGCAACGGCCCTCTGCGGAACGCGTTTTGGGGTTACGGGCGATGCGATCGTCCAGGGCTTCCCATCAAACAACGGGGGTGGATGAAGATGAAAGTCATTCTCGCGGGCTGCAACATCGATCATGAGATCATTGAAGAATTCCAGGGCATGCAACCGGACCGCCAGGATTTGACGCCGGAGACCGTCGCCGCCGCCTATGCCCGGATCAGCCGGAACCCGAAGCCGGTCGACGCCCTGCGCCGGATCGCCCGGGGCGAGGTGGAAAAGGCCCGGGCTTCGAACCGAAACATCGTTTTCGATATGGGCCACAGCTCCATTGCGGAGCACGCCGTCTTCAACCTCGATGTGCTCAATGTCTCCCGCCTCCTGGTCGAGGAGATCGAGCGGTTCCGCCTTGCCTCCTACACCGAGAAATCCCAGCGCTACGTCCTGCTTCAGGATGACTTTGTGATCCCCGAGGAGGTGCGGGCCGCAGGGCTGGCCGATGCCTTTGCCGATACCGTCCGCATGCAGAACGGCTTCTACCACGACCTCTACGGCCGGCTCCGCCCCTGGGTGTTCGACCGGAATCCGGAGCTCGCCGCCGATCCGGCCAACCGCTCGCTGCTCGAGGGGTGGGCCAAGGAGGACGCGCGCTACTGCCTCTGCCTGGCCACGGAGACGCAACTCGGCATGACGGTCAACGCGCGGAACGTCGAGCTGATGATCCGCCGCCTCGCCGCTTCCCCGCTCGCGGAGGGGCATGAATACAGCCGCCTGCTTTACGAAGCCACCCGGAAGACCGCCCCGTCCCTTGTCCGTTACACGGAACCGACGCCATACGACCTCGAAACGCCGGAGGCCCTCAGCAAAGAGGCCGCTGCGGTCATCCGCGAAATATCGGGGAGGCCCCCGGGCCCGGGGCCGCTTCCGACGGCCTCCGCAGGCGCCGACGGCGCTGTCCGCCTGCTTTACGCGACTCCGGAGGCCGACGACAGGATCGCGGCGTCGCTGCTCCTCGGGGCCTCGCACCTCCCGTTCGCCGAGTGCCTGAACATGGCGGCGCGGATGAGCCGTTCGCAGAAGCAATCCCTGATCCTGGCGGCCCTCAGGCGGATGAAGGCCTACGACGCCGCCCCGCGGGCGTTCGAACATGCGGGGCTGGCCTTCGAGCTTGTCATCAGCGCCACCTGTTTTGCACAGGTGAAGCGGCACCGGATGGCGACGATCACCGTCCAGGGGTACGACCCCGCGCTCGGCGTCACGATCCCGCCCTCCATCGCGGCCATCGGCATGGAGGATGCGTTTCGGAAGGTCTGCGCGCGCACCGAGGAAACCTGGGAACGGATCCACCGTCATGCACCCGCGGCCGCCGCCTATGTCCTGACGAACGCGCATCGGCGCCGCGTCATGATGAGCGTCAGCGCCCGCGAGCTCTACCATCTCGCCCGCGTCCGGGCGGACCACAGCGCCCAGTGGGACATCCGGGAGACGGCCAAGGGAATGGTTGCCCTGGGACGGGAGGTCATGCCGCTCACCCTGGCCCTCGCCGCCGGGAAGGACGGCTTCGATACCCTCTACAGCCGGGTTTTCGCCGACGGACAGTGACCGGAGGCTCGCCGGGGCCAACCCGCGGGGTCGAACGGATCGGGAACCCCTCCCCTTCCCCCGATGGGCAGGCCAAAGCAGGGGCATGTCGCACCGGACGGCGGCGGGACCGCAGCCCCGGGCCTTTCCGTTCGACGTCGACGGTTCAGGGAACGGGGCGTTTCATAAAAGAGATCAGAAGCGCCGTGAAGCCCATCATGACGGCGAACAACAGGAAAGCCAGCCGGAAACTGCCGTTGATGTCGTAGATCAGCCCGGCCACGACGGGACCGGCAATCCCGCCGAGCGTGCTGAACCCCTGCATGGTTCCAAAAATCTTCCCGTAGTGCATCCTGCCGTAGTAGTCTCCCATGATGGTCGCCCTGACCACGATGATCCCGCCGTAAGAGATGGAATAGAGGAGCACGAAAGGGATGACGTCCGTCAGGACGCTCACCCGGACCAGGGAGAAGATGGCAACGGGCTGCACGATGAACAGCATGAAGAGAAGCCACTTCTTGTCGAACCGGTCGCCGAGCCATCCGAATCCGTACCGGCCCGCGGAACTGGCGAGCACGATGAGGCTGACCACGGACGCGGCGGAGGTGGGATCGATGCCCCGGTCGATGAGGAAGGGGATCAGGTGCACGAACACCGCGGCCTGGGTGACCTGATGCATGAAGAAACAGGCCGTGAGGATCCAGAAAGCCGCGGTCGCCATGGACGCAGCCAGCGTAAAATCGGCCTCCACCGCCTTTTCCGGCCTTCCGGGTCTTTGGCCATCGCCGGCGACCGCGGCGGGCGGTTCTCCGTCCGGCAGGAGTCCGCACCGTTCCGGCGAGTGCTTCAGGAAAAAGGAGAGCGGCAGGACGATGAGCCATGACAGCGGCCCCAGGATCAAAAGCGTGGAACGCCATCCATACTGGACGATCAGATAGGCCACGACCGGAACGATGAGTCCCGCCAGCCCGATCGTTGCGTTGTAAATACCGATGGCGTGACCCCTTCGCTTCACGAACCATTTGCCGAGCAGGGGATTGCACATCGCCGCGCCCGCACAGGCGCTCCACCCGCAGGAGATCACGATGATGGCCGCGTAAAAATGCAGGGCGGTATGGACATGGCTGAGGTAGATGAAGCCGCCCCCCATGACCAGGCCGCCCGAAAAAACCAGCTTCGGGGGACCCATCCGGTCCAGCAGATAACCCACGACGGGGGCGGCGATCCCCGCCTCCAGGCGGTAGATGGAGAAGGCGCCGGAAACAACGGTCATGCTCCAGGCGAGTTCCTGGACGATCGGTTTGACGAACGTGCTGAAACCGTAGTAGTAAATTCCGTTGCCATATGTCGAAAGGATGGAGAGGACCAGCGCGATCCACCATCCATAAAAGACCTTGTTCTTCCGATCGGAATCCGATGACGCCATGTTTCGATTCGCCTTCGGGGTTCTCCGGTTGCACCCCCCGTACGGGCTTGCGGCCGCATGGCCTGCAACGGCCAGGGGCCTTGCCGTCAAGTCACTCCGTGCGGCATGAACAGCCGCGCGGATCAGGGCCGATCCCGTCCGATGGCGAACGCGTGGAGCAACGTCCCTTCGGCGGCGCCTTCACCCGTCCCATGGAAGGAGATCCTGAGCGATTCGGGGCTCACGTACCCGATATGCATTCGGCGCCTGCGTCGATGCGCGATCGGGGCGCCTGGATGCCGGACATCCCTCCCGTTCCGGATGATCCGGCCTCGCGGAGACGACGCCGGAATGGCCTAGGAACCGCACCGGGGCGGCTTCGAGAGCTTCTCCAGCAGGAGCAGAAAGCTGGAATTGTCCATATCCCCCTGGCCGTCCCTGATCGTTTCGTTCATCAGGTCGCGCACCCGTGTCGTCACGGGCAGCGCCGCTCCATAGGTTTCGCCGGCGGACAGGGTGATGTCCAGATCCTTCCGATGCAGGCGCATCCGGAACCTGGGTTTGAAGTCCCGATCGAGCATCTTCTGGCCGTGGACTTCCAGGATGCGGCTGTAGGCCAAACCGCCCATCAGCACCTGGCGCACCTTGGCCGGATCGACCCCGGCCTTGGCGGCAAACACCAGGGCCTCGGCCACCGCTTCGGTCGTGATGCCGGTCAGAATCTGATTCGCCGCTTTGGTGATCTGACCCGCCCCGGAATCGCCGATGAGCAGAATCGTCTTGCCCAGGACCTGGAACAGGGGCATGGCACGCCGAAAAGCCGCCTCGGCGCCGCCCACCATGATCGAAAGCGTCCCCTCCCGCGCGCCGATGTCGCCGCCGCTGACCGGGGCGTCCAGAAAATCGCATCCCCGGGCCTCGGCCTCGCGCGCAAGCCTCCTCACCGCGCCGGGTGAAACCGTGCTCATGTCGATCAGCAGCATCCCTGGACTTACCCCGTCGAAAATCCCGTCCTTGCCGCCGAACACCTGTTCCACGTCAGGGGTGTCCGGAAGCATGGTTATGACCGCATCATTCCTCTGGGCGATCTCTTTCGGCGTATCGCACCACGCCGCTCCATCGGCGAGCAAATCCTCTATTTTTGATCGCGTGCGGGTCAGCACGCTGACCGGATAACCCGCATGCATCAGATTGCGAGCCATCGGCTTGCCCATCGCTCCGAGACCGATAAAACCTATCCGCTCCATCATGCTCCTTTCCCTCAGTCTTCCGGATTCCCTCGATCCGGCTGTGCTTTTATCATACCGGGTCGCCCGAACGCAATCGCCATCCCCCCTCCCGGCGATCCGTTGCCCTGGCGGCTGCGCCCATCGCACCGGCGGGCGCCGGCAGGATCTGGAGCGTTGCGGGGCATCCCCGGACCCCGCGTCCATCTCCGGTGAATCTCCTCCGGATTTCAGACACTCGAAAAACGGGCCATCCCGGTCCCGGGGCCGGGATGGCCGTTCCTGTAAAGGTTCGGGCTTGCCCCTGCCGCGGCCAGGGGTTCGTGGTCATTCCGCCGTCAGAGGATCACCTCCAGGCCGTCGTATGCCGTTTCCAGTTCGATCTGACCCCGGCGGGCCAGCATATCGTCCCCCATGTGGGTCAGGATGATCCGCCGGCACCGGAGTTCCGCAAGGTGAGCCACGAGCGACCGGTAACTGATATGGTACTTCACCGGCTTGTCGAAAAAAGAGCATTCGCAGATGAAGAGATCCGCGTCGGCGGCAAGCGGCAGAAGGGCGTCGGTCCATTCGGTGTCGCCCGAATAGGCGATGATCTTTCCCGCGCATTCGATTCGCAGCCCGTACGGCGGAGCGCCGCTGCCGTGGACCACCTGCAGGGGACGGATCGCCAGGCCGCAGACCTGAGTGGTTTCGCCTTCGGCCATCTCGATGTAACGGACAACGAATTTACGCTCGACCCGGGATGAACCCCGGTAGAGGGCCTCCATGGCGTCGCGGATCCTCTGCTCCAGTCCCGGAGGTCCGGCAATGAAGAGCGGCGTTTCGCGCCTGCTGACCAGCTGGGCGTCGAGAATGAAAAAGGGGATGCCGCTGAAATGGTCTCCGTGGAGGTGCGAAATCAGGATCAGATCGATTTCGGCCGTACTGACGCCTGAGCGCTTCATCGGGATCAGGGACGACGCGCCGCAGTCCATCAGGAAGCGCGTCCCGCCCGTCTCCACATGAATGCAGCTCTGGAAACGCCCCCCGCTGCCGAAGTTGTCCCCGCTTCCCAGGAAACGGAGGCGGATCTCCCCCGGGGGTTGAGTCGTTTCATCGCGGCCGTAGGCCGGGTGCGGACGGGTGGGCGTTTCCTTCGATTCGTCCCCGGCTGCCTTCGATTCGGGCCCGGCAGCGGTGTTCGTGAACCCATGGTCACCCATCGTTTTCCCCCTGTATGCGCATCATGACGGGCACCGTCCGCGCCTGCACGCCGCCAGATGGCGAACGGGAAAGATGAAACATCAGGAACGCCTGCGGCAGAGCTGCTCCCGACAGAGGCCCTTGCTCCTCTTCAGGAGCGCCTGGATCACCGGATCGTGTTCCAGCCAGTGCCTCATGTTGCCCATCAGGCTCGCCGCATAGGGGCTCCGGCTGCCGTCGCTCAGAAAGTAGTTCACCCAAAGGCCGTCCTTCTCATGGGACACCAGTCCGGCTTCCTCCAGGATCCTCAAATGCTTCGAGACGGTGGGCTGTGCGATCCCCAGCGCTGCCTGGATCTCGCAGACGCACAACCTCCTTCCCTGAAGCAGCTTGACCAGCTTCACCCTGTTGGGATCGGACAGCGCCTTCATGACCTTGACGAATGTCTTCATGGGCCTCCTCAATATTTCGATACGGGAATGTATCGATTGCCCTTTCTCCTGTCAAGGAAGAAGCGACGCAGCCCTGTTCGCGCGTCGCAGTGTTGGCGGAAAAATATTGACAATATTGGTTTTGTGAAGTAACGCATATGTCAATAATGCCATAAATGAATAGATGCAATCGTCTTTTGAATCCCTATCGCGAAAATGTGAGGGTGCCATGGACGTATAATTTCAGACCCCGTGTCTCAATAGGGAGCGCGGTGTTTTGTGTTATGCAAACATACTCGGTCTGCAATATGTAACCTTTGGCCCGAAACTCCGTTATATGTATGATATTCGATCGCGCAGTGCTGTTCATAAAACTCATGCCACGAAAATGGAGGAGAAAATGCGAATAAGCATGAAGCCATTGATTGTCGTCTTTCTTTCGATATCCGCAATCACATCAGCCACAGGGCCGGCATACGCCGCTCCACTTTACTTCCCCCACATTGCCACAACCGACTCCTGGCAGACGGAGATCGCCGTTATCAATACCAGTCAGGATCAAAGCGTCAGCGGCATCCTGCGCGCCTTCGACGACGACGGTCGGCCCGTGGGGACGAAGAACATCGCGCTGGCCGGCCGCGGCCGATTTCAGTTCAACGTTGCCGGGCGGTTCGATAACCATGCGAACATCAGCTACATGGTCTTCGACACGGACTCGGATAAGATCCAAGGTTATACGAAGTTTTACAGAGAAGGATGCTGCCGCGCGGCGATCCCCGCGGTCAGGGGGGTGAGCGCAGCGAATATCCATATCCCGCACATTGTCTCAAACGCCGAATGGTGGACCGGGATCAGTTTGATGAACACGACCTCGGGAGCGACGATGTTGCCCGTTTCCGGCAACAATCTCCAGGCCAGGGAATTCACGCTCGGCGCCAACGCACACGGGGCTTTCGACATCGCGGGCCTCTTTGACGGCCAGCCTCAGCCGGAGATCCAGGCGGGGTGGATCTCCGGTGCGGACGGCATCGTCGGTCTGGAGCTGTTCGGAAAAAACGGAGACGGTCCCCGGTTGGACGGGGTTCTTATCACGGACCGAATCTTCGCGACGCTGTACTTTCCACATGTGGCGGATGACGGTTGGCGTACCGAAATCGCAATCTACAATCCCTTGTCCAAGGCGAATACGATCACCATCACGCCTTACAGCGGAGAAGGGACTACGCTTGCCCCTGTGACCCGTTCCCTTGCGGCGCAGGAGAAATTCATCGGTACGATTTCTGACCTCGGCCTTCCCGCTGGCACCGGGTGGTTCAGGATAGACTCCGTGCAGGGCATCACCGGCCTGGAGATTTTCGGAACCGCCGACGGCAAAGGCATTGCGGCCTATGCAGGGGGAGACGAGGCCGGCGCCAAGGAAGGTCTCTTTCCCAAGATCGAGAAGAGCGGCTGGACCGGGATTGCATTCGTCAATACGGAAGACACCGAGGCGTCTGTGACCATGACCGCCTGCAACGACCATGGGACCGCAATAGCGACCCGGACCCTGACCGTCGGCGGCCATGCCAAGAAGGCTGGCCCTGCGGAGGCGCTCTTCCCGGAGGACATCAGCGGCGCCACCTACATCGCCTATGCGTCGGACAGAAAGCTCGTGGGGTTTCAGATCAATGGCAGCGCGGACTGCACGATGCTCGATGCCCTGCCGGCGCTTGTCCAGGGCGGCCTGCCGGCCCCGGTCTGGCAACAGACCGCCGGGCCCGAAGGGGGGGGTATCTCTTGCTTGGCCATCGATCCGTCAAACCATCAGATCGTCTATGCAGGAACTTACGTCGGCATCTTCAAGACAACCGACGGCGGCGCCTCCTGGACAAAGATTTATACCGACCTCACGAATTACGGCATCATTTCACTCGCCGTCGACCCGACGGACAGTCGGATCGTCTATGCCGGGACCAACGGTGGCGGCATCCTTAAGACAGCCGACGGCGGCGCCTCATGGTCGGTAATCAACACCGGCCTCACGAATCATTTAATGGTCAATTCACTTGCCATCGACCCTGCAGACAGTCGGATCGTCTATGCGGGGACCGGCGGGGCTGGTGGCGGCGGTGGCGGCGCTACTGGCAGCAGCGACGCTGTAGCAGGCGGCATCTTCAAGACAACCGACGGCGGCGTCTCATGGTCGGAGATCCATACCGGCCTCACGATTTCTCAGGTCTCTTCCCTTGTCATTGATCCTTCAAACAGTCAGGTTCTCTATGCGGGATTCGGCAGCGGTGGTGATGGCGTCTTAAAGACGACCGACGGCGGTGTTTCCTGGACAACGGTCTTTCCCGCCAACACCACGAAGTTTCTCTCTTCCCTTGCCATCGATCCTTCAAACAGTCAGGTTGTCTATGCGGGATATGGAGGCATCGACGGCAGCGGCATTTTAAAGACAACCGATGGCGGCGCATCCTGGATGGAGATCGATATTGTATCCACGAGGAGCAACGTCCGCTCCATCGTCATTGATCCTTCAAACAGCCTGGTTGTCTATGCGGGATACTTCAACAGCAGTGGCGGCGGCATCTACAAGACGACGGATGGCGGCGCCTCCTGGACGGAGATCAATGCCGGCCTTGCCAATCAATATGTTGAATCTCTCATCCTTGACCCGGTAAACAACCTGACCGTATATGCAGGCACGAACGGCGGTGTCTTCAGGACGACTAACGGCGGCGCATCCTGGACCGCACGGAATAACGGCATCATAAGTACTATTGTCCGCTCCCTTGTCATTGACCCCGAGAACCATCAGGTTGTATATGCGGGGACAAGCGTCAGCGGCGTCTCCAAGACGGCTGATGGCGGCGCATCCTGGACAACAATCAATTCCGGCATCACAAATATCGGATCTCAAATCAATTCACTCGCCATCGACCCAGCGAACAGCAAAATTGTTTATGCGGCAGGGGGATTCAATAGTGTCTTTAAGACAATTAACGGCGGCATCACCTGGTCGGCAATCAATAACGGCCTCCCAATCATCCACCGTTTCCTTGCCCTTGCCATCGATCCGTCAGACAGCAGGATAGTCTATGTGGCAACAGCCGGCGACGGCGTCTACAAGACGATTGACAGCGGTGCCTCCTGGACGGCGGTCAATGCCGGTCTCACATACAGCAGCGTCTCTTCACTCGCCATCGATCCGGAGAACACACAGATCGTCTATGCGGGAGCGGCTCATTACACTGGCGCCGGTGGCGTTTTCAAGACGACCAATGGCGGAGCCTCCTGGACGGAGATCAATTCCGGCCCTACAAATCAAGCCGTTGAATCCCTTGCCATCGATCCGGCGAACAACCAGATCGTCTATGCGGGAACTAGTGGCGTCTTCAAGACGACGGACGGCGGCACCTCGTGGACGGAAATGAACACGGTCTACAAGACGACGGACGGCGGCGCCTCCTGGATGGAAATGAACACAGGTCTAACAAAAAAAAGTATCCTTTTCCTCGCTGTCGATCCTTCAAACAGTCAGGTTGTCTATGCCCTTGGTGGTCGCGGTGTCTTCAGGACAGTCAACGGCGGCGTTTCCTGGTCGGCGGTCAATGCCGGCCTAACAAACCAATATGTTCACTCCCTTGTCATTGATCCGGAGAACAACAAGATCGTCTACGTGGGAACTAATGAGGGCGTCTTTAGGACGGTGGAATAACCTGTGCAGGCGTCCTTCCAGGGAGGTCGCATATAAATGCGCCGGATTTAAACTTACATTTTAT
>CAZWTL010000041.1:8624-25671 GCA_964637025.1 uncultured Syntrophaceae bacterium | reverse complement strand
CCGGATTTGAAGTCCGGGAGGCCCACCAGTGACCTTGGCACTTCCGTGAGGGCCTCTATAGCATATCCGACCCTGGAATGAAAGGTGGATTCGGGACCCTGGAAAGTTTTATGCGCACCGCATCTGATATGGGGTTCCGCACGGGAGCCCGCAGCCGCAAAACGTTCGGGCTTGGCGGAAGCGCAGGCCATTCGCCGTTTGAGGGGGGAGCGGGAGCCTAGTATCCCGGAGTTGCCTCGCGTTCGAGGGAATCGTCCAGGAGCTGCACATTGACCGTTTCACCCGCCCCGACCTTCGTGGCCTCTTCCGGCAGGACGATCAATCCGTTTGCCCGGACCATCGACTTCAGAATCCCTGATCCCTGGTCGCCCGTCGTGACGACGACATAACCCTCCTTCCTCCGCTGGATCCGGGCCCGTATGAAATGGCGCACCCCGGGCTTCTTGTGGATCTCTTCTTCCAGGCGCGCGCGCACGGTGCGCCGGAACAGGTTTTTGTGCCCCATCATCTTGAGGAGGGCGGGACGGACGAACAGTTCGAACGAAACCATGGTCGAAACGGGATTGCCCGGCAGGCCGACGGTGGGGACGCCGCCCATGGATCCAAAGGCCAGCGGCCGGCCCGGCCTCATGGCCACCCTCCAGAACTGCATGCGATTCCCCTCCTGCTTCATCACGTCCTTCACGAGGTCGTAGTCCCCGACCGAGACCCCTCCGGAGGAGACGATCAGATCGGCCCGCATGGCGTTCCTGAAGGCCTCGACGAGATCCTCCCGCCGGTCCCTGGCGATTCCGAGCTGCATCGGGATCGCGCCGCAGTCGCGTGCCAGGGCGGCCAGGGCATAGCTGTTGCTGCTGACGATTTTCCATGGAGAGGTTGGTTCGTCCACGTCTGTAAGCTCGTCTCCCGTGGCGACGATGGCGACGAGCGGCCTCTGGTGAACGAATATGAAGGATCGCCCCAGGGAAGAGAGCATGCCGATCTCGGCGGGCCGGATGATTTCGCCGCGGGAGATCACCTTCTCGCCCGGCTGCACGTCCTCGCCGGCGCGGCGGATGTCCCGTCCGGTCGCGGCCTCGGCAAGAATCGCCACCCCTCCGCCTTCCCGGCGGCTCTCTTCCATCGGAACCACGGCGTTTGCCCCCTCCGGAATCGGGGCGCCGGTCATGATCCGGCTGGCCTGACCCGGTTCGATCCGCTTTTGGGGCACGGCCCCGGCAGGGATGTCCTCCACGACTTTGAGAATCACGGGGTTGTCCGGCGACGCGCCGCGGGTATCCTCCGCGCGGAGGGCGTAGCCGTCCATCGCCGAGTTGTCTTTCGGCGGTATGGCCCTGCCTGCATGGACATCTTCCCCGATCACCCGTCCCAGGGCCTCGAACAGGTTCACCTTTTCCAATCCCAGGGGGGAGACCGCATCCAGGATATTTTTCAGGGCCTCTTCGACACGGATCATGGCGCACCTCGTCGATGGTTCGGACTGACGCTAGCCGAAACGGCTCCGCCTGTCAATAGCCCCGGGGTTTTGAGCTGAAGTTACGGATGGATTATCCGCTTGAATAAATGAGGGTTTTATTATAGTAAAGTCAATTCCGTATCCATTGCGTGGACAAGATTGGATATTCGAGGAGCAAGAGATGGAAACTGCCGCATTGCAGAAAGAGATCCGCACCCTTCTCGCGGAGAGGAACGCCATCCTGATCGTACACTACTACGAGCGGGGGGAGATCCAGGAGATCGCCGACATCCTCGGGGACTCTCTGGCACTGAGCATTGAGGCCGCCCGGACTCGCGCCGATGTCATCGTTTTTGCCGGCGTCCATTTCATGGCCGAGAGCGCGGCGATCGTTTCGCCCGAAAAGACCGTTCTGCTGCCGCGGCCGGATGCCGGCTGTCCGCTGGCCGACATGATCACCCCTGAGCAGCTCGCGCAGGCCAGAAAAGCTCATCCCGGCGCCGCCGTCGTGGCCTACGTCAACTCAACCGCCGCGATCAAGGCCCAGAGCGATATCTGCTGCACCTCGGCCAATGCGGCCAAAGTCGTGAACTCCCTGACGGAATATGGTGAGGTCCTGATGGTGCCGGACGGCAATCTTGCGCGGTATGCCGCGGGCTTCACGGACAAGAAGATCATCCCCTGGAAAGGGTACTGCCCGGTGCACCATTTCCTGACGCCGGAGGAGGTGCTGCAGGTCAAGGCCCTCCACCCCGGCGCCCCTGTCGCCGCACATCCGGAGTGCCGGCTCGAGGTGCTCGAGATGGCCGATTTCGTAGGGAGCACGGCGGGGATCATCCGCTTTTCGTCCCTGTCCTCCGCGAAGGAGATCATCGTGGCGACCGAAGACGGCGTGATCTCGAAGCTTCGCAGGGATAACCCGGGGAAGACCTTCATCCCGGCATCCGGAAACCTGATCTGCCCCACGATGAAATTGATCACCCTCGAGGATATCCGCGACGCGCTCAGGGAGATGAAACACGTGGTCCGGGTGCCGGAGGAGATTCGAATTCCGGCAAAGCGGGCCCTAGACCGGATGCTCGCCCTGTCGTGATGCCGTCACCAAGCCGTCGCAGGCAAACGGGACGGATGCGTTGATCCGCAAAAAGAGAGAAAGGGATCGGTCTGACATCGTAGGATCCGAAGACCCATTCTTCAGGACCTTCTGTGAGAAAAATCGTAGAAAACCGAAAGGCTGCCGTTGATCCCGCCCTGCGGGAACTGCTGGGGCGGCTGGAGGCGGGGGAGCGGGAAATCACCGTAAGCGGTCTGGAAGGTTCGGCTCGCCCCTTCCTCGCGGCCCTGCTCTTCAAACAGCTCCGCCGCCCCCTCGTCGTCGTTTCCCCGAATGACAAGGGGGCCGACGCCTGCGTCCGGGATCTTTCCCTGTTTCTGGGGGAGGAGCCGTCGATGCTGCTTCCCTCCTGGGACCTGCTGACGGCCGACATGTTTGCCTTCCAGCGTGAAACCGAGCTCGCCCGCCTCGAGGTGTTTCACCGCTTGATCTACGGAGGGCCGGCCGTTGCGGTGATCCCCGCCCGGGCCCTCATGCAGAAAGTGATCCCGCGGGAGGTTCTCGAAGGTTACTGCGAGTGGGTCTCGGTGGGCGACGCCAGGGAGCGCGACGAACTCACCCGGAAACTGGCCGAAGGCGGATACGGCCGCGTGACGCTCGTGGAAGGCAAAGGGGAATTCAGCGTCCGGGGGAACCTGATCGACATCTATCCCCCTTCCGCCCCCCATCCATTTCGCCTGGAGTTCTTCGGCGACGAACTGGAGTCGATCCGCGAATTCGACGAGGCGACCCAGCGTTCGATCCGGGAGATCGCCGAGTTCATGCTTTTCCCCGCCCGGGAGGTGATCCTCACACCCGAAAGGCGGGAGAGGGCGGAACGGAACGTCCGCCGCAGATGCATCGAATTGGAGCTGCCGGGGTCGGTGAAGGACAAGCTGGCCGGGATGATCGCGACCGGCCTCGGTTCCGCGGTGAACCCGCTTTTTCACTCCCTCTTCTATGATGGCGCCAGGGAGGACGGATCCGATGATCGCGGCCTCGGGACGCTCTTCGACTACCTTCCGGAGCACGGATTCCTCGTTCTGGATGACCCGCTGGCTGTGAGCCAGGCCGAGGAGCGGACCGAGGGCGACCTGGACCGGTTTCTGGCCAGGGCACGCGACGCGGGCAGGTTCCATCTGGACAAGGCGTCGGCCTACCTGACAGCGGCGGAAGCGGCTTCTCGCCGGCAGGGCATGCGTCAGCTTCGTCTGGAAGGGCTCAGCCTCGGCATCGAGGACGAGGCCCGCCATCCGGTCCGGTTCCGTCTGAAGCGCGACATCTCCTTTGCCGCCGCGGCAGGGAGGGAAGAGGAGGATGCCGGGATCCTCCGCCCCCTCGCGGAAAAGATCCGCGAATGGATTGCCGAGGGGATGCGGGTCATCCTCGTCTGCGGCGGCCGGGAGTGCCTGCAGCGGACGGAGCAGCTCCTGGGGGGCTGCGGCATTCCTGTCCGGAAGGAGCCGGTCGACTTTCTCAACGGGATGGAGCCGCAGGGCAGTCCGGGGGCGCTTTACCTCAAGGAGGGGCGGGTCAGCGGGGGCTTCCACTTTCCGGCCATGAACCTCGTGGTCCTCTCCGAGGAGCAGATCTTCGGGAAGAAGATCCTCCGGCGGCGGATCCGGTCGACACGGGAAGGGTATTTCCTCAAGTCCTTCGGGGAACTCACCGAAGGGGATTTCGTCGTTCATACCGAGCAGGGAATCGGCCGCTACCGGGGCCTCCAAAAGCTCACGGCCGGCGGCATCGAGAACGACTTCATGCTGATCGAGTATCAGGAGAACGATCGGCTCTACATTCCCGTGGACCGGATCGACCAGATCCAGCGCTATGTCGGCCCGGACGGCTTCAGCCCGAAGGTGGACAAACTGGGCGGCACTTCATGGGAGAACGTCAAGGAACGGGTGAAAAAGTCGGTTCGCGAGGTGGCCGAAGAGCTCGTGGCCATCTATGCCGCCCGGGAGGTGATGGACCGGGAGGCGTTTGCCGCCCCGGATCGGATCTATGACGAGTTCTGCGCCGCTTTCGAATTCGAGGAGACGCCGGACCAGGCGAAGGCGATCGAGGACATCCATCTCGATATGGACGGCGGCAAGCCGATGGACCGCCTGATCTGCGGCGATGCGGGATTCGGCAAGACCGAGGTCGCCATGAGGGCGGCCTTCAGGGCCGTGCTGGACGGGAAACAGGTGGCTGTCCTGGTCCCCACCACGATTCTGGCCGAGCAGCATTATCAGACTTTTTCCCGCAGGCTCAAACCCTACCCGATCCGCATCGAGGCGCTCAACCGTTTCCGGACCAAGGTCGAACAGAAGCAGATTCTCGACGGTCTGAGCCGGGGCGACGTGGACATCGTCATCGGCACCCACCGGATCCTCCAGAAGGACGTCGCCTTCCGGAAGCTGGGGCTCGTCATCATCGACGAGGAGCAGCGTTTCGGCGTCACCCACAAGGAGAAGCTCAAGAAGCTCCGGACCCTGGTCGACGTCCTCACCCTGACGGCGACGCCCATTCCCCGCACGCTCCACCTGTCGCTCGTCGGCATCCGGGACCTCTCCATCATCAACACCGCCCCGGACGACCGTCTGCCGGTGAAGACCTACGTCCTGGAATTCAACGAGGAGGTGATCACCGATGCGATTCGGCGGGAACTGGCCCGAAACGGGCAGGTTTTCTTCCTCCACGACCGCGTCCGGTCGATCGAGACCATGGCCCGGCTCGTCCGGAAGCTCGTGCCCGAGGCGAATGTGGGGATGGTGCATGGCCAGATGACGTCCAAAGAGATCGAAGAGGCGATGACGCGGTTTATCCGGCGCGAGGACAACGTTCTCGTCTGCACGACGATCATCGGCGCCGGCCTCGACATCCCCACGGCGAACACGATCATCATCAACCGGGCCGACCGTTTCGGGCTTGCCCAGCTTTATCAGATCCGGGGCCGCGTGGGCCGGTCGAAGGACGAGGCCTCGGCCTATCTCCTCATACCGCAGGGGGCGATGCTCTCCCGCGACGCCCAGAAGCGGCTCCAGGTCATCATGGACTTCACCGAGCCGGGTTCCGGGTTCCGGATCGCATCCAACGACCTCGAGATCCGGGGGGCGGGAAACCTTCTCGGGATCTCGCAATCCGGCCATGTCTCCGCCGTGGGCTACGAGCTCTACACGGAACTGATGGAGCAGGCCATACGGGAGATCAAGGGCGAAGCCGCGCCGGAAGAGGAGGTGCGTCCCGAGATTCATCTCGGGCTTCCGGCATTCATCCCCGAGGCGTACATGGCCGACGAGCATCAGCGGCTGTTGGCCTACAAGAAGATCTCCTTGGCCGCGACCGATGAGAATCTGGGCGGGATGCGGGAAGAGCTGACGGACCGTTACGGCCCCGTGCCCGCCGAAGTCGAGAACCTTCTGGGGGTCATCGCGATCCGGAATCTTCTGAAGGATCTCAAGGGGAAACAGATGGGCTACGACGGCAAGGCGATGTCGGTCTTCCTGCAGGAGAAGAGTCCCGTGGACCCCGTCCGGATCATCGCGATGTACCGGAAGAAGGTCCGCGGGGTTCAGCTGACCCCCGACCTCAAACTGACCGTCCCCATGCCCGGCCTGGAGGGTCCGGAGATCCTGGCCCGGGCGCGGGAACTGCTGCAGCAGTTGAAGGGCTGAAAGCGGGTGATTTCATGCGTCGGCTCGGTACATGCAGGCTGGGAAGATGGGGGGTCATCCCGTTCGTGCTGTTGCTTTCGTGCGTCGCCGCCTGCGACAGCGGGAAATCGACCCCTCCTGCGCCGCCCTCGGCCGCCACGGTGAACGGCGAGGCGATCCTCCTCGCGGAATTCGAGAGGAGACTGGCGGAGGAGATGGCCCTGGCCAAGGGCGAGGCACCCCTGAAGGCCGAAGAGACGGAAAGCCTCGAGAAGGCGGTGCTCGAAGACCTGATCCGGGAAAAGCTGATGCTCCAACGGGCGCGCGATCTCCACCTTTTGGTCAGTGAAGAGGAACTCGCCGCCCGCGTCGAAGAGATCCGGAAGGATTACAACGACCAGTTCGACAAGCAGTTCGGGAACAGCGGGGTCGATTTCGTCGAATGGAGGGAGGCCCTCCGAAGGCGCATGCTTATCGAGAAGCTTATCGAACGGGATGTGAACGCGAAGGTTCAGGTGGCCGATCGGGAGGCGGAGCAGTATTTCAACGCGAACCGCAAGGCCTACGCCACGGAACGGCGGGTGCGGGTCGCGCAGATTGTCGTTCCCGACCGCAAGCGGGCCGAGGGGATCCTGAAACGATTGAAGGCCGGCGAGGATTTTGGTATGGTGGCGCGGGAAACGTCCATCGGTCCGGAGGCGGCCAAGGGCGGCGATCTCGGATTTTTCGAACGGGGGGTCATGCCCGAAGCGATCGACCGGGTGGTCTTCACCCTGCCTCCCGGGAAGATCAGCGGCGTGGTCAAGAGTCCCTACGGTTTTCACATCATCAAGGTGCTGGCGCAGGTGGAGGCGGGCGGCAGGATTTTTGCCGAGGTGAAGGAAAAGGTGAGGGACGATTTGAGGAAACGCAGGCAGGCGGAATTCTACCGGACATGGATCGAGACCCTCAGGGCAGGGGCCACGGTGCGGATCGATCGGCCTCTTGCCGCGGGCGCCGCCTCGGGCGGACGTGTGGATCGGGATGCACGGCAGGCCGTCCCCGAGAGGAACTGACGGATGCGCGTGCATGCCGGAAAATGGACCAGAGCATCGAGGAGACACCGATGAAGATCGTCAAGGCGGTTCTGGCGGCGGCGGCGGTTGCATTCCTGGCTACGGCGGCGCAGGCCGCGGTCGGGGATCGGATCGTGGCCATCGTCAACAATGAGGTCATCACCCTTACCGAATTGAACAAGGTTTTCGAGCCTTACCGGGAAAAATTCGAAGAGTCCTACAGGGGGGCGGATCGGGATCAGGCAAGGAACGATGCCCAGTTGGTTCTCCTGAACCGGATGATCGACAATCTTCTGCTGGAGCAGGAGTCGCGCAGAACAGGGATCGAAGTCGGAGAGGAAGAGGTGACGGAGGCGATCCAGGATCTGCTGAAACGGCGCAAGATGTCCCCGAGTGAGTTCCAGAGGGCCCTGGAACGGGAAGGGATGACCCTGGAGGCCTACCGCAAGGATATCCGGGGCCAACTGATGCGGGTGAAGCTGATCCGGAGGGACATCAAGTCCCGGGTCGCTGTGACCGATGAAGAGATCGGGGAATACTACAGCCGGCACAAGGAGGAGTACGAGGGGAAGGAATACGTGCGGATCAAGCAGATCCTCCTGATGGCGCCGAAGGGCAACGATCCGGCGGCAAAGGAAAAAGTCAGGGCGGACGCCGAGGCGATACACGTCAGGCTGATGAACGGCGAGTCTTTCGATCAGCTCTGCGCGGAATACTCCCAGGGGCCTGAGGCCGCATCGGGAGGCGATGTCGGCTTCATCGAAAGGGGGATCATCCACTCCGAGGTGGAGGATGCGGCATTCAGCCTGCCGCTCAACAAGATCAGCGGCGTCATCGAATCGTCCGTTGGATTCCACATCATCCAGGTGATCGAACGACGGGGCGCGGGGCACAAGGCGTTCGAGAGCGTTCGGGAAGAGATCCGGGACAAGATCGACCGTGAGAAGATCGAAAAGAAGTTCGGCGAGTGGATCCAGGCGCTCCGGAAGAAGTCGCATATCGAGATCAAACTGAAATGAACTGCATCCGAGTCAAGGGGGCCGCGCAGCACAACCTCAAGCACATCAACGTCGACATTCCGAGGAACCGCCTTGTCGTCATCACGGGCGTCAGCGGATCCGGAAAGTCGTCCCTCGCATTCGACACCATTTTCGCCGAGGGACAGCGGCGCTACGTCGAGTCCCTTTCCGCCTACGCCCGCCAGTTCATCGGCCAGATGGACAAGCCCGATGTGGAGTCCATCGAAGGGCTTTCCCCGGCCATCGCCATCGAACAGCGGACAGCCTCCCACAATCCCCGTTCCACGGTGGGGACCGTGACGGAGATCTACGACCACCTCCGCCTCCTGTTTGCCCGGATCGGCCAGCCCCACTGCTTCAAGTGCGGAAGGGAGATCAAATCCCAGACCATCGACATGATGCTGGAAACCGTGCTCGCCTATCCCCCGAATGCCCGCGTGACGATACTCGCTCCGATGGTCCGGGGAAAGAAAGGGGAATTCCAGAAGGAGCTCAGAAAACTCCTGAGGGAGGGTTTCGTGCGCGTCCGGATCGACGGCGAGGTGCGGGAACTGGCCGATGAGATCGCGCTGGAGCGGAACAAACGTCACGACATCGATGTGGTCATCGACCGTCTCGTCGTCAAGGAGGGAATCCGGAAGCGTCTGCGGGACTCCCTGGAAACCGCCTCCCGGCTTTCGGAGGGGCTCGTCCGCATCGGCGTGGCGGGGGGGGAAGAGCTCCTCTTCAGCGAACGGTATGCCTGCCCGGACTGCGGCGTCAGCATTACGGAACTGGCCCCGCGCATGTTTTCCTTTAACTCCCCGTACGGGGCCTGTCCGGAGTGCAGCGGTCTCGGGACCCGGATGTATTTCGACGAACAGCTCGTGGTCCCCGATCCGGAGATGTCCCTCCGCGAAGGGGCGATCGTTCCCTGGGCCGGCCGCCATTCGCTCCACTATTTCCAGATGATAGACACCCTTGCGGGACATTACGGCTTTGATATCAACACCCCGTTCAAGGACCTTCCGGAGAAGATCCGCGATGCGCTGCTGCGGGGCTCGGGAGAGGAAAATATCCGCTTCTATGCGGACCGGGGCGGAAGGCGCTACTTCTATACCCGCCCCTTCGAGGGGGTGCTCAATCAGCTCGACCGGCGCTACAAGGAGACGACTTCCCTCCATGTGCGCATGGACCTGTCCCGCTTCATCAACCTCCGTGAATGTCCGACCTGCCGAGGCACCCGCCTGAAGAAGGAGAGCCTTTCGGTGACGGTGGGCGGGAAGAACATCAGCGAGGTCTGCCGGCTGCCGATCAGGGAGTGCCTGGAGTTTCTCACGGCCCTCCCGCTTTCCCCGCAGGAGCAGCAGGTCACGGAGCGGGTGATGAAGGAGATCCGGCTCCGGCTCCGCTTCCTTCTCGACGTCGGGATGGACTACCTGAGCCTGGACCGGGCTTCGGGAAGCCTTTCCGGAGGGGAAAGCCAGCGCATCCGCCTGGCCACCCAGATCGGATCGGGGCTGGTCGGGGTGCTCTATGTCCTCGACGAGCCTACCGTCGGCCTGCACCAGCGGGACAACGTCCGGCTCATCGCCACGCTCAAGCACCTCCGCGACATGGGAAACACGGTCCTGGTGGTGGAGCACGATCAGGACATGATGATGGAGTCCGACCAGATCATCGACATCGGCCCGGGCGCGGGCGTGGACGGAGGCGCGGTCGTCTTCCAGGGGACGCCGGAGGAGATCTGCAAGAGCCCGGTCTCCCTGACCGGGGCATACCTGTCCGGACGGGAAACCATCGCCGCCCCCAAAGCGCGGCGCGCCCTCAATGGGCGTTTCATCGTCCTTGAAGGCGCCAACGAGCACAATCTCCAGGACATCGACATCCGGATTCCTGTGGGGGTCTTTACCGCCGTCACCGGGGTTTCCGGCTCCGGCAAGAGCACGATGGTCATCGAGACCCTTTACAAGGCCCTCGCCCGGAGGCTGAACCAGGAGCGCACGGGCGGCGGCAAGGTCCGGCACATCGCCGATCTGGGAGGAATCGAACGGGTCATCCTGATGAATCAGCAGCCGATCGGGCGTACGCCGCGCTCCAATCCCGCCACCTATACCGGCATCTTTTCCCCCATCCGGGAGCTCTTCACCGGCCTCCCCGAATCCCGGCTGCGGGGTTACCAGCCGGGCCGGTTCAGCTTCAACGTGAAGGGCGGGCGCTGCGAGGCCTGCGAGGGCAACGGCCTGATCAAGATCGAGATGCATTTCCTGCCGGACGTCTACGTGACCTGCGACATCTGCCGTGGAAGGCGTTTCAATCCCGACACGCTGGAGATCCGTTACAAGGACAAAAACATCGCCGAGGTCCTGGACATGACCGTCGAGCAGGGGCTCGTCTTTTTCGAGAACATTCCGGCGATCCGCGCCAAATTGCAGCTTCTCTACGATGTGGGCCTGGGATACATCCGTCTCGGCCAGTCCGCCACGACCCTTTCCGGCGGCGAGGCCCAGCGGATCAAGCTTTCCCGCGAGCTGGGCAAGCGGATGAACAGCCGCACCCTTTACATCCTCGACGAGCCGACGATCGGCCTTCACTTCGCCGACATCCAGAAGCTCCTCGACGTCCTCATGAGACTGGTCGACATGGGCAACACCGTCGTCGTCATCGAGCACAACCTCGACGTGATCAAGTGCGCCGACCACATCATCGACCTGGGGCCGGAGGGCGGACCCCGCGGCGGCCGGATCATTGCCTCGGGGACTCCGGAGACGGTCGCGCGCGCGGAGGGGTCCCATACGGGCCTGTTTCTTCGAAAGATCATCGCAAACGATCCCTAAAGGGGCGAAGCCATGCAATCCGAAACGGACCACAAGCCATTTCCCCAACCGGTCAGGGCGGAGAGGGAAAACGCCTATCGCGAAATCCGTTACGATGAGACCATCCCGGCGCCGGATACGCTCCTGTCCCTCCTGAAGTACGAGTACCTCAGGCAGGAACTGTGGGTCCCCCTGGAAAAACGGGAGGGCCGGATCTGCGTCCTGATCGACGATCCGAACAACATCCTGAAGCGCGACGCCATCGAAAGCCTGCTCAAGACCAAGGCCGTGGAGTATTGCGTGGCCTCGAAGAGGGACATCCTGCTGTTCATCGACCACTTCTTCAAGGCGGAAGCCCCGATCCGCCTCCACGGAAACGGGGAAGACCCCTCCATTTCCGAATCGGATTACAATATCGTCCAACTGGTCGACGACGTCATCAACGAGGCTTACAAGCGCCGGGCCTCGGACATCCATTTCGAGCCCGACAGCCGGGACCGGGTGATCAATGTCCGCTTCCGGATCGACGGGGAGTGCATCCCCTACAAGACCTTTCCCTACGAGTACCGTTCCGCCATCGTCTCCAGGATCAAGATCATGTCCAACCTGGACATCACCGAACGGCGGCTTCCCCAGGACGGAAAGATCAAACACAGGGTCCCGGATTCCGGAGACATCGAGCTGCGCGTCGCCACCATTCCCACCCAGGGCTATGTCGAGGACGTGGTGCTGCGGATCCTCACGCGGGGCAGAATCCTCCTGCTCGACGAACTCCAGATGGCCCCGGAGACCCTCGAGAAGTTCAGAACGATCCTGCAGAAGCCTTACGGACTGATCCTGCTGGTGGGCCCCACGGGTTCGGGCAAGACCACCACGGCCCATGCGGCGCTCCACATGCTCAACCGACCCAACGTGAAGATCTGGACGGTGGAGGACCCGGTGGAGATCACCCAGAAGGGGATCCGCCAGGTTCAGGTCCATCACAAAATCGGCCTGGATTTCAGCAACGCCATGCGCGCCTTTCTCAGGGCCGATCCGGACATCATCATGGTCGGGGAGATGCGGGATTACGAGACGGCGAAGATGGGGGTGGACGCCTCGACCACAGGCCACCTGGTCCTCACCACCCTGCACACGAACAACGCGCCGGAGACCATCATCCGGCTGCTGGACATGGGCATCGACCCGTTTTCATTCGCCGATTCCCTGCTGTGCGTGCTCGCCCAGAGGCTGGTCCGCTCCCTCTGCCCCGCCTGCAAGGAATCCTACCATCCGACCGAGGCCGAGTTCCAGGAGCTGGCCCGCCACTACGGCGAGAGGGCCTTCTGCTCGCTCGACCTCGCCTACGACGACCGGACGACGCTCTTCCGTCCGAAGGGCTGTCCGGCCTGCAACCATACGGGCTACCGGGGCATGATGGGGGTCTTCGAGCTGCTGATCGCGTCGGACAACATCAAACAGATGATCATCAGCCGGAAGTCGATCGCCGCCATCCGGAAAACGGCTGCCGGCGAGGGGATGACCACGCTGCTCCAGGAGGGCGTCCTCAAGGTCCTGAGGGGGGAAACGGACCTCATCGAGGTGTTGAGCATCTGCATGCGGTAGCACGACGGCGAAGCGCATCCGCCCCGGATCCCTATCGCCTTTTTTTCATTGACACATCCTTGTATTCTCTATAGGAAGGGTGCCAAAACCATCACGGGAGGTCATGATATGAAGAGATTCGCGATCATTTTATCCGTGTTTGCATTGTGCGTCTGCTGTTTCGTCCCGTCCCTGCGGGCGGCCGAAGGCGTCAAGATCGGCGCCGCTTTTGCCCTTTCCGGAAGCATCGCCGTTTACGGCGAGGGGTTCAAGAAGTGCGTGGATCTGGCCGTGGAGGAGATCAATGCCAAGGGGGGCGTCAACGGCAAGAAGATCGAGATCGTCTATGAGGACAACAAGAGCAATCCCAAGGATTGCGTTTCGGCGGTTCGCAAACTGATCACCGTCGACAAGGTACCCGTGCTCTTCGGCCCGGCCGGAAGCTCCAATTTCATGGCAGCGGCCCCGGTCGCCCAGGAAAGCAAGGTGGTCATGATGTCGGCCCAGGGGACCGCGGAAAAGCTCACGCAGGCCGGCTCCTACATCTTCCGCATCATCCCCTCCAACTCCAAGCAGGGGGAGCGTCTGGCGAAACTGGCCTTCGACATGGGCTACCGAAGGCTTCCCGTCATGTACATCAACAATGACTGGGGCCTGGACCTGAAGGATGGATTTGTGAACAGCTTCAAGAAGATGGGAGGTGTCGTGACGGACATCATCCCCTTCGACGAGAAGAAGACCGATTACCGCACCGAACTCCTGCGGGCGAACAAGGAGAATCCCAAGGCGATCGTCAACCTGACCTACATCAACGAAGGGGCGGTGCAGTTCAAACAGGCCTTCGAGACGGGCATCAAGACCCAGTGGCTCTGCGGTTCGGCGGCCCGGGCCCCCAAGATGGTCGAACTGGCCGGCAAGGCGGCCGAAGGCGTCATGGGGACCTATCCGTCCGTTCCCCAGGACACGCCCGAATACAAGGCCTTCAAGGCCGCCTACCAGAAGAAATACGGGGATGACAAGATTCCCATCTTCGGCGACTACAACTACGATATGGTCTATCTGGCGGCCCGGGCCATTGAAAAGGGAGGCTATACCGCGGAAGGCATCCGCACGGCGCTTCCCGCCGCTTCCAAGGGCTACCGGGGCGTGACCGGGGACAAGACCTTCGACGAGAACCGGGGGATGGAGTTCGCCGACATCGGCATCTGGATCGTCAAGGACGGCAAGATCGAGGACCACAAGAAGTAGGCGCCGGGCCGGCGTCGGGGGTTCATGGATTCTCTCCCGTATTATCTGCAAACCGTGGTCAACGGCATCCTGGCGGGCTGCATCTACGCCCTCTTCGCCATGGGCCTGACCCTGATCTACGGGGTTCTCAACTTCGTCAACTTCGCCCACGGCGAGTTGATCATGTGGGGAGCCTATTTTCTGCTTCTGTCCATGGCGGAACCCTTCGCCCTGCCCCTCTACGCCGCAGTGCCCGTGGCCCTGGCCATGACGGCTTGTTTGGGTGCGGCGATGGATTTCGCCGTGTTCCGGCCGCTCAGGAGGGCCAGCCGTCTGACCCTCCTGATTGCCGCCATCGGCCTTTCCTTTCTGCTGCGAAATGCGGCGCAGCTCTTCTGGGGGGCCCAGGTCAGAACCTACGGATTCGAGATTCAGCAGGGATACCGCTGGCTGGGCGTCTCGCTCACCCCACAGCAGATGGCCATCATCGCCATCTCGGTGATCTGCATCGTCAGCGTCTATCTGCTCTTCTTCAAGTCCCGCGTGGGAAAGTCCATGCGCGCCCTGGCCGATGACCTCGACCTGGCCAGGATCTCCGGCATCCGCACCCAGAAGGTCGTCCTGTCGGCCTGGATCATCTCGTCGCTCCTGGCCGGAACGGGCGGGATCCTTCTGGCCATGGACACCAACCTCCATCCGGAGATGGGGGTGGTCAACCTCATCAAGGCCTTTGCCGCGACCCTGGTCGGCGGCGTGGGGAACCTCTGGGGGGCCCTGGCCGGGGGCCTCATCATCGGGCTTGCCGAGAACATCGCCGTCCTCTACATCTCGCCGGGATACAAGGATGCCGTGGCCTTCGTGATCATGGTCATCATCCTCCTGGCCCGGCCCTATGTCGTCACCGGGGGAAGGAGCGACTGATGGACCTGTTGCTGCACCTGGCCGTGGTCGCGGCCATCTACTGCATTTTCGCCATCGCGCTGAACATCGAGGTCGGCTATACGGGTCTGTTCAATTTCGGCCATGTCGCCTTTTTCGCCCTCGGGGCCTATGCCTCGGCCCTGTTGAGCCTCCACGGCTCCCCCTTCTGGATGGCCCTGCTGGCCGGCGTCGCCTGCGCCGCTCTGGGCGGGCTGCTCATCGGCGTTCCGTCCCTGAAGCTGCAGGGCGACTATTTCGGGATCGCCACCCTCGGGTTCGCGGAAATCGTCCGCCTGGTCCTCCAGAACCAGGTGGCCTGGACCAAGGGGCCCATGGGGCTTCCCGGCATCCCCAGGCCGGAGATCTTTTCCTGGCATGTCGACACCCTGCCCGCGTATCTGCTCCTCTCGCTGGGGGCGGCGCTCCTGACCTTGGCCGTCATCGGCTTTCTGACCGCGAGCCCCTTCGGACGAGTGCTCAGGGCCATCCGGGACGACGAAACGGCGGCGGCGGTCCTGGGAAAGAACCCCTTGGCCTACAAGCTGGCCTCGTTCGTGATCGGCTCCGCCTTCGCCGGGCTGGCCGGCGTGCTCTGGGCCCATTTCATCACCTTTGTGAGCCCCGGGGATTTCACCCTCACCGAAACCATTCTCGTGCTCCTGATCGTGGTTCTGGGGGGCAAGGGCACCCTGTGGGGACCCGTCGCCGGCGCGGTGGTCCTGATCTTCTTCCAGGAGGCGGTCCGTTTCCTGAGGCTGCCGCCCGAATGGAGCGGCGTCCTGGGGCCGCTGCAGCAGATGGTCTTCGGCCTGCTGCTGGTGGTGTTGATGATCTTCAGACCGGAAGGGCTGATCCGGGAGAAGGGGAGGGAAACGGTTGATCGAGGTTAGGAACGTCACCAAATCGTTCGGGGGAACGCGGGCGGTGTCCGACTGCTCCCTGAACATCACCGGTTTGAAGATCGCCGGACTCATCGGTCCCAACGGCAGCGGCAAGACGACCCTCTTCAACCTCATCACCGGGCTGATCCGTCCTGACCGCGGCGAGATCCTGTTCGACGGGGAGCGGATCGACGGCCGCATGCCCCATCGTCTGGCGGAGCTGGGGCTGTTGCGCACCTTTCAGCTCTCCCGCGTGTTTCCCCGCCTGACCGTCATGGACAACATGCTCCTCGGCCCCCAGGGGCAGGCCGGGGAACGGTTGTGGTCCCTGGCGCTCAACTACCCCCGTGTCCGCCGGGAAGAGCGGAGGAACCGCGAAAAGGCGCGGGAACTTCTGGAGATGCTGGGAATCCGCCACCTCCGCGACCATTTTGCCGGAAATCTTTCCTACGGCCAGCAGAAGCTCCTGGAACTGGGCCGGGCCGTCATGGCGGAGCCGAAGATGATCCTGCTGGACGAACCGACGGCGGGGATCAACCCCCGCCTGATCCACACCATGATTGACATGATCCTGAAGATGAAGGATCGGGGGCAGGTCTTCTTCATTATCGAGCACAACATGGACGTGGTGGTTGAGCTGTGCGAACGGATCTTCGTGCTCGACCACGGGGAAAAGATCGCCGCGGGGTCGCCCCGCGAGATCCAGAGCGACCCCCGGGTCATCGAGGCCTACCTGGGATGAAGGGGTTGGAAGGAAAGGACATTTTCGCGGGCTACGGGAAGATCGAGGTCCTCCACGGGGCGTCCGTACACGCCGGACAAAACGAGATCGTCTGCATCATCGGCCCCAACGGGTCCGGAAAATCGACGCTGCTCAAGTCCCTCTTCGGCCTGATCGTGCCGCGGAAAGGAACGGTGCGCTTTGACGACCGGGACGTCACGCGCCTCACGCCGGAGGAAAAGGTTCGCCTCGGCATTGCCTTCGTCCCGCAGGGGAAAAATGTCTTCTCGTCCCTGACCGTGAGGGAGAATCTGGAGATGGGGGGGACCCCCCTCAACAGCGAACGGGAGGTTCGGCTGGCGATCGAGGAGGTCCTCGAGGCCTATCCGCTCCTGAAGGACAAGCTTCGGGAACGGGCGGGGAATCTTTCAGGGGGGGAAAAGCAGCTTCTGGCCCTTGCCCGGGCCGACCTGATCAAGCCCCGGGTGATCTTGATGGACGAACCCTCCATCGGCCTGGCGCCACGGATGATCGAGGAGGTCTACGAAAAGATCCAGACGATCAACGCCAAACGGGGCGTCACCTTCCTCATCGTCGAACAGAACGCCCGAAAGGCCCTGAGCACGGCCCACCGGGGCTATGTCCTCGATCTCGGCG
>CAZWTL010000041.1:0-8524 GCA_964637025.1 uncultured Syntrophaceae bacterium | reverse complement strand
GCGCCGCGGGAACCGCCGATCCACCCCGGGCCCGCAGTGCGGGCGCCGGATCCTCACCGGGATCCTCTCCTCAGCAACCCATATCCGTAAATCGCTGCGTTCAGCAGGAGGACGCCGAAGCCGAGCGCGATCTGTATGCCGCGGGTGAGACCGGAAGGGTAGATGACGGCCCCGATATAATGCGCGATGAAACTGCCTTCGTAACCGATTCCGCCTCCGAATGTGCGAAGCGTTGTTTCCAGCGGCGTCAGCGGGCAGATGAACCCGGAAAACGCGCTCAACGCCCCCCAGGCGACGGCCGGCAGATGGAGCCAGATGAGGCGGGGCCGGCGCAGCACGAGGAACCCGCCCAGCGCCACAAACAGAATAAAGGCGAAGTGGACGGCCATGATCAGATCAGCGGAAAATCGGCAGATCATTAAAAATACTTGCATGTCAAAGGGAATCGGGGCAGGATCCGGAACCGGACCGCTGTCCCATCCGTGTTATGAAAAGATCGGGCCGAAAACCCCCTTTTAGGGATCGAAGCGCTTCCGCTATGGATCAGAAACCAGGGTCGTCCGGACTCAGGAAACTGCTCGCTGCCGCATTTGCCTGTCGCTGGGCCGAAGCGAAACAGGCCGCCGCGCCGCAAATGGTCGCCGCCGCGCTCGGGCTTTCGGCGCCCATGGCCTTGGGCGCATGGAGCGGACACCTGCAGAGCGGCATGATAGCCTCTCTGGGCGGGCTGGCTGCGGGCGTTCAGAGCGAAAACGGCGCGGCGCGGGAGCGCCTTTCGAGCCTGATGCAGGCGGTGGTTGCCGGAAGTGCGGCCACCTTCATCGGCGCTTCGCTTTCGGGGAACCCTTTGGCCGTTGCCCTAGGCATCCCGGCGGTTGCCGCGGCGGCCGCGGTTTTCGGAGGCATCAGCCGTCCCTTGGCGCGGTCAGCCACTCAGTTCATCATCTTTCTGATCATTGCCGGCAACACGAACGCGCGCGGCGCCTCCCCGGCAGAGATCACGGCTCTCTTTGCGCTGGGGGCGTTCTGGGCGGCCGCACTTTCCCTGGCTCTGCCTCCTTGGTTCGCGTTGTTTCGACCCCGTTCCGGTCGCAACGGGCAGGCGGCTGCCGCACCGCCGGCCCGTTATTCGGCGGAACAGTTGCTGCGCCGCTGGCGCAAATCGCTTTTGCACCTTGCGGGCTGGCAATATCCCATGCGGATCACGCTCTGTCTGATCGCTGCGGAAGCGATACGCCTGATATGGACGCACGATCACAGCTACTGGATATCGCTGACCGTGGCGATCGTTGTGCATCGGAACCTGCAGTCGGCCCTGGTGCGCACCCTCCAGCGTGCGGCAGGAACGGCCCTGGGCGTCCTGCTGATCAGCATGCTGCTGCTGGGAATACCTCCGCTATGGGCAATGATCGCCATGGTCGCCGTCCTGGCGGCGGTGCGCCCGGTTCTGATCAACGTCAATTACATCGCCTATGCCGCAGCCACGACCCCGTTGATCATCCTGCTGCTGGATGTCGGCAAAACGCCCACGGCCGACGTGATCGCCGTCCGCCTGATCGCGACATGGGTCGGATGCCTCATCGGGTTGATGCTGGGTTACGCGGCGTGGCCGGGATTGGTCGCTGCACCGCTGCCGGGCGCGACAGGATCGAAATGACGAAACGCGCGTCTATGCGCCAGGCATGATTCGCTTCCCGGCGCTCCAGGCCTTCCCGGCGCTGGGGCCGATCTCCCAGTAGCGGTTGTCGGGCATGGTCAGCGTGAAGGGCCTCATCTTTCCGATGTCCGGCTTCCCGCCGGAACAGCAGTCGGCGTCGGCATATGCGCCTGCAATCTCCCCGATAAAAAGCGCGTTGCTCGGAAGATCCACCACCCGGACCAGCCTGCACTCCATGCAGAGCGGACACTCGTCGATCATGGGGGCATTCGTTTTCGGTCCCGCCGTCACGGTGAAAAGGTCCGCTTTGTCCCGTTTCCGGCCCGAGACGAGGCCGCAGTAGTCGACCTTCTCCAGGAGATCGATATGCGGGATATTGACGCTGAACGCCCCGGAGGCGTGGATCCCCTCGTTGGTGTAATGGGCTTTCCCCAGCGCGACGGCGATCATCGGCGGTTCGAAGTTGACCCGCGAGATCCATCCGACGGCCATGAAGTTCGGACGCCCGTTGACGAGCGTCCCCACCAAAACCATCGGCATCGGATACGGGAATGCATTCTCATCAATTGCGATCTTTTCCATGGTTCCCTCCTGGTAGAATGTCGATATGCGCTTCTTAGGGTCTGCCATCCCGGAATCGCACCGGCAATTCGGTCCCGTACGACCGCTGGTATGCCATCATATGTTATGAACGCGTTACCGTATCGCCCCCTGCAAATACTGCTGCCTCACATTTTCCGGAAATTTTTCAATCGCATAACGGAGCATGGTTCGCGGCATGGTCTTGTAGTGGTCCCTCAGAAATCCTTCTTCGACGCGACGATCGCGTTTGCCGATTTCGCGAAGCATCCAACCGACCGCCTTGTGGATCAGATCTTCCGGATCTCGAAGCAGGCGTTCTGCGATATGCAATGTCTCGGCAAATTCCCCCTGCTTGATGTAGTGAAACGTGGCCATGATGGCAATCCTCCGCTCCCACAGCAGCTTGGATACCGCTAATCCATGGAGTGGAGATCTGTCGCCGTATCTCAAATGGGAACCGACAATGTGTTCCGCGGAAACGTCCACCAGGTCCCAGCTATTGATAAATCGGGCATTCCGGAGATACTGTTTGTAAATCCGTTCCTGAACGGAGGCATCCCCTTGCTTGTACGTGCGAATCAAGATCAGAAGGGCCAGCAGCCTCGCTTCATGGATGGGGGAGTGAAGGAGCCGGATGGTTTCGGAAAGGGGAAGTTCACGGTATTCCCCGGCCAATTGCCTTGTGTCGGGGACACGCAGGCCGACAAACAGATCCCCTTCGCCGTATTCGCCCGGGCCCGTTTTAAAGAATCTTTGCGCCGTCACGGCCCTTTCCGGATCGCCCAGCGCCCGCATTCTGTTGCATATGTCTGCAGCAGTCAAGCGAACGATACGCTTCGGATCATTTGTGTTTTTGACCATATTGGGTTGTGGCTCGCAACTGTCTTGAATCTGTCCGCGGGCGCATTCCCCGCGGCTTGCCGCGGAGATCTTCAATTTCTATTCCAGATGGTATTGACCGTCTATTCTCACGATCGCGCCCCCGCCAAACCACACACGAGAATCGCCTGCGCCGGTTTTTGGGGAAAAGATCCGGATAAGGTTCGGGGCATCGCGCAATCCATTTTGTTCTATGGTGATCTTGTCTCCCTTCCACATGCCATGCTCAAGCAGGTAATAACCAAAGGCCGAGTTCCCGGAACCTGTTGCAGGATCCTCCAGATATCCATAGGGCGGCGCAAAAACTCTTGTTCGATACCGGTTCTCCGGAAACGCAACTTCCGACGAATAGAGAAGGACAATGTCAATACCGATCCGCAGGCAGAATGCGTTGAGCGTCTGAAGATCGGGAGTGACGCTGAGAATGGATGCGAGTCCCTTCATCGGGACAATCAGCGTCTCCAATCCGCCGTTGACGATCCGGATAGGCCGTGATGGATCAAGGTCCTCAAGACAGCGATTCAGAGCCGCCGCAACATCTGCCGCACCAACCTCTTTGATGGAGAATCTGGGGGGCGGAGCGGAGATATAGACGCCCTTCTCGTCCCGGTAACGGTTCTCGACCTGCAAACGATCGGTCCGTGTCGCAAGCGTCAGCGTCGCCTGCGCGTGCAATGTCTCGTTGCTTGCGACTATATCGTTCATGATGGCGATTGTTGCGTGACCGCAGAAGGCAACCTCCCGCTCGGAAGAGAAGTAGCATAAATCATAATCCGTTTTCGTCCCGGGGCAGACATAACCCACTTCGCTGACAAATCCCTTCAACTCTCTTGCGATCCGCATCTTGTCGTCATCGGACAGCTCTTCAAGCCGATCAAGATAGACGACCGCCGCGGGGTTCCCGGATGAATGTTCGGAAGCGAACGCATCTATTTTTTTGAAACGGAGTTTTTTCATGACATGCCTTCCTTCAACAACGAATTGAACAGGGCAAATGATAACCGATCATTCCCCGAAAGTCTCTCCCGGGGTGGATGCTTGCGTTCGATTTTTTCCATTGGCAAGCGTTTGTTTGCGGATCCCGGTGAACGCCCACCAGGGACGGGGAGGTTCGCCGTTCATGAAGGCGGTGACGGACATGAAGACGTCGATCACACAGGGATCAAGCCGCTTTCCTCTCTTCCGGCAAAGCCGTTCGTACATCTCGAACGGGCACTGGCCGGCAAGCGTTCCGGGTTCGTCAATGCCGAGCAGGCGGAGATCGTCGGCGATCGATTTGCCGACGTTCGGCAGATCGGTGAGTTGTGTGACCCGATTGCGATCCACCTTCTGAGGGTTCATGGCAGCTCCAGTCCGATGTGCTTCAGCGGCGGGATCCCGCTTTCCTGCGTTCCCGTTCACGAGGGCGGATCCTTCAGCCTGTGCGACGGGAGTCGCATCCGCCGTTCATGCCTGCGGGCCGCTTCCAATCTTCATTTTACCCTTGAAATACCGTCTCTTGATTTCAGCCGATGCCTCGATGAATCCTTCCACGCCGTCGCGCCGGATCGTGCATAGGTTGAACACCTTGAGATTGTGAGGGAGGAGATCCGCCCTGTCGGCTGACGGATGCAATCTCGCGCAGGGAAAATCCCCGCAACGGAAACAGAAATCCACGTCTTTGCCCGCGGCGCACGCGTATGTCGCACATTGGCTGTCGATGACGGGGCAATTCCCGCCGATGTTCCTGCATCCCGGGCAGGGTATCTTTTCCTGCGGTATGCCTTTCGATACGAAATAGGCCGACAATTGAGGATTGTCCCTGCACACATACAACTCGCAAATGCCGCAATCGATGCCGCAGGGAGCCACCAAATTGATCCGTTCTTGCGTACTCATCGATGAAGCCTCCTCTGTTGCTCATAACAGGTTAAGACATACCCATAAAAGAAGATTGGCGGTCTCTAACCATCAGAGATAATATCATTCATCGCTGAAAAATTACTTTCGTTTTGAGAAGTCTTTACCCGCCCGATTTCTTCGAAAGCATATCAATCGCCTTCTCCAAGGCACGGTTGAATTCCTTCGGACGGTTCATCATCAGGAAGTGGTCCGCTTGCTTCAGCACAATGGCATCGAAGGAAAACATGTGCCGCCGGTTCGCTTCGTAGTTGACGGGCCATGCATCCCCCTTCACGACGATGACAGGAACGCGGAGATGATCAAACACCTTGGCGGCCTCCCCGGTGATGTACTGGGACATCATTTCGTTCATCGCGCTCATGGCCACGCCGGGCGGCGCAGCCGACATATCCGAGAGAATCCACTCGCGGAGCTGTGGATCGGTTTGGGGTGAAATCATCTGCGCCACGAACTGCCGGCTTCCGGTCCGGAAATCCTTCTCCAGGGGGGCGACCATCTTTTGGAGCCCTTCGCGGGTCAGCGGATATTCTATGTCTTCGAGCGTATCGATTCCGATCAGACCGATCACCCTGTCCGGCATGAGCCTTGCGGCTTCGGCGATCACCGAGCCGCCCATGGAATGGCCGATCAGGATCACCTTGCCGCCGCCTGCCGCCTCCGCCACGGCGCGCACGTCCTCTCCGAAGGAGGCCATCGTGTACCGCGCGCGCGACATGCCGGAATGGCCGTGGCCCGCGAGGTCCAGGGTGACGACGCGATGCCTGCTGGAAAAATGCGTCACCTGTTCCCGCCAGTAGCGGGAATCGCAACTCCAGCCGTGGACGAAAACCAGGGCCGGCGCCTCTGAACCGCGGATTTCATACGATATCGGGGTTCCGTCCCGGGACAGGACGATGGCGGGCCATTCCGTCTGCGTCGAACCGGGCGCCGGAATCGGAAGCAGAAGGCAGACGGCCAGGATTGCCCAATGCACCGCCGACGGTCGGATCCTTCGTTTTTTGAATCTCCAGAGGGCGTTCCGTTCAAACTCCATGATGCTTCCTCCTTGTCGAATTTTCCCGATTTGGCGATCTCGCACGGCGCAAACGCGGCTTCCCGGTCCGCAAGGCCGTCGAAAACGAGCATAAATGCCTTGGGCCGCATTGGAGGCTCCTCCCTATCCCTGCTTTGGTCCTCCGCCGGGACTGGACAGCGGCCCCGGCGATCCGCCATTGTCCGGTCCGCCTTCCCACACCCGTTTCCCGTAATAAACCTGGCCCATTTCTCTTCCATCGAAATCGGCCACCCGCGGCAGAAAGGCCCAGGGTTCGAAACCCATCTTTTCCAGCAGCCGCCGGCTGGCATCGTTGCCTTCCAATACAATGGCAAAGAGATTCTTGATCCGGAGCGACGGGCAGGCCGCCATCGCATGGCTGATCAGAGCCGTCGCCACGCCTTGCCGTTGGAAGGGTCGGGCGATGTAATAACTGATCTCCGCCGTAAAGCGGAGGGCCGCCCGTCCCGGCCGGTAGGCGCTCAAGCTGCACCAACCCGCTGTGTCCCCGTCCACGCTTGCAATGAGGATCGGGTGCTTTTCGGGGGTATGTTCACGAAACCAGGCCAGCCGATCTTCGAGTCGCACCGGTTCCATATCGGCCGTGGAGCACCGCGACGGAATGGATTGGTTATAGATCCCCACGATGGTGGGCAGGTCTTCTATTGCGGCCGTTCGAATGATCATATGTCGCTCCCCTGCCAATCATGCATTGCCCGACCGTCCCCCGTCGATATCCCGCTGCATCCCGCCCATCGGATCGCATGGGTTCCCATTTCCGGGATGCGCCGGAGGGCCCGGTCGGGGTGCGGACGGACCCTTCGATGCCTGCCGCTTTCCGGCAGCAACCCCGCCCGGCGGAAGAAGGGCTGGGAAACCGAGGCCGTCAGGGGACAAACTCGACGGTGAGGCCGGGCAAGCCGATGCCCTGAAGTTCCGTATGCCAGACCTCGCCGATCCGCACGGGCTGCGCCGCGGTGATCGTCCCCGTGGTCACGATTTCGCCGGCCTGCAGCGGCAGGCCATCCGGCTGCCTGGACAGGACCGCGACAAGGTGCGCCACAGCGGCCAGCGGGCTGCCGAGGACATTCGACCCCCGGCCCGACTCGCGCGCCTCTCCGTTGCGTGACAGCGCGAGTTTGAAGGACTCCAGCGCACCGGCCGGATCCGGGGCGAGCCGTTCCACCGGCCGGGGCTCGCCGATCAGGAGCGTTCCATGGAGGGAACAGTCGGCAACGGTATCCGCGGCCTGAAATCTCCAGCCCGGGAAATGGGACTGCACGATCTCGAACGCGTGCGCGACCCAATCGACCGATTCCAGGATGGACTGCGGGTCTGCGCCTGCGGGCGGCGCCGAGCGCAGATGAAGGACGATTTCGGGTTCGATCTTCGGTTCGGCGAAACGGCCGATGCTGCATGTCGCGCGATTCGTTGTCAGCCGCGTGACGGTGGTGTCGTAGACGTGAGCCCATATGGGCTCGCAGACACCGTAAATGGACCACATCTCCGGGTTGGTGAAGCCGATCTTCCGGCCCACAGCCACATTCCCTTCCGCGATCAGGGCTTTGTGGTTGAGGTCCGCCACCGCATAGGCCGAAGGCAGATCGAACCCCTCGATCCGCGACGTGAACGGTTCGATCTGCCGCGCCTCGTCCTGCGCGGCCCGGATCTGCCGGGCGATTTCCCGGAGTTCCAGAGCATCCAGCATGGGGATCACTCCTTTCGGCCGGCGCCGTTGTCCCGCGGTTCATCGGGTTGAACGGAGCGTCCCCTCATCGGAACGGGCCCGTCCGCGATCCGCCGGTCCTGGAAGCACGCGTTGCGCTGAACCGCTCAGACGTCCGCCGTCAAACAATGTCGTTGGGTCCTTCTTACCACCTTGCATCCCGTTTGTGTACCTCCGGGAACGGATCGATGCAAAGGGCGCCTCCCCGCGCGTAACGTACCTGTTCGGCCTCGATCTCACCGTTGCGGGTAAATGCGGAAACGCGTCTCGATCCATCAGCCGCCGGTGCCCCCCGGTTCCGCCCCTTTGCAGCCGGCGATTCGGACCGTGTTTTTCCCGCGTTCATCGCGGCGCCAGAAACCTGAACGCCTCCGCCCTTTCGAAATGGGCTGTCTGGTCCCCGCCCAGGTCGGGGTCGCCGTGGAGGGTCAGTTTCCGGACGCCTGCATCCGGCGAGAAATCGATCCGTTCAAGCCTCACCCAAACGAGGCTCGGGCTTGCGGTATCCTCGAAAAAGTAGACCCTGTCTCCTTCGTCATGTTGTCCAGCGCGGCCTCCGGATCAGCGCGGCCGAACCATACATCAAAAGCGATATTTTGTCATTCGCCTCGAGGGCAGGGTCTCGCCGTGCGATACGGCGCCATATTCGGCAGCGCAACCCCCCAGGGACGGCTTGCGGTCAGCCCCTGGCCGGACGCGACAAGCGGATGTGGATGTATTCCTTCAGGGCCACGGCATTGTTATG
>CAZWTL010000040.1:0-26949 GCA_964637025.1 uncultured Syntrophaceae bacterium | reverse complement strand
TAATCATTACAATGAGTTATGATTACGACCTATCAAGCTACTGTAGAAGAAAAGCCTCAGATTCCTGAGGTCGGGATCCTTGACATCAGGATCAAGATGTGCGACTTCATCATCGTCATTTAACGTTCTTGTCCATCCACCCGACACCGGAGGCTTTTAACATGTCCGTCATAGAATTCAAAAAGGTCGAGACAGTTGGCATGATCAGGATGAACAACGGTGAAAATCGACACAATCCTGATTTTGTCCACGCGATTCTTGCTGCATTTGACGAGGCCGAAGCGGATCAGGAATTGTCTTCGGTGATTATCGCCTCAAACGATCAGAAGAACTGGTCTCAGGGGATCGATCTTGCGTGGATGATGGGTGCCATGGAGAGAAATGATTTGCAGTCGATCCGGGATTTCTTATATGGATTAAACCGGATGTTTAAAAGAATTCTCCTCTATCCGATGCCCGTCATTGCCGCAATCAACGGACATACGTTCGGGGATGGGTCGATCATGGCTTGTGCTTGTGATTTTCGTTTCATGAAAGCCGACCGCGGCTTCTTCTGTTTTCCGGAAATCGATATCAATATTCCGTTCCTGCCGGGAATGATGGCTATTCTCCGTAAGGCTATTCCTCTCTACAAGCTCGAGGAACTCGTTTTCAGCGGGAAAAAAACGGATGCTGCAGAACTCGCATCTCATCACATTATCACGCTGGCGTGCGAGAACGATGAAAGGTTGATGCTTGAAAGCATCGCTTTTGCCAAGACCTTTACCAAAAAAAGGCCGATTTTCGGAGCAATGAAAAAGAGAATGAACGGTTCCATCATTGAGGTCATGGATAGGGAGGACCCCGGATATATCGAGCCCCTCAATTTGCTCGTTTAGCATGTCGACAAGGTTTCAGGACAATGTTCCGTCTGATTGACCGTTATATCCTAAGAGAAATTGCCGTTCCCTTCTGCATGATACTTTTTGTGCTCACCTTTATCCTGCTGATGGGGAAAATTTTGCAGGTGATGGATCTGATGATCAACAAGGGGGTTGCCTTCTTCGATATCGCGCGTTTGATGCTTTTCATGATGCCTTCATTTCTGGCATTTACGATTCCCATATCGCTCCTGATTGCGATCCTGGTCGGCTTGGGAAGGCTTTCGGGAGACAACGAATGGACCGTACTGAAGATGTCCGGGATTGGTCTGTACCGGTTGTCTCTTCCCGTATCCTTTGCGGCGCTGATAACTTTTTTGTTGACTCTGGCGACGACCCTCTTTTTTGTTCCTTATGGCAATCATGCTTCCAAGACGCTGCTTTTTGAAATGGCCAGGCAGAAGGCCACGATCGGCATTCAGGAAAAGGTTTTCATGGACGATTTTCAGGGGATTCTCCTTTACGCGGACAGAATTCCGGTTCGAGGGGATTTTTTGGAAGGAGTGCTCATCTTCGACAGTCGCATTGCTCGTGAACCGAGCACCATCATCGCCCGCCGGGCATATCTCATAGAAAATCCGGACACGATGATGATCACGCTGAGACTTCAGGACGGCAGCACCCACACGGTGGACTCCGGTCTGAACCATTACCGAAAAATGGACTTCAGCTTCTATGACGTTCGACTTGATTTCGCCTCTGCACTCTCCGATGGAAATAATATGGCATCGAAATCGAGCACAGAAATGAATCTGGCGGAACTGAAGAAGCTTTTGAGACAAGGAAGCCTCGGGGAACAGGCGCTACGGGACGTGGCCATCGAGCTTCATAAGAAGATAGCAGTCCCCTTCTCATGTTTAGTCTTTGCGCTCATAGCAATCCCCCTGGGGATACGGGCGCATCGCTCCGTCCGTTCTTGGGGTTTGACCATAGGTTTTTTCCTAGTGCTCATCTATTATCTGCTGCGAATCGGTGCCGAAGCACTGGTTGAAATCGGAGAAATCAAGCCGTTTATCGGGGCATGGATGCCAAACCTGGTTTTTACATTTTTCGGCATCACCCTTTTGTATCTATCCGCAAAGGAGGTTTCCATCCGCAATGGAGTCCGCGGATTGTTTTGCTAACCTTTTTTCGGCGCGTAAAACACAGGGACGGCAACCGAGGATCTTGAACGTCATGAAGATTTTGGATCGTTATCTGCTTCTTGAATTCATTCGGCATCTCCTTTTGATCACCTCATGCCTGATCGCCGTCTTTCTGATCATTGATTTTTTCGAGAAATTCAGGATGTTCCTCAGTAACCGTGCGTCGTTCGCACAGATGGGATCATACTTTTTCTTCAAACTGCCGATGATCGTCACGCAGATGCTTCCCGCAGCCATCCTCCTGGCTTCCCTGATGACCTGCGGATATATGTCCCGTCACGGTGAGATCACGGCCATGAAGGCTAACGGAATAAGCCTCTATCGGCTCGCCTTTCCTATACTGACCGTGGCCTTCCTGACCTCCCTGCTGATTTTCATTTTGAATGAATGGGTGACCCCTTATGCCAACGACAGGGCTGAAAAAATACGTTTGATCGATGTTCAAAAACGAAAATCGATGGGCAGTTTCAAACATGATCAGATATGGTATCGAGGTCAGAAAGGGATCTACAACTTCCGACTCTTCGACGTCCAGAGCAATACGCTTCACGGCATTACCATTCATTATCTCGACCGCGATATGAGATTGGTCATGAGGCTTGATGCTGAGAGGGGGGAGTGGAAACGGGAGGGCTGGCAATTTTATAATGTTTTAATTGCCCGTTTCCAGGACGGCCATTTTCCGGTCCTGTCAAGGGCAAGGCAACAGGCAGCGGATATTCCGGAAAAACCCTCCGATTTTCAAATGGTTCAAAAAAATGTGTCGGCTATGGGTTATACCGAATTGCAACGGTACATCCTTAAGCTACGGACGGACGGCTATGATGCGAAGCAGTATATCGTAGATCTGCACGGCAAGATCGCATTTCCCATGGTATGCATCATACTGGCCGTGATCGGCATTTCATTTTCACTTCGATCCGAAAGAAGCGGAGGCATCGCTCAGGGTATAGGCGCGGCACTCGTTATCGGTTTTTCCTACTGGTTTGTCTACGCCTTCGGGATGTCTTTGGGGCGATCCGGAACCCTTTCCCCTTTTATGGCTGCGTGGCTTGCCAACGCGGTTTTCGGTGTGGCGTCGGTTTTGATGATGCGACGTGTGAAAACCTGATGCCTTGAGAATCCTCGTTAGGATCGCAACACGGTCTTTAGCCTGCGGATGTCTTCACGTTCCTAGTATCGGTAATAATCAGGTTTGAACGGCCCTCCTACAGGGATTCCGAGATAGTCAGCCTGTTTCTTGGTCTGCTTAGAGAGTTTTGCCCCCAATCGCTTTAAGTGAAGACGTGCCACTTCCTCGTCCAGTTTCTTGGGCAGAGTGTAGACGCCGGGCTTCAACCTCCCCTTGGCCAGTTCCATCTGTGCAAGGCATTGGTTAGTGAAGCTGTTACTCATGACAAAACCGGGATGGCCTGTCGCACACCCCAGATTCACCAGGCGTCCCTCAGCCAGTACGATAATGCTTCTTCCCGATTTCAGCGTCCATTTATCAACTTGAGGTTTGATGGTTCGGCACTTGCAACCAGGTGTATTTTCCAGATAGCGCATATCGATTTCGCTATCGAAATGGCCGATGTTACAGACAATGGCCTCATTCTTCATTTGTTCCATATGTCGCCCCGTGATCACGTCGCAGCTTCCGGTTGCGGTGACGAAAATATCTCCATTTGACACGACATGTTCAATCGTGTCGACTTCATATCCCTCCATGGCTGCTTGGAGTGCACAGATCGGATCGATTTCAACGACGATTACGCGTGCGCCAAAACCCCGCATGGATTGTGCGCATCCCTTGCCGACATCGCCGTATCCGCAGACAACGGCCGTTTTGCCGGCAATCATCACATCGGTTGCCCGTTTGATTCCGTCAGCCAAGGATTCCCGACAGCCATACAAATTGTCAAATTTCGATTTGGTGACGGAATTGTTGACATTGATGGCCGGAAAAAGAAGTTCTCCCGCTTTTGCCATCTGATAAAGGCGATTTACTCCCGTAGTGGTTTCCTCTGAAACACCCAGGATACGGGAAGCTACTTTATGCCAGCGACGTGGTGCTGATTTCAGACCGTGGGACAGACGTTCACGAATGATCTTCATTTCCTTGTTGGCGCAGGGTTTTCTCAGTAAGGAAGGATTATTTTCTATCCTAACGCCTTCATGTATGAACAACGTCGCGTCACCCCCATCATCCACGATCAGATTCGGTCCTGTACCGTCCGGCCATGTCAGCGCCTGCTCTGTACACCACCAATACTCCTCAAGGGATTCGCCCTTCCATGCGAAAACGGAAGCGGATCCCGCCCGTGCGATTCCGGCTGCGGCATGGTCTTGGGTGGAAAAGATATTACAGGATGCCCAACGGAGATCGGCCCCAAGATCCCTCAGGGTTTCGATGAGCATGGCAGTTTGTATCGTCATGTGAAGGCTTCCCATGATTTTCAATCCTGCCAGAGGCTTCTTTGGGCCATACTTTTTACGGATGGCCATAAGACCGGGCATTTCGTTTTCGGAGAGACGTATCTCCTCACGACCCCAGTCTGCAAGACTGGGATTCGCCACGCGAAATTTAAGATGGGGGATCAGTTCCAAATACTTCATCACTTTTCTCCTTTGCGTTGGCCACTTGCTTGCGTCCGCTGCTTCATCTTGACGTCGGCTTCTAAGCGGTTGATGCGGTTCTAGTTGCGTTCTGTATGGAGGGACAATGGTTTGGTGGCGTTACAATGCCTCCGGAGATGATCAGGGTGAAGGCCTCCTCGACCGTCATGTCAACCTCAATCACCCCTTCCACCGGTACCACAGCGAAAATGCCCGTGGTGGGTGTCAATGCATGGGGAAAATAGACCCCAACACAGGAACCCAGTTTATCATGGATCTCACCGTCCGGGGTGCCGGTGATGAATCCTATGCTGTAAATGCCGCGACAGGGGTATTCCACGATAACCACTTTCTTGAAACTTTGAGCCTTGTCCATGAAAAGGCTGTCAGCGATCCTTTTAATAGCCTGGTATATGCTTCTGACAAATGGGATCTTGCCGACAATACGTTCACCGAATGCGACAACCTTTGTTCCAAAATAGCTTCTTGTTACCAGACCGCAGATCAATATAAGGATAACCGTGACAATCACTCCCAAACCCGGTATATGGAAATTAAGCAGCGTGTCCGGCTGGTACTCCAGAGGGATGATCCTCAAGAGGTTATCCATGATATCAATGATGAAAAAAAGGATATAGATCGTCAATCCTGCCGGAATGACGACCGCCAGACCGGTCAGAAAGATATTCTTGATTTTTTTCTTCAGCATAATCCCTTCTATTATTTCATTTGACTGTCGCGAAGTTCCATATCAGAAACACGATCTTTTTTCAAATCCCGTTCATCACAAAGGGCGGGATGAGATGTCCAGCCCCTATAGCGTATGGCACACCCGTTCCATTTCCATCATAGGCTTTTGGGTGTGATTCGATTTTTTTCATCCACAAAAACATTCTTGGGAATCCAATCCGAGCAGTCGGCATCGTTAGCCATCACGTAACTGGCAACGATGATCAAATCCCCACGCGATACTTTTCTGGCTGCAGCACCGTTCAGGCATATGGTCCCCGAGTCTTGGGGTCCGGGTAGAACATACGTGGAAAAACGCTCCCCATTCATCACGTTGTATACGTCCACCCTTTCATAGCAATTAAGATCGGCGGCTTTCATCAGCCTCTCATCGATGGAAATACTCCCCTCGTAATGGAGATCGGAGTCGGTGACGGTGGCGCGATGGATTTTGGATTTGAGCATGAATCTTTGCATGATTAGGATGTTCCCCCTTGTCTTTCCTCAGCCTGTTTCGAAGATTCGCCGAATACGCAATTGTCTATCAATCTTGTTTTGCCGATCCGGACTGCAAGGGCCAGAACGGCTTCGCCATCAATTCGAAGAATATCCCGCATCGTAGAGGTATCGCAAATGCTGGCATAGTCAATTTCTGTACCGGGGCAGCAGCAAATCAAACTGCGGACCTTATCGAGAATGATCGAAGCATCCCGCTCCCCTTTATTGTAGAGATCGCCCGCAAGGGTGAGTGCACGTCTGAGGCTCAAAGCCGATTTTCGCTCTTCGGGTTTCAAATAGACATTGCGTGAACTCATGGCCAGCCCATCAGATTCCCGTGTCGTTTCCACACCCAAGATCTCGATCCCCATATTCAGATCACAAACCATCCGTTTGATCGTAACGTACTGCTGGAAATCCTTTTTCCCGAATATGGCGATATGAGGCTGTACAATATGGAAAAGTTTCGTGCAGACCGTCGTAACGCCACGGAAAAAGATCGGCCTCGAAATACCGCAGAGGTTGTTTGTCAAACCCTCAACCTGAACGTAGGTTTGATAGCCGTTGGGATACATTTCCCGGTTATCCGGATTGAATAACACATCTGCCCCGATTTCTTCCGCGAGTCGCGAGTCCCGCTCGAAATCACGTGGATACACCTCGAAATCCTCTGTCGGGGCAAATTGCGTGGGATTGACATAAATGCTGACGACAAGGCAGTCCCCGCATTTGCGCCCGGTTCGCATCAGGTTCAGATGACCTTCGTGAAAGTATCCCATCGTCGGCACAAAGGCGATCCGCCGTTTCCCTTGTCTCTCCAATTCCGAGATAGACTGCATCTCACATACTGAATGAACGATTTTCATCGTTTTCTCCGCAAAAAAAAAGCCTCTTCGCCTGGAACAAGAGACTTTGCACTCATAAATTCACATAATACCCTTTCCGTCTCAGTCCGCATAGGGATCCAAGCGTTGTTAATTATTAACAGATTCCAGCGCCCATGTCAAGGAATTTATCGGGGAATGTCATCGGGGAATCGGCCAGGAACCTGTCCGATCCACATATTTGCGATTCGTGAAAATTCATCGACGGTCAGGCTTTCCGCTCTCCTGTCTCGATCAATCCCCGCGGCATCGAGTATCCTTTCGACAAGTTCCTCGGTGTCGCCCAGATGGCGAAGGTTGTTCCACAGGGTTTTCCTCTTGTGTGCAAAGGCGGTGCGAACGATTTTGACAAAAACATCATCGTTGAAAAGGTGGGCATTCTGCCGTACGGACAAACTCAGTAGGGATGAAACCACTTCCGGAACAGGGTAAAAGCAAGCCGGAGGCACGGTCAATATCTGGCTGGTGATGCAATATCGGGATACAAGAACAGAGGGTATCCCATATTCTCGGGTACCCGGACCTGCGCAAATCCGATCCGCCAGTTCCTTTTGAAACATCAGAATCATAGATGAGATCGACCGTCGAAACCTGAGCAGATGGAACAGGATCTGGGAAGAAATGTTGTATGGGATATTGCCGACGACCTTGACCTTTCCTTCTCGACAAGCGGAAGCAAAATCATATTTCAATACGTCGATCTCAATCACTTCAATGCATTTATGGTCTTTAAGTCGCACTTTGAGCACATCCACCAGATGCGGATCGAATTCCAGAGCGATTACCCTTCTTGCTTTTTTGGCCAACTCCTGAGTCATGATGCCCAGACCTGCGCCTATTTCCACAATCGTTTCATCATCACAGGGGTCTGCCATGGAAACAATCTGTCGCACGATATCCCTGTCATCGAGAAAAGACTGTCCCAACTTCTTCCGAGGCTGAATGGAGTACTGTTTAAGAAGCGGTCGTACAACACTCATGAAGTTCACCTTAACATCCAAAACAGATTGTCAAGCTTTTAAGCCTTGGCAGATGGCTTTGGTGTCCGCAGTGTCGTGATCATGCGACGCGTGACGAAATATGCCGGTATGGCAAAGAAGGGCGCCATGAGAATACCACCCGCCAGAAGTGGGACAAGGACCTCGCTCCCCATGTCGGCAATCGTGCTAAGACTGTAATCTGGCAATTCAAACCGGCAATGATCCATTCCCAGCACATGACGGCCAATTTCATATTGTGAGACATAGAACAGGGGGATGGTCAGTGGATTTGAAATGAGCCATGAACCGAGATAAGCGGCCGTGATATTCCGTCGAAGAATGACGCCGATGATGATGATAAGCACGGTATGGAAAGGGATGGTCGGTGTGACGCCAACGAAAACACCGATTGCAAACCCTGCGGCGATTTGCCGGGGCTCACCTGTTAAGCTTATAAATTTATTGTAAAATTCCCTAACTCTCTTCTTCAGAATCATTAGCCAATCGTAAGAGGCCATCGGGAAACGGCATTGAGGTCCATCATGTCTGTTTTGCCCTCTTTGAGGAGATGCATACCGGCCACCGCGATCATGGCCGCGTTGTCAGTACAGAGGGCAGGAGAAGGAATAAACACCTCGATTCCCGCCGTCGCCGCATCGTCGTAAAAACGTTTCCGAAGACGGCTGTTCGCCGCCACTCCCCCGCAGACAACGATTTTAGTGACAGCGTGCATGGAAGCAGCCCGTAAGGTCTTTTCCACAAGAACATCGCAGACCGCTTCCTGATACGATGCCACCAGATCGGGCAACTCTTCCGCTGTATAGGGGAAACCCCGTTTTTTTAGTCTTGTAAGAAGCGAGGTTTTCAAACCGCTGAAACTGAAGTCGAGACTGTCCCGCATCGCACGGGGAAATGCATACGCAAGTGGGTCGCCCTGTTTCGCAAGATGGTCGATGGCAACGCCGCCGGGATAGCCGATACCCAGAAGATTTGCCGCCTTGTCGAACGCCTCCCCCGCTGCGTCATCGCGCGTCTGGCCCAGCAACGTGAAGCGCTCAAAATCCTCCGCCCTGTATATCGTCGTATGCCCTCCCGACACCACAAGAGCGATAAAAGGGAATTCAGGTGGATTATCCATAAGAAATACAGACGAGACGTGGCCTTTGAGGTGGTTAACACCCACAAAGGGGATGTGACGCGCCAAGGCCAAAGCCTTGGCTGCAGACAATCCCACGAGCAAAGAACCAATCAGTCCCGGTCCTCTCGTTACGCTAATGCCGTCAATGCCGTCAAGGGCCTTCCCGGCATCGTTCAATGCCTGTAGGATCACGGGAACAATCGCTTCCATGTGTTTGCGTGATGCGATTTCCGGCACCACGCCGCCATAACGTTCATGAACCTTGACCTGCGAGGCCACCACATTCGAGAGCAACTTGTTCCCATCCGCAATCACCGCAGCCGCGGTTTCATCACAGGAGGATTCTATTCCAAGAACGATCATCTACGACCCTTCATATATTTCTGTTTACAAAAACGCGGAGAATATATATAGGTTTTATGATGTTTTGCCAACAATCTTTTTCAAGTGAAGGCAACAATGGAAATATATACTGATTTTCTCATTCTGGGAACCGGCATTGCCGGTTTGAGCTTCGCCATCAAGGTCGCCGATTTGGGGACGGTGGCCATGGTGACAAAAAAAAGCATGTTCGATTCGAACACAAATCTGGCTCAGGGAGGTATTGCCGTTGTTCAGGATCAAGCGGATCAGTTCGGATATCACATCAAAGATACACTGGTATGTGGTGCAGGCATTTCAAACGAAGATGTGGTGCGTTTTGTAGTGATGGAGGGTCCGGAGCGGCTTAGAGAATTGGTGGAATGGGGTGTAGAATTTACCCGGTCTAATGAGAATCCGCAGCAATTCGACCTTGGTCGTGAGGGTGGACATTCGCAAAGGAGGGTCGTACATGCCAAGGACCTGACCGGACAGGAGATTGAGAGAGCGCTTCAAGCAAAGGCATCGCAACACAATAAGATACGTATTTACGAAAACCACATCGCGATCGATCTGATCATGAAATCCCACATCCTTGGTCAGAAGCTCGAACGGGATGACCGGTGCCTAGGCGCCTATGTACTGGATATCGAACGCGGTGAGATTCACACATTCCGATCGAAGTTCATCATGCTGGCCACGGGAGGGGCCGGGAAGGTCTATTTGATTACCACCAATCCAGATATCGCCACCGCAGATGGTATTGCGATGGCCTACAGGGCTGGTGCGAAAATCGCCAATATGGAATTCATCCAGTTTCATCCCACCTGTCTTTACCACCCGGAGGCCAAATCCTTTTTGATAAGTGAGGCAGTCCGTGGCGAAGGGGCGGTTCTAAAACTGAAAAACGGTTCCACTTTCATGGATAAATATCATCCCATGAAAAGCCTAGCACCACGGGATATCGTAGCCAAGGCGATTGATACTGAGCTGAAGAAATCCGGCGACGATTTTGTTTTGCTCGATATCACGCACAGGAACAAGGATTTTCTGATGTCCCGCTTCCCCAATATTTACAGCAAATGCCTTCAGTTCGGTGTCGATATGGCGCAGGATCCCATACCGGTTGTGCCTGCAGAACACTACCTCTGCGGCGGTGTCATGGTAAACCATATGGGTGAAACCAGTATTCCACGGCTATTTGCGTGTGGAGAGGTCTCATGTACCGGACTACACGGTGCGAACCGCTTGGCCAGCAATTCACTCCTCGAAGCGATCGTGTTCGCTCACCGTTCATTTAAGCGCGCGGCAGAGATGATTGCTTCCACACCCGAAGATCCACTACCCATTCCACCTTGGGATACCAGAGGGGCAACTGAAAGCGACGAATCGGTAGTGGTGACTCACAATTGGGATGAAATCCGTCGCTGCATGTGGAATTATGTGGGAATAGTCCGTTCCGACAAGCGCCTGGAGAGGGCTCAACGCCGCATCGATCTTATAAGCCGAGAAATAGACGAGTATTATCGAAATTTCATCATCACTAGGGATCTGCTTGAATTGCGTAATATTGCCGTTGCCGCCAAATTGATCGTCACCTGTGCCCGTATGAGGAAGGAGAGCCGAGGGCTTCAATACAACCTTGATTATCCTGAGAAGAACGATCGGATTTGGCTGAAAGACACGGTCGTCTCACGTGATGATTTGTGGCCCAGGGCCTGAAACGATCCGTGTACCCTGTTCCCTCACTTTTCCACGAATTCCAGTTCGATTTTTCCGGACACGCTGACAAAAACCAGCTTGAACGGTCCTGCTTTTCCGGGTGCCTTTACATGCCGGGGAAAACGAAGATTGTAGAAAGTGCCATAGTGGGGATTCCCGTAAGGAAAAAATTCTGTTAAAATCGACGATACAGGTTCGATTCGTCTGACCTCGGAAGGCTTGATCTTTTCTGTTCCGGCATCAATCAGGAAAATGGACCAAATCGATCGACTACGGTCAAAATCATTCTCCGTTTTGTTCGGAACATAGGCGTAAAATACGAACTCGGTGAATTCACCCGGATCCGAATACTTCACTTTATCGCTTTGCGTTTGTTCATCGGCATCCAAGTGGTAAATGCGGGCGTATTCCCTATGATAGGCACCGTTGAATTCAGGACTTCGCAGGGTCGCCTGTATATGCACCTTCGTTTCAAACTCGGAATAAACCGTCTGGGATCGCGTCCAATAACTGAGTGCCTGCAGGTATTCCTCGGATATTCCTTTGGACCTGGCAATATCCAAATACCCCTGAATATGGCCACATGCAGTGGTCATAACGAGTAAGAACGCGCCAATGGCAAAGCCTCTCGTTGGGTTCATTCTTGATCCTCAAACACCCTGTCAAAGATGTAGTCGACATGCTTGAGAAAATTTTCGACATGAAACACGCGGTCAAGATCATCTTCATCCAGCCTGGCCATGACATCTTCGTCCCGTTGTAGCAATGCCTTGAATTCTTTTCCCTCCTGCCAGGATCTCATCGCGTTTCGCTGAACGATTGCATAGGCCGTCTCACGTGATATTCCCTTCTCGATCAGTTTCAGCAAAACCATTTGTGAAAATATGACTCCTTTCGTCATCCCAATGTTTGACAGCATTCGTTCCGGATAGACGATAAGCCCTTTGATCATACCGGTGAAACGGGCAAGCATGAAATCAAGTAGAACCGTTGCATCGGGACCGATGACCCGCTCGACGGATGAGTGGCTGATGTCTCTTTCATGCCACAGCGCAATATCTTCAAGAGAGGCCAACGCATAGGAACGCATGAGGCGGGAGAGCCCGGAAAGATTCTCAGCAAGAACGGGATTGCGCTTGTGCGGCATCGCCGATGATCCCTTCTGTCCCGGAGAGAAATATTCCTCGGCCTCTCTCACCTCGGTCCGCTGCAGCAGGCGGATCTCCTGCGCGAACTTGTCGATGGACGATGCCATGATGGCAAGTGTCGTGAAAAATTCAGCATGTCGATCTCTCTGGATGATCTGTGAAGATACTGGTGCCGGCTTGAGTTGCAGTTTCCTGCAGACATATTCCTCGATTGCCGGATCGACAAAGGAAAATGTTCCTACAGCACCGGAAAGTTTTCCCACGCTGATGGCTTCTCTCGCACGGATCAGTCTATCACGATTTCTGGCCATCTCCTTGTACCATAGCGCCATTTTCAATCCGAACGTCACTGGTTCTGCATGGATTCCGTGGGTCCTGCCGATCATGAGCGTATGGCGATGGGTAAAAGCTTTTTCCTTAATTGCCGCCAGAAGACAATCCATGTCCTCTAACAGTATTCCGGAAGCTTCACGCAGGATAAGCCCAAGTGAAGTGTCCAATATATCGGATGAAGTCAATCCCAAATGAATGAAACGTCCATCCTCACCGATCTTTTCCGTCACAGACGTGAGAAAGGCGATGACATCGTGCTTAGTCGTCTTTTCGATTTCATCGATCCGATCCACGTCGAAACCCGCTTTTCCCCGGATATTGCGCATTGCTGACTCAGGGATCTCTCCTCTGCCCGCCCTGGCCTCACAGGCCAGGATTTCGATTTCCAGCCATTTCTGATAACGGTTCTGAGGACTCCATATCGCTTCCATCTTCGGCCGTGAATATCGTGATATCAACTCTTTCCTCCTCTCTTCGGATCCAATGACCCTTAAGCGTTTTTTAAGTCTGGTAAGGCCTCCGTCAGCGACTGGTGAAGACTTTATATAGATGCAATCTATTATGAGATGATACCCGAGTCAAGTAATTTACGTGACATCGAATGGTCTTCCACTTTCGGACGAATACTGCTTGATTCTGGTTGCACGGAATCACAAAATGGGTTAACAAATTCGAAAATAAATACATGTGATCACGAGGTGACGATGGAAATGATCGCTTTCAGAGAATTAGAACACGGCGTTGATAAATTGTTCGTGAACCGATGGTCTCCCCGTTCAATGTCCGGTGAAGCCATCGACGAATCAACGCTCTTGACGCTCTTCGAGGCAGCCAGATGGGCTCCTTCATCAAACAACAACCAGCCATGGCGTTTTCTTTATGCCTGCAGGGAAACGAAAGAGTGGCCAACGTTTTTCGATCTACTTGCCGAAGGAAACAAGATGTGGGCTGTCCGTGCTGCTGTCTTGGTTGTCATCATATCCAAGACCACGTTTGATTTCAATCAAAAGCCGTCGCGTACCCATTCTTTTGACACGGGTGCCGCTTGGGAAAACCTTGCCTTGCAGGGTTCCTTAGAAGGGCTCGTTGTTCACGCCATGCAAGGCTTTGACTATAATCGTGCAAAAGAGGCGCTCCATATACCCGACGGATATCAGGTTGAGGCAATGATCGCAATGGGCATCCCCGGTAAAAGAGAGGATCTTCCTGAGAAACTCCGTGATAGGGAATTCCCTTCAGGGCGGAAGCATCTCCGGGATTTGATCGCGGAAGGAATCTTTCCCTGGAAGAATATTTGACATCAGGTTGATTTATGTTCGACGATGTTGATTCAGGCTGGGAGGAAAAGGTCGTTTCACCCGATGTTCCCCTCTCTCGGATTGAACCAGGCATGAGCATTTTCCTGGGCACCGGCGTTGCGGAGCCCCGTACCCTCGTCAAGCGTCTTATGAATTCGGAAATGACCAATTTGACCGACCTCGAACTTATACAGATCGTTAGCCTTGGAGACGCTATCGCTTTCCACAACGCTGCTCACGAGCATAAATACAGATTGAAAACATTTTTTGCCGGATGGGTCGCCAGTGATGCGATCACCTCAGGTTACGTTGATATGATCCCTTGTAGGTTTTCCAGAATTCCTCGTCTGGTGGAATCCGGGGACATCCGGGTCGATGCCGCCTTCGTGCAAATCAGCCCCCCTGATAAAGCGGGATATGCGAGTCTTGGGGTTTCGGTCGATGTCGCAAAGTATGCGATGGAGAAAGCTTCAATCGTCGTCGGTGAAATCAACAGCCATGTACCCCGAACCATGGGAAACACCTTTGTTCATATAGACGATTTCAATTATCTTGTTCGAGCGACTGCTTTGCCCATCTATTTTCCCCGCTGGCCGTTCGACGATGTCATCGATAGGGTTGCAGCCAACGTCGCTTCAATGGTTGAAGACGGCAGTTGCGTCTCCTTTTATTCCGGAGCGCTTTTCGAGGCTTTGGGCCGGCACCTTTCACACAAACGCGACCTCGGAGTTCACACTTACTTCTTTACCGACCCCCTCATGGATCTTGTCAAGTGCGGTGCTGTAACAAACCGGAGGAAGAACTATTTCAGGGATAAATCCCTGACGGCCTACGCACAAGGAACGACTGAACTGATGCAATGGCTTCATCGAAATCCTTTGGTTGAATTTCAAGGGATCGATGTGGTTTCCGACCATCTGCGGATCAGTCTCAACGATAAGATGGTGGCCATACTCCCTGCACGAAAAGTGGATCTGACCGGAGGTGTGGCCCTCCACGTCGGTAAGGGAAACGTGACACCTGGCCCGGGCCAGGCTCAGGAATTTTTTGCCGGAGCGGAACATTCCAAACGTGGGCGTACGATTTTTGCCCTTCCAAGCCGCAACCTAAGAGGTGAATCGAACATTCTTCTGTCGGTTGATGAATTTCCAAACCAGTTCACCAATCGAGAAGCCCTGGACCTGATCATAACCGAATACGGAATAGCCTCTATGATCGGCCGCACCGTCAGGGAGCGTGCACAGGCGCTGATTGATATCGCCCATCCCGGAGATCGCGAAGAATTAATCCGCCAAGCCAAAAAGGCCAAGATCCTCTATGCGGATCAGATCTATTTGCCAAACTCCGGAGCGCTTTATCCCGATCGTTTGGCCTGTATCCATACTTTCCCAGGAGGACTGACCGTTCATTTCAGGGCGATCAAGCCTTCCGATGAGGAAGAAATGAGAAGGTTATTCTACCGTTTTTCCGATAACGCGGTCTATTATCGATATTTCAGTGCGATCAAGTCCATGCCTCACCGGAAGATGCAGGAGTACGTGAACGTTGACTATCAGCGCACCATGTCAATTGTTGGAACGATTATGGAACACGAAACGGAAAAGATCATTGCCGAGGGTCGCTATGTTCGTTACAGCAACCGTCCATATGCGGACGTCGCCTTCGTCGTCGATGAAAATTATCAGAGGCTCGGGATTGCCTCGTTCCTCCTGAATACCCTTATCCGTGCGGCAAGAGAACAAGGGATCGAGGGATTCACGGCCGATGTTCTTGCCGACAACAAGGCCATGATCAAGGTCTTTGAGAAGGCTCCCTTCCCAATACGCGCGGTCATGGAGTCCGGAATCTACAATTTGACCATACCTTTCAAGGATACCGGCGATACCCGATCATGCGAGAAGCCGTCTTAAAGGATTGCCGCTGGAAGGACGGTACCAGACACGATCATGCCGTTTCACAAGGTGTCGTAATCTGGCCGATCGACTTCACTCGGGTTTCATATAATAAAGACGATGGGCTATCCTCAAATCAAGTTGAATTCTTTAGTGCGACATGCTAAAAAATTTGATGAATATTTAGATTTGATGCTGATCGTGGAATCGATGAGGAGAAAACATGAATATATTATTTCGGTGGGTTTGGGTCTGCTTGCTTTTGATGGTGATGGTCCAGCCTGTGGGTGCGAAAGACAGAAGCAAAGTGGCGGTTTTTCCGTTTCTGATCCACAGTGCTGAAGACCTGAATTATGTTCGCCAGGGAATGGGCGATATGCTGGCTTCACGGATTTCTGTCAGCGGTAAAATCGAAGTAATCAGCAGAGATCTGGTGAATGCAGCCCTTCAGGAACAATCCACGGCGGAGTTGAAGCTGCAAGATACCTATGAGTTGGGCAAGAAACTTGGCGCGGATTTCGTTGTGTGGGGGAGTATTACCAAAATCGGCAACAGCATGAGCATCGACGGAGAATTGATCGATGTCGCCATTCGGAAGACAACCGTACACGTTTCCGCTTTGTGTCCCACCATCGACGATGTCATTCCCAAAATCAATGATTTTGCTCAACGTATCGACTCCCATATTGTCGGTGAAACACTGCAAGATGTCGCATCCGAGCCGATCAAGAAGGACACAGTTCTTGTCAAGCCGTCTTCCCTCCAAGCTGCCAGAGAGGCGGAAATCATCTCCGGTATGAGGTCAGGTCGCAAAGGGACCTACACCTCCTCGATTAACCCTGATTTCATCAACGCTGAACAGCCTCTCGATCGCAAGACCTTTTGGAAAAGTCAACAATTTGCATATGAATTCAGGGGGATGGACATTGGAGATGTCAACGGAGACGGACTCAATGAAACCGTTATCATTGACGCAAACAGTATTATAATCTGCCAGAAACGGGGACAGGAATTTAAGATTCTGGAGAGGATTGCCGGCAGGGCTTATGACAATTATATTAGCGTCGATGTTGCCGACATCAACATGAATGGCATCAAGGAGATCTTGGTCACCAACTTTAAGAACCAGCAGGTGAACTCGTTTGTCGTAGAGTTCGTTAACGGCAGATATGTGACTATATCTCATGCTCTTCCTTTTTTCATGCGGGTGGTCGACAACGCTGCAGGTGTGCCCCTGCTGCTGGGACAGAGAAGAGGTATGGAAAAGCCCTTTGAAACGCCTATATACGAAATAACATGGCAGGACGGAAATTACACTGAAAGTCGAAAGTTGAGAATCCCACAGGGGCTCTCGGTTTATGGATTGGCACTCGACAGACTCGGAGCAAGAGGCGAGGACAAGATCATCGCCCTTGACGATTACGATTATATCTGTGTTTTTGAACAGACGGATAAACCCCTGTCAAGAGTGGCGGTCGTAGGGGGAAGCGACGAATTCATTTGGAAGAGCGAAGGCGTATTCGGCGGAAGCAACACGGTCATCGAAAACGTGAAGGGATCTTCTCTTGACAGCGATGAAAACTATCACAGCATCAACCTTCGAATCGTCCCATACGATACAAACAAAGATGGAAAAAGAGAAATCATTATTGTCAAAAACATCTCCTCAACCAATCGTATTTTACAGCGGATTAAGCTTTTTACCTCGGCGGAGGTCTACAATCTGGAGTGGGACGGTATGGGCATCGTGGAGAACTGGCGCACAAAGAAAATCAACGGATACGTTGCGGATTATCAATTCAAGGATATTGACAATGATGGCGAAAATGAAGTGGTCCTGTCCTTAGTTCTGTCTGTGGGCGGAGCCATTCGGGACAGAAGTGTTATCGTCGCCTACAAGCTCAACGGATGAACGGGGGGAGGAATTTTCTGGAAGGGATTGACATCATCACCAATCTGTTATATATAAATAAAATAGTACAGTTTTGAGAGTCCCGGCAGACACTCACTTCTTTGTAAAGCCCTGAATGTTAATGATTAGGCGGTGTAGCTCAGCCGGTTAGAGCATACGGCTCATATCCGTAGTGTCCGGGGTTCGATTCCCTGCACCGCCACCATTTTTTACACAAAAGCCCGGTCTAAGAACCGGGCTTTTGTGCATCAGATTAGGAAAGATCATGCACAAAGTCCCTTGCTCCCCAGTAAGATGGGCAAGAAATCCTCATGTGCAGACCATTTTTGGAAGTCTGAGTCTTAGGGCGACCGGAGTTAACGAAATGGTTCTTGCTGCGAAAGAAGTGCTCGTGGATGCCGGACAGGGAATCCGTCTGCTAGGGTACCACTCAACGCACGCCGCAAGCCATTCTCGAGGACTGATGATCGTGATTCATGGATGGGAGGGAAGCTCCGATTCCACCTATGTGGTTTGTACAGGCCGATACTTTTACCGACAGGGGTATGATATTTTCCGCCTCAATCTCAGGGATCATGGAAGAAGCCACCATCTGAACCGGGGACTCTTTCACGGTGCGCTTACGGACGAAACGGCTAACGCAGTCGGCAATATCGCCACGATTCTTAAGGGTCTTCCCTGTTATCTCATCGGTTTTTCACTGGGCGGCAATTTTGCCCTAAGGATTGCCCTCCGGCAGTCGATTTCCGCAATCCCCAATCTCAGGCGTGTTTTCGCAATCAGTCCAGCACTTGATCCCTATCGATCCACTCTTGCCATAGATCAAAGCATGCCCGTCTACCGATCCTATTTTTTGCACAAATGGAAGAGGTCTCTACGGAAAAAACAGCGCTGCTTCCCTGAACTTTACCATTTTGATTCGATCCTTCATCACACAAGCTGCATGGCGCTTACAGAGGCCATTATGCCTTGGTACTCGGAATTCAAGAATTATCATGACTATTTCAGCCGCTACACCCTTACGGGAGAAACCCTTCGTTCTCTTGCCATGCCGGTTACGATCATAACCTCCGGAGATGATCCCGTGGTTCCCGTAGGGGACTTCCTTCGTCTTCCGCAGAACCCATCTCTCGATGTCTCCATTCAAAAGTATGGTGGACATTGCGGATTTCTCGATCCCTTTCCCATGGGATGCTGGTACGAAAGGCACATTGAAGAGGTCATCAATCAGGAAAAGAATGATGGGTGAAGCGATTCCGGATCCCGGGCTTTTATCGGATAGAGAGATGTTCCTCGATCGCATCATCGATAAAATCGGACATCATCGGTGCCTTTTCGAAGATTATTTCACGGGAACCCATGCTTCGGAAGATCCAACGTCTCGCCGGAGTGCGGCGGGCGTGCTCATGCCACTTTTCTATAAAAAAGATGGTTCCGGTGGAAAAGGCCAATTCGTTTTCCAGTTAATCAAACGTTCCTCAATCGTCCCCCAATCCGGTGATCTGGGCTTGCCTGGCGGCATGCTCCACCCCCTGCTGGACAGACTCTTGAGATCGCTTCTGATTCACGGACCGTTTCCCGTTCTGACGGGAAAGGCGCTTGAATATTCCCGTCAACATAAAGGATCATTTCAACTCATCACGCTTTTTTTAGCCAATGCTCTTCGTGAAACATGGGAAGAGACCGGTCTTTCCCCTTTTCGGGTTCGTTTCCTGGGTCCTTTGCCGCCGTACAACCTCTACCTCTTCCGGAGGACGATTTTCCCCCTGGCTGGTTTCGTAGATTGTTCCGGTGGTCTTCATCCGAATCCCGAAGTGGAGAAGCTGGTGCAGATACCGATATCCCTTTTCTATCGAGACGATGCCTTCAGATGCTGTCAGGTCGATGCGTCCATAAGCACAAAAGGCGCTGTGTCTCAATACCCCTGCCTGATTTATCGAGATTTCGACGGCAAGGAGGAGGTTCTCTGGGGCGCAACATTTCACATCATCGTCGATTTCCTCAGCATCGTCATGGATTATCGGCTGCCTGAGTGGAGAAATCGCCCTGTCATATTCAAAACGATTTCTTACGATTACCTGACTGGACGCCAACGATCCTAACATGAATCCGTCCTGATAATACCAAAATCTCAGCGGTATGTCCATGGCGAGGAAGCCGTAATTCCCTTGCATCCTTCGCCATTCCCGCCTCTTCTAAATGGTTTACTTCATCTGATTTCTTTCAAACATTCGGGAAGGTCACATATATGGGATGTTCCAATGGGGATTTTCTTCTTGACACCAATATGGCTCTGTCCGATAATTATTTAATTTGTTACAAGCACGCAATATAGAACAATGAGAAAGGGGTAAAAATGAAAGGTCTGGATGCAATATTTTCTCCGGAGTCCGTTGCCATTATCGGCGCCTCCAATAATCCTGGCAAGGTCGGCCATGATATCTTTGCCAACATCCTACAGGGGGGCTTCAAGGGAACCCTTTATCCTGTCAATCCTAAAGCCAAGTCCATCCTGAGTGTGAAAACCTTTCCGACAATCAACGCGATTTCGGACTCCGTCGACCTCTCCATTATCATCCTTCCGCCGCTGGCTTGCCTGAAGGCGGTTGAAGATTCGATTGCTAAGGGAGTCAAGGGGATTGTGATCGTTTCGGCGGGTTTTCGTGAGGTTGGCGGTGAGGGGATTGAAATCGAAAACCGAATCGTCGCGCTATGCAGAAACGCAGGCGTCCGCCTTGTCGGTCCCAACTGCCTCGGTGTCATCAATCCCGTACCGGACGTCAGTTTAAATGCGAGTTTTTCCAAAAGAATGCCCATTTGCGGGAACATTTCCTTCATCTCGCAAAGCGGCGCACTCTGCGCCGCCGTGCTCGATTTTGCGGCGGATAGGGACTTTGGCTTCTCGAAATTCATTTCCATAGGCAACAAAGCTGATGTCGACGAACTTGATCTTCTTCTCTACCTCCACAACGATCTCAATACTTCAGTGATCATTCTCTACCTCGAAGAGCTCAGGAGAGGAAAGGAATTCATTGAAGCGGTTAAGGAGATTACATCCGGCCACAGACCTACGCCTGTCCTGGTTATCAAGTCGGGTCGGACCAAAGCCGGGGCTCAGGCCGCAGCTTCTCATACCGGGGCATTGGCGGGGACTGAAGCAATATACGATGCCATTTTCAAACAGGCTGGGATTATACGGGCCGATTCCATCGCTGAACTTTTCGATTACGCTAATGCTTTTTCATACAAACGGGAAAGTGCCTTGGGAAAGGCAAATCGCAAGATCCCCAGAGGCAAGAGCGTGGCTATCGTAACCAATGCAGGCGGTCCAGGCATTCTGGCAACGGATATGACTATTTCATCCGATCTGGAACTTGCCAAATTCAGTCAAGAGACCATTGATGAACTTACCAAATGTTTACCGACTACGGCCAACATCCACAATCCCGTGGATGTCGTCGGTGATGCCCCTTCAGACCGTTATGAAATGGCGTTATCTGCAGTGATTAAGGACGAAGGGGTGGACGGTGCCCTTGTGATTCTGACCCCACAGTCCATGACGAATGCATTGAAGACGGCAGAAGCGGTCGTCCGGATCGCGCGACGATCTACCAAACCGATTCTATGCTGTTTCATGGGTGTGGTTGATGTTTCTGCCGGTGTGAAATATCTTCAGGAACATGGTTATCCTGTATATAAATTTCCGGAGGATGCAGCAAAAGCGCTGGGAGCTCTCTACAAATTCTCGAGTTGGGTGAACCGGGAACACCTTCCCTCATTTGAACTCCAGCATGAACGTCAGAAAGCTTTTGATATCATACAGAATTGTCTCGATGCCGGAAAGACCCGTCTCGGCGAACTGGATGGTCTTGGACTGCTCCAATGTTACGGTTTCGCGACACTCCCTACAAAACTGGCCAAGAACGAGAACGAAGCGGCAAGCATTGCAGAAGAGATCGGAATGCCAGTGGTGATGAAGATCGTCTCTCCCCAGATCCTGCACAAGTCGGATGCGGGCGGCGTTCGCATTGGTATTAGGACGACGGACGAAGCAAAAAGGGCCTTTGCCAGTATCATCGCTAACGCGAAGAAATACGATCCCAGTGCCTGCCTTGAAGGAGTCCTCGTTCAAAAAATGGCTCCAGAGGGCGACGAGGTCATACTGGGAATGAACCGCTATGCATTGGGCCCCGTGATCATGTTCGGTATGGGCGGTATCTTTGTTGAAATCTTCAAAGACGTTGTGTTCAGGCTTGCTCCATTCAATCGCGGAGAAGCGCACCGGATGATACGGGAGATTAAGGGCTATAAGCTGTTTACCGGATTCCGTGGGCGTCCGAAGGGGGATATCGAGGTCCTCGAAAAAAGCATGATGCAGCTTTCGGATATGGTCGTTAACCATCCGGAAATTATTGAATTGGATATTAACCCTCTGCTTGTTCATGAAGAGGGTAAAGGCGCTACGGTTGCCGATTGCCGTATTATCCTCAAAGGAGCGGCTTCCCTATCGTCGTGAATCACGTCCCAGACCAGGATTTTATAAATTGACGCATCGTACAGTCGGCATCTTACCGCGAGGTAGGGTATCTGGCATTTTTCTTTGCGTCAAGGGTCATTGAACTGTCGTTTGCCCTATTCAAAGCATTTTGGCAAGATCCGGCGGGAAATCCTGTGTCGTCCTCCGCCGGATCTAAGTGCCATTGTCCCCCTCTCTCACCACCGAGAATGAAAACAATTTTCTTAATCGGAATGGAAATTTCAGACGTGCGAGCGCTCGAATCTTCAATTTCATGAATGTTTCTTTCCTTGACAGAAAGCGGCTATAATGCTTAAAGAATTATATTTTAATTTCAAGTGGCCGCGATATCGGCCATCATTGTAGGGCGCCATCATGAGCCTAGATACCAATATGCAATCCTTGGATGACTGGGGGAAAATATATCCCGAGAAATTCGTTCCCGAGGAAGAAATTTTCAGACACATCCGCCGCGGGGACCACATCTTTGTGGCATCCGGATGCGGTGAACCGCAATACCTGGTCCAGGCCATGGTGAATTATGTGGAATCCCATCCAAAGGCCTTTTTCGATACAGAAATTATTCATGTTTATTCTTTCGGGATTGCCCCTTATACGGATCCAAAATTCAAACGCAATTTTCGGCACACCTCTTTTTTTCTCGGCAACAGCACCCGCGATCCCGTAAATCAAGGCCTTGCCGATTATACACCGGTTTCACTCTCAAACGTTCCCTCTCTGATTCGCAGCGGTGCTGTTCGAATCGATGTGGCTCTGGTTCAGACCAGCCTTCCCGATGACCATGGTTACCTGAGTTTGGGAATCAGTGTGGACATGGTCAAGGCGGCGACAGACAGGGCTTCCATGATCATTGCCCAAGTCAATTCAGAGATGCCCCGCATCCATGGCGACGGGTTCATTCATATCCGGGATGTTGATTTTATCCTAAGACATGACGAGCCACTTCTTGAACTTCCGGGAATTGAACAAAACGAAACCACTCAACGCATTGGCAAATTTGTCGCGAGATTGATCCAGGACGGGGACACGATCCAGGTCGGATACGGTGGCCTTCCAAATGCGGTGCTCGCAAACTTATACGACAAACGACACCTCGGGGTACATACCGAGCTCTTCAGCGATGGACTTGTCGATCTCATCAGGGCGGGTGTAATCGACAATTCTCGAAAGACTCTGAGTCCAGGCAAGATTATCGCGGCCTTCTGCATGGGGAAGAAATCCACCTATGAATTTCTAAACGACAACCCCTCCGTATTGTTTCGGACTATTGATCATACGAATAATCCGCTTAACATCGCTCGCCAGAAGAATATGGTCGCCATAAACAGCGCTCTTGAAATCGATCTTACCGGTCAGGCGACTTCGGACTCGATCGGTGGCACATTCTACAGTGGCGTAGGGGGACATCAGGACTTCATGCGCGGCGCCCTATTGGCCGAAGGCGGCAGAACCATCCTCGCCATGAAATCGACAGCCATAAAGGATACCGTATCTCGAATCGTACCTTCTTTGCGTGAGTCTGCTGGCATCACTCTGAACCGAGGAGATGTCCGTTATGTTGTCACAGAATACGGCATTGCCTATATGCACGGTAAAAACGTTCGCGAGAGGGCCATGTCCCTCATCTCCATTGCTCACCCCAAATTCAGACCATGGCTCATAGAAGAGGCGAAGAAGCGGGGCATCATCTATCGCGATCAGGCCTTCATCCCAGGAAAACGTGGAGAATACCCGGAGGACCTTGAAGCCCATCGTACCACCAAGACCGGCCTACATCTTTTTCTACGCCCGGTTAAAATAAGTGATGAGCCGCTTCTCAAGGATTTTTTCTATTCACTCTCTGACCGAAGTCTGAATCGACGATTCCTGTCCTTACGAAAGGACATGCCCCACGAACGTTTGCAGGATTTTGTCGTCATCGATTACAGCCATGAGATGGTCATATTGGGTATTATCGGTTCGGCTGAAAACGAACTGATCGTGTGTGTTGCGCAGTATGGCATCGACGAAAAGACCCATACGGCCGAAGTGGCTTTCGCCGTACGAGACGATCATCAAAACAAAGGCATTGGACAGGAAATGCTCTCCTATATGACCTACCTTGCCAAAAAAGAAGGACTCTTGGGCTTCACAGCCGAAGTCTTGATCGACAACAAGCCCATGCTTCATGTATTTGAAAAAGGTGGCTTCGACATCAAGAAGAGAAGTGACGCAGGGGTCTATGATTTGAAAATGGCATTTCGATAAACGATAAACGTACTGACCTCAGAATACCTGAAATTGCATAAGAAAGGTTCGTTTCATGGACAGATTCGTAATTACCTCATTACACGAGGGGGCGGGGAAGACCAGCGTTATCATAGGGATATCAAAGGTGCTCAATCTCAAGATCGGATACATCAAGCCGTTCGGAGAAAGATTTTTATACCGTAAGAAAAGACTCTGGGATTACGATGCGGCATTGATCACGAATATCTTCGGTTTGGGGGAAAGCCCTGAAGACATGAGCATCGGATTCCATCACTCAAAGCTGTTGTCGATGCTGGACCGTGACACAACACGAGACAAACTGCAGGAGCTTCTTGCCAGCGTCGGAGAAGACAAAGAGACCGTCTTTGTGGAATGTGGGAAAGACATCACTTACGGAACCTCAGTGCATCTAGATGCACTGACCATAGCCCGGGACATCGACGCCCAATTGATCGTGGTATCTAGCGGAAGCGAGGATGCGATTCTCGATGACGTGTACTTTCTTGAAAAATACATTCGCATGGATAACATCCGTTGCAAAGGCATCATTTTCAACAAAATCGACAATGTCGCCGACTTCTGCGAATCGCATCTCCCCCTGATACAGAAGTGCGGAATCGAGGTACTCGGCGTCATCCCATTCGTAAAGGAATTATCATATTTTACAGTCAGTTACCTGGTTGACCGTCTGTTCGCAAAAGTTATTGCCTCCGAGGATAGTCTCAACCGCACCGTTCGTCAGGTCTTTATCGGTTCAATGTCCGTTGATACGGCACTTAACAATTCCCTTTTTCATCAAGAAAGCAATGTAGTCATTACAAGCGGGGACCGTAGCGATATGATTGATGCCGCACTTGAAACCAACGCCGCAGCGATCGTTCTGACCAACAACATTCTCCCTCCACCGAATCTAATCTCAAAAGCTTCAAAGCAACGGATTCCTCTTTTACTCGTACCGGCAGATATCTGTGATATTGCGATGATAATCGATAGTATGGCGTGTTTTCCAACAAAAGACGAATTGGGAAAGGTGGCCTTGATCGAGGAGATGATCCGCTGCCACGTCCATCTCGAGAAGCTGTCCCATCCGTGAGGTGCAGATGAATCCCGACGTGTTTCGCGAGTACGATATCCGGGGTATCGTAGACAAAGACCTGACTCAGGATTTCGTCTACCAGTTGGGAAGAGCCATCGGAACCTGTTCTATCCGAAACGGGGTGCGGACGATGGTACTTGGCAGGGATTGCCGTCTCAGTTCAGAACGATATCAGGATGCTATTGGCGACGGCATTCGATCATCTGGAGTTGACGTCATTGAGATCGGCCTCTGCGCTACGCCCATGCTGTATTTTGCGATCCGCCATCTCCAAACAGATGGCGGCGTCATGGTCACCGGAAGTCATAACCCTCCGGATTTCAATGGATTTAAGGTATGTATCGGCCCTGACACTATTTATGGATCACGAATTCAAGATCTGCGAAGAATCGTGGAATCCAAAGACTTCATCAATGGGAAGGGAAGATCTTCCCTGGTAGACATCACCGGGTTCTACGAGGATTATCTCTTTTCTCACGTAAACGTGTCATCAGGGCTTCGGATTGCACTGGACGGCGGCAATGGAGTAGGTGGATTTTTCGCGCTGCCCTTGCTGAAGCGCTTGGGCTGCATTGTTCATGATATTCATTGCGATCCGGACGGGCGCTTCCCGAACCATTTTCCGGATCCCACCATCAACGAAAACCTCAGGGAATTGATTCATCTCGTCCTGAGAAAAAAGGCGGATGCCGGCATCGCCTATGACGGAGATGGAGACCGTATTGGTGTGATTACCGATCACGGTGAGATTCTCTGGGGAGACGAACTTTTGCTGCTTTTCGCCCGCTCCATCCTGATCCAAAAACCAGGTGCGGCCATTATCGGTGAAGTCAAATGCTCCCAAAAGCTCTTTGATGACATCGCTCGCCACGGCGGAAGGCCCATCATGTGGAAAGCAGGACATTCCCTCATCAAGGGGAAAATGAAGGAGGAGAATGCCCTGTTGGCAGGAGAGATGAGCGGTCACATCTTCTTCGCAGACCGCTATTTCGGATTTGACGATGCCCTGTACGCATCGGTCCGTCTTTTAGAGATCCTTTCGGAAACAGGCCAAAGTCTGAGTGCCCTCCTGTCCGATGTCCCGAAAACCTACACAACGCCTGAGATACGCATCGAATGTCCGGACAGGGTTAAGTTCCAAGTCGTCGAATCGTTTCGTATCCGTTATCAGGAAACCCACAAGATGATCACGATTGACGGGCTAAGGATACTCTTCCCGGACGGATGGGCTCTCATTCGATCGTCCAATACGCAGCCCGTGATTGTCATGCGATTCGAAGCGTCATCGCAGGAGACGTTGTCGTTCATACGCGATGAAGTGGAATCGATGCTGCATAATGTTATGAAATCATTTTAATCAGTCGTCCCTGAAAATAAGTAAAAGCAGTTACATCTATTTGTTATTATTGCTTTAAATATCGTTTTGTTTGTGGTATAATCGCCAGTAATTTGAAAGAAAGAGACGGTTCGAGAAAACTGGACAGTGACATAAGTGGAGAAGCTGCTCTA
>CAZWTL010000039.1:0-27261 GCA_964637025.1 uncultured Syntrophaceae bacterium | reverse complement strand
TCGTGTCCGAACTCGCCCCGTTGACGCCGTTGATGGAACCCAGCACCAGCGAGTTACTCTGCGTCACATAGGCCTCGTGGCCGACGGCCGTGGCGTTCGTCACACTGGCCGCCGCATCGGAAAAGGTGCCGATAAACGTATTGGAGATCCCGGTGGTGTTCGAATAGCCGGCTTCATAGCCAACGAAAACATTGTAGCTGCCGGTGGTATTGTTCTCCCCGGCGTAGTAGCCCAGGGCGCTGTTATAATAGCCTACGGTGTTGTCCTGGCCGGCGCGCCGCCCGACAAAGGTGTTGCCTTGGCCCGTGGTCGTGGCCTGGCCCGCGAGCCCTCCGATCAGGGTGTTGTAGCTGCCCGTGGCAGCCACCCCGGCATGATACCCGACGTAGGTTCCCCCTTGCGCCGTGGTGCTTGCCCTGCCGGCCTCGTACCCGATGAAAACCTGCTCGTTGCCGGTCGTATTGCTGTAGCCGCTTTGGGAGCCTAGAAAAGTGTTCTGGCTGGCCGTGTTGTTGGTACCTGCCAAACGACCCACGAAGGTGTTGTCCGAGCCGTTGACGTTATCCTGACCGGAATTGTTTCCGACGAACACGTTGCTCTCCCCCGTGGTGTTAGAGTATCCGGCAAAGCGACCGATAAAGGCGTTGCAGCAGCCGGTGGTGGTTAAGCGGCCAGCGCTTTCGCCAAAGAACACGTTGTAGAGGCCAGTAGGGGAGGCGGCGCCTGCATTCAGTCCATACCAGGTGTTGGAATCGCTCTCATGGCCGGCAAGGGCAGCACCCAAAAACACAATGACGGACAGACAACAGAACAAAACCGTGCAAAAAAGCCTTTTGATCTTCATCGTCCTCCTCCTTTCCTCCTGAGGTACAGGAAGGATCAAAAAGTACGGTTCATGAGGATGAAGCAACCCGGGCCAACATACGGTAACCCGTAATGTTCCAACGGTACGGTCCCGCCAAAGGCACGATGCGGTTTGAACGTCTCCGGAAGGTTCCCTTTTCCCTATCGATGATCAGCCCTGTTGCCGCCGATACGTGAAAACGGGATCGGAAATGACTTTACGGATCATAACTGATTTCAATTTTTTCATCAAAGGGGGATTTGATCGGAAAAATTTTCTTGACATTCATCTGAAAATAATGAATAGTCGCCAAAAATAAAGACATATTATCATGTTAATTGAACCGGTCATGGCATCCGACGGATCAATGGGAATCAGCGTGACGGTCGATGAATAAGGAGGAGGGCATGAACAAGTCAGGACTCATCGAGGCTCTTAGTCGCAAAGAAAACCTCACGGAGAAAATGGCGATAGACGTGGTCAATCTGGTCTTCAAGGGATTTACCGAAGAACTGAAGAAAAATGGCCGGATCGAGATTAGGGGGTTCGGCAGTTTCGTCGTTCGCAAGTACGAAGCCTACACCGGAAGAAATCCCAAGACCGGAAAGAGCATCAAGGTAGCCCCGAAGAAACTGCCCTTCTTCAAGGTGGGCAAGGAGCTGAAGGAGAGGGTGGACCGCAAACGGTAGATCTCTTCCCGGTGTTCCCGCAGCATCTCCAGGTACACAATCATCATGGCATCATAAATCCAGAGGGGGGCATGACTGTCCCCCCTCGCGTTTAAAGGATCGAATCGAAAACCTTCCCTTTCCGGAATCAGGGCATGAGCCCCTCTTCGCGGAAGCTGAAAAAACGGTTTTCGCCGATGATGATGTGGTCGTGGACGAGGATATCGAGCATCCGGGCGGCGTCCTGAATGGTCTTCGTGAGGCGGATGTCCGCATCCGACGGCCGGACATGGCCTGACGGATGGTTGTGGGCGAGGATGAGCGCGGAGGCCTTCTTTCGGAGGGCGTTTTCCAGGACCTGACGGGGATAGACCACGGCCTGGTTGGCCACCCCCTTCTGCACGGTTTCGAACTCGATGATCTGATTCTGCGCGTCGAGATAGATCACGCAAAACTCCTCATCCTTTTTTGCCCCCATCGCGGTCCGGCAGTAATCCAGAAGCTCGGTGGTGCAGGAAATCTGTTTCTTGGTTCTTGCCTTCTGCTGGAGGTAGAGCGCGGCAATCTCCTTGATGAATTTGATGACGGCCGCGGAATCCTTTCCCACCCCGCTGATCCCTGCCAGATCATCGATATCCGCATCGATGATCCCCCTGATGGAACCGAACGCCTCCAGAAGGGCCTTGGCCTGGGGCTTGACGTCCCTCCGGGGAATGGCGCAGGTCAACAGGAGCTCCACGACCTCGTGGTCGTGGAAGGCTTCGATTCCCGCGCGCAAAAATTTTTGTTTGAGCCGCTTTCTGTGCCCCCTGCTGTCGTTCCCGCTATCCGAAAGCATAGACGTCCCTAATCGTCCTTCCGGCAGGTGGAAAATTTGAAAGGCGCATAGAGGGGACAGTAGGCGATGGCGGCGGTTGCCAGGGGCGCAAGACCGATCACGCCCCACCACTCCTCGTTGTAAAATCCCGCCCAGATGATGGCCAGACCGACGATGACCCGGATGATGCGATCATTCCTGCCGACGTTGCATTTCATGACAATCCTCCCGGTTTGGAAAGGGCCCGGAAACCATTCCCGTCGCGTCGAGGGAACGCGATTTTCGGGGAACACCATCAGGATGTAAAAGATCCGTTACGGGGAAAGCAGGGGGAAAATCCCCGCTTTCCCCGTCCGTCTTGAAAAGGATCAACCGAGTCTCGCGTTGACGAAATCCCAGTTGATCAGGTTGGCGATGACCGCGCCCAGATAATCGGGACGACGGTTCTGGTAATCCAGGTAGTAGGCGTGTTCCCACACATCGAGGGTCAGGAGCGGCTTTACGCCGTGGGCAATGGGGGTGTCGGCATTGGCGGTTTTCGTGATTTTCAGTTGGCCGCCGTCGACGACCAGCCAGGCCCATCCGCTTCCGAACTGAGTCACGCCCGCGTTCTTGAGCTCTTCCGCAAATTTTCCGTAGTCTCCCCAGACGGATTCGATTTTGGCTTTCGCGGCGCCGGCGGGCGTCCCTCCGCCTCCCGGCTTGAGGGACTGCCAGTAGAACGCGTGGTTCCATGCCTGGGCGGCGTTGTTGAAGATTCCCGCCTTGGAGGGATCGCCGGCGGTTTTGTTGACGATGGTTTCGAGATCCGCATCGGCCAGCTCCGTACCGGCGATCAGTTTGTTCAAATTGTCGACGTAAGCCCTGTGGTGCTTCCCATGATGGAATTCCAGCGTGTTGGCGCTGATCACCGGCGCCAGGGCGTCCTTGGCATAGGGCAGTTCCGGCAGCATGATCATGGTTGTTTCTCCTTTCATGAATGGATGTTGTGCAACTTTACCATCAGTCCGGGCGTCTTTCCAGAAAAAGATTGCGGAACGCATCCGCCGTTTCGGAATCGGGACACGACCGTTACGACCGCCTTCGGATCCCCGGCGGTTGCGCCGCAGGCCGCCTCGACAGGCGTGCCGAGCCGAATCGGCCTCATGGCGGCCAGCGGTCGTCGGTCCTCCTGCCGCAATGCCGATGAAATCCCCGTCGGCTCGATCTCTCGGAAGGGCGTCAACCCTCGGGGACCGATAGCCTGCCGCTGGCGAACATCTCCCGGAGCTCTTTCTTGCTGAATTTGCCCACGCTGGTTTTGGGGATCTGGTCCAGAAAGGCGAAGCGGTCCGGAATCCACCACGCCACCTTGACCTTGTCCTTCAGGAACGTCCGGAGCTCTTCCCCCGAGACCTTGGAGCCCGGCTTGACGACGACGCAGCCCAGGGGACGCTCCACCCATTTGCTGTGCGGGATGCCGATGACAGCCGCCTCGGCGACTCCCGGATGCTCCATGATCAGGTTCTCGAGGTCCACGGAAGGGATCCACTCGCCGCCGCTTTTGATCAGGTCTTTCGTGCGGTCCACGAGACGGACATAGCCTTCTTCGTCAATGGTCCCCACATCGCCCGTGTGAAGCCATCCCCCCTCGAAGGCGGCTTTCGATCGCTCGGGATCCCTGTAGTATTCCTTGGCGATCCAGGGGCCCCGGAAAAGGAGCTCGCCCCATTCCTTTCCGTCGGCCTTCACCTCCAGCCCCTTTTCGTTGACGATCTTCATCTCGAGGCCGGGCGCCAGGATGCCGGCGCTGGATTTGATGTCGTAGAGCTTTTCCTTTGACCAGTTTTTCATGAATCCCTTGGGGATCGCGGCGAGGGCCAGCGGGCTCGTCTCGGTCATGCCGTAGGCCTGCATGATGGGGAAGCCGTATTTTTCGTTCAGGGTCTCCATCAGGAAGCGGGGACAGGCCGAACCGCCGGAGACGATGGTCTTGAGCGACGAAAAATCATGTTGGCCGCCTGCCTCCAGGTAATTCAAGAGCATGAGCCAGATCGTGGGCACCCCGGCCATGAAGCTGACCTTCTCCTCGGCGATCACCTTGCACACCGCGGCCATGTTGATCGTCTCGCGGCCGGGAAGCACCTGCTTGCAGCCGGAACCGACACTGACGAAGGGCAGTCCCCATGCGTTCGCGTGAAACATGGGAACGATATGAAGGGCGCAATCCTCTTCGGAGTTCCGGAACATGCACCCCACGGCATAACTGTGGAGAATGAGGGCCCGATGGCTGTACACCACCCCCTTGGGGTCGCCGGTCGTGGCGGACGTATAGCAGAGGGTCGCCGGATCCCATTCGCTCAGGTTGTCGGGAAAATCGTAGCTGTCGGAAAACCCCGAAATGAGATCGTCATAGAGATAGGCCGGGGAGAGCCCCGTCTGGGGCATGTTGCCGGTCTGGGACATGATGACGAAGTGGTTGACGGTTTTCAGCTTGTCTTTGATCGCGTCGACGATGAACGCCAGCTCCTCGTCCACGAACATCACCTTATCCTCTGCGTGGTTGATGATGTATGCCAGATGGTGCGGCGGGAGGCGGAAGTTCGTGGTATGCAGCGCCGCGCCCATGCAGGGCACGCCGAAGTAGAGTTCGAGGTGCCGGTGGTGGTTGAGCGCCATGCTGGCCACGTGATCGCCTCGCCTCACCCCGAGGGACGCGAGGGCGTTGGCCAGCCGGCAGGTCCTCTTGAAGTAGTCGGCATACGTGTAACGGAAGATTTCGTTGCCGGGGTAGACGGAAACCACCTCTTTCTGCGGGAAATATTTGACCGCTCTCAGCAGAAACGTCCTCAAAAGCAACGGATGCTCCATCATAGCCCTCTTCCCCTTTCTCCCTCGCGGGCGTTTGACATCGGCGCAGGCGGCGAACCGGAACGGTCTTCTGAAAAAGCCGTGTGGATCCTTCGTCCGTCTTCCCCGCCTGCGACCATGTTGGGCTCAATCCCAGCGTTTCTTGAAATCCAGCCAGATGATGTAACCGATCATGACGATCGTCGCTACCGTCGAGGGGATGGCTGCTTCGGACCCGAACAGCGTCAGGGCGAGGCCGCTCGACAATCCCTGGTTTTTGAGCGTTCCCAGCAGCACCAGGCTGGTCCTGGTTTCTTTGGGGATGTGAAACAGGCCGCACACCCAGTCAATGAGAAAACCGAGAACGAAGGTGGTGAGGATGGAGATGGAGACGAGGGGCAGAAAGGAGAATGTCCGGTCCAGGAGGAGATCCCGGTTCAGGCCGATCATCGTGTAGAGGACGATGAAGAAGCACCAGTTGACCACGGCGCCGCGGTGGGGCAAGATCCGCTCCTTCCATCCCCTCCGGATCAGCAGTCTGGAGACCAGAAGGGGAAGGGCGATCAGCTCCAGCGTGATCATGACGAGCCTGTAAGGGTCGAACACGGCCGAACTCAGGAGCGTGAGGGCGATGAGCGGCATGATCACGAGCGCCCCCAGATAGGCGCCGACCGTTCCGATCAGGGCCAGGGGACCGCTGCCGCGGAGGAAGGCGGCGAAGGGGATCACGGCAATCGCCGGCGGCGCCGAAGCCAGCAAGACGAAACCGGTCCAGAGCGCCTCGTCGCGGATCAGGAGCTCGTTCAGGGCGATGATGACGTTCCCGAGGAGGATGTAATTCAGTGCGATGCCCAGCAGGGCGGGTAAGAGGAGGGATTTGGGCCTGGTGAAGACCTCGTTTTCGATCTCCATCGTGGAGAGGGCCATGGCCAGGGCGAGGGCGGGGAGCACCAGGTGCTTCAGGACCGGGGCGCCGCCCGGAAGCGACAGGCCCGCGGCCACGGCGAGAAGGAATATGGCGTTCCGGTTGCGCAGGAGCAGTTTCAGCTTCGACATTCCCTCATGTCACCTCATGTCGCTTCGGGAAACCCGAAGGCCGTTCGCCCCGGTTCAGGGGAGAATCCGCCGTGAAAGTGGCCGAGTTCGGCGCCCGGGATGCGGCAGTCAGACCGAATGCGTCGAGGCGGCCATTCGAACAGATAAAAAAGCTCAAGTCAAGGATTTTGGTGGTTTCTTGTCGAGGTTCTTGTGGGGAATGGCTTTTCGGCCGCCCGCGGAGGAGACGGTCATGGCGCCCTTTTGCCGGGGAAGCGGCAAAAAAAAAGCGCCCTCCCGGATCGGGAAGGGCGCTGTCACGTTCCGCGTCGCGTGTCACCCGGCTGCGTCAAACCGCGGGTCAGACCAGCTTCGACAGCAGGGCCTTGGAAACCTCGTCGACGCCGGGCGTACCGTCCACCTGGATGACCCGGGCGCGCGTCCTGAAGAACCCAACGGCGGCCAGCGTGCCTGTCTGCGCGTCATAGTAGATGCCGTGCCGCTTGTCGATGGCCGCTTCGTCCTGGTCGTCCGCGCGGGCGCTCAGTTTGTCGCATCCGCAGATCCGGCAGACGGGCTTCCCATCCCTTTCGGCCGGACGGATCGCGCCGATGAAGATGTTGTTGGGATGGTTGTTGTCCGCGGCGCAGAGGCGGCGGCCCATGATCCTTTTTTTGGCGATCTCGCGTTCGAGGACGATTTCGATGACATAATCGAGTTGGATCGAGGCCTCCTGGAGGGCTTTCCAGAGCGCCTCCGCCTGGGCAATGTTCCGGGGAAATCCGTCGAGGAGCCAGCCGTTGGCGCAGTCCGGCTCCCGGAGGCGGTTCAGAATCATGGGGACGGTGATCTCGTCCGGGACCAGTTCGCCACGATCGATAAAACCCTTTGCTTTATTGCCAAGTTCTGTTCCATTCTTAATGTTTTGTCTGAAGATCACGCCGGTCTCGATGTGGGGCACGCCGTATTTTTTTTGAACCACTGCGCCCTGCGTTCCCTTTCCGCTGCCATTGGGTCCGAAAATGAGGATATTCATCTGTACGTCTCCTTTTCAGGGTGAGATCAGAACGGTTCCACTTCCGCGGCGCGGTGAAACGAACCCGTTGCTGCCGCAATCGCGGTTCCGATCAGGGTGCGCCCGTTTCCGGGGATATGGACAACCCCCTGCCGGTTTCCGTTTGGGGAAACGGGGACGGCGGGGTGTGCGGCCGACCCTGATCAGTGGCCGTGGCAGGAGCCGCAGCTGCTGGCGGTGCAACCCCCGCAGCCGGCTCCGCCCGAAGCGGTGTTGCCGACCTTACCGGCGAAAGCGGACATCATCCGCTCCACCTTGCTCGACCCGCATTTGGGGCAGGCGACAGCCAGGCTTTCGTCGCGGCTCCGGAAGAGAACCTCGAACTTGTCTTTGCATTTCCGGCATTGGTATTCAAAAATCGGCATCGATTCGCATCCTTGGTTGGGGCGAGAGGCGGCCTTTCGGTCTGACGCCGGCAGAGGCCCCGTTGATTTTCAGAAGGCGAGGGGAGAATAGAAGAAACCCGCGGGAATGTCAAGCGCTGCCCGAAGCCGCTGCCCCGAGTCCGGGCAAAGGGTGCCGCCGCATCGGGAAAGGGCGGCCTGGGCGGCAGGGACGCCGGTGCGATACGCCACCCGGATGCCCGGAAGGGGAGACCGGAATCCGGCAGGCCGACCAACCGTTGCGGGGCGTTTCAACGGGATGAGTAAGCGGACAGGGGGCGAGGAGCCGCTGCCGGCGGGGCGGGATCCTAGGCGGGTCCGCTCCGCGTCCCGGGGGAAGGCCCGATGTATTTCAGATGGATGGCGCAATCGAACTTCATGTATCCATAGATGAGATGGCGCTGCTGAATGGTCAGGCTGATCACGTTTTCCACAAAATCGCACGTGGAATAATCTTCATGCGTACCGTTGCCGACGGCCACGGTGAAGTGGTAGTTCCCGGGGTGAAGCGGAGGAATCTTCAAGGTGAAATCAACGGTGCATACCTGCTCCGCCGCCGCCGGGGGCAGGACCACGCCCTGGGCGGAAGAGTTGATGCCGCAGATATCCTCGCCCAGGCGGTTTCGCAGAATGAATCCGATCAGGGGCCTGTCAAAGGGCCTGTGAAACTGGGCCGAGACGCGCAGGGTCACGATCTCGTCGTGGTAGATGGAGTCGCAGGGCTGCCCCGACGGGTCGATCAGCTTGACCCCGAGAATCTCCGCCTGCCGGTTCCCCCAGCGGCGATCCACATTGCGAAGCGTCGATACCACGAGGTCTTCGTCCGGCGCGCCCTGCAGCTCGACGGACGACGCTTCCGTCGCCCTGGGGGCGTGTTCGTTGGCGTAGGGATCCTTCCGCTGGGCCATGGCGGCCACGTATCCGGAAACGACCCGGTCGGTCTGCCCGCAGTCCCTGACCTCCCCGTGTTCCAGCCATAGGGCCGCGTCGCAGAGGTTGCTGATCGCGGCCGTGTCGTGGGAGACCAGCACGATCGTTTTGCCTTCCTGCTTCAATTGCCTGATCTTGCGTATGCAGCGCTGCTGGAAATAGATGTCGCCCACCGCCAGGGATTCGTCCACCAGCAGGATTTCCGGATCGACGTTGATCGAGACCGCGAAGGCCAGCCGGACGTACATGCCGCTCGAATAGGTTTTGACCGGCTGATCCATGAAGTCGCCGATTTCCGCAAAACGCTCGATCTCGGGCATGCGGCGGGCAATCTCGCCGTTGTCCAGCCCCAGAATCGAGCTGTTGAGATGCGCGTTTTCCCGGCCGGTGAATTCGGGATTGAAGCCCGACCCGAGTTCCAGCAGGGCCGCGACCCGTCCCTGAATGAGCTTCGTTCCGGAGGTCGGCTGCATGGTGCCGGCAATGATCTGCAGCAGCGTGCTCTTTCCGGAGCCGTTCTCCCCGATGATGCCGAACATGCTGCCCCGGGGCACGGCGAAACTGACCTGTTTCAGGGCCCAGAAATCCTGGTGCCGCTTCCGTCTGAAAAGAAGCTCCCTCAGGCGGTCGGCCGGCTTCGCGTAGATCCGATAGGACTTCGACAGGTTGTCTGCAGCGATGGCGTTCATTTATAAGACGTCGGCAAACGATTTCTTCGTGTATCGGAAAAAAAGTCCTCCTCCCACGAAGGTCAGCAGGGCCGCCGCGTACAGCCAGGGCAGCCCGCTCCAGGAGGGCCAGTCGCCCCGCAGCAGGCAGTCGCGGTAGCCGGCAACCACCTCCGCGAGCGGGTTGAATCGCATCAGGAAGGCCAGCTTGGCCGGGATCATCCTCTCCTCGTAGAAGATCGGCGTAAACCAGAACCAGAACGTCAGAACGACCGAGAGGACCTGCGCGGTATCGCGCAGAAAGACCTGCACGCTGGCGACGAACCAGCTCAATCCCAGCGCAAAAAGCGACAGCGGCAGCAGATAGATCAAAAACAGGGGGATCAACGGGCTGACCGAATGATGGAACGCCAGCAGGACGACCAGCAGCAGGGCCACGCCGATGAAGTGGTTCACCAGGTTGGCGATCAGGATCGAGAAGGGCAGAATTTCCGCCGGAAAGAGGGTCTTCGTGATCAGGCTGGCGTTTTCCACCAGGATGTTGCTGGAGCGGGAGAGGGTCTCCTGCAGGACCAGCCAGGGAAGAATCCCGCAAAACAGATAAACGGCGAAGTTGCCGACCCCCGCGCGCGGTCCAAGCTGCTGCTTCAGGACAACGGAAAAGACAAAAGTGTAGGCGATCAGCAGGACCAGGGGATGGATGACCGACCAGAAGAAACCCATCGCCGAGCCGACATAGCGGCTCTTCAGATCGCGGATGACCAGGTTCTTGACCAGACCGCGATGGAGCAGCAGTTTGCGGATGAAATTGAACAGTGGATTGTTGGCCATCATTGCCATCGACATGATCGATTCGGGCGCGCTCCGGGAAACGGATCGATTCCGGACAGCCGATCGCCCGTCCATCGGCCCGGGTTCCTATCGATAAAGGCTATCACATGGAGGCCCGGCCTTGGAAGCGATCTTTCAGCTCCTTGAACATCCGGCGGCCGAGCCCCTGCGGAACCGCGTCCTCCAGTCTTTTGCGCATCGCGCGATGGATGAGCGGGCTGATGCCGAGCCGCATCAGGAGCGGACGGGTCAGCAGAAACATGACCGCGGGAGAGATGCGCCATCCCCTGCGGGCATAGTCGTTCATCAGGACGAACAGGCCGTTCAGGAAAGTGGGTTTCAGGCGGTGATGACGGATCCGCTCGATCTCCGACTCCTCTGCCGGCATCTTCCCTTCGCGCCGGGCCTTCTCGAAGAGATCCGTCCCGGGATAAAAGACCAGGGGGAAAAGGAACAGTTCGTAGGGAACGGGAAGACGGCTGAGAAAAAGCAGGGTGGCGCGAAGGTCGCGCGCGGTTTCCCAGGGATTGTCCAGGATGATGTCGTATTGCGGGCTGCGGACGGTCTCCCTGAATCGATGGATCAGCCGGACGGCGTTCAGGATGGCCCGGTTCGAGTGGGTGCGCCGGTAGAGCCGCTTGGTTCGTTCGCTGCCGCTTTGGATTCCCATGCGAAAGGTGGTCATGCCGGCGTTGGCCAGGGCGGCCAGTTTCCTCTCGTTGAGCGTCGAGGGGGTGGCGCCGGTCACCCACATGGGGATCCGGACGTGTTCCCGATATTGAGCGCAGAATGCCTCGATCTCTTCGTCCGTGCGCAGAAAAAAAGCGTCATCGTCGATGCAGATCTTTTCCACATAGGGGAAACGGTCGTTGACCATCTTCAGCTCGGCGATCACGTTTTCCACGCTGCGTTTCCGGATGGTCCGCTCCCCTTCGTAGATCCGGCTGAAAACGTGGTTCCAGCAGTAGGTGCACTGGAAAGGGCAGCCCCTGCTGGTCAACGTGAGGTAGTAATCCCTCAGACAGACCTGCAGGATCTCGGAGGTGACCCGTTGTATGCCGTCGTTCCAAAGGACGAAGTGGTTCTCCGTGTCGAAATCGGGGAAGGGCAGACGGTCCAGATCCTGGATGAGCGGCCGCCGGGGCGTCCGGATCCGTTTTTCCCCCTCTTTCCGCCAGATGCCGGGGATATGGGGGCGATCTTCGCCGGCCCGCATCTTTTCCACGAGTTCGACCAGGCTCTCCTCTCCCTCGCCGATGCACACCATGTCCGCGTATTGAAGGGACGCTTCGGGTTCGATCGTGGGATGCACGCCCCCCCAGATCACGGGAGCGGAGAGCTCCTGTTTGAGCCTCCGGGTGATCGGGATGGCATTGGCCAGATCGTCCGTCATCAGCGAGATTCCGATCAGATCGGAATGGCGTGCCAGCTCGACGATCCGGTCCAGGATCTCGGGGGGATGCAGCTCGCCGATCCGGCGCGGCAGGAAGATCAGCCTCGTATCGCACCCGATCCGCTTGAGGCAAGAGGAGAGGATTCTGACGCCATAGGCGCTGATGCGCTGCAGATGCGGACTCGGGGATATGATCGTGACGTTCATCGTCAATGGCTCTCGGCTTTCGGACCGTCAGGGCAATGGGTTGGGGAGAATCCGGGTCCTTCCCCGCGCTTCCGCAAGGGGAAGGGGATGCAAGGGCCGCGCTTCCCGGGGCGAAGAATGATTTTGGGATCAGGCATCGTTTTTGTCGCGGGAGCATAGAACAAGACGGTCCGGGGTGTCAACGGAAAACTGGGTCAGCGGTCCGCGGCGTTTTCCAAATACTTCTTGACACCCGAGGGAGCGGCATGCGAGTAAAAACGACTTTATGAAGTCTCGCGAAACCCGGAAAAGGCCGGGCCGACGGGACGGAAAGGGGCGCTCCATGACGGTGATTGCAGATAAAATCCACGGATTCATGACCCAGGCCTCCTTCATCCGGAAGATGTTCGAGGAGGGCATCCGGCTGAAGCGCCAATACGGCGCGGACCGTGTCTTTGATTTCAGCCTCGGGAATCCCAATCTCGATCCTCCCGCGGCCGTCAAGGAGCGGCTTTGCGAACTGGCGGCGGCGGAGATCCCCGGCAAGCACGGCTACATGCCCAATGCGGGCTATCCGGAGACCCGGGCGGCCGTGGCCGCGGAGCTGAGCGCCTCCCGCGGGGTTGCGCTTGCGGCCGACCAGATCGTGATGACCTGCGGGGCGGGCGGGGCGCTCAACGTCATTCTGAAGACGATCCTGAATCCGGGCGAAGAGGTGGTCATGCCGGCGCCCTTTTTCGTGGAGTACCGGTTCTATACGGACAACGCCGGCGGTGTTCCCCGGATTGTGCCGCCGTCGGACGATTTCAGCCTGAATCTGGACGCGATCCGTCAGGCCGTGAACGAAAAGACCAGGGCCGTTCTGATCAACTCTCCCAACAATCCGACGGGGAAGGTTTTCGACGAGGCGTCGATCCGGGGGCTCGGGGCGATCCTGGCCGAAAAGGAAAAGGAACTCGGGCGGGCGATCTACCTGATTTCCGACGAGCCCTACAGCGAAATCGTTTACGACGGATTGACCGTGCCGAGCGTGATGAAAGCCTATCCCCGGACGCTCATCGCCTCTTCCTACTCGAAGAGCCTTTCCCTGCCGGGGGAGCGCATCGGGTACATCGCCGCCAATCCGGCCATGGAGGAGCTGGAGGAGGTCATGGGAGGGCTGACGCTCTGCAACCGGATTCTCGGTTTTGTGAACGCCCCCTCCCTGATGCAGCGGGTGGTTGCCGGCCTTCAGGGGGTGACGATCGATGTGGATGCCTACCGGAGGAAGCGGGACCTTCTGTGCGACGGCCTTGCCTCGGTCGGTTACCGGATCCAGAAGCCCCAGGGGGCCTTCTATCTGTTCCCCCGGACGCCCATCGATGACGACGTGCTGTTCGCGGACGCCCTCCGGAAGCGGCGGATCCTCACGGTACCGGGGAGCGGATTCTTCGCGCCCGGCCACATCCGGATCGCCTACTGCGTGGACGACCGGACGATTCTCGGTTCCATCGAGGGATTCGGAGAGGCCCTCAGGGAATTCAAATAGGGGACGCGGTCAATAGACGATCTCGAAGCCGGCAAGGCCTTCGGCCGGGGTCTCTTCCCTGAACTCGATGCGATCCACCCTGGCGGGAGGCGTTCCGGTTCGGCACCAGCGGAGCATCGCCTCCGCCGCCTTCTCTTCCCCTTCGAAGACCGCTTCGACGCGTCCGTCCGGAAGGTTCCGGACCCAGCCTTTCAAACCCAGCGAACGGGCGGTTTCGCGGCAGTTCGCCCGGAAGTAAACCCCCTGCACGCGGCCCGAAACATGGACGCGATAGCGCTTGGTCATTTCCTGTGGTTCTCCATCCATGCGAAAAAGGCCTCCTCGTCGAGGATCCCAATGCCGGATTGCCTCGCTTTGGCCAGCTTGGAGCCCGCGTCGCTCCCCGCGACCAGGTAGTCGGTCGTTCGGGTCACCGAGCCGGCGACCGTTCCTCCCAGGGATTCCACCAGGGCCTTGGCCTCGTTGCGGCCCATCCGGGAGAGCGTTCCCGTAAAGACGAACGTTTTCCCCGCCAGCGGCGCGTCATGGGTCTGCGGCGCTTCCCGGGGGGCGACCCCCGCGCGCCTCAGTTTTTCGATCACGCGGACGTTCCCGGGCTCCCTGAAAAATCCGGCAATGGACGCGGCGACCTCCGGCCCGATATCCCGAACGGTCTGCAGCTCTTCCCGGCCGGCCGCCATCAGCCTGTCGAGGGTCCCGTAGGTCTGCGCCAGCCGCTTTGCCGTCTGCTCTCCGACGTGGCGTATGCCGAGGGCGAAGATCAGCCGGTCCAGGGGCGGATTCTTCGCCCGCTGGAGGGACGCGATCAGGTTGGATGCCGATTTTTCGGCCATCCGCTCCATGCCGAGGAGCTGCTCCTTGGTCAGCAGGAAGAGGTCGGCCGGGTCATGGATCAGGCCCGCCGCCAGGAGTTGCGTGACGATTTTCTCGCCCAGCCCCTCGATGTCCAGCGCCCCGCGGGAGGCGAAGTGGGCGACGTGTTCGCGGATCTGCGCGGGGCAGGCGATCCCGATGCAGCGGTGGGCCGCCTCTCCCTCCGTCCGGACGACCCGGGATCCGCATTCCGGACAGGTGTCCGGCATGGCGAAAGGCCTCTCCGCACCGGTTCTCGCGGACGGGACCGATTCGACGACCTCCGGGATGACGTCGCCCGCCCGCTGAATGACGACCGTGTCCCCGACGCGGATGTCCTTCTTGCGGATCTCGTCCTCGTTGTGGAGCGTGGCCCGGCTGACCATGACGCCGCCGACGCGGACCGGCCTCATCACGGCGACGGGCGTCAGGACCCCCGTTCTCCCGACCTGGACGACGATCTCCTCGATCACGGTGCGCGCCTGGATCGCGGCGAACTTGCAGGCGACCGCCCAGCGGGGGCTGCGGGAAACCACGCCGAGCCGCTCCTGCAGGGAGAGATCGTCCACCTTGACGACGATGCCGTCGATCTCGTAGGGGAGTCCGTCGCGGATCCGGCCGATATCGTGGTAATACTCCACGCACGCTTCGATGCCGATTCCGGAACGGATCAGGGGGTTCACCTGGAATCCCCAGGCGGCGAGCGCCTGGAGCACCTCGCCGTGCGTCCGGAAGGGGGTCCCCTCCGCGGTTCCGATGCCATAGCCGAAGAAGGTCAGGGGCCGCCGCGCCGTGATCCGCGAGTCAAGTTGGCGGAGCGAGCCCGCGGCCGCGTTGCGGGGATTGGCGAAAGGGGGTTCCCCCTGTTCGGCCCGGCGCCGGTTGAGTTCGAGAAAGGCCCTGCGTTCCATGCAAACCTCGCCCCGGACCTCGACCCTTGCCGGCGCCGCCTCCGGGGCCGCGGCGCTGTCTTCCTGCGGAGGCGGGATCGCCAGGGGAATGGCCGGGATCGTCCGAAGGTTCAACGTGACGTTTTCGCCCACGGCTCCGTCCCCGCGCGTCGAACCCAGGGTCAGCCGTCCCGATTCGTAGAGCAGGTTCACGGCGAGCCCGTCCAATTTCGGTTCAGCCACGTATCGGATGGAATCGCCGCTTCCCAGAAAACGGCGGCACCGGCGGTCGAATTCGCGGATCTCTTCGTCGGAAAAGGCATTGGCCAGGCTGAGCATCGGGGTCCGATGGGTGACCGCGCCGAACTTCTCCAGCGGCGGGGCGCCGACGCGCTGCGTGGGCGAATCCGCGTTGACGAGATCGGGAAACGCCGTTTCCAGCTCGATCAACTCCCGGAAGAGGAGGTCGTAATCGGCGTCGGAAATCTCCGGATCATCCCACTGATAGTAGAGGCGGTTGTGGCGGCGGATCGTCGCGCGCAGGGCTTCGATCCGGGTTCGCGCCGTTTCACGATCCATGGTGCGCCATCCCTGGATGCGGAACGGAAAGACGGGGGCCGTTCATTCGCTCCATTGCCATGGGTTACGATTTGACCAGCCGCAGCTTCGGCTTTTTCCCGGGGGGATTCCCCTTATCGGACGCCGTTTTGCGCAGGATCTGTTCATTGAAGAGATGGTTCTTGGCCCGGACCGCGTTGATGATGAAAAAGACGATGACCGCCTTTTCCCATTCCCTGGAGGGCTCAAAATTTTCCATCCGCTTCTTGTATTTTCCCCAGAGCGCGGTCAGGGAAGCCTCGTCGAGGCTGAGGATCCGCTGCGCCAGTCTGTCGAGAGAGGATTCGAGCATCTTGCCTGTCCTTTGAAACTGTTTTTACGCCGACATCCTAACTTCAGCCGCGCGGAAAGTCAAAAAGGAAAGTGCGGCCTTTACGATCGGACGATCCTGCGGACATGGGCCGTCAGGGCGATGAAGAAGGCGAAGCAGGAGGCCAGCAGAATCAGGAGCGGCCACGCCCCGCGGGAACAGGCGGCCAGCGCGGCCAAACCGACGATCAATTGCGCAGCCCCGTAAAACGCGGCGACGATCCAGTGGGCGACCCCGAGTTCATTGGCCAGAATCTGGTAGAGATGGCGGCGGTGGGGTCGAAAGAGGTTCTCGCGATCGCGAACGCGGACAACGATCGTGGTCAGTTCGTCCGCGTAGAAGGGGAAAAGCAGTGACGCGAAACAGGCCGTTTCAAGCCAGTTCCGCGAAAGCAGGACCGCCAGGCCGGAAAAGACGAATCCCAGAAGGATGCTGCCCACATCGCCCATGAAGACCCTGGCCCGGGGCATGTTGAACGGGAGATACCCCAGACAGGCAAGGGAAACGCAGACCGCCAGCAGCGACAGGGCCGTCCGGAGGGAATCCCCGGGAAAGTGAAGGATGCCGAAGAGCCCCAGCAGGCCGAAGCCGATTGCCCCGCTGAGGCCGGCGATGCCGTCGATGCCGTCCATGAAATTGAAGAAATTCGCCGTGCCGATCACGAAAAGGAACGTCAGCGCCGCCGCCGGGATGACCATGAACGGCGGAAGGCCCGCGAGGAACGGCGATAAAGGGGCGTTTGCGCCGGTCAGGAGCGGAAGGAGGAAAATGACGCCGCAGACCGTCTGCAGCGCCAGCCGCAGGCGGACGGAGATGCGGACATAGTCGCCGTAAAAGCTCACCGCGGAGATGAGGATGGCCGCGGACAGGAAGGTTGCCGGAATCCGGAGGGTCAGCCCCGCCAGGGTAAAGGCCGCCAGAATCCCCACACCCCCGCCGCGGGGGGTGGGAATGGTGTGGGAACTGCGCGCGTTGGGGGCATCCATCAGCTTTTTCCGAAACGGCACGGTGGCGATGAGCCAGCCCCCAGCCGCGCCCAGGAGCGCGCAGCACAGGAGAAGAAGGGCGGTCCTGCACGGGGCGGCCAGTTCCGCCAGCCGGACGAAAGGTGCGATCGGATCAGACAACATAGGCGAAAGCTGGTGTTTTATCCTTCATAGCCTTGCGCGGGTCCGCGGCGATCCCTCACAAATCGCCGGCCCTCCGCATTTCGGCGACCGTTTCGCGCCATCCCGCCTTCAGGTCGTATTCCGGAGAGAATCCGGTCTCTCGGCAAAACAGCCGACCGTCCACGGCCACGTCCTCCAGGTAGGTATCGATCATCGCCCGGGTGGCCGGGGCCCGCAGACCGCAGGACCGGGCGCCCCCTTCCATCAGGACCGCCAGCCATCGAACGGGGCCGATGGGCAGCGACAGGCGCGGCGGCTTCCGGCCGAGGGCCCTGCAGAGGGCTTGTACGATATCTTGCATGCGATGGCAAGACCCGTCCGTGACATTGTAGGTCTTGCCGGCGGCATCCGGATGGCGGGCGGCCACCCAGGCCGCCCGGGCCGCATCCCGGACATGGATCAGGGTGCGCCGGTTGTCCCCCGGACCGATGGGGATGAAGCGTCCCCGGGCCAGGGCCAGCAGCAGGTGCCGGTAATTTCCCTGGATCCCCGGACCGTAGATGGCGCCGAAACGCAACACCGTTGCCAGGGGAAGGCCGTCGGACCGCCTTGCCGCCAGGACGATTTTCTCCGCCGCGAGCTTGGTCCGCGCATAGAGAGAGGCGGGTCGGGGCGGCGAACCCTCCGTGAGCATCCCGCCCGCCGAACCGCCGTAAACGGCGATCGTGCTGAAATGGACCAGGCGGCCCACCCCGGCCTCCAGGGCCGCCTCGGCAACGACCGCGGTCCCGCCGACATTCACCCGCTCGTACGCATCGGTCAGGGCGGGGCCGGGGTTCGGGATCTGGAGCAGCGCGGCCAGATGGATGACCGCGTCGATGCCCTCCATCGCCTTCCGAACCCGGGACCGGTCCGTGATGTCCCCGATCCGCGTCTCGACCCGCGGAGGCAGGAGCCCCGGTGCGGGGGCTTTCCGCGAAAGCGTTCGCACCGCGCAGCCCGCGCGGTCGAGGAATGCCGCCACATGGGGCCCCACGGCGCCCGAGGCGCCCGTGACCAGCACGCGCAAGGAAGGATGCTCCGCTGCGGTCATCTCACGCTCCTTGCGAAGCCATCAGGCAAAATCCGGGGATCCTTCAGAGCCATTTCCAGCCCCATTTGCGGAAATATTTCATGCCGCTGATCAGGAAAACCAGGGCCATGGCGAGGCGTTTTCGGGATTCCCGTTTCCAGAGATGGGTGATCTGCACGTGGGGATAATAAACCGTCTTGAAACCCGCATTCTGGATTTTCCTGCTCAGGTCGGCGTCTTCGAAATACATGAAATATCGCGGATCGAAGCCGCCGACCTCCCTGAGAACCCGGGTCCTGCAGAACATGAACGCCCCCGTCATGAACGGCACCTCGTGGATGTCGTCATAACCGACATCCCTCATTTCGTAACGGTCCAGCCGTTTCCGGACGCAGGGGAGCGCGGAGCCGGCGCAGAATCGTCTCAGGAAGAGGTCCAGAACGGTCGGACGCCTCTTGTTCAAGGGTTGCAGGGTCCCATCCCCATTCAGGATCTTCGGGCAAACCGCGCCGACCTCGGGATGGCCGTCCATGTATTGGGCCAGTGCCTCCAAAACGCCTCCGGACAGGGATACATCCGGGTTGAGGATGAGGAAATACCTGCTCGGCCCGCCGTTCGTGATGCTCCAGTTGTTGGCCTTGCCGTAACCCAGGTTCCGGCCGGCATGATGATAGAGAATCGGTCGGTCTCCCGGGGTGATCGGCACGGGAGCCGGAGAATTGTCCACGATGCAGAGCTTGACCTTCAGACGGGTGTCGAAAAGGTCCGAGATGAGGTTCTCGATCCTCTCCGGCGGGTCCCGATACAGGACGACCGACGCCACGCAGTCCAAAGGCGTTTCCCCCCCGTTCATGGGCAAGACCGTCCCTGATTTTCCCCGCCCGCGGACCTGCACGCGCGATGCCGCTGCGGCCGCTGCGTTTCCGGAGGATCTCCGGCCGGGGGGGCCGCAACAACATATTTGAACGCCCTGCGCGAGGCGTCCCTGCGCCCAAAAGAGGCATGACCGGCCGGAATGATCTGTTGACAGGCGGGATGGTTCCCCGTATACTCCCGCCGCTGAAGCCATCCTGCATTGAAGGGCCTTTTCACGATTCGGGCGGCGCCGATGGAAGCGATGGGCAACGCGGACAACGAATGGAGAGAGGATATGAATATTCGCCTGAAGGTTTTTTTCTTATTCTGCATCATGATGGTCATGACGGCCGTTTCGCTCGAGGCGGCCACGCCCGAGGAGTCTTTCCGGAAGAGTTTTCCCAATTATCCCCTGGAAAGCATCACGCCGACCGCCGTTCCCGGCGTCTATGAGATCATTGTCAACGGCCGGATGGCCTATTACGCCCCGGGGGCGGAATACATCTTCACCGGATCGATCCTTACGGCGGACGGCAGGAACCTGACGCAGCAGCGAAACCGGGAAGTCCTCGAAACCAAGTTGAAAAGCCTTCCGCTCGACAAAGCCCTGAAGATCGGCGGCGGATCCCATACGGTGATCGAGGTGACCGATCCGGATTGCCCCTTCTGCCGGAAGGCCGCCACATTCTTCACCCAGAGAAGCGATGTGACGCGCTACATTTTCTTCTACCCGCTGGCCTCCATCCATCCGAATGCCGAGGCCAAGATCCGGCAGATCTTCTGCGTCGAAGATCCGGCAAAGGCCTATGAAGAGGCGATGTCCGGAAAAATGGACGATATGAAATTCACCCCCTGCAAGAGCGAGGAGGCCGACAGGCTCGTGAAGGCCCACAAGGAGCTCGGCGACCGGCTGGGCATGGCGGGGGTGGGAACGCCCCTTTTCCTCGTGGACGGAAAGGTCGTCAACGGGGCGAACATCCCGGAGATGGAGAGGATCCTCGCCATTCAGGAGAAGGCGCCGCAGCCCGTAACCGGGGAAACCCCCGCCGCGGGCGCCCGATAGTCCGGCAGGGCTTTTCAGACTCCGGGGCTTCGCGCGGCCCAAGGCCGTTCCACGCGTCAGCCATGCTTTTTCGATGCGTTCAGCCATTCCCATGTGTGCGCGATCCCCTCTTCCCAGGGCATCTCCGGCCGCCAGTCCAGCTCCCTCCGCGCCAGCCCGACGTCCAGGCAATTGACCGGCACGTCCAGCTTTCTGGCGGGCAGATACCGCACCTCCGGCAGCAGGCCCGTCACTTCCCGGATGGTGGCCACGATGTCGTTCAGGGAGCGGGCGCGTCCTCCGGCGATGTTGTAGATTTTGGACGGGGCCTCCGACTCGATGACCTTCATGAAGGCGGAAACGAGGTCGCTGATGTGGAAGTAGTCCCGGGCCGTCGTGCCGTCGCCCCAGATCTGGATCGGCTGCCGCAGCAGCGTTTTCCCCAGGAATACCGACACCGCGCCCTGAACCCCGTCGATGCGCTGCCTTTCGCCGTAGGGATTGGCCAGACGCAGCACCGTGTAGTCGAGGCCGTAGAGGTGGTGAAAGAGGGCGAGATACTTCTCGATGGCCAATTTGGTGATGCCGTAGGAACAGACCGGATTCGTCCCGTGGGTTTCAGGAATGGGCAGTGTGCGGGGAATGCCGTACACCGTTCCTCCCGAGGAGGCGAACAGGATCTTCCGGACCCCTTTCTCCACCGCCAGCTTCAAGATGTTCAGCGTGCCGATGACATTGCTCTCCACGTCGTAAGCCGGATTCTCGTTCGACGGCCCGGGAAGCGTCGTGCCCACGAGATGCACGACCACCTCGATCTCCGTCAGGGCCGGGGAAACGTCGTTGACGTTGTTGAAATCCCCTCCGAGGATTTCGACGGAATCCCTGCTCCGCAGCAGGTTGTGCGTGCTGATGTTGGGAAGATCGAAGATCCTGACCGTGTGTTTCCTCGCCACCAGGGCGTCGACGATGTGGGAGCCGATGAAACCGGCCCCTCCGAGAATGAGACAGCGCATGTCGCTTATCCCCCTGTGTGAAAATCCGAAACAGCCGCTGCAGGCTCAGCCCGCCGCCCGGCCGTGAATGACGTTGTCGTAAATCCGTTCCAGTTCATCCCCATAAGCGGATATCGGTTTTGGCGTCCGGGCGTTTTCGGACAGGCGTTTGACCGCGGACCGGTCACGGCACAGCCGCATGAGGATGGCCGCAAGACCCTTCGCATCCCCCTTGGGAAACAGGAACCCGTTTTCATTGTCGGAAATCGCCTCGTTCATCCCCTCGGAGTCCGTCGCCACGATGGGCACCCTCGCGGCCTGGGCGAAAGAGAGGATCAGCGGGGTGTTCTCGTACCACAGGGAGGGGATGATCAGCAAGTCCAGATCGAACAGGACCGCGCCGATATCGGGGTGGGGGAAGGTTCCGCAAAAAGCGACGCGGGGGTCATCCCCGGCCAGGGAGCGCAGCATCCGGGTGTAGGCGGGGAACTGACCGGGATGGCCGTAGATTTTGACCTTCAGGGGCGCATCCGCCGGCAGAGAACGTAAGGCTTCCAGCAACACGTGGGCGCCCTTGTGGTGGTATAGGGTTCCGATGAAGCCGATGCGGAGATCCTGCCCGACCCCCTTCTCCGAAACCTTCGCGATGGGGGAGGTGTCGATGCCGAAAGGGAGGTGGCGGATTCTGTTTTTTTCCAGGCCGTGGCGGCCAAGCGTCTCTCCCATGAACCGCGTGGCCGTCAGCACCAGGTCCACGCGATTCAGCCGCTCGGCCATAAAGGCGGGCCTGGCGGCCAGGGCGCTCACCAGCGGCAAAAATCCCTTTTCAGGCCGGAAGGGGGCGGATCGGATCCCCTGGATGCAGAGGGCCATGAGCCGGTCCGGCACGCGGTCCAGCAGGGACCGGACCTTTTCCCCCTGTGAAATGGCGGCCAGGTGCCGGACGCAGTTGACCATTCCCGGATCGGGGCCCGAACATCCCGAGTGGTCGGGCAGGAACAGTTGATTGGTCGGGCAGACCATCCAGAAATCCGTGGCCGTGAAAAGAGAGGGGATCCCCATTTCCCGGCAGACGTCGATGGGGGAGGCGGAAAGCCGCTGGAGGTGGTAGAAATGGACCAGATCCGGCTTGATTTCCCGCAGCCGTCCGCGAAGGTAATCCGCGACGAACAGATTGTTGTATTCTGCCTCCAGGGGGTTCCGGGGGCGGATCGCCAGGGACTTGTCGTTGAAAAACCGGTCGACGGATATCCCGTCGCATTCGTAGCGATCGAAGGTGTTGGATTTTCCGGGCGCCCCTTTCAAGGGGTATCCCGTGAAGACGTGGACGTCGTGGCCGCGCCTCTTCATCTCCCGCGCCGTGCTGTACGTGAGGATTTCCGTTCCCGCCGCGTATTCGGGGAGAAACTGGTGGGTGGTGTAGAGAATCTTCATGCGTCAACGGGCCGCGGTCCGCCGCAGATAGCCTTTGGGGTTCCAGGTGATCAGGAAATGCTCCCGGGTTCGGTCGATCTCGAAATCCCCGTTTTCGGCGATGAAGGTCTCGATGGCCTCATAGGGACCGGGCTGCGGCCCCACGTCCAGCCCGTGGCGGCAGATGCCGTCTTCGACGATGAAATAATCCCCGGGTTTCGTCAGCCTGGAATAGAGTCGCAGGATGTTCAGGGTGTTGTCGTAGGTATGGGAGCTGTCTTCGATCACCAGGACGCGGTCTTCGTTCGAAACCATCTGCTCGACGCGTCCGAAATTGCGGCACGCATCTCCCTCGATCAGGGTGATCCGGGGATGCCGCTTGACGATCTCCGGCACATGGCCGTGGGAAAGATCCAGCCCGATCACCCTGCCGTGCCCCAGCAGATCGCAGAGATGCGCCAGATACAAGGTGCCGCCGCCGCTGGCGTTGCCGATCTCGACGATCGCGTCGGGCTTGGTTTCATGAACGATCTCCTGGTAAACCCAGGCGTCCATCGGGCATTTTTGAGCGCCCACGCCGAAATAGGTCGTTTCGGTCACGATGCTCTCCTGAATGACCGAAAGCGCCCGGCGCAGGGGCATGTCCAGAAGTTCTTCCATAGGGTCGGGCATGATGTTCACTCCTGACGATGTTGTTCCGCGGTCACGTCTCCGGATCCAGCTCCTTTTCCGGAAAGGAGACCAGGCCGCTGCCGGACACTTGCGTCGGCAGGCCGCGGAGTCTTGCCTCGCGGCGGATGGTTTGTATGGTTTGTCTGATGTCCGGGGTCGCCTCCTGGTCGAAGGCGTCCACGTCGCAGATGATTCCTCGCACCCCGGCCTCCGAGGCCAGGCGGACGAATTCGCGGGCCTCGCCGGGATCGCTGTTCATCCGCGTCGCGATGTACTTCGCCTGGACATTGCCGCCGGTTGCGGCATAGGCCCTGAGGTGGGTCCAGACCCGGTCGAAACGATCGCGTCCCTTGATCGCCGCGAAGGTTGCGGCGGAGCCGGCATCCACGCTGCACACCATCCCGACGTGGCCGTCGGCCAGACCCGCTGCAAGGGCCGGGGAATAACGCACGGCGTTGGTGGCGACGTAGTTCCAGCGGCCGTTGGCCACGAGCAGCCCGAGCAGTTTCTCGAACTCGGGCAGCAGGGTCGGTTCGCCGCCGCCCCAATTGACGACCCCGTCCGGCGCGAGCAGGCCGTCGCGGATCATGGCCCGGAAGGTGTCGTGCAGGGCAATGGGCCGGAGGCCGGCGTCGAGCCACTCCGGATCGTTCCACCAGCTCGTGCGCCTCTTTTCGAGCTGGAGATAGCAATAGCGGCAATCGAGGTTGCACAGGGTGAAATGGGAGAGATTGACGGTCTGAACCAGATAGGGGTGGGGGGGCCAGACGCGCTTCTCCAGCAGGCCGCAGCCCTCGCAGGCCCCAAGGCCGGTGGATCGGATCGCCTCGATGTATGCGGACCGGGCCTCCCGGATGCGTTCCACCGGGATGTCGCCCCCGCTGAAATCGGAAATCGGCAGCCACCCGAGCTCCCCGTGGTGGCAGACGCAGCAGATGTGAAGCCCGCGGGGGCTGAAGGCCAGCCCGCGGTCCAGCCATTCGCAGCCAAAACGCGCTTCGGTCATCCTCGCCCCCCCATCCGGTTCAGCAATTTTTTCGCCAGGGCCTTGAGGAATTCACTGCGAACCACGAGCTGCCCGAACCGCGTCCGGCTGAAGAGAACGGCGAACTTCACGACGACGCCCGTCCCGGGAGAGCCGTTCACGGGGGCGGCCCCGGCGGCATCCGAAGGGGATCTGGCATTCCACAGCCAGTCCACCGCCTCGCCCAGACGTTTGTACTCCACCGCCAGGGCGGCCAGCTCCCGGCCCAACCCCAAGCCGATCGGAGCTCTCGGGTTGCGGACCCTGAGTTCATGGGCCTCGTCCAGAAGCGCGAGGAAACGGCCGATCATCCCCTCCCACGACAGCCTCGACGCGGCAAACGCCTGGCATTGTTTCGACATCCTCCGCCGTTCCGCGGGATCGGAGGTCAAGCGACGCAGGGCCTCCACGTATTCCCGGAGTTCATCGTTGCCCTGGGGGATCAATATGCCCGCGTCCGGGGCCACGATTTCGTCCTGTCCGCCGACCCTGGCCGCGACCGGCACGACGCCGGCCGCCATGGATTCCTGCAGCGCGATCGAAATGCCCTCGTACCGGGAAGGAAGCAGGAGGATGTCCGAGGCGGCCAGGATCTCCAGCCATCTCCGATGGGGAACGGCGTCCAGCAGCCGGACCCGGTCGGTCAGTTGGCGCCGCTCCAGCAGGTCCCGCAGTTGGGTTTTCAGCTCGCCTTCGCCGATGACGAGCGCCTGAAAGACCATTCCCTGGTCGCGCGCGGCCCCGAGGATGTCCGCAAGCAGGGCGGGGCGCTTCTGTTCGCAGATCCGGCCGGCAAAGACGATCACGGGGATCTCCTCCGGGATGTTCAGCTCCGATCGCACGGACCTTCGAACGTCGTCCGGACTCCCGGTCGGCGCCGCCCGGACTCCGGTGTACATGACCCGGATGCGATCCCGGTCGGCGCCGCGGCCCTCCATCCATTCGGCCAGATGGCCGGTGGTCACGATATTGAACTCGAGCAGATCCTGATACCCGACCCCGAATCTGGGGTGACCCCCGTTCAGCCAGTGGGGCTCCTCGACATGGCACATGTCCACGAAAGCCACGCCGGGCGAAACGGCCCTGAGATAGGGGAGGAGGTGGTAGCCGACGGTGCTGCCCGTGACGACGACCGTGTCGATCCCGCGGGAGCGGATCAGGTAGGCCAGAAATCGTGGATAGTCCGGCGCGCGGAGCATATTGGGCAGTATGAAAATATCGGGCGTGAAGCGGCTGAACTGATGCTCCCAGACGTGATTCGTCGCCAGGGTCGCGCAAAGGGTTACATCGTGTCCTCTGGCGGTCAATCCCTCGATCAGGTCCAGGTTGACGCGGTCGGCGCCGCCCGTGGTCATCCACGGGACGAGGAACAGGATCCGTCTTCCGGCCGGATTCGGCGCCAGGGGGTTCGATACGGCGTAACCCGTTTCGATGGTTTCGTAAGGGGACAGGGGGCGCGGCGCGGGCTCCGGAAAGCGCTTTTCGAGGCCGTCGTATTTCCGGCGCATCATCGCCTCGAACTCTTCGTTCACGTTGCCGGACCGCATGATCTGCTCGAAGCGTCCGTCGCCCCGTTTCCGGTACCACTGGAGATATTCCCGGATCGTGCAGCCCCAGTGGCCCGCTTTGGCCATGGCCAGCCAGAAGTCCCAATCCTCATGGCCGAACCGGATGGACTCGTCGAACCCGCCGCCGTCCGCATAGGCGGTGCGCCGGATCACGGAGATCGGGGGGCCGCTGTTGGCCTGCAGGTGAGCCTTTCCCCTTTCGAATCCGGTCGTCCAGAGGTATTGCTCATCGCCGAAGACCACGCTCCAGGAGTTGCAGAACGCGAATTCCGGGTTGGAGTCGAGAAACCAGACGCATTTTTCGAGATAGGTCGGCTCCACCATGTCGTCGCTGTCGAGAAGGCAGACATAGCGGCCGGAGGTGTTGCGGAAGGCGGTGTTCCGAGCCGCCCCGGGGCCGGCATTTGCCTGCCGGATGACCTTGATGCGCCGATCTTCGGCGGCGACATCGGCGAGCCGCTGCACCGAAGAGGCGTCCGTGGAGCCGTCGTCCACGATCACCCATTCCCAGTTCTGCAGGGACTGCGCCTGCAGCGAGACGAAGGTCTCCCGAAAGAGGTCTTCCGTATTGTAGTAGGGGGTGATCACCGAAACGTCGATATGATCGGAGATTGCATTCCCCTGGACGTAATTGCGGGGGAGCGGCCTGCGGCCGGGAAGATCGGAGAAGTCGGGTTTCAGGAAGTCGATCATTTGCATCTGTCCTTGTTTGAATTATTCCCTGGTCGCAACGAACCAGGCCCGTGCGCCTGCGGGATGACCTTCGACGGTTGTTCGGGGGTCGGCCGGATTGCGGCTGTCGCAGGCGGCTTTCAGGGGCATGCGGACGTCTTTGAATCCGCCTGAGCGGAGCATTCCCATCAGGCATTGATCGCCGAAAATCCACCAATAGGTTGCGTCGCCCCAGAAAGAACCTTCGATGAATTGCGCCTGCGAGGATGTTTCGAGAAGGATGTGGGTTTCCATCAGCAGCGTCGCGCCGGGACGCATGATGGCGGCCAGCCTCTCGATGAGCAGCATGGGGGTGCGGACGTGGTATATCAAGCCCTGGCAATTTACAAAATCGAAATTGCCGAAGTGGCGGGGGTCGAGATCTTCCCAGCCCAAGTTAAGGAAGCTTACGCCGGGAGCGTGATAAACGGCGTTCAGGAACGACGCCTGATAATAGAAGCCGTAGGGTTCGATGCCGACGGCCTCGATCGCGCCCAGCGATCTCATGAGAAAGGTGTCGTAACCGGCATTGCAGCCGACATCGAGGACACGAGACCCTTCGATCAGCGGTACAACGCCGGCGGCCCTGTACGCGCCCAGTTTCCCCCTGCAATCCCAGGCGCTTCGCGTCACCCGATTCCCCGGCAGTGGAAAGGGCCCCTGAAGAAAGAGCCCGAGATCGGGAAGGATGTCATCGACGAAAGCCCGCGCGCGGTCGTCCGCCCGTTCCAGAAAACAGCGGAACCCGGGCTCGGTATCACCGTACCGCACGTCGGCCGTTTCTATGGGACGGTCCGGATTGATGGATTCGTAACTGGAACGGAATCTCCTGAATGCGTCTACGTCAAATTCCTTGAGAAATAACTTTTGTCTGTGCGACATACATCATTCCCTCAATGGTTGAAGAGCCCACGATGGTTAGGAATCCGTATCCGATACCGCTTCC
>CAZWTL010000038.1:20399-27916 GCA_964637025.1 uncultured Syntrophaceae bacterium | reverse complement strand
AGGAGATATTTGTCGCATGAAATGTGATGAAAAAAGGTCCGTCTTGGAGTATGAGCATGCGACGGTCGACAGGCAACGGCAGAATCCCCGTTGCCGTCAGCGGCGTTTTGCCGTGCCGGGGGGGAAGAAGGGGAGATGAAGCAATCGCTGTGGCGCGACGGTTGGCTGATGGGCATCTGCATCGGAAGGATCTTCATGTATGCCAACTACATGGTTTATGCGGCCTGTCTGCCGATCCTCAAGAGCGATTGGGGGATGTCAGCGACCCAGGCCGGCTCGATCGCATCGGGATTCTCGCTCGGCTACGCCGCCTCCCTGGCCGCGGCCTCCTGGCTATCGGACCGTTTCGGCGCCCGTCGGATCTTCCTGTACTCTGTGGCGGCCAGTACGGTCGCTGCCCTCGCCTTCGGTTTCCTGGCCCGCAGTTATTGGACGACCCTGATTCTCTATTCCCTTCTCGGCCTCATGCAAGGCGGCATCTACACCCCCGGGATTGTCTTGATGGCGGAAAGGTATCCGGTGGCATGCCGAGGGGGCGCTGTAGGGTGGTTTATCTCCAGCACCTCCCTGGGGTACGCCTGTTCCCTTGCCCTTTCAGGATTCCTGATTGCGACAGGCGGTTATGAGCTCGCTTTCGTCGGCGCGGGCGTCATGCCTTCCGTCGGGGCATGGATCATCTGGGGCGCGCTCCGGCACACGCCGAATGTCGTTCACGACCTCAAAGGCACGATATCCCTGGTTGCGGTTTTGAGAAACGAACGCAACGTCCGGTCCCTGGTGGCCGGTTACGCCTGCCACTGCTGGGAACTGCTGGGCATGTGGGCCTGGGCACCTGCCTTTCTCACGGCCAGCATAGCCCTGTCCGGCGCTTCCCCGACCCAGTCCATGGAACTGGCCGCCTATTTTGCCGCCTCCATGCATATCGTCGGCTCCGTGGCCTCTCTCACCATGGGGCACCTGTCGGATATTCTCGGACGCCGGGCGGTCCTGACCGGGCTCGGCGCAGCCGGAACGTTTCTCTCCCTGATCTTCGGCTGGCTCATTGCCTTACCGGTATGGGCGCTGGCCGCCTTGACGCTGATCTACGGATTTGTAACCATCGGCGATTCGCCGGTGCTGTCGGCGGCGACGACCGAGGAGGTTGCGCCCAATCGTCTGGGGTCGGTCCTGGCGGTCCGCTCCCTGCTCGGATTCGGCGCCGGCGCCGTTTCCCCGGTGGCCTTCGGCGCCGTCCTGGACTGCCTGCACACCGGCGAACAGGCGCTTTGGTCATGGGGCCCGGCCTTCATGGTTTTTGCCGCAGGGGGCTTCGGCGCCACCTGGTTCGCCTGGCGTTTTCGTCTGCATTCAGCAGCTCGGAAAATGTGATGCTGCCGGATAGAGAATCCGCGGGCCATCCCCGGTTGGAAAAGACCCGCCGGATCAACCCAGCATGACCGACCGGAGCGCCTCCAGGGCGGCATCGATCTCGGCCTCGCCGATCCCATAATGGGTGAGCATGCGGAACCGGCCAGGGGAAGTGTGGGAGACGAGGAGCCCCTGGCCCTTCAGGCGCGCCAGGAAGAGTTCGTCCGAAAAGCGCGGATTGCTCAGCTCGACATAGAGGATGTTCGTCCGGACGCGCTCCGTGTCGATGGACAGGCCGGAAATGGACGCGATGCCGTGGGCAAGCCGGCGGGCGTTCGCATGGTCTTCGGACAGACGGTCGATCATCTCCTCGAGGGCCACGATTCCGGCGGCCGCGATGATCCCGGCCTGCCGCATCCCTCCGCCCATCATCTTGCGGATCCGGCGCGCCCGAGCGACGAAGTCCCCGCTTCCGCAGATCAGCGAACCGACCGGGGCTGCCAGGCCCTTGGAGAGACATACATTCACGGAATCGACGCCCCGGGTCAGTTCCCGGACGTCCACCCCCAAAGCGATGGCGGCATTGAAGATGCGGGCGCCGTCCAGGTGGACGGAAAGGCCGCGGTGTTTGGCGAACGCGACGACCTCCGCGGTGTAGTCCGGCGTCAGCGGGGTGCCGTAACAGCGGTTGTGCGTGTTTTCGAGACAGATGAGCCGGGTGCGGGGGAAATGGATGTTGTCGCCGCGGACAGCCGCCTCGATCGTGTCCAGGGGGAGCGTGCCATCCGGCTGGTTTGGGACCGTGTGGGGAAAGATCCCGCCCATGGCAGACATGCCGCCGGCCTCGTTGAGGAAGATGTGCGAGCGGTCGCCGAGGATCGCCTCATCACCCCTCGCACAGTGGGTGAGGACGCAGACGGCGTTGCCCATCGTGCCGCTCGCGACGAGAAGCGCCGCTTCCGTTCCCAGAAGGGCGGCCGCCGTCGCCTCGAGCCGGTTGACGGCGGGGTCCTCGCCGAAGACGTCATCGCCGAGGTCCGTTTGGAAGACGGCCTCGCGCATGCGGCGGGTGGGCAGGGTTACGGTATCGCTGCGAAGATCGATGACGGCCATCGTCCACCTCCTGTGAATCAAGTCGCCCTGGATTGGCGCGGAAGCGCCGGCGTTGAAATCTTCCACAATCGGGATCGTTAGTCAAGCATTTCCGGGAAGTGCGGTGGAAGAATCCACCGACCCGTCGCACCCTTCCTCGTTGGCGTGTCCGGCGACTTCATCTTCCCGTCCCCCGTCCGTCCCGGAACCGGAACTCCTGCCAACGGCTCTTCGGAGGCAGACATCGGCGCGCCGCGGAACAAAACCCCGATCCATGACAAGCGGACCCGGAAACAGCAAGTTGCCGGCTATCATTCCAATCCGCACCTCAACGGGGTCAACGTTGCTCCGAATTGAAGGAACACCGGCCAGATGCTTTCATGCAAGCCTTTTCCCGAGCGGTATGGTATCATCAGCCGACCACTGCTCTTCCGTTTCCCGAGGAGGTTTAAGAAGCGCATGCTGAACCATTTTTCTGCACTCCGCATACCCCTTAAAGTCATGATGATTGTGTTCCTGCTTCATCCCGCGGCGGCGTTCCCGGGAGAGATCAGGATCGACACAGAGCCGGGGGTCCCGGCAGAGGCAGCCGCAAGCGCTAAACTCGCTGCGGACAGCACGTTACGCTTTTTCAAGGAGACATTCGCCCGGGAATTGCAGGGGGACGTCTACATTCGCATTGTGGGCACACCCGAATCTTATGCCGTGGCCTTCCTGAAGGAAGGCAAGATCAATCAGAAGGAGGCAGAGCGCCGGGCGCGGACGACCATCGGCTGGTCCATCGGCGAAGGCCTGATTCTTCAAAATGTCGGTGCGCCCTTCCATCCCAATCATCGACGTCGCTTATACAACATCGGTCACGAGCTCACGCACAAGTATCAGGCGCAGGAATGCCTCGACCGCTGCCCGAAGATCCTCTGGATGTATGAGGGGGTTGCCGGTGCGTTTGCGGCCAAGATCGTGGAAATGGCCGGCGAGAGAGAGCTTGCAAAACAAAAAGAGTCCTGGCTGCAGGAAGTGCGCAAACTGTCCAAGCGACCCGGATTGGATGAACTTGTATCCCCATCGGACTGGCGCAGGGGATTGGACAGGTATGGAAGCGATCCTCTCTATAGTTTCGCCGGGCTGGCCGTCATCAGGCTGATCGAAGCAAAAGGGTACGGATCCATTTTTGTTTATTTCGATAGACTCAAGGACCACAGCCCCGAGGAAGCATTCAGAGCCGCCTTTGGTATCGACAGGAAAGAATATGAAAGCGCCTTCGGCGCCGATCTGGACAAGCTGCTGTCGGCAAAGGGCAAATGATCCTCATCCGTGGTCCTGCAGCGGAGGAAGTCTCGGGTCTTCTCACCGGCGAGCGGGATTCAGCCGCAGGTTTGAAAATGATTTTTGGTGATTTCGGTTGCAAATGCACGGTCCCTGGGATAGCCTCCCCGGTCATGAAGTCCATGAACCGTCTCGTCCGGATCCTGACCATGGCGCTGGCCTTGACCGTTGTGGCGTGCGGGCCGCAGGCCCCGGAAAGGTCTCCCTCCGAAGAGGCCTCCTCCGGCCCGTCTTACGGGGACATCATGGTCGAGGGCTCCATCGGCGATGCCTCGAATCTCATTCCTTTGCTCTCTTCGGATTCCACATCGCACGAGATCGCCGGCCTCGTTTTCAATGGCCTGCTCAAGTACGACAAGGACTTGAATGTCGTGGGCGACCTGGCCGAATCCTGGGCGGTTTCCCGCGACGGCCTGACGATCACCTTTCATCTGCGCAAGGGGGTGCGCTGGCATGACGGCCATCCCTTCACCGCTGCAGACATCCTCTACACCTATCAGGTCGCGGTGGACCCGAAAACGCCGACGGCCTATGCGGGGGATTTTCTCAAGGTCAAGAGCGCCGAGGTCATCGACGACCATACCTTCAGGGTGACCTACGGCAAACCTTTTGCACCCGGATTGATGAGCTGGTCGGTCGCCATTCTGCCCAAACACCTCCTGGCGGGGAAAGACATCACCACCTCGCCCCTGGGCCGCCACCCGATCGGGACCGGCCCCTTCAAGTTCAAGGAATGGGTTGCCGGACAGAAGATCGTGCTGATTTCCAATCCCGACTATTTCGAGGGGAGACCGTACATCGACGGATACATCATGCGGATCATTCCCGACACGGCGACGATGTTCCTGGAACTCCGCGCGAACGGCATCGACCGCATGGGGCTGACGCCGCTCCAGTTCACCCGGCAGACCGAGAACAACTACTTCAAACAGCATTTCAACAAGTACCGCTATCTCTCCTTCGGCTACACCTATCTGGGCTACAATCTCAAGAATCCCCTCTTTGCCGACAAGCGGGTTCGCCAGGCGATTGCGTACGCGGTGAACCGCGAGGAGATCATCGACGGCGTGCTGCTCGGTCTGGGAAAACCCGCAACCGGACCCTACAAGCCCGGGACCTGGACCTACAATCCGAACGTTCGAACCTATCCTTACGACCCGGCGAAGGCGAGGTCGCTGCTGGCGGATGCGGGCTGGACGGACAGGAACAACCGCGGCGTCCTCGAAAAGGACGGGAAGCCCTTTGAATTCGAAATCATCACGAATCAGGGGAACGAAATCCGGGCGAAGTGCGCCGAGATCATCCAGCGCCGTCTGGCGGAGATCGGAATCCGGGTGAAGATCCGGGTGATCGAATGGGCGGCCTTCATCAACGATTTCATCAACAAACGGAAGTTCGACGCGACGATCCTGGCCTGGACGGTCCCGATGGAACCGGATCTCTTCGATGTCTGGCATTCAAGCAAGACAGGGCCTCAGGAGTTGAACTTCATCTCCTACCGGAACGCGGAAGTGGATGCGCTGATCGTGAGGGCCCGCGAAACGTTCGACCGTGAGGTGCGTAAGCGCTGCTATGACCGGATCCAGGAGATCCTCGCCGAAGAGCAGCCCTACCTGTTTCTCTACATTCCGGATGCGCTCCCGATCATCCATGCCCGGTTCCGGGGGGTGGAGGTGGCTCCGCTCGGGATCGGCCACAACTTCATCCAATGGTACGTTCCTGAATCGGAACAGAAGCTCGTGATGAGGCCGTAGCGTGTTTCCGCCGGGGGACCGAGGCGGCCGAGCGGGCTTTGCTGGCGGAGGGGCCGGATTCAAGGGGGCCTTCCCGCAAGGCGGGGCAGGGTGAGCCTTATGCCAGGGATTGTTGCCGGGGCTTTGGGATCGAACCGACCACGCGGACGTTGAGGGAGATGGGTCATGGGGAAAGAGATCGAAAGAAAGTTTCTCGTCCGGGGCGACCAATGGAGAACGCAGGCCTATGGCGTCCTGTGCAGGCAGGGGTATCTTAACAGTGCCATGGAAAGGACCGTCCGCATCCGGACGATCGGCGGCAGGGCGTTTCTGACCGTCAAGGGACCGTCCGCAGGGACGACCCGATCCGAATTCGAGTATGAGATCCCTTTGGCGGATGGGAACGCCATGCTTGCAAGCCTCGCGGAGAGGCCGATTGTCGAGAAAAAGCGGTACCGTATTCCGCATGAGGGAATGGTCTGGGAGATCGACGAGTTTTCCGGCGAGAATGCGGGGCTCATCGTGGCCGAGGTCGAACTCGCAAGCGAGGGGCAGACCTTCCGGAAACCGGAATGGGTGGGAGCCGAGGTCACCGGCGACGCCCGCTACTTCAATTCCAACCTTGCCAGGCATCCCTTTACCCGCTGGTGATTTTCATCCCTTCGCTCCGCAACGGGGGAGACGGCCTGATGCGCCCTTACCCCTTTTCCCGCAGGTGTTGATGCAGGTATTGACGGAATTCCCCGTAATCTCCGGAGAGGTATGCCGGCTCTCCCGACCTTTGGTCGATGTCCTTCAGGGCCTGCGGGAGTTCGGGATTGATGCCAAGCAGTTCCCGGATCTCGTCGGGGAATTTGGCCGGATGGGCCGTCTCCAGGCTGACGCAGAGCGGCTTGTCGCCGTACGTCTGAAGGTAGGCCTCCAGCCCCCGCCAACCCACGGCGCCATGCGGTTCCAGAAGAACCTTGTACTGCTCGTGGACCCGCTTGATCGTTTTCTTCGTCTCCCGGTCGGAGATGGAGACGGAGTAGATGTTCTGACGCATCTCATTGAGATCCGGACTGAGGTGGACAATCCCGGTCCGGTCCACCGTGCCGCCATAGAGGTCGAAGAAGCGGGCCAGGTTGCTGGGGTGTCCGACATTCATTGCATTCGAGAGACAGGCGCGGGACGGGGAGACCTTTTCATAGACGCCGGTCTCCAGAAAACGGGGGAATTCGTCGTTTTCGTTCGTCGGCATGACAAGCTTTTCGACGGGAAGCCCCATCCGGCGGGCGTACTCGCAACCGAGGGCATCGCCGAAGTTTCCGGACGGGACGGAAAAGACGGCCGGCTCCCCTTCCCGCGAAAGCTGCGCCCAGGCCCAGACATAGTAGACGATCTGGGGCAGGATGCGGCCGAAATTGATAGAGTTGGCCGAAGTCAGGTTGTAATCCCGCAGCTCGGGATCGGAGAAGGCCTTTTTCACGAGATCCTGGCAGTCGTCGAACTTCCCGTCCACGGAAACGGCCCGGACATTCTGCCCGATCGTGTCCAACTGCTTTTTCTGGCGACCGCTCACTTCGGCGCGGGGGTAGAGGATCGTCACATCGATCCCCTCCACGCCCTTGAAGGCCTCGCCTACGGCGCTTCCGGTATCGCCGGATGTCGCGACCAGAACGTTGAGCCTTCTTCCGGGATCCCGGAACGCGCTCATCAGGCGGGCCATCATCCTGGCGGCGAAGTCCTTGAACGAGGCCGTCGGCCCCTGATCGAGACGCATGACATATTTGCGCGCAAAGACATTTTCCAGGGGTATGCTGAAATTGTAGGCGTCTTCGACGATCCGGCGAAGCGTCTGCGCGTCGGTTTCTCCTGATAGGAAGGCCTGCGCCACGACCATCGCAGCCTCCGCATAGGGCTGTCCCTTGAGGGCCTTGAGGATCTCGAGTGAGAGGACTGGAATCCTCTCAGGCATGAAGAGCCCCTCGTCGGGCGCCTGCCCCATCAGGAGGGCCTCCCTGAAGGAGACCGTGTCCC
>CAZWTL010000038.1:0-20299 GCA_964637025.1 uncultured Syntrophaceae bacterium | reverse complement strand
CCGGAGACCGGCTGATCCTGACAAAGCCCCTGGGAACGGGTATCGTCAGCACGGCCGTGAAGGGAGGCGTAGCCGATCCGGCCCTGGCCTCGCTGGCCCTGGCCTGCATGACCACCCTGAACCGGAAGGCGGCGGAATTGACGGCGGAAACAAACGGCATCCACGCCTGCACCGATGTCACCGGTTTCGGCCTGCTGGGCCATGCCATGGAGATGATCGAGGGAAGCGAAACCGGCATGCGGATCCGTGCCGCGTCGGTCCCCTGTTTCCCGGGTCTCCGGCCCCTGGTCGAGGAAGGGATCGTTCCCGGCGGCCTGATCCGCAACCGGAAATTCCGCGAGGGACAGATCGAGATCGAGCCGGGGTGTCCCGGCTGGCTCGCGGACCTCCTCTTCGATCCGCAGACCGCGGGCGGACTCCTCATCGCCTTGCCGGCTTCGGCGGCCGGTGAACTGCTTGCAAGAATGCGGGCAGCCGGGATCGGGGAGGCGGCGATCATCGGCGAGGTCACATCCGAGCCCAAAGGAATGATTCGGGTATCCTAGCCCACCGGCTGTTGATACTCGAAGTCGATCGCCTGGAGGCTTTCGCAGAGGCTCCGGATGTAACGGCCGACGACGGCATGATCGGGATGCACCCGGTAGCGCCTGACCGCAGCCATGTCCTCGAAGGTGGATACGAGGGCGAAATCCAGCGTCTTCTCCGGACGGACATCCAGTCCAAAAGCATACCCCTTGATTTCCGGAATCTTGCCCGGAAGGGACCGGAGCGAATTCGTCAGTTCGGCGATCTGTCCGTCCGTCACCCCCGCCTTGAATTTTGCCACCACAACGTGTTTGACCATGGGACACCCCTTTCTCTGAAATACCGCGCCGACCGGGGGAGTTTCCGCACCTCCCGGGCCAGCGCCGATAGCGAGTTCTCTGACCGCCGCCCCGCGGGATGGGGCCGTTTCACCGGTCATTTCCCCCTTTCCGAAAGCCCGAACGAGCAGAGCAGCGTGGCCGCCATCAGGACGGCGCCGGCCGTCGCAAATGCGGCGGTGAAACCGAAGCGGTCGATCAGATGCCCGACGACCGGGGTGAGAATTCCGCCGCCTTCCATCGAACTGAAGTAGTAGATCCCGAACACGGTCGACCGGCTTCCGGCCCGGGACTGTTTCATGATGAAGGATTCCGACGCGGACATGCGGGCGTAGACGATCGTCCCCAGCAGGATCAGCAGCCCCCAGAGCGTCCATCCGTAAGGACAAGCGGCGGTCAGGAAGATGACCGGCCCGGCGGCCACGCAAACCGCAACGACCACCCTGACGCTCCCCAGACGGTCGGCGAAATAGCCGCCGAGAGGACTCGCCCAGAAAACCGCCGCATAGATGAGGGAGAGAGAGCCCGCGGCCGCCTCACTGCTCAGGCCGAAATGATCGACCATCAGCAGGGGGATGAAGGGGATGATCGAGTTGATGATCGCCGCCGTGAACGTCGAAAGGATCAGAAAGACCGCAAGGCGGCGCACGGCTCCCGGACGGGGCTGCGGCTCGCCGCTTCCCGGGGAGGATCCGGGATTCGCAGCCCGTGATGCCTTCATGTTCCCAAGAAGCATGTAAAACACAATACCGAAGGCAACGGTCGGGATCCCGAGCGCGACATAGGCGTTCCTCCAGCCCCAGGCTTCGGCAATGGCAACGGCCAAAAGGGGTGTCAAAAAGTGGCTTGAACCGCCGCCGATGTTGTGAAAACCGAATGCGGTTCCCATATTTTCGGATTTTACCGTCGCGGATATCAGCGGCGGGGCCGAGGGGTGGTATCCGCCCGCCATCAGTCCCATCAGGATCAGGAACAGGATCGTCAGCGCCAGGTTCGGTGAGAGTCCGACCAGGATCCCGGCAGCGGCCACGCCCGAGATGCCGACGGTCATCAGCATGCGGGGATCGATCCGGTCCGCAAGCCAGCCCGCCGGAAGCTGGCCGATGCCGTAGGCCAGCGTGAAGGCCGATATCACGAGGCCCGACTGCGTGTAATCCAGGCCGAAGGCCGTGCGGATGAAGGGGATGAGCGGCACGGTGGCCGTCGTCAGGACGTGGTGGCTGAAATGCCCCAGGACGAAAAGGGGCATCATCCCCCCGAAGATGGCGCGCAGATTCAAATGTCGGGTCTCCTTCTCGTGCCGGAAGATTTCCATCCCCCGGGGATCGATTCGGGATCGCATCACGGCGGCTGATCCAAAAACAGCCGGAGATTGCGGCTTATCCGATCCGCAGCACCTTTGCCCCGCGGACTTTTCCCGCTTTCAGGTCGGCGAGGGCCCGGTTGGCCATTTCAAGCGGATCCTCCTCCACCTCGGGGCGAATGGGCGATCCTGCGGCCCATTCGAGAAATTCGGCGATGTCCCGCCGGGCGACGTTCGCCACGCTCTTGATCTCCTTCTCCAGCCAGAGGTGGCGGGGATAGTCGAGACGGAGCAGTTCGTTTTTATCCCTCTCCTCCTTCCGGATCGCGTTGATGACAAGCCTTCCGCCCGGGGCGAGATGATGGAGGGCCTCGACGACGGGTTTCCAGGCGGGCGTCGTGTCGATGATCGCATGAAGTTTCTCCGGGGGGGCCTCCTCCGTCGCCCCGGCCCATGCGGCGCCGAGTTCAAGGGCAAAGGCGCGTTGGCGCTCGTTCCGTGCGAAAACAAAGGTCCTGGAACGGGGAAAGCGGTGGAGCGCGGTCTGGAGGACGAGGTGGGCCGAGGCCCCGAAACCGGTCAGACCCAGATTCTGGCCGTCGGCCAGCCCCGCAAGGCGGAGCGATCGCCAGCCGATCGCCCCGGCGCAGAGGAGCGGCGCGGCCTGGACATCCGTGAAGACCGACGGAATGGAATGGGCGAAGGCTGCGGGCGCCGTCATGAATTCCGCATAACCCCCGTCGGCGTCCCGGCCCGTGGCGCGGAACTGCGGGCAAAGGTTTTCGTTTCCGGAAAGGCAGGAGGCGCACACCCCGCAGGCACGATGGATCCATCCCACGCCCACGCGGTCTCCGGAATGGAACCGCTCCGCACCCGGCCCCACCGCGACAACGCGGCCGACGACCTGGTGCCCCGGGATCACGGGAAATGCCGGCGGAGGCGTCCTCCCCTCGATCTCGTCGATCTCCGTATGGCAGACGCCGCAGACCGCCACGCGGATCAGGATTTCTCCCGGGCCGGGGGCGGGATCGGGGACATCCGCGAAAAGGAGCGGCGCCCGGTTTTCCGCCAATGCGGAAATCCCTTTCAGAATCATGGCTTTCATGGCTATAACGTCAGGCGTGATATTTGCGGATCACCGCGGTGACGACACCTCCGAGTTTGAGCTCCGTCTTGGGGCGGATCCGGGGATATTTCGGATTGGCCGCCTCCAGCACCACCGCTCTGCCCTCCCTCCGGAAGTATTTCATGGTCCACTCGCCGTCGACTTCGGCGACCACGATATCGCCGGCTTTCGGCTCCCGCCCCTTCTCCACGATGACGAGATCCCCCTCCATGATGCCCGCCCCGTTCATGGAATCCCCGCTCACCTGGAGCAGGTAGGACGATTCCGGCCTTGTGATCAGATATTCGTCCATGGAGAGGATGTCGCAGAGGGCCTCCTCCTCAGGGGAGGGGAAGCCCGCCCGGACGGAACCGAGGACAGGAACGGCGAAGGGGCGCTTCGTGAGGCTCAGGTGGCCCTTGTCGTCCCGGTCGATCAAGCCGGCGGCGATCAGCTTTCCGATCCAGAAATGGACGACGCTCTTCGAGCGAACCCCGAGCAGGGGGACCATCTCGGCATAGGAGGGCATCCGACGGTTATCCCGGTAAAAGGCGGAGATGATTTTCCGGACCGATCGCGGGGTACGTTTTTCATTCATGGCCTCACATTATAGAACATGCGTTCTATTGTCAAGCGTAAATTGACCGGGGCGAATCGCCCCCGGGAGGTGCTGTCGAAGCAAGGGTTCAGCCGCCCGGTCAAGAGACGGTCCCGGTTTCACCGGGAACGGGTTCGGATGCTGCCCATCACGACGAGGGCAACAACGGTCATCAGGGCGCCGACAAGGGCGAACGGCCAGCGGTAGCCCCATGAGGAGGCCATGATTCCTCCGCACAGGGGGCCGGCGGCCATTCCCAGACTGGTCATGGACGACGTCAGGCCGTAGGCCTTGCCGTAGCCGGCGCGCGGGATCAGACGCCCGACCAGCGCATTCATGGTGGGAATGATCCCTCCCGCGGCCAGGCCGTAGAGGATCCGTAACAGGAACAGGTGGAGGATGCCCTGTGCGACGCCGTGCAGGGACATGCTCACGGCCGTCAACAGGAGATGGGAAAACAGCAGCCGCCTGTAGCCGATCCGGTCGCTGAGGTAGCCGATGCCGGCGGCGGACAGGGCCGCCATCCCGCCGCTGACCGCAAAAAGCATTCCTGTGGTCGAAGCCACACCCCGGCCTCCGGCGTCGCACATGGTTTCGATGAAAAGCGGCAGGATGGGCGCAACGAAATGGACGGTGAAGTGGAAGAAAAAAAAGAGCAGGAGCATCGCGGGGAAGCCCCCGTAGGCCAGGAGGGAGAAGAGGTGGTCGCCCTGCGCCAGCGTCTCCTGGGAGGGGCGGCTGAACCGCTCGCGGGTTCCGAAGAGGACGAGGATCCCGCCCAGCAGGAGAATGGCGCCGCCGATCATGAAGGTGGAACGATAGCCGACGGCGTCGGCCAGGATGCCGCCGAGCCAGGGCCCCAGGGTCATGCCGAGAAAAACGGCCGTCTGCATGATTCCCAGGCTATATCCCAGCCGTTGTCTGGGAACGACCGTGGAGACCATCGCAATCGAGGCGGCAATGGTCCCGGTGGTCGCTCCCGACAAAAGCCTGAGGAAGAGAAGCTGCCAGACGTCGGAGACGAGGCCCATCGCGAAGGTGATCACGGCGCCCCCGAACATGGCGCGTTCGACCATGATCTTTCGCCCGTGGCGATCCGCAAGCCATCCCCAGAGCGGGGAAAAGAAGGCCATGACCAGGCTTCCCGAACCGGCCATGACGCCGGCCCATATCGGGACGAGACGCTCTTCGCTGATCCCCAGTTCACGGATATAGAACGGAAGAAACGGCAACACGAAGGCGAAGCCGATCATCGAAAGAAACTGGGCGGTGAACATGACGTAAAGGGTTCTTTGCCAGGGCTGTTTTTTTTCCGGTTCGAGGGGATCCGGAGACGGGTTCGTGTTCATAGGGTCATGCCAGTGGTCCGCAGGGGGCAATCCATTCCCTGTCCAACGGCCTCCGGGATCCGGGGATGGCTTTCCTGTATTCGTCTTGAGTTGATAATACAAAACAAAACGTGTATCAACACAAATATAAGCGACGAAGTCGGCAATGCCTGGAAAATGTCGGCACGACGCATCCGGGGATGTGCATGGCCGCGCCCGTTTGGCATGGGTGGATGGTCACGGGAAGGGGCAATCTCAAGAGGCGGAAAAAAGGATGACCATGGGGAATTTCCTGTTGAGACGGCTGGCATCGAGATTGGCGGGGACCCGTTTCGCCCGCGAGGCGGTTGCGGAGAGGGCGGACCTAGGGGCGATGAGGGCGAAGCCGACGCCGAGGCTATGGACCGGCCTGGGGTTGATGGCCTTCAGCTACGTCATCGGCTGGCCTGCGGTTGCCCTTCTGGCCTGGATATCGTACCGTTTCCGGGAGCCCCTGGTCGTCATCGTCGGCGGTCCTGCCGCCTACGGCCTCTCCCATCTGGTCTTCCTGGCCGGATTCTATCTGGCGGGAGTCCATTATGCGAAGATCCTGATGCGATGGGCGGCCCGGCGCCTGGTGGAGGGGGCGCCGGAGTCTGCCGGCGCCCTCGCGCCATTGGAACCGTCCGCGAAGGGTCTTGCGCAAGGCGCGGGCAAAGCAACAGACGTTCCGGCCGGCCACGGGGGATGGGAACGCCCTTCTCCCGCCTTCCTTGTCGGGACGGCGGCCTTCGTCTTGTCCTGCCTCCTCCTCCATCTCCGTCCCGTGTGGATGGTCGCGCCGCTGGGGCTTTTCGTCATGACCTGCCTGGTCGCCCCCTTCCTGCCGGGGGTGGGGTTCTTCCTGCCCGTAATCAGCCGGCACCATACGGATCGCAGGGTCGTGGCGCTCACCTTCGATGACGGCCCGGATCCGGATGTCACACCCCGGCTTCTGGAGCTTCTGCGGCGGCATGGGGTGCGGGGGACGTTTTTCGTATCCGGAATCAGGGCTGAGCGGCATCCGGGGGTGGTCCGGGAGATCCTCTCCCGCGGTCATGCCCTCGGCAACCACTCCTATCGCCATGATCCCCTGCTGATGCTCCGCTCCACCGGAAGGCTCCGCGAAGAGATCGCCCTGGCGCAGAAAGCGCTTGCCGCCCTTGACGTCCGTCCGTTGGCCTTCAGACCCCCCGTCGGCATCACGAATCCCCGGCTCCCCGGGGTGTTGAAGGAACTCGGCATGTATTGCCTGACCTTCAGCTGCCGCGCCTGGGACAGGGGAAACCGCCGGATCAACGGTCTGGCCGCGGCCATCCTCAAGAAGGTTCGTCCCGGGGACATCGTTCTGTTGCACGATGTCACGCCGAAGGGCGGGGAGGGGGCCGGACAATGGATTGCAGAAGCGGATGCGATCGTTTCCGGGCTGAAGGCGGGGGGGTATGAAATCCTGTCGCTGGAGGAACTGATCGGCCGGCCGGTCATGGAACGTTTGTCGGTCCATGTCCCGCGGGGCGACGGCTCGAAACCGGCCCCCTCCGAAGGATCCGCCGCGGGATCCGGCCGCCCGTCCATGCCCCTTCCCTCCGTCGGGCGGTTACCGGAGGATGAGCCACAGAAAAAGCGAAAGGAACAGAACGTGTAAGGCGATGATTCCGAATGGGTGCCGGTGATAGAATTCGTTCATCTTCTGGACCCGTTCCAGCCCGCCGAAGCAGCGTCTGAAGCCTTCGAGAAACCGGTAGCCGTTGTCCGAGGGCAGGTTGTTCTGAAAGGCGAACATGGGGCGGACGGCGTAGATGTGGTCGGTCAGGGGACGGAACAGGGTGTCCACCACGATGCCCTGCCACGGCACATACGCCAGGGTTTCCGCGTAGGGGCGGTGGATGGCGTAGGCATGGGCCAGGCTCTGATAACGGACTTTCTGCACGCTGGGATCCGATGTTTTCCGGACGGAACGGACGAGGCCGCCCAGAAGCAGGATGCGCCAGTCCGGATGCGCGGAAAGAAACCGCGTGCATTGTCTGAAGCGTTCGGCATCGAAGCGGTCGAACAGGACATCGTCTTCGAAGACGACCATCCTCCCCGCGCCGGCCTCCAGCCCCTTTCGCAGGCAGGTCATGTGGGATTCGTACATCCCCTGTTCGACGTTCCGGGGGTGGCGCTGCACGATGACGAATTCCACCCGGCCGGCCAGTCCGACCTTTTCGAACTGGATCAGGGCCGACTCCCGCCGGTCCCGGCGTTCCTCCACCGAGATGCAGTAAATGCGGTCGAAATAGTCCCAACCGTCGGCACGGTTCATCGTTGCGGGTGCTCTAAGACATTAAAAAATCAGGGGTAAGTCAGTTGGCCGGTTTTGCGCCATCGGCCCGATGATCCCCCGTTTCCCGTAACCGCCTGTCCGGAATCCGTTCCGCCGTTCCATCAGACGAATACCCGATCGAAAAGCCCGGCAATGGATGGCACAATGTGCGTGTGGGGAGCCTCCTCCAGTTGCCGGCGATCGTGCGCGCCGGAAAGCACGCCGACATTCCAACCCACACCGGCATTGCGGGCGGAGCGCAAATCCGATACCGTGTCCCCCACATTCGCCACCTGCCTCACATCGACTGCGCCCGCCGCCTCCATGGCGTGAAAGATGAGGTAGGGGGCGGGACGACCCTGCTTCACATCGTCACCGCAGATCACGGCATCCGCAACGCCCTCTTTCCAATGCAGGGCCTCCAGAAGCAGCCCGGTGATCTCCCGGTCAAAACCCGTGGTCAGGGCAACGCGGACGCCCTGTTCCCGAAGTCTCTGAAAGACCCGTTCCGCTCCTGCAACGGGTTGGACCCCGTCGGTTCGGTATCGCCGTTCCAGGTGTCCGCAGAAAGAGGCGTAGACCGCTTCAGCCCGGCGGTTTCGGTCCGGTCCTTCGGGGATGAAGTGGAGCACGGCCTGCCGTTTGGAGCGGCCCCGAACCTCGGCCAACTGCCGGGGCGTTGCTGCGAGGCCATGGTCCTTCAGGGCCGAGTTGAAGGCATCCGCCACCTCCCCTCCATCGTTTACGGTGGTTCCCGCCATGTCGAAGATGACCAGCTTGACCTCATTCATGGGTGATTCCTCTGAGTTCCATGGGAGGCTTGGGCCCCGGGAACGCGTGCCGCGTCTTCAGGCGATCCGCGATGCGGATCCGCCGCGTTCGTCGGCCGCCATCCGGAGCATCGGCTGGCGTGCCGTGGTACGACCTGACGCTCAAGGAGCGGCCGTCGCAGACGGATAGGTTCCGCAGGGCATGGATGATCTGGACCGGATTGCCGCGGTTCGGCCACGGCGCCGGAAATCCAGGCCCAAGGAGAGGACCGCCCCCGGATTCGGAACGAACCGGCCGTCCCGTTCGCCTTCGTTCGGTCAAGCGGGGTTTGAACCGTATTCCCGGAAGACCGGCCATCCCCAGGCAAGCGCGGGGCCTGCCTTGGGGCGCGCCTGAACGCAGCGATCTGAATGTATCCGGTCATGCAAGGGGTGTCGATCCCCCTTCCGGTTGTTTCGTCCCGGAAGGGGGATTCATGGATGGTCGTTATGGGCCGCTCCTGCTGCAACTGAGGGTTACCGAATGGATTGTCTGAAGAAATACTCGACCAATTTGACGAAAGGCATCCGGTAGCTGGCCGGACCGAGGTCATACCCCGGACCCGCGTCGTACAGCGCATCCTCCTCTGTAAGCTGCTGACAGGTCGCAGCGGTAAAGGTCTTGGTGAAGGTGGAGCCGCCCTGGGTAATCGTCACCGTCCCGGAGCTTGGATAGCCGTTGCAGACGGTGGTATCCAGGGCCACGTTGCTCATGACGACCGTATAGCCGCCGATGGTTCCGTTTTGGCCGACGGTGGAGACGATGATCCGGGTATCGCTCGCCTGACGCGCTCTCACCACGATGTCCACAATCCCCTGGCTGGTGTTGAGGTTCGCGTCGATCGTCATGTCTTCCGTGTCGCCGGTCAGAACCAGGGTGCCGCTGTAGACGGTGTAGCCGGCCGCGGTGAGGTTGGTCACCGTGATGGTGATGCCTCCGGCGTCGATCTCCGAAATATCCAGGTCTGTTGCCACGATTTTCAGAGCGCCGGTGACGTTGCTGCCGGCGACCCCGAAGTTGTTGAACTGGACGTTGATGGTCGCAGCCGAATTGCTGAACGCGATGTTGCCCGTGACCGACCCGCTGAGCACCACCGTCCCGTTCCGTTTCAGGTTGGTGGGGGTCAACGCGAAGTTGAGATTCAGGGCCGTTTCCGTCATGGTGAGGCCGGTGATCGCCAGGGTGACGCTGCCGCTCATGGTGGAGCCGTCCGACGCCTTGCAACCGGTCCCGTAATCAGCCTTGAGCGTGATGGCCGGCGGCAGATGTTCCAAATCCAGGCTATCCAGAGGCGGGGTGATCGTCACCACCGGACAGGTGACGGCGGCGTCTTCCGACAGGATCTGGCCGAGGATGTCGGTGAGCGCCGTCATCCCCGAGGTCAAATCGGACTGGTATTTGAAGAACGCCAGGGCCTTGTCGATCACCTTCAATGCGCTGGGGGCGGCCACCTGCAACGCGTCCAGCTTGGAGTTGTCTGTCGTGTTGTTCAACTGGAAGCCGGCCACGTTCCCGTTGGCGGTAAAGCTCAGGTAGGTGGCGGCGTTGACCGCGTTCCGGTCGGCCCAGGGGAACAGGCTGGCCGATGCCGTCTGGTCGACCGGGAGCCCCACCCACTTTTCATAAGGCTTCAGGACCTTGCTGGCGCTCTTCTTCACCGCCCCCGCATCGTCGATGGCTTTAACCGTTACCGTGGTCTGCTTGTTTTCCGTGTTCACGAAGGCGATTCCGGTCCAGCCGCTCTTCTCCAGTTTCGGGAAGATCCCCTCCCGGCCCTCGAGATCCAGAACCGAGTAACCGGCCAGGCGCCGGTTGTCGGTGGTCCCGAAGAGCTCGAAACCGACCAGCGGCTTCTGCGATTCGATGCTGAACCATGCGGTGTTCGCCGGCAGGTTGAGGGCCGGCAGGCTCGATGCCCCGAAGAACCGGCCACCGGCCGGAATGGAGGACGAAGAGGTGCGCAGGAGCGCGCCCCCCGTGCTGTAGGATCTGACGGTGATCGGGGCGGCGGCGGTCGAGGGGTTGTACGCGGCCAGACCGGTCCACCAGGAGGCGTCATTGGCCACATGCGGGAAATAGAGGGTCGAGGCGGTGGTGCTCACGAGCGGAACCCCCCCGAGCTGGTTCCCCGATCCGAAGAGCTCCAGCCCTACGACGCCGCTGGCATTCTCGATCACCGCGGAGACGATGGCGGGCTGGGCCACCCAGCCGAACAGCTCGGCTACTTGAAAGACCTGCTTTTGCCTCGGTCCGAGGTTGATGGGACGGGTCGCGCCGTTGTTGAACCGGAGGGTCAGGTTCTTGGTCTGGGTCGTGGTGTTGACCAGGGCGATGCCGGTCCACCAGGGATTCCAGGCGATGTGGGTGACATAGATGTTGCCGCTGCTGGGATTGTCCGGAGAGGGGATGGCCACCCGGTCCCCGCTGGACGGGGTGAACTTGGTGTAGCCGACCGGCCAGCCTCCCGTATTCTTATAGACGATATAATCGGTCGTGGCCGCATTCGCCAGCGTGGCCACGTTGTACTGGACCCTGCGGTTGGCCTGCACATTCACCTGCTGGGAGTTCACCTGCGTGCCGTTCTTGTTGTAGCTGATCAGGTTTCCCACAATCTGCGTCGCGCCGGGGTTGATGATGCAGATCTCGGTCTGCCATCCCTGGATGGTTGTGACATGGGGAAAGTAGAGCTCCGCATGGGAGGCGGCCGCTCCGGCCAGTAACATGAACATTGCCAGGGATATGGCCCATATCCTTTTCATCAGTTTTCTCCTTTCTCGATCATGCGGGTTCAATCCCATTCCATCATAGCCCAGACATAGCCCAGAAGGGGCATCTGCGCGCTGAGGATTTCCAAAAGGGCGATGAAGATCAGCCCTGCCGTTCTTGATCCCCGTGTGGCAGTAATATCCGGGCGTCCATTCGCGTGTCAAGGGCGCGCCGGAAACCCTGCCCCGTGCCCGGGGATGGCCGCTGGCGTTTTTCAAAAATCCATTTCGGCCGGTTTCGAGTGTATGAGATCCCGATGGCAGTGTCAACCGAATTGTGAAATCATTGCCTTCTTTTTCCCTTGACACCGCGGTCCGCCGACGGTAGTGGATCGGTACGACGAAGCCCCGGGCCGGTGCGGATCGGAACCGGAAACGGTCGTCGTCAAGGTCCCGGTCGGCGGACGGTGTCGGCCGATCGGAATGGAATCCGGTATCGTCATGGCTGCAGGGTTTTTTCATGAAATGACGCCGTTGCCGGCGAATGAGCCGGAACGGATTTCCCGAGCGGCACGGTTTCCAGAGGATTCGGCCTGGTTTTCCGGCCATTTTCCGGGCCATCCGATCGTGCCGGGGGTGGCGCTCATCGCGCTGGCGGTCGAAGCGGTGATGGAACGGGCGCGCGGGGAGGGGAGATCCCTGACGATCAGGGGCCTTCGCAGGATCCGGTTTCGCCTGCCCGTGCAGCCGGGAGACGAGGTGATCCTGGAGATCGTCCGCATGGCCGACCCCGGGGAGACCGCCTACGCCTTCACCGTCCGCCTTTCCGGCGAAACGGCATGCAGCGGCGTGCTGACGGCGGAAGAAGCATCCTGCGGGGATGGGCGGATCCGCGGTAACGGCCGGGCCGCGGATTCCAAAAAAAATCTTGACAAGCCGGTTGATTTATAATGAAAATGAAAAAATTAAATTGACGCTCCCGACAGGACGGGTGCGGTTGCACGAGGGAGGTTGAGCTATGCCGGAGAGTGAAGGGATTCGGGAACGGATCCTCCGGATTGCCGAGATCATCATAGAGGAATTGAAGCTGGAAGATATTACTCCGGAGTCGTTCGACCCGGATATGGATCTGGTGGACGAACTGGGGGTGGACAGCATGGATCTGGCCACCGTGGCTCTGGTCCTTCAGGACGAATACGGCGTTTTCATTGACGAGGATGACTATCCTAAACTCAAGACCGTCCGGCTGATCGCCGAATACCTGCAGTCCCGCCTGGAGGGGCGAAAGGGCAAGGATGTTTGACGATCGTGAATGCCGCAGGGAGGAAACCGGGATAACGGCCGGAAGGCCGAGTGGAACCGACCCGCGACGATGGAAGTTCTCCGAACTCCTGGAGGCTCCCGAGGTTCGGGAACGCTGGGAAAAGGTCAGAAGGTTTTTTTTCCTGCGGGAATCCACCTATGACGTCTGCAACCGCTGCAACCTCCGTTGCGACGGGTGCTATTATTACGAAGGAGAGAAGCAGTTCGCCCGCGAGAACGGGGACTGCGGGGCCTGGCGCGCGCTGATGCGCACGGAGAAGGAGCGCGGCATCACCTATGTCGTCCTCGCAGGCGCGGAACCGTCCCTCGCGCCCGAGCGGCTTCAGGTCTGTTTTGACGAAATGCCGCTGGGCTGCATCGCCACCAACGGCGTCCGCCGCATCGATCCCGCGGTCGGCTACAGGATCCACATCTCCGTCTGGGGGAATGACGCGACCAGTCTCCGGGTCCGCAAAGCGGCGGATCTGCTCCAACGCCAGATTGCAAACTACCGTGGAGATCCCCGGGCCGTGTTCGTCTACACCTTCACGCGCGAGAACATCGATGATGTCGGGGAAGTCGTCGAAGAACTGGCCGCGGCGGATTGCCGGGTCACTTTCAACGTCTTTTCCTCGCCTGTGGGTTACGCGGGGCCCCTGCGCCACGACGGGGCGTCCCTGGACCGGGTCCGCAGGGCAATGATCGAGATGATGGCCCGGCATCCCGGGCATGTCTATTTTACCCCATACAGCGTCTCCGCCCACACCCACAGGCTGGGCCTGCACGCCCTGTACCGGTGCCCCTATCCCCGGATGAACCCCTCCACGGACATCGGACTCGGCCGGTCGTTCCGCCAGTTCAGGACCGATCTGACATGGGACCGTGGCGCATCCTGCTGCGTTCCCGACACGGATTGCGGCGATTGCCGCCATTACGCGGCCGGAAGTGCCGTGGTCACCGCCCGGCTCTACCGGCACGTTACGGATCCCCGCACCTTCCGTTCCTGGCTGGACTACGTCGACAACTATCTGGCGGTCTGGGTGATGGGCTACGGCAAAGGGGAGAACCTCTGCGGGGAAACGGTATCGCCCCCAGGGGCGTGAGAATATCGGGAAGAGATTACGATGCAAACCGTCAGCACGCTGTTGGATCAAGACTGGCAAGAGCGCTACAGGGCCATCTCCCGCCTGAACATCCGGAGCTCCATCTATGACGTCACGAACCGGTGCAACCTGCGCTGCAAGGGTTGCTTCTTCTTCTCCTCGGACGAGCACAGGGCGGCCCCCGAGGAGGAGGATACGGGGAAATGGGAGGCCTTCGTCGAGAAGGAGCAGAAACGGGGGGTCAACCTGGCGATCCTGATCGGAGGCGAACCGACCCTCTATCTCGACCGCATCGAAGCCTTCTACAAGCGGATCCCCACGTACTGCGCCACCAATGGATTGATCAAGATTCCCCGGGACCGCTTTCCCGACATGATGGTCGGGATATCCGTATGGGGCGACGAGGAGGACGAGAGGGTGTTGCGGGGCAGGGACGCCTTTGCCGTTTCGAGCCGCCATTACGCGGGCGATCCTTATACCTACTACCTCTACACGATCACGCCCCGGCAGTTGGGAAGAACGGAACGGGTGATCCGCAGGATCGAGGATGCCGGCCTGAAGGTCCACATGCAGCTGCTGTCCAACGACGAGGGGGTGGACGGATTTTCGTGGACCCCCTCTCAACTCGAGGATATCCGCGTCGAGATGGACGAGATGCTCGATCGTCATCCCCGGACCGTCATCTCCTGCCGTTACTATCACGAGATCATCACCACGGGACGGATGCAGGGAAGACCCTTTTCATGGAACGAATGCCCCTCCGTCACGGAGACGCTGGACAACCGCAATCCCCGGCCGAAAAGGCTCATCCATTTCATCCGCTGGGCGGCCGATCTCCAGACCATGCATCGCTGCTGCACCTCGGCCACCCGCGACTGCAAGACCTGCAAGGACGGCGCGGCCCACATGAGCTGGGTCATGGTCAACAAGCGGGCGCATATGAGGTCGGCCAGGGATCTGCAGAACTGGATCGAGGTCTACGAGATGTTCGCCAAGCTGTACCGGTTCATCCCGTGGTAGCCCTCAATGAACCTCTTGAGTGATCAGCGAACCTGAAGCGTCGGGGCGATCGGAGCGCTCGCAGGTCGCCGCCGCCTTCTTTCCTTCGCAACGCTGCGCAATACAGGACCGATATGAACCAGGAAAGACCCGTCATTCTCGGATACGACTGCGTATCCCCCCTGGGAACGGAGCTTGAGGCGCAGTGGAGCCGGGCGGAGTCGGGCGGAAGCGGCGTGTCCCTCCTGACCCGATTCCCGTTGCGGGAGGGATTTCCGGTCCGGATTGCCGGCCAGGTGGCCGAGATCGACACCACCCCCTATCCCTTTCTCAGACCCCGCGAGATGGCCCACTGGACCTCTCCCGTCTTCAAGCATGGGCTCCTGGTGGTCATGCGGGCCCTGGCCCGATCCGGGGTGGAGATCACGCCCGAGATAGCTCCCAGAACGGCCGTTACGTTCAGTTCCGCCATCGGCGGGCTGGACGCGCTGATCGATGCGGACCGGACCCTGGTGGCGACGGGAAGGCTCCCCCAGCCCTTCATGAATCCCAACTCCTGCATCAACATGGTGGGCGGCAAGGTCGCCATCGCCACCGGCGCGACCGGCCCCATTGCATCCGTGATCACCGCCTGCGCCACAGGCAGCAGCTCGCTCATCCTGGGTGCGATGCTCATTGCCCAGGGCATGGCCGACGTGGCCATCTGCGGGGCCGTCGACTTTCCGCTGGTCGAGTCGATCGTGGCCGGATTCGCGACGATGAACGGGGCGTACCGCCCCAAGGACGGGGAAGAACCCCCGCCGCCCCAGGCCGCCAGCTGCCCCTTTTCAGCCTTCCGTCGCGGCTTCGTCGTGTCTGAAGGGGCGGGCTGCGTGGTCATTGCGTCGCGTGCGTTCGCCGATGCGCACGGCCTGTCCTACGCCATAGAGCTGGCCGGCTGGGGAATGACCGCCGACGCCTTCCACGTCGTGGCGCCCAATCCCGTTACGGTCCGCAGGTGCATCGGGGAGTCCCTTATCCATGCCGGAATCGATCCTGACGATATCGACGCGGTCAGCGCCCATGCCGCCTCGACCAAGATCGGGGACCGCGTGGAGGCGGATGCGCTGCGGGAGGTGTTCGGAGTGGGCATTCCGCCGGTTTCCGCTGCCAAATCCCTGCTGGGCCACGCGATGGGGGCCTCCAGCGCAGTCGAATCGATACTGGCCATGGAGGGGATGCAGCGGGGGGTCCTGCTGCCCACGATCAACCACCGGCCGGACCCTGAGATCCCCCTGGATTGCGTAACGGAAGGGGCGCGGAGCCTGGACCAGGAGTGGGTGCTGAAGAACGCCTTCGGTTTCGGGGGGTGCAACGCTTGCCTTGTTTTTCGGCGCGTCAACTGATATTGAAAGGCGGGAAAATCATTCCCTTCGCGCTCAGGATCTTTTTTCGGCCCTGCGCCTCCTCGTTTCGCTGCAACGGCAAAACCCGCGTCTGAAGGCGCCGGGAGAGTTGCCGTTGCAGGCGCTCCGTTGCGAGGCGGGACGCCCCGAAAAATCTCCCCGTCGCGCTTCAAGGAATCGATTGCCCCCGAAATGGAGAGATGGTCGAAAGGCACAAGACTTTCAAAGGCCTTTTGATATGACCAAACGGACAAAGCCGGATGGAATGGAAAGGAAATGAAGGCACCGCAAAACAGACGGGTTTTCGTGATCGGTTACGGCGCGGCCACGCCGCTGGGCCGGACCTTCGATGAAACCTGGAAACGCGCCGTCCGCGGAGAATCGGGCTTCCGCAGGGTCAGCCGCTGCGAGGTCGATTCGCTCTGCAACGTGGTGGGCGAGATTCCGGACTGGGACCCCCGGGCGCTCGATTTCGTGGACGATAAGGAGGCATACAACTGGAACGCCGGATTCGTCCTCCTGACCATGGCGGTCTGCCGCGAGGCCCTCGGCCATGCCGGACTTCCCATGGATGGGGAAACCGGTCCGCGGACCGCCTGCCTGATCGGTTCGGCCATCAATGGAAGCGACGCCTTCCGGTCCGCGGTGTTGAATTTGCAGCAGAAGGGTCCGCTGAAGGTGAGCCCCTATCTGCTGCCGAACCTGTGCGCCAATCTCCCTTCGGGGAAGGCCGGCATGATGCTGGGGTTCACCGGGCCGATCTTCTCCCCCCAGGGGGCCTGCGCCTCGGGCAACCACGCGATCGGGATCGGATCCCGGATGATCCGCGACGGGGATTGCGATTTCGCGCTGGCCGGCGGGGTGGATACGCCCCTCCTTCCGGAGATCATACACGGGTTCAACAACATGAACGCGACCGTCAAGATCCTGCCGGAGGACCGGGCCCATGACGACCCGCGGCAGGCCTCCCGGCCGTTCAGCATCGACCGGCGCGGCTTCGTGCTGTCCGAGGGGGCGGGGGTGATCGTGCTCGCGGCCGAGGAGATGATCGGACGCTACGGGCTCAAGGCGCGGGCCGAGGTCCTCGGGGTCGGCTGGACCTCCGATGCCTACCACTTTACCAATCCGAACCGGGAGACGATCGTCCGGGCGATCCGGGATGCGGTGGCCGACGCGGGGATCGCGCCGGAGGATATCGGGTACATCAACACCCACGGGACCTCCACACGCAAAGGCGACACGGCCGAAATCGAATGTCTGCGCTCCGTTTTCGGCAAGACGCTCGGGAAGATCCCCCTGTCATCGAACAAATCCCAGATCGGGCACACGCTTGGCGCTGCGGCGGCCGTTGAGGGCGCCCTGACCATCGAGGGGATGCAGCGGGGGATCCTCCTGCCGACGATCAATCACCGCCCCGATCCTCGTTTCGACGACATCGACTGCGTTCCAGACCAGGCGCGCCGGCAGAGACATGAACTGGCCCTCTCCAACGCCTTCGGTTTCGGGGGCACGAACTGCTGCATCATCTTCCGGGGGGTCTGAAATGAAACCGAAACCATTCCGGCCAGAGCCGAACGGCAGGGACAGTCGCTATGTGCGGGACGCGGAGACGGGACTCGTCTGGCACCGCTGCACCAACCGGACGCTCTATGCCGATACGGATCGGTCCGACGTGGTCTATCACGCCAACTATCTTCGTTACTTCGAACTGGGCCGCGCCTCCCTGATGCGGGACGCCGCCTACCCCTATCGCGAGATCGAGGAGAGCGGCTACGTCTATCCGATCGTCGAGATGGGCGTCCAATTCATCGAGCCCCTGCGCTATGACGATCCCATGTGGATCCATACCCGACCGGCCGAGCTCGAACGGGTGAAGCTGCGGTTCGATTACATCATCTCCCATGGGGAGACGGGCGCAGAAATCTGTCGGGGTTTCACGAGGCACTGCGCGCTGAATGCGAAGGGGATCCCGGTGGCCGTGGATCCCAAGACCGTGCATCTATGGAAAACCTTCCCCCCCCGGTAGAGCGGATCGCCGTACCGCTGACCATTCCGGTTCCGGCCTATCTGCGCGATCACCGTGTCGGCAGTCTTGTGGTGCTGCCGGCGGTGGAGGCGCTGCAGGATGTGGCGAGATCGAAGCCGGCGTCCTGGACGGCGGATGCCTGCAATCAGGAGCAGGCGGAGTTCCGCCATCTGCTTGCCGTCGATCCAATGGCCGCCGCGATTACGGTCCTTATCGAGCATGAACGTTATGCGGACGGCCGCTGCCTGTCGCGGATGACCACCCTCCGCACCGGCCAACAGCAGAAATGGAACCGCCGGATGGAGCACGTCTCGGTCTGGTTCCTGCCGCGGAGTCAGGAAGTGCCGGATCTGCCGGAAGCCGGGCCCCCCGTAAAGAACTTCCCGCCGGGGAAGCCCTTTGTGGTTCCGGAACGACGCCTCTACGACGAGTTGGTTCCCTTCGGGCCGGCCTACCGCAATGTGAAGGGCGGGCTCCTGATGACCCAGGACGGCGTCGTGGCAACCGTTTACGGAGGGGATTTCCCCGGGGCCGAGGGGCCTCTCGGCTCCCCTTTTCCGCTGGACGCGGCGATGCACGCGGCCTGCGCCTGGGGTCAGCGATACCGAGACCGGGTCGTTTTCCCGGTCGGATTCGACCGTCGCGAGATCCTCGTCCCCACCCGGACCGATAGGATCTATCTTTGCCACGTCAAGGCGATTCCCGGAGACGGGCCGGTGCTGCGTTTCGATGTCTGGCTGTACGATCGGGACCGTCGACTGGTCGAGACGGTCCGGGGGCTCAGGATGCGGGACCTCTTGAGGGGAGAGCGGACCCCGCCCCCCTGGATCCGGGAGGGGGCCTAGATGCGGGCTGCCCTGATGCTTCTGCTGGCCTATGTCGCGGGTTCGGTCAACTTCGCGATCATCATCCTCCGCCTCCTGGGCAAGGGGGATCCCAGAAACACCTTCAGCGGGAATGCCGGCACGACCAATGTCTATCGTCAGGCGGGCAGGGGGTGGGCGGCGGTCGTGCTGCTGCTGGATGTCGGCCGCGCGGCCGGTATGGCGGCACTGGCCTTATGGGGGTTGCCCGCGGCGCTGGTCCCCTGGGTCGGAGCCGCGCTGGTCGCGGGAAACCGTTTCCCCTGTTTTCACCGGTTCCGGGGCGGAAAGGGGGTCGCCTCTTTTCTGGGATTCACCATTCCGATCTCCCTCTGGGGGGCCCTGCTCGCCTGCGTTGCCTGGGTCGGCGTCCACCGGATCTGCCGGGTCCCCTTCATCGCCTCCTTCGCGATGGTTCTGATTCTCGGGATCTCGGCGGCATGGCCGGGGGATCGTGGGACGCTTTCCATAGCGGGCACGGCGGTCACCGTGCTGCTGATTTTCATGAGCCACAGGAAGAATGTCTCCGGTCTGCTCGATCAGAGGCGGCATCGGGTGCGAACAGGGGCGGCCGCGGCACCAACGGAACGGCCGTCGCGGGAAAGGGTCGATTGATGAGGATCGTTCTGGTCCACCCCGCCGGCTCCAACTGGGTGCCCGGGAAAAAGGACATTACCGCCACGGCCAACCGGATGGCCCCGCTGGGGCTGCTCTCCATCGCGGCCTGTCTCGATCGCGAGGGCCACGAGGTCTTCATCCACGACGCCCTTGGGCCGGAGGCGGTCCCGGGGCTGGCGGAGAATGTCCGCCGGATCCTCAGCCATGATCCGGACCTTGTCGGATTTTCCGCGACCACCTCGGGATTCCTCGACGCCTGGGAGACGGCAAAGGCGGTCAAGGAGGTCCGGCCCGGCATCGTCACGGTTTTCGGAGGCGTCCATGTCTCCGCGCTCGGGAAGAGAATCCTGGAGCGTTTTCCCCATATCGATTATCTCTGTCCCGGGGAGGGGGAGGCGACGCTCACGGAGCTTGCCGCAGGGGAAGATCCAAGCCGGATCGACGGCCTGATCTGGAAGTCCGGGGAGGAGATCGTCGTCAACGCCCCCCGGACCCCGATCCCGGATCTCGATGCCCTGCCGTTTCCCGCCTATGAAAAGCTCTCCGGTTTTCCCCGGGGCTACAACCTGCCGCTTTTCAGCTATATCCGGGTACCCGGGGCCACGATGATCACCAGCCGGGGCTGCACCTTCCAGTGCTCCTACTGTGACCGCTCCGTGTTCAAACGGGGGTATCGATGGAATTCTGCGGCCTACATCTACGACCACATGCGCCATCTCCGGATGCGCTTCGGGGTCCGCCACCTCAACATCTACGACGACCTCTTCACCGCCAACCGTTCCCGGATCGCGGAGCTCTGCGGCCTGCTCGCCCGCAGACCGCTGGGGATGCAGTTCAACTGCGCCGTCCGCGTCGGCCAGACGGACCGGGAGCTTCTCGAAATGCTCAAAGGGGCCGGGTGTCTGATGGTTTCCCTCGGCATCGAGTCGGGCGATCCGGAGATGCTCGAGCGGCACAAGGCCGGGGTG
>CAZWTL010000037.1:0-28474 GCA_964637025.1 uncultured Syntrophaceae bacterium | reverse complement strand
CGATCCCTCCGGGCTTCCGCATCATCGTTCCGTTCGTTTCGAGGGATAAGACTTCGGGCTCGATCCTGCCCTCACCGCGTCTGGAGATGGCGGCCGATTGTCATGATCTCCGCCTCCTTTGTCCCCTCGTAGAGTTCGAGGATCTTGGCGTCCCGGTACCATTTCTGGACAGGGTACTCCTCGATGTAGCCGTAACCCCCATGGAGTTCGACGGCGTAGTTCGCGCAGAAGACGGCGGTCTGACCGCCGAAGAACTTTGCCATGGCCGCGAGGGTGTAGTCCGGCCGACCCTGGTCGATCAGCCACGCCGCCTTGTAAACCAGCCCCCGGAGCGCCTCGATCTGGATCGCCATTTCGGTCAGCTTTTTCTGTGTAAGCTGGTAGGCCCCGAGGGGCTGGCCGAAGGCGGTCCGCTCCTTGACGTACCTGACGCTCGTCTCGAGGCAGGCCTCGGAAAGGCCAAGGGCCTGGGCGGCGACCATCACGCGGGTCGTGTCGAAAAAGTGCATCAGCTGTCGGAACCCGTTCCCCTCCTTCCCGACCAGATTGGCCTGGGGGACCCGGACATCCTCAAGGGCGATCTCGGCCGTGTCGCTTGCCCGAATCCCCATCTTTCCGTGGATCTTGTTCCGGGTGATTCCCTTGGCGTCCGCGGGGACGATGATGAGGCTGAAACTGTTGTGTCTCTTCTCCTCGGGATTCGTGATGCACTGGGTCACCAGGAAATCGCAGACCGTCCCGTTGGTGATGAACATCTTGTTGCCGTTGATCACGTAATCCCCGCCGTCCTTGACGGCCCGCGTCTTGTAGCCGGCGACATCGGTCCCGGCATTGGGCTCCGTGAACGCCCCCGCCGCCACCGTCTCTCCGCTGCAGACCGACGGGAGCCAGCTCCGCTTCTGCTCCTCCGAACCGTACTGGAGGATGGCCTCGCAGCCGAAGGTGGCCGCCGTCACGTTGAGGGCGATCCCCATGTCCACCTTCGAGAGCTCCTCGGTGATGATGGCGTTCCCCAGGATGCCCGCCCCGGCGCCGCCGTACTCCTCGGGGATCCAGGCCCCGACCAGCCCCTGTTCCGCCGCCTTCTTCCGAATCTCGGGGGTGTATTTCTCCTTCTCGTCGCATTCCTGGGACACGGGGGAGAAACTGGACTTGGCGAATTTATAGGCCATGTCCTGCAGCATCTTTTGCTCTTCCGTCAGTTCGAAATCCATGGCTGTACCTCCATCTGCAGATCAAGTGAATTCGGAGACGATTGCGCTTTTCGATGTTCAACTCAACAACGGTTTGTTATAGTGCAGTCGGAACGGAACTCGGCAGAAAACCGACGTCGCTTTATACCATAGGGAAGCCGTTATGACAACCGGCGGTACGGTCCGCCTCTGATGTCGTCTTGAGTTTTGTCGGGCGTCATGAACGGTGTCCGGGGAGACATTGTCGAAACGGCGGGGAACAGGGACAAGAGGCGCTGGAATGGCCCGGGAAGGACCGTTTCGGAGATGCGACATTCCATGCACATCATCGTGGACGGCTACAACCTGATCCGGCAGTCCGCCACCTTCCGCAGTTCGGAGAGGAAGAGCCTGGAGCAGGGGCGCAATGCCCTGATCCGGAGCCTGGCGCTTTACCGGAAACTCCGGGGGCATCGGATCACGGTCGTTTTTGACGGCTGGGAAGGAGGGTCCCCGAGGGAGGAGCGGGACCTTGCCGGGGGTGTGGAAATCGTCTATTCCCGCTTGGGCGAAAAGGCCGATGATGTCATCAAGCGGCTGCTGGAGAAAGGGGGAGAGGAGAGACTCGTTGTCACCTCCGACCGGGAGATCGCCATCTTCGCAGCCCGCCGCGGGAGCTCGGCGATCCCCTCCCCTGCGTTCGACGCCCTGCTCGAACGAAGCGCAGACGGTCCGGCGGGCACGGACGCCCCACGCAAAGACGAGCCCGGGGAGGAGGACCGGGCCGGCGGCAAGAGGAAAGGCCCCGCCCGGCGGCTTTCCAAACAAAAACGGGCCGCCCTGGCCCGTTTCAGAAAACTCTAGGGCGCATACGGACAGCACCTCCGAGTCTCCTTATTCAAACCCATTGCACAGCGCCCCTCCCCATGCCGCCTTTCAGCCACCCTTCAATGCCGTTCGTCCACGGTCAGGCGGATCTTTCCCGTCTTGGCGTTTCGTTCGATTCCGCCGGCGTGAAGGATCTCCACCTTGGCCGGCGCGGCGAGCCCTCCCTGAATCATGGCCTTGAGCTCCTTGGATTCCGCCAGCAGCCGCCCCATCAGCTGTTCGACCCGCGCCCCGTCGGCGGCGGGATCCGCGCTCTCCGCCCGTTCCACCCTAACGAGCAGCTGATCGCGGTGATCCTCCAGCCGGGCGACGATCTGGAAATGCGGGGACAGGCCCGGCGTGGCGTGAACCGCGGCGGCCACCACCTCGGGGTGAATGTTCCCCCCTCCGATGATGAGCACGTCGTCGGAGCGGCCCAGCAGTTCCATAAGCCGCGTCTTCCGTCCGCAGGGGCAGCCTCCTTCGATCCAGCGTCCGAGATCGCCCACCTCGTAACGGATCGTCGGCATCAGTTTGCGGTACAGGTTGGTCACGACCACCTTGCCGATCCGACCCGGCCCCAGTGGCTCGTTCGTCTCCGGATCCAGGATCTCCAGCAGGTGCAGGTCTTCATGCACGTGGTGGACGCCGCCCGTGCAGTGGGGACACTGATAGCCGATCGCGCCGGTGTCGTTGGTGGTGTAGCCCGTGGAGGCAAACTGCTCCACCCCCAGGGTCCGGCGCAGATCGTCCCGCGCCCCGGCGAACAGGTGTTCCCCGCCCGTGGAAACCTTGCGAAGCCGGATCGGCAGGCGATGCTGTTCCACGTGGGCCGCAAGCGACAGCAGCACCGACGGGATGGTGATCGCGGCATTGGCCCCGAAGAGGCTCAAATAACCGGCGATCTGCTCCATGGGCAGGTTCCCTGAAATGGGAAGCACCCGGCAGCCCGTGTATTCCATGGCCTGATTGTACGAAACGAACGACGCCCACAGGTTCCCGGCGAACAGCAGGTTCGCCACCACGTCGCCCGGACCGAACACCGACAGCGCGAGCCCCTTGCCCAGCCTGACCGCGTTGTGCCGCTGTTCATCGACGGTGCGGTAGACCGCCTTGGGCATGCCCGTGGTGCCGCCGCTGGAAAAAACATAACCGTCGGCAGCCTCGGCGGTCAGCAGGCCGGATCCGTGCGGCGGCAGATGGCGCTTGTAGTCGTCCCCGGTCATCAGCGGCAGGGCCCTGAATTCGTCTAGATTCGTCATGGGACTGTCGCCGTAGCGTTTGGCCAGCAGGGACGAATGGCTGCGGCAGTAGGAGACGATATCGCACAGACGGGCCCAGGTGATGGCGTCGCGTTCGCGGTCGGGGAGGAAATCGAAGGTGTCTCCCGAATCGTCCATCCGCTTCCACGGGGCATGCGCCGTCCCATCCTCCAGGGCGTTGCGGGACAGGGAGGTCCACCGTACGAGGGTTGCCAGCCCCCGGGTGCCGTCGTGGGGGGTGCCGTGCTTGCGCACCGCCATGCGGCCGATCTCGACCATCCGGTCGGCGCCGATCGCCGACAGCTCCAGGGCGAGCCGGCGCGCCTGCCGGTCTTCCGCCAGGATCGCCACGGTCTGGATGTACTCCCCCATGGGCGCCACCGCGGCCACCGCCTCTTCCAGATCGTCCACGGGCTTGACGATCAGGGTGCGGTTCAGGCACGAGGTTTCGAACGCGGGATCCTGACGGAGGACCAGGGTCCATTCCGTGCCGGCCGCGTGGAGTAGGTCGCCCTTCCCCATGGCCTTCTCCACCTTGGCCATCTCGCGCACCTTGGTGATCTCCACCGCCTCGTCGTCGCTGAGCCTGCCCGGCGGGATCTCCGATGCCCAGTAGCCGAAAGCCGCAGCCAGGGCGGCCATCAACTTCCGCGCCGTCTCCAGCCCCTCCACATAGACGACGTGCGGCGAAGAGCAGGCCGACTGTTCCCACATCACCGCATCGCGGGCGATCAGGCGGGCGCAGGCGTCCAGCCCCCGGCGCCCCAGTTCGTCGCGGGCAACCAGAACGAGGCTGTATTTCGGCCCGTACTCCACGAGCCGGGTATGGAGGCCCAATCCCTCCCGGTAGCTGCGCACCGTCTCGGCCCCCCCGTAGACCACGATGGCGTTGCATTCCCGCTTCAGCACCCCTTCGATCTCCCGGTCGCCGCCCTTCCACGACAGCAGGGCCAGCGAACGGGCGATCACCCCGCGTTCGTCGTGGTCGCGCAGGCTCCGGGCGAACAGCACGGGGAACAACGGGTCCACCGAGGACATCTTCATCAGATTGACGTTTTGGGTGACGATACCCTGGATCAGGGTGTCCACCCCGCCCACGAAGACGTTTCCGGCGGATACATGGGCAACCACGCCGATCGGCTGGGCCTTGATGAAACCGCGGAAACGGGCGTCGAAAACCCAGTCGTCCAGAGAGCGCGGATCTCCCAGGTCGCAGGCCAACCGGGTCAGCATGTTCTCACGCCTCGTCAGGTCGACCATGACCCCGATCCCCTGTTCGATCATGGCCGGGCTGAACCCGATGAGATCCGGCAGGCGGGACAGCGCCTCCTGCCGACAGGGATAGGACGGATCGCTCCAGGCCCGGCCGACGCGGTCCAGCAGCTCCAGCAGATAGGCCTGGGGAACCGCCGCAACCTCGCGCTTCATCTCGTGGGCGCGTGCGATGATGTCCTGCAGTGCAATGGCGGTCAGCGGCGCAGGCGATGGTCTGATGTCTCCAAGAATGTATCCGTTCATGGACCTCCTCCGTTTCTGGGCCTGTCATTTCTTCAGCAGTTCGGCCGCGCTGATGGCGCACCCCTGGTGCTTGGCAATGCCCGCCCGTCCCGCGATTTCCATCGTGGCGGTCCGGCGTCCGCAGGCGCAGCCCCTGCCCAGGATCACGTAATCGGTGGAAAGCACCGCCAGCGACGGCTGGGCCAGGTTGTAGGGAGAGACGACCTGCAGCAGGCCCCGTTCGCCGTCGGCAAGGAGCTCCAGCGTGCCGGGGCGCCGGACAAAGGCGCGGGAATAGACGGGGACATGGAAGCGGCCGGCCTCGCAGGTCATGTAGGGGACGCCGTGCTCCACGAATCCGTAGACATCGCGGATCCTCTCCCCGGAAATGTTCAGCCGCTCGGCTGCGATCCCGGCAAACACGGCCTTGGGCACGGACTCGTTCTGGGCGCCCTTCCAGCCGCCCGCCAGGATGAACAGGCTCTCCTGGGGGAATTCCAGCGTTGTCCCGCGCCGCTCCATCTCCTTGAGCATCCGCCAGGCGAACGCCGGGAAACCGATGATGCGGACGGGAAGTCCGGTTTCGGCGAAGGCGCGCAGCCGGTCGATGCATTCCCCGGCATCAAAGGCCGGCTCTCCCTGCCCGTCGCCGTGAATGGCATAAAAGCTCTCCGCGACCGGGGCGAAACCGGCGTAGCGGCTCTGGGCATGGGCCGCGCCCTTGGAGCCGGCAATGTCCGGGGCATAGGCGAAGATCAGGTAGTTCACCGGGCGGTCGGAAACCAGCCCCAGGCTGCGCATGATGGCGGCGCGCATGGCGTCCTGTCGCTCCATCGATCCCCGGTCCCAGGCGATATGGCTCTTGAGGCCGGTGGTGCCGCTGGAGGTGAAGGTGGCCACGATCTCGTCCTCCGGCACGGAGGTCAGGTGGTAGCGCTTGAAGACGTTGACCATCAGCCAGGGGATGCGCGGCAGATCGTTCATGCCCTGAATGCTCTCGGGCGTGAAATCCGCCAGTCGGCAGAGGCTCCGGAAGATCTCGCAGCTCCGGATATGGTGGGAACATGCATCCCGGACTGCGTCGAGAAACAGGGCGTCGGCATGGCCGCCCGCGTCAAAGGCGTCCAAATCAAACAGCCGCTGAAGGGATTCCTTCGTATTCATCTCTTGTTCTCCTCCACCCGCCGGTCGTAGAGCCGGCTTACCTTGGTCGTCACCGGACCCCGATCGAGGCTGCCCAGGGCGACGAAACACACGCCGGGCCGCGCCGGCTGCCGCCTGTTCCGCGCGACCTTCCGTTCCGGGATGCGGGCCTCCATTCAAACCTCCTTGAGTGCCTTCAATCGTGCGATGCGCATCGTCACCAGCAGGATCATCGCGCCGCCGGTCAGCATCGCCCCCGCCGGTTTCAGGATATCCGTGATCAGGCCCATGACGCCATAGGCCACCGGCTGCAGCGACAGGGCGATGGCACTGATCAGCGCCATGATCTTGCCGCGCGCGTTGTCGTCCAGCAGCTTCTGGAACAGGGTGATCCGGGTGATGTTGACCACGCTCAGACCCATGCCGGCCGCTGCCAGGCAGGTTCCCGCCGCCATCAGCCAGGGACTGAAGGCGATGCCGACGAAGGCGCCGCCGATCAACGTAAATCCGGACAGGGGCACGCTTCGCTCCCGACGCCCGGCCCCCAGGGACAGGAGCAGCGAGCCGGCCAACATGCCCCGCCGAAGCAGCTCATAGCGACAGCATTATCGTTCGACCCTCAATCGGTCCGCCTCCACATAGGAGACCAGCCGGACCGCGAAGGAACTCTCCACCGCCAGCCGCCTGAAATCCAGTTCCGTATCCACATACTGCATCCGCAGAACGTCCTCGCCTTCATCGAAATGGGGCGCCAGGCCGCCGTAGAAAAAACCGAGAAGCTCTGCGGCCCGGCAGGCCTCGACGCAACCGGGCCGGGTCAGGCGCACCGTCAGATAGAGCACACGGGCCCCGGCCTTGCGGCAGAGATCGTTGCGCGCAGAGCGCAGGACGGCAGCGATGTCCGCGCCCACCCTCTCGACGCGGACGAGGCCCAGATGCAGCACCGCCAGATACTGGGCGCTGACGCGGCTCTCCCCGGCAACGGGCCGGCCTTCTGACGTTTCGGCCGGGATGCCGCATTCACGATAGGTCTCCAGCAGCATCTGCCGATGCTGCGGAGGGGGGAAAATCAGGCGCGGTTCAGGGACCGACAGGGATTTGTAATAGAAAAGACAGCTCTCCCGCTGCCCTGCCCGCTCCCGTTCCATGGCGCGAAAGCGAAGGTTATCGGCCAGGAAGGCAAGGGAGAGGGCGCAGCAGCCGCTGCCGAACCGCTCATTGACGCGCTGGCTGGCGACATGGCTGGTTACCGGCTGGCTGAATACGCCAAGGAGGCCGAGGGACCGCGCCTCGTCTTCCAGCAAACCCCGCATGCGCTCCATCAGACCGCGGCCGCGGTGGGCGGGATCCACCACCGCCATGCCGGTCTCCGCCACGGCGCACTTCCCGGCGGCGACCTGTCCCAATCCGCCCAGTTCCAGGGCATAATGGCCGACGATCCCGCCGTCCGCGGCCGTCGCCACCACCGAGATCAGGCGGCCGGTCCGGTTCATCTCCCGCAGCCGATCCGGACAGTAGAGATCGTCGCTGGGGTGGGTGTAGCCGTACGCACGGTGGATGACGCGGGTGATGTGGAACCAGTCCTCCTCGTTTCCCGCCCGGCGTACCCGATACCCCTGTTCCGGCGCCAGCGGCACGTTCCGCTCCACGGTCGGGGACACGACAGGACCGGCCGCTGCCGTTTCGGCCCCCGCAGACCGGTTGCGGTGGAAGGTCAGGCAAAGCCGGTTTCCCTCACGTCCCATCGATTGCCAGAGCGCCTCATCGGCATCGGCCCGGATCAGCATCCGTCCCAATCCGTCGAGGCGAGACTCATCGAGATGCTCGGCGTCGAGCCGGGGAGGCACGTCCTCACCCGGGTCCGGGATCATCTCCCGATCGTGGAATGTCAGGGCCAACGCCAGGGGCGTCAACTCGCCTCCGATCACCACCGGCTCTTCCGAGTCGATCGGGGCGCGGTTCACGATCTCGACGAACGCCTCCTCGAAGGCCAGCTCAACGGCGCCGATGCGCCCTTCGTCAAAACCGGCCATGAGGGCCATTTCACGGGCAAAGCCCTGGCCTATCGGCAACGCTTCGATTCGGGCGGGAAGGGTAAGCGTGCTTCTCAAATCCATGGATTTCAAACCCCCGTCGTGCCACAAGAAGAAAAACCGGCGGCCGACCGCATCAAAAGATGTCCTATCTTATTGATAACACGATTCTATTCTATTATTTGTTTCATACGATACGTAAAAGACGTTCCATCTGTCAAGCAGTTATCCCCTCGCAAGAACGACCGCACTTGCGAAAGCCACTTGCGAAAGCCATTTGACAGCCTGAGGCCCGGCATGTATGATCCGGTCGACCTGAGACGGGGATTTGTCAAGGGTTCGGACCGCAGAGGCAGGGCGTTCCCTCATTCCGCCGATGGACATCTCCGGCGGCGTGACCGGGACGGGAGACCGCGCTTCCGGTCCTTGCCGGAGACCGTCGAGATCACGGCCCGGACGAAGCACATCGGCGGACAAATGGAGGGAAGGCGTTTCAGGAGCCGGATACGGATGCACAGGGGAAGGACGGCGCCGCGAAAAACCCGTCCTGAATGCGCGGTGACGGACGGATTCATCCAAAGGGGGAAGGATTATGAAAAGAGGCTCTGTTTTCTGTCTGGTGTCGTTAGCCCTTTTTGCGGCCTGCCTGACGGCGGGATGCGCCGCTTCCAGATCTTCGGGTGGCGGTCCGGATCAGGAAGCCGCAACATTGCGCTCATCCCAGGCGGAACTCCTGAGGGAGGTGGAGGGTCTTAGGGAAGGCAACAAGGTCCTCCAGGAGACCGTGGACAGGCACCAGGCCCGGATCCTGCAGCTCGAAGAAAAGGAGAGGGCTGATCAGCAGGCCTTGGACGACAGCAGGTCTCGGATCGCGGGTCTGGAAACGGAAAAGAGCGGGCTTCTGGAGGAGAACCAGAGGCTCAGGGATGCCGCGGCCGTTCCGAGTGTCATCAAAGAGGTCACCCTGGTGGAGCCGAAGAAGTCAGAGCAAGCGCCGGCTCCCGCGGCAAGGCCGCTCCGCATCAAGGTTCTGGCAGGCGCGGGCGGCCTGCCGGCGGCGCGCAAGATGTCCAAGACGCTCCATGACCTGGGCTACAAGGTCGAGCGGATGGACCAGGCCGCCGCGGGCCGGTTCGAGAACGACACGGTTTACTATGCCAAGGATTCGCAGAAGGAGGCCAGGGACCTGGCGGTCCGCATTGGGCCCGAGACAATCGTCAAACCGCTGACCTGGCCTTCGGTTTTCGATGTCATCGTCGTTGCCCGCTAGCAGACGCCGTCGCCCGGGGCGCCGCATCTCCCGGGCGGGGTGTCCGGATCGGGAGACTGACGGCGGTTGCGGCCGCTGACCCGAAAGTCATGGCGCCGCAACGTTCGCCGGCGCCGAAAGGAGGCCCTCCGGAAGGAGGTCTTAGATCATCTGCAGACGGCGAGCAGGAAGCGTTCGAGGAGGGTCCGGGGGTCCTGCCCCGTGGACTTGATCGCCAGATCGGTTTCGGCGAGCCTCTCCAGAAAACCGGCGAGTTCGCGACGGGAAAATCGGCCCGTATTTTTCAGCGCCTGATAGATCACATAGGGGTGTTGAGATACGAGTTCGACTTGATGTTCCTCGCCGCCCTTCGGCTTGAGCGATGGGTAAACCGCCTTCTGGAAACGGCCGTAATCCATCCCCGCATCAAAGGACTTCAGGCGCCCGGAGGCGAGCAGAAGATGGGCGTGGAGCAGGAAACGGATATCCTTCGCGATCCTGGCCAGGATCATGAAGGGAGGGGTCTCCTGATCGAGCAGATCCCGCAGCGCCCGGATCGCGGCCTGCAGGTTTCTCGCCGCCAGGGCGCCGGTCAGGTCAAAAACGGTCTCCTCTTTCGTCTGGCCGGCGACTTCCTCCACATCCACCGCGTCAATGACCGCCTTCCCGCCTGTGTAGTCGATCAGTTTTTCGATCTCGCCGATGGACTCCCGCAGACCGAATCCGGTCTTCTGCCCCAGGGCGTTCCAGGCGTCCGCCGTGAGCCTTTTCCCCCGGATGCCGAGGATTCCGGCCGCCATCTCCATCACGGCCTGCTTCTGCCGGTTCTCGCTCTTGATCTTGGTGAAGTTCAGAACGCGGCCCAGGGCCGAGACGATCTTGAAGAGCCTTTTCCGGCGGTCCACCGTGACAGCCGTAAGGATCAAGTGGTTCCCCTCCGGCATCCCCTCTGAAAGGACCTGTTCCAGGCGGTCGGTTTCATCCTCTGTTTTTTCGGGGGATGCGACGGTGCCGCGGCTGATGCAGAGCTCCACGGCATTCGGCAGCCAGGACTCGCGGTCGACGCCGCCGTCGTCCGGAACCATCCTCCGCCACGACTCATCGTCGATCCTCCGCCAGCCGCTGTCCCTGAGGTCTTCCAGTTGCATTCCCGTAAGGGTCAGGAACTGCATGAAATCCGCCGCCGCCCTGTCCGGATCTGCGTTGAGCCGCTCCCGGATTCGCGTGATCAGCGGCGCCATGAGATTTTTCGACTGAAAAAGGCGGGTGTCCCGCACCACGATCACCTTGCGTCCGGGGAGGAGGGGCGGCGTGATCAGGGCGTCGCAGATCGCACCGACGTGCTCGCGCTCGCCGTCGATCATGAAGAGATTGAGTTCGCGGTCCAGGGCATCGGGGATCAGCGCCGCGGTGATTTTATCGAGACCGTCCCGAAGACGGAACTCCTCATCCCCCTGAAGCAGGTAGCAGGGAACGGCCTGCCCGCGTCTCAGTTCGGCGAGGACCGACTCGAGGGAGGCGACCGCCTTGGTATCGTCGTCGTGAAGGGCCATCTCGGTCAAACGATGACGTACTTCTGGATATGCTTCACGGCCTCTTCCGGATCATCGATGATCTGGAAACGCTCCAGGTCCTCCGGAGAGATCCGCCCTTCGCTGAGCATTGTCCCGCGAAGCCAGTCGTAGAGCCCCTTCCAGTAAGCGCTTCCCATCAGGATCACCGGAAAGCTCTTGATTCGTCGGGTCTGGATGAGGGTCAGGGCCTCGAAGAGTTCATCCATGGTCCCGAATCCTCCGGGCAGAATCACGTAGGCCACGGCATACTTGACAAACATCACCTTCCGGATGAAGAAATATTTGTAATCGATGCTGATGTTGGCGTAGGGGTTGGGTTTCTGTTCGAAAGGCAGATGGATGTTCATCCCCACCGACTGACCGCCGGCCTCGGCGGCCCCCTTGTTGCCCGCCTCCATGATGCCGGGACCGCCTCCCGTGATCACGCCGAATCCCTTCTCGACAAGGCGCCGTGCGAGCAGTTCCGCCTTCTGGTAATCCGGATCTCCCGGCTTCGTCCTCGCCGATCCGAAGATGCTCACGGCGTTTTTAATCGCGGAGAGGGTTTCGATCGCATCGACGAATTCGGCCATGATCCGGAAGATGCGCCAGGATTCCTCTATGGAAAGGGCATCCACCACATACTGTTTCTCGTCCATCGACACACCTCCGCCCGGACGGTTCGCGCAAGCGTACGGGTCGCCCCGCCGGCATTGCCGGGCGCGCCCCCGCTTCGTTTCAAACCGGCACCCTGTTCCCCGGTTTCTTCCCCGATGGGCAGGCGACCGATCGCCCGATCCCTAGGAGGCCCTGCGCCGCTGAACCTTTGCCAGTCTCCGACGGGCCTCGATGGTCTTTCTCTTCTTCTTCACGGAGGGCTTCTCATAGGCGCGCCGCAGCTTGAGCTCCTTGAACAGGCCGCTCTTGGAAAGCTTGTTCTTGAGAATTTTCAGGGCCTTTTCCACATCGTTGTCGAATACTTTGACTTCCAAATCCTTTCTCCTTTTCAGCTATGATGATTGATACGCTTTCACTTCGCGGTGATACTCCTGAATTGTCTTCACCCGGCTTTCCCCCTTGAGCATGGTCTCGATCGCGTTGACCGCCGCCTGCGCTGCGGAAATCGTCGTGATCAGCGGCACGCTGTGGCGGACCGCTGTCGAACGGATCGCCACGGTGTCCTCGCGGGGTTTCTTGCCGCTGGAGGTGATAATGATCATGGCCACCTCCCGGTTCTTCATCAGATCCACGATATGGGGCCGGCCCTCCGTCAGTTTGGGAAGGAGCGTCGCCCCCACGTCGTTGTTCCTGAGCACGGCGCCGGTTCCCGCGGTCGTGAGGATCTCGAACCCCAGGTGCTCCAGCTCCTTGGCAATGAAGACGATCTGCCGCTTGTCCTTGTTGGTGGCGCTGATGAACACCTTCCCCTTCCGGGGCAGAATCGTTCCCGCGGCAATCTGCGATTTGGCGAAGGCCATGCCGAACGCGGTGTCGATCCCCATGACCTCTCCCGTCGATTTCATCTCCGGACCCAGAATCGCGTCCACGCCCGGGAACCGGGAAAAAGGAAAGACCGATTCCTTGATCGCCATGTGGCGGACCTCGACCTCTTTCGTGAAGTTCAGGTCCTTGAGCGTCCGGCCGGCCATCACCTGCGTGGCGAGTTTGGCCAGAGGAACGCCCGTCGCCTTGCTGACGAAGGGAACTGTGCGCGACGCACGGGGATTCACCTCCAGCACATAGACCACGTCGTTGCGGATCGCGTACTGGATGTTCATCAGCCCGCGGACCTTGAGTTCCCTGGCCAGCGCGTAGGTGTTTTCCGCAATCGTTTTCTGCAGCCTCGCGTCCAGCGAGAACGGGGGGATCACCGAGGCGCTGTCTCCGGAGTGGATCCCCGCCTCCTCGATATGCTCCATGATCCCGCCGATAACGGTCGTCTCGCCGTCGGAGATTGCGTCCACGTCGATCTCGATCGCATCCTCGAGGAATTTGTCTATCAGGATGGGATGTTCGGGCGAGACCCGGATCGCCTTCCTCATGAATTCCTCCAGCCCCTGGTCGTCGTAGACGATCTCCATCGCCCGTCCGCCGAGCACGTAGGAGGGCCTCACAATGACCGGATAGCTGATGCGGCCCGCGACCTTTCTGGCCTCCTCGAACGAGCGGGCCGTCCCGTTTTCCGGCTGGATCAGGTTGAGCCTTTGCAGAAGAGCCTGGAACCGCTTACGGTCCTCCGCACGGTCGATGCTGTCGGGAGTCGTGCCCCAGATCGGAACCCCCGCCTTCTCCAGCGGCACGGCCAGATTCAGCGGCGTCTGCCCGCCGAATTGGACGATCACCCCTTCCGGCTTTTCGCGTTCGACGATGTTGAGGACATCTTCACGGGTCAGCGGCTCGAAGTAGAGTTTGTCGGAGGTGTCGTAATCGGTGCTGACCGTCTCGGGGTTGGAGTTGACCATGATGCTCTCGTAACCCATCTCCTTGAGCGCGAGCGACGCATGGACGCAGCAGTAGTCGAATTCGATCCCCTGGCCGATGCGGTTGGGACCGCCGCCGAGGATCATGACCCGCGGTTTCCGCCCCCTCACGCTCTCCTCGACCTTCTCGTAGGTGGAATAGTAGTAGGGCTTCTCGGCGGAAAACTCGCCGGCGCACGTGTCCACCCGTTTGAACACCGGCGAGATCTTCAGCTTCTTCCGCATCCGCCGGACCAGATTCTCCTCCGTGCCCAGGATCCTCGCCAGTTGAACGTCCGAAAAACCGAACATCTTGGCCTGCCTGAGCAGTTCCGCGGGAAAGGCGTCCATCCAGCCCTTCCGCTCCCCCTTCTCCCCCTGAAAGCGGCATGCGGCAAGCTCCCGATCGAGGTCGAAGATCTCCTTCATGTTGGAGAGAAACCAGCGGTCGATCCGCGTGAGTTCGAAAATTTCGTCGATCGTCATTCCGGTCTGGAAGGCGTAGCGGATGTAAAAGAAGCGCTCCGCGTTGGGAACCAGCAGTTTTTCTCGAATCGCCTCGGGCTCGGGCAGGGGATTCGGGTCCTTGCCGTCGGCCCCGAACCCGAAACGCCCCGTCTCCAGGGAGCGGAGCCCCTTCTGGAAGGCCTCCTTGAAGGTCCGGCCGATGGACATCGCCTCGCCGACCGCCTTCATCGAGGTATTGAGCGTCGGATCCGCCGCCGGGAATTTCTCGAACGTGAAGCGGGCCACCTTGAAGACGCAGTAATCGATCGTCGGTTCGTAGAGGGCCGAGGTCTTTCCGGTGATGTCGTTCTTCACCTCGTCGAGGGTGAATCCCACAGCCAGTTTCGTCGCCACCCGGGCGATCGGGAACCCCGTCGCCTTGGAGGCGAGGGCCGAGCTCCGGGAAAGGCGCGGATTGACCTCGATGATGACCACCTCGTCTTTGTCCGGATTCACCGCGAACTGGATGTTCACCCCGCCGCCGGTCACGTCGATCTTGCGGATGATCTTCCGGCAGAGGGCCGTCAGGTTCGCGTATTCCCTGGCCGTCAGGGTCTGGGCGGGCGCCACCACGGCGCTGTCCCCCGTGTGGATCCCCATGGGATCGATGTTTTCCATCGAAGTGATGATGATCACGTTGTCGGCGCAGTCGCGCATCACCTCAAACTCGATCTCCTTCCATCCGAGAACCGACTGTTCCACGAGCACCTGGCCGACCGGGCTGTACTCGATGGCCTTTTCCAGGAATTTCTGGAGTTCCTCCTGGTTGTAAGCGATCGCTCCGCCCGTCCCCCCGAGCGTGAACGCCGGCCGGAGGATCAGCGGGAAGCCGATCTCCAAACCGATGGCCATCCCCTCGTCCACGGTGGTCGCGATGCCGCTTTGGGGGACGCCGATCCCGATCTCCTGCATCGCGGTCTTGAAGAGCTCCCGGTCCTCGGCCCTCGCGATCGCCTCCGCGGAGGCCCCAAGCACCTCGACGCCGTATTTTTCGAAGATGCCGGCCCGCGCCAGAAAGACCGCGGTGTTGAGTCCGGTCTGGCCGCCGAGGGTCGGAAGGATCGCATCGGGACGCTCCCGGGCGATGATCTTCTCGACGAACTCCGGAGTGATCGGCTCGATGTAGGTGCGGTCGGCCATGTCCGGATCCGTCATGATCGTCGCCGGATTCGAGTTGACGAGAATGACGTGGTATCCCTCTTCCTTCAGGGCCTTGCACGCCTGGGAGCCGGAATAATCGAATTCGCAGGCCTGTCCGATGATGATCGGGCCCGACCCCACAATGAGTATCTTTTTCAAATCTTCCCGTTTCGGCATGGTATCGTTCCCGTCTGAGTCAAGCGGCCTTTCGGCGCCGCTCCATCCTGCGGATGAAATCCGAAAAAGGCGCGCCCGGCGCGCCGTCATCCGTAAATCCGGGGAGAAACTGCACCCCGGCCGCTTCCAGTCCCTCCGCCGCGATTCCTTCAACGCTGTCGTCGTTGAGGTTGACGTGGGATACGCGAAACTCCGTACCGGCAAGCGACCCGGCGTCGACGACGTAGCGGTGGTTCTGGGACGTGATCGCCGTCTTCCCGGTCGCGGTCTCACGGACCGGATAGTTCACCCCGTGGTGGCCGGTCTTGAGCGCCTTGATCCTGCCTCCCGCCGCGAGCGCCAGAACCTGGCATCCCAGGGCAACGCCCAGGACAGGCCACTTCCCGACCGCCGCCCGGAGCTGCTCGGCCGTCTGGAACAGTTCCCGAGGATCGCCCGGTCCGCCGGCAATCAGAATCCCTTCCGGATCAAGCGCCTCGATCTCGCCGCAGGACGCCGTGAACGGCACCCGGATGACCTGGCAGCCGCCCGCTTCGAGCTGTGCGAGCAGGCTTCGACGGACGCCGAGGTCCCAGACGATGATGCGGTGACGTCCGTCATTTCCGAACGCGCCGGCCGTTGTCTGGGTAGCCGCGCCTCGGATCAGCTCCGCGGTCGGCGGAACCGGCCAGGCCCGGAGCCTTTCCATCAGCTCCGCAACCGGCGGTCCCTCCGGGGCGATCATGCCGCGCATCTCGCCTCGATCCCGCAGCCGCAGCGCGAGGGATCTCGTGTCCACGCCGTCCATCCCCGCGACTCCCCTTTCCTTCATCCATTGATCCAGGGAGCCTTTGGCGCGCCAGTTGCTGAAAATCCGGCTCCGCTCCTTCACCAGGATGGCTGCGGCCTGCGCGCGGTCCGACTCGCCGTCCTCGTCGTTGATGCCGCAGTTGCCGATGTGGGGATAGGTCATGTTGACGATCATCCCGCGGTTGCCGGGGTCCGTCAGCGTTTCCTGATAACCGACCACGCCGTAGTCGCTGTGGACCCAGCCGCAGACCTCGCCCTCCGCGCCGAACGACTCCCCTGCGAAGGAACTCCCGTCCTCCAGTACAAGCACCATTTTCATAAGCCGACCCCTACGGGGACGCGATGAGGCATCATGTCCCCAAGATGCAAAACCGGCACAAAAAAAGGGCAGTACGGCGTCTCGCTGACGATCGCGTGCCGTAAACCACCCTGTTTTGAGCCTATATGCGGACCACGCTCCTTACTTCAAAATAAGGTACCGCAACTCCTCGATAAACTTGTCGTTTTCTTCGCGGGTCCCCACCGTGACGCGCATGAAGTTTCTCGTCGCCCCAGGGCTGTTGAAGTTCTTGATCAGGATCCCCCGCTCCATTAGCCCCTCATATACACGATCCGCCTCGTAATCGCAATGAAAAAATATGAAATTCGCATCGGTGGGCCAGGGACGGATGCCCGGAATCCCCTCCAGGGCCGCGAAAAGTTCTCCCCGCAGGAGGCATATCTCCTCCGCCTGCTCCAGGAACGTCTCCTCGTAATCGAGATAGAACGCGGCCGCCGCCTGCGAGAACGCGTTGAGGTTGTACGGCAGCCGCACCTTGTTCAACTCGTGGACGAGAACCGCGGGACCGATCAGCATGCCGATCCTCATGGCCGCGAAACCCACTTTGGAAAGGGTTCTCAGGACGACCAGATTCCCATGCCGGCCCATCTGCGGCAGGAACGTCCTTCCCGAAAAGTGGCAATAGGCCTCATCGACGACAACAATCCCGTCGGAGGCTTGGAGGATCGCCTCGATCCGGTCTTGGCTGAAGCAGTTTCCCGTGGGATTGTTGGGCCAGGCCAGAAAGGTCAGGGCCGGGGCATGCGCCGCGATCCGCGCGCGCATGGCCTCGATATCGAGGTCGAATCCCGCGTCCAGCGGAACCTCCGACACCCGGCATCCCGCGTTCAGGGCGGAGATGCGGTACATCGCAAAGGTGGGGGTCGGGATCATCACCTCCGCTCCGGGCCGGGCTATGGCAGAGCAGAGGATCTGGATCAGCTCGTCCGATCCGTTGCCGACGATGACCTGGTCCGGGCCGACGCCGAATGCCTCGGCGAACCGGCCGTTCAGCCCGGGAGAACCGGCATCGGGGTAACGGTTCAACGCGATGGAGGCGAGCCGCGCCGAGAATTCCTTTCTAAGCGGTCCGGGAATCGACAGGGGATTCTCGTTCGCATCCAGTTTGACCGGGCATCCGGCATGCTCGATCCCGTAAGCCTTCTGGCCGAGCACCTCTTCCTTGATCAACGACCGGATATCCATCCGTTTTTCCTCCCTCTGATGTTCCAGCTTTCGCTGCCGTATTTCTCGGAAAGCAAATGATCCCTGAGCTCCTCCTCCCCCGGCGTCAGCGACCCCTGGCGAAACCGGATGCCCAGAACGGCTTCGAATCCCTCCAGGAGGGCCTGGCAGAGATGTTCCGTCCCGATGGCCTGTCGGGCCTGCTCATGGACGGAGGTGATTGCGTTTCGAAGCCTTTCGGCGCCCCCTTCCCGGTGGGGAAGCATCAGGGCGCTGGTCCTCAGCGGGTCGAACGCCGTCAGAAGCGAACCGTGCTGCATCAAGGCGCCGCGGGACCTCATCTGCGCGGACCCGCAGATCTTTCGTCCGTTCACCACGAGCTCATAACGCGAAGGCGAGGAGAAACAGGAGGCTCCGAGCGCCCCCTCCGGCGCATGCCTCCCGGTCTCCTCCATGTCCGCCCGGATGCCGATCCGGGCCAGCCCTTCGGCGATGCAGCTGCTGATCCGGCGATAGGTCTCCAGGATATCCGGGGAGAAGAGCGGCGGATTCGCAGCAGCGGCCACCGCATAGGTCAGCTCATGCTCGTGCAGCACGGCCTTCCCGCCCGTGGGACGCCGGACGACCTCCACGCCGAACCTCCGGCAGGCGTCGCGGTCGACCTCTTTTTCATAATCCTGGAAACAGCCGATGGAAAGGGCGGGAAAACGCCAGCCGTAGAAGCGGAGCGTGGGAGGCGCCTGCCCGCGGGCCACCATGCGGAACACTGCCTCATCGACGGCCATGTTCTCTCCGGCGCCGTATCTCCGGAATGGAAGAATCCTCCAGACCTCCACTGCGGGTCAGTCTTCCTCCGCTTCCTGGATCAGGAACTCCTGATAAGCCTTTGCATCCAGCAGTTCGTCCAACTCCGACGGATCGTCCAGATCCACGATGATCATCCACCCCGTCTCATTGGGATCGCTGTTGATGACGCCGATCTCGTCCGTGATGTCCTCGTTGACGCTGATGACCACCCCGCTCACCGGCGAGATGAGTTCGACCGTGGCCTTGGCCGATTCGATCGTGCCGAAAGGCTCATCCCGCGACACATAGGAATCCGTTTCGGGAAGATCCAGCGACAGGATTTCTCCCATTTTTTCCTGTGCGTAATCCGTGATCCCGATGGTGGCCAGATCGTCCTCCACCCGCACCCAGATATGCTCCCGACTGTAAAGAAGGTCATCCGGAATAATTTTCATGTCATGCCACCCTGTTCTTCAAGATATATCCTTATGATGTCTGTGTCAGCTTCTTGGAGGTCCGCGTCAGGATCTCGCACCCCTCCTCCGTCACGAGGATCGTATCCTCGATCCGGATTCCCCAGAGGCCGGGCAGATACACCCCCGGCTCCACGGTAACGACCATGCCGGATTGGAGGCGTTCTTCCCTGCCCGCGGCCAGGCGCGGCGCCTCATGAACCTCCAGCCCCACGCCATGGCCGGTCGCGTGCGCGAACCCGCTCCCCAGCCCCTCGCCGTCAAGATAGGACCGGGCGACACCGTCGATCTCCCCGCAGGAGACACCCGCCCGGACCGCCTGAATCGCCCGGTCGTGGGCCTCCAGAACATGCCGGTAAACCTCTCTCTGCCGCTCCGTCGAGCGCCCCACGAGAAACGTGCAGGTCTCGTCGGAATGGTACCCTTCCCAGACCGCGCCATAGTCGATCATGACACAATCCCCGTCCGCGATCACGCGGTTTCCCGGCGTCGCATGGGGAAGGGCCGAACGGGGCCCCGACGCGACAATGGTCTCGAAGGAGACCTTTTCCGCTCCGGCGCGCCGCATCCGGTATTCCAGTTCCATCGCAATCTCCGACTCGCGAACGCCCGGCCGGATCATTCCCTGCACGGAGGCAAGGGCCTCGTGGGCAATCCGCGCCGCCTCCCGGATCCTGTGGATTTCACCATCGTCCTTGAGGGCACGGAGGCATTCGAAAGACTTCGGCACGGGGTTCCATTCGGTCCCGGGAAGCGCCTCCCTGAGCCTCAGGGACTCCTCTACGGAGAGGCAAGAGGATTCAAAGGCAACCGACCCGACGCCGCGCTGGCGCACCATGGCCGCCACACCCTCGACCCGATTGCGAAATTCCAGAATCTCCGCTTCCGGGGCCTCGGCCCGGGCCTGGGTCGCATACCGGCCGTCCACGAGAAGCGTCAGCCAGTCCCGGCCCGCCATCAATATCCCCGTGCCGGTAAAGCCGGTCAGGTAGCGGATGTTGCTCTCGCTGAGAACGAGCAGGGCGTCCGCATCCGCAAACTCCGAGCGCAGACGTCCCATTCGAACGGAACAGGGAAGAGGATCATGCAACACGGCCGCGGGCCCTCCCGAGCTGGTCCAGCCATCTTGAAAGTTCGGCTGCGACCTCCGCATTCCTCTTTTCAGCGGCCTCCGCAGTGATCCGGCTCCGGACCTCGGCAAGCAGCATCGACGCCTTCCCGTTTTGCGGTTCCGCCGCGACGATTTTCTCCAGCAGATCCTCGGCATCCTTGAGATGGCCCTGCCGGATGAAAAGCTCGGCCAGCGTGGAAGTCCGGAAGTCGGGGGGAATCTCGACCCCCTCTCTTTTCGTTTCCGCGCCCGCATCGACGGACCCCTCTCTTCCGGCCCCCTTCAGCCGCTCCAGGATATCCCTTGCCCAGTGAGTCCCGGGATTGAGGATCATGGATCTGCGGTAAAACTCTTCCGCCGAATCCTCCATGCCTCTCCGGATGCAGATGTCGCCGAAGCAGGCATAGATCTGGGCAAGGCCCGCGATGGAATCCTCCACCTCTTCGAGCATTCTGCCGGCCTCGTCGATCCTCCCCATCTGGATCAGGGCGCGGCAGATCCCGACGCGGGCGTCAGAATCCCCCGGACTCTGCCTCAGCCTTTCCCGGGCCATGTCCAGGGCCGGTTGCGGTTCGTTCCGGTCAAGGCAAGCCTCCAGCCGGGCAAGAAAAGCCCTGCGCTCTTCCCCGTACCGTGCCGGGTCGCGTTCCTGGTTATCCATCGGTCATGTTCTTTTCAATATTTACAGCATGTTAGAGAATTGCATCCGAAAGTGGCTTGAACGCTAACACAGCCCCAAAGGACGTGTCAAGCGCGAAAAACCGGCGAGCGGATTGCAGCGGCATGCCGTCCCGGGTGTCCTTTCATCCTCCTTTTCCGGAAGGGGCACCCAATGCCCGGGCGTCACTGCACCTGCACAGGAGCAGGCCGATCCGTTGTGGTCCCATCACCGAGTTGGCCGAAAACATTTCTCCCCCAGGCCCAGAGCGTACGATCTTCCCGCAGCGCGAAGGAGCTCCTCACACCGCAGGCTACGGCCGACAGGCTCGAAAGGCCGCCCACCTGAGCGGGGAGCAAACCGCCGGTCGTGGTCCCGCTCCCGAGTTGGCCGCTGCCGTTGCCGCCCCAAGCCCAAACAGTGCCGTCGACCTTGAGCGCGACCGCATGATCGTCCCCTGCGGCGATGACTGCGATATCCTTGACCCCGGTAAGTTTCACGGGCGTGTAGGCGTCCGTGGTTGTCCCGATCCCCAACTGGCCGGCATGGTTTCGTCCCCAGGCAAAGAGCGTTCCATCGGCCTTCAGGGCAAACGTGTTTCGGGTGCCGCATGAAACGGCCTTTGCGGTGGTGATGGTGTTGGCCTGACCTGGCGTGTGAAGGGCTGTCGTGGAGCCGTTGCCGAGCTGCCCGTTGCTGTTGTCCCCCCAAGCCCAGACGAGGCCGTCCCTCTTTACGGCAACCGAATGGTCCTGGCCGGCCGCAATGGCCGTCACGCCGGCCAGACCGGCGGTTTGCACCGGGATGGGGCTGTTCGCCGTGGTCCCATTGCCCAACTGCCCGCTGCTGTTCCTGCCCCATGCCCAGACGGTTCCGTCGTCCTTGAGGGCGAGTGCATGGTCCCGGCCGGCCGCAATGGCCGTGACGCCGGCCAGTCCGTTGACCTGCATCGGTACGGAACTGCCCGTGGTGGTCCCGTTGCCCAACTGGCCATTGCTGTTGTCTCCCCAGGCCCAAACCGTGCCGTCCCCCCTGAGTGCGACCGTGAAATAGCCCCCGGCGGAGACCGCCGTCATGCCGGCGAGTCCGGCAACCTGCCGCGGCACGGGGCTGTTCGCCGTGTTTCCGTCGCCCAGTTGGCCGTTGCCGTTTCCCCCCCAGCACCAGACCGTGCCGTCGCCTTTGAGGTAGACCGTGTGCTCGGACCCCGCGAGGCCACCCACGACGGCACGGATCCCGCTGAAGTCGAATCCGTCCGCATCGATCCCGTCGAGCCAGACATGCCTGTAAGCCGGAACGAAGAGATATCCCTCAAGCGAAGGGGTGACCGCGAAGGTTCCGGCCTGCAATTCGCTGAACAGGTAATGGCCGTCGCTGCCGGTCGTGTAGGTGGCTGATGCGGCGCCGGAGAGCTTCACGGCGGCGCCTTCCAGACCCGATCCGCCAGCGGTGACCTGGCCCGAAACATGATAGGTCGGATCGCTTTCGCCGCAACCCGCGATGATGCAGGCTGTCAATAAAATCCAGACCGCCGTGCCTGAAATCCATGAGCGCCCTTGCCGTTTGATCATCGTTCGCCTCCCGAAGCCCTGCCGGCTGGTGGTTCCTCCATGATGCGTGAATCCTCCTCCGCCCGCGGTTTACGGCAGGTCCGATTACGACGCCCCATGAACGTTGCTCGCTAACACAGACCGAAAGGCCGTGTCAAGGATGAAGAATCCCGACGTGTTGCGGCGAGGTCTCCTTTTCACTCCGGCATCTTGGCGGCCGGCGCGAACGAAACCGCGCGCCCTTCATTTTGATTGATTTGTGGCGATTGATGGGGTATAGGATCGAAAATTGGCGCAGAGATGGATACCAACATTCGCAAAAGGAGGGGGCAAATGAACAAGGCGCAATTGATCGATGAAGTGGCAAAGGTTACGTGCACCAAGAAAGAGGCGGAAGTGGCGGTGGATGCGACGCTGTCGGCCATCCAGAAGGCGCTCAAGAAGGGCGATTCCGTTACCCTGGTGGGATTCGGCACCTTTGGCGTGACCAAGCGCAAGGCCCGCACGGGCAGGAATCCCCAGACGGGCGCTGCCATCAAGATCGCCGCCAAGAAGGTCCCCGTATTCAAGGCGGGCAAAGGGCTCAGGGACGCCGTAAAATAGAAACGCATCCCTCCCATTCCTCGACATCTCCCCCGAGCCGTCCCCTTCATACAGGGACGGCTCATTTATACAGGGCCGCCTGACGCGGGCGTCGGACCGCGTGCGCTCCTGAGAAGGTCCCGCGGCATCGCGCCGACGTGATCCCACCCGATCCGCACGCGGCCGGAATCCCACCGAACCGGAGCGCGCCTGACCCAACATCCCGTTGACACGCCGCGCGGCATTTCGTATGGTTTAATCTCGAACGACGCTTTTCTGACGGGGGTGCACCCCCATGTCGGTCCCCGTCAGGCGCGGCGTTCCGGCCGGGGGTAGGGATATCGGTCGCGATAGGCCAACGCATTGAAGGAGGTTCGAGGCCATGTTTCAGGTTGCATCATACAGGACACTCCAGGACGGAGAGGTGATCTTCAGGGAAGGCGACAATGGAGACTGGCTTTACGTCGTCATGGATGGGGAGGTCGTCATTTCGAAGATGATGGGCGGCCGGACGGTCGTGATCGACGTCATTGGACCGGGAGAGATCTTCGGAGAATTGGCCTATATCGACAAGAGACCCCGCTCGGCCTCGGCGACGGCCCGGGGAACCACCGAGATCGGAATCGTCGACCGGGAATTCTTCGACCGGGAATTCAACAAGCTGTCGTCCGATTTCCAGAAGATGCTCAAGATCATCGCCCAGCGGATACGAAAGACCACGGGGCGATTGCTCGAAACCCTGGCCAAAGAAGGTTGATGGCCGCGGGCCCGGAGATTCCGGACCTCCCCGGCGTCCGAACGGCCCTTCCCAGGCCGCCGTCCTCTTCCAGGTCAAGGCCGGTGGCCAAGCCGAAGGTCCCTGTCGGGCGCTGCGGCATGAAGGGATCGTCGGCCGCACATGCCGGCGCCAACGTCACCCCCATGTAATGAATTTCTGTAATGAATTTTCTTGACATTCGATTCTTCCACCCCCATACTGCACACCGCAAACGCGGCACCTTGCCGGGATCGAACATACGCCATCCCGCGGAGGGACGTTTTAAACCTGCCTTTCAGGACCTGGGGGGACAAACCATGAAACGACGGCACTTGCTGGTGGTTCTCGCATTCGCATTCGCATTGATTTCCTGCAGCGACGACGACACGCCGATCGCGGCCAGCTACTCGGCGGCGATCCAGGAGGCCCAGGACGCGGCGTACGAGGTGACGCGGGCGGGCGGATCCTCGGTGGGCATCGCCCTCGCGACCCGCGACCGAGTGGTGCTGGCTGCGGGTTACGGCATGGCCGATACCGCGGCCTCGATCCCCGCCACCGGGGAGACGATGTTCCCCATCGGCTCGGTGTCGAAGATGTTCGCCGCCGTGGCCGTCATGCAGCTCGTCGACCAGGGCCTCGTCGATCTGGACAAACCCCTCGTCCATTACCTCCCCTCCTTCAGGATGGCGGATCCGCGCTACGACCGGATCACGGTCAAAATGCTCCTCAACCACACCTCCGGAATCGCAGGAACGCGCTACACCAGCGCGGAGACATCGGTCGCCGTTCCCGGATACGCGGAGGCGGTTTTCGCCTCCCTCGCGGATCAGCGCCTCAAGGCCGATCCCGGCGCCTTCGCCGTTTACTGCAATGACGGCTGGACGCTCTGCGATCCGCTGGTCGCGGCGATGTCGAAGATGAGCTACCGCGACTGGGTGCGGCAAAAGATCTTTGAGCCGCTGGGGATGAAGAACACCACGTTTTCGCTCGCGCCGCTGCCGAACGGCAAATACGCCAAGGCCTATCAGGCCGGCGTCGCGATGCCCCAGGAATACATCAACGTGGACGCGGCTGGCGGGATCTACTCCACTCCGGCGGACATGGCGGCCTTCGTCCGCATGTTTCTCAACGAAGGGATGTCGGACGGAGGCGTTCGCGTCCTCTCGAAGGAATCCATCATGAAGATGGCGGTCGACCAGACCGCCGGGACCTTCAACCCCGTGCCGGACAAGGGGCTGGCGTACGGGCTCGGGTGGGACAGCGTGACCGAGGCGGGACTCGCACAGGCAGGGGTGAAGGGGTGGACCAAGAACGGCGGCACCTTCTACTACGGCGCGCAGATCCTGGTCGCGCCGGACGAGGGGCTGGCCGCCGTGGCCCTGGGTCCGGCCGGAGGAGGATACGCGCCGCTGGCGATCGTCGAACGCGTGCTGATGCGGGCGCTCGTGGAGACCGGCCGGGTGGCCTCTTTCCCGACGCCGCTCCCTCAGCGGGCGGAGCCGGCCGCGCCCGTCCCGGACGGACTTCCCGACGCCATGGCGGGCGTCTACGCCAGCCACAACCAGGTGATTCAGCTCAAGGCCGAGGCCGACGGAACACTCGCATTCCGCCTCCTGACCGCCGGCGGCCTCCCGTCCGAACCCGGGAGCGTGCTACGCTACCGGACCGACGGCTGGTTCACGTCCGACGCATCGCCGCTGATCTCGTTCAAGCTGGTGAGCGGGGGTGCGCACCAGTACTTGGCGGTGCGTTCGCCCGGCGCCGACAAGTCCTACCTGGCAGTCCAGGCGTTCGCCCAGAAGTTGAAGGCCAACAGCGCCGGGCTCTCCGGCGCCTGGAACGGGCGTCTGGCCAAGCGCTGGCTCGTGGTGAACGAGCATCCCTCCGGCCTCCCCTTCCTGGCGGAAGCGGACCCCAGGTTCGGGCTGATGACGCTTGCCGACCTGCCGGGATCGCTCCTGGCCGTCCCCGCCCTTCCGCCGATGGGGGCGTCATTCGAACCGCAGGCGGTCGACGCCTCGGCGGGCGATCAGCGGGCCGACATGCTGCTCCAGATTCCGGGCATTGCATCGACCGACATGAACACCCTCGACATCGTGGTCCGCAACGGAGAGGATTGGGTGCGCTGGGGCGGTTATGACCACCGGCCTCTCGAGACGGTGCCGGTACTTCCCGCAGCCTCGACCTCCTCGATCGCCGTCGGCCCGGAGGGTTTCGCCGAGTGGCGGTCGGTCCGCCTCGGAAACGCCGCATTTTCCGTATCCATCTCCGGGGCAAGCGCCTGGCGACTCTATGACGGCAGCTTCCGGTCGCTCGCATCCGGCGGCGCCGGCAACCGGATCGACCTTCCGTCCGGAACCGGTCTCGCGTACCTGATGCTCTTCGGAGAAGCGGGGGCCGCAATCACGGCGACATTGCCCTGAGCCTTGCGGGAAGCGGGGCGCAACCCTCCGGCGCCTCCATTCTTCGTCTCCTCATGACCGGGGGAAAGGGCGGGAGCGGTCCGTCGGACGGGGCGTTGCGGTCAAGGCGGGGCAACCGTTCCGCTGACCCGGAGGGTTCATCCGTTCCGGTTCGCCGCCGCGGGCGCGTCGGCCGGAGTCACGAAACAGGCGGCAAGCGCCCCCCGTTCGTTCAGCACCGCTTCCAGGGCTGCGATGCAGGCGGCGTCCCATCGCTTTCCCGCATGTGCTCTCAGAATGGCCAGTGCCGCTTCCGGCTCCTTGCCCTTCTGATAAGGCCGATCCGTGGTCATGGCGTCATAGCTGTCGGCAACGGCCACTATGCGGGCGCCCAGAGGGATTTCGCCGGCCTTCAGGTGCCGGGGATACCCTCTCCCGTCCAGGCATTCATGGTGGGCATGCACATAGTCGAGCGCGGGGCCCAGGAAATCGAGGTCGCGGAGGATGTCCACCCCCGCTTTGGGGTGTCTCACGATCTCCTTGACCAAATCAGAGGGGTTCCGCCCCTCATGGGCCTGGAACAGGGCGTCTGAAAATCCGATCTTCCCGATGTCGTGCAGGATCCCTCCGATGCGGACATCCTCCACCGCCGCCTCATCCAGTCCCATCCGGCCGGCCATGCGTCCGGCCAGTTCCCCCACCCTCCCGGCGTGGCCTTCGGTGTAGGTGTCCCTCGCGGCGAGCGCGTGGGCCATGGCGGAAACGGTCTTGATCGTGTTCTCGCGGATCTTCCGGTTGAGGCTCCGAAGCTCCTCCACCATCATCTCCAACTGGTACTCCCTGGCCTCGATCTTGACCATCATCATGCCCACGGCCTCCGCCAGGGTGCGCACCGGCTCGGGTTGCCCTTCGGCCGTGAGGGGCATGATGTCGTTTGAGTAGTTTCCCCTGGAAATCTCCCCGATGACCTGAAGCAGTTGATGGACCGCATCCATATGGATTCCTCATGTATTGGGGCAGGATCTGCGGGAGCGGACCAAGGAGCGCGCCGGGCCGGCCGGTCCCGCAAAGCCGCTGACGAAACGGCTGCAGCCGATTGTATCCCACCGCTGCCGGGTTTTCAACCTGCGGGGCCGGATGAACCGAGAAAATATTTTGACAAACAGGTCCGCGTATATTAGTTAATTCAAACGGACGGTCAATATGAAAAACAGGGAAAAGAGTACAGGAAAACTGAACAGGGCATGGTCTTCATTCGCCATCATCGCGGTGGCCTTCGCAGCGGCTTTCCTGCCGCTGGCGGGATGCGAAAAACAGAACCCCGTCAAAGAACAGGCGCCTCTCCCGCAACCCGCCACGCCGACGGAAACCTCCCTGAGGGAATACGAATTGCGGGAACGGTGCGGATCCTATTGCACGGATTTCTTCCACAAGACGTACCGGGAAAAGATGAGGAACCAAAGCGAGAACTTTACGACCCAAAGCGATTACACCAGCCATTACAACCGGAAAATGAACCGGTGCTACATGCTGGTGAAATCGAAAAGCACCTCCGTCAAAAACATCGGTTCGGTCGTGTTGTCCGAGCATCTCGTGGATGCCCATGAAAACCATATCCTTGGGGCGTTCACGATGTCCGTCAGGGACAGTTTCACCGACATCGAGAAGAACAGGACCCTGGGGGAAGCCACCCTGTCCGGCAGGGAGCATATCCTCTCCGAATGCAGGCTCCTCGATACCCGCTGCAAATCCCGCGGGGAGTGGGAAAAGTTGATCCAGCCGTACATGGAGGAGTAGCGGGCCGTCGGCGACACAAGCCCATCGTATCCCTCTAGAAACTCAGCGCCACCCCGCCTCCGGCCACATGCCGGTCATAGTCATACAGGGAGACGTTCGAGTGGGAGCGGGTGAAGGAGTAATTGGCGTAGAGGCCGAAATGGGCGGTGAGGCGAAACAGGATGTCCACCCCGGCCACGACCGCGTCGTCCTCCCTCCGTTCCGTTGACGCGGCGCCCGTCCCGTAATCCGCAATCCGGGCGTCGTATTCCGTGCGCAGATAATCGAGGGACAGCCTGACCCGGCTTCCATTCCCGAAGAGGTGGAGGTAGGCGCAGCCCAGCCCCAGGGTTCGGCCGTCTTCGTCGAGGGTGCGGTCCTTGTCCCTGTCGTCCAGCTGGGCCCCGATTCCGTACAGGGAGACCGCCTGGAGGGTCTCCCCCTCCTTGTCACGGTCGCCCTCCCGGGGTCCGGTGGGGAAAAGGGGAACCGCTGGGGGGGCCTGCCTGAACAGGTAGGTGACCGTGGGGGTGACCAAATACCGAACGTAATCGTCCTCTCCGGCCTGAAGGGCGACGTTGAGGGAGACGGGTAGTCCGAAGACCAGCGGACCGCGCCTGTACTGGGGTTCCAGGGAGAGGCTCTGGTCGATGGCGTCGTATTCGCCGAAGTCCTTGTGGAAATCGACATAGCCGGCGTAATCGAGACGCAGGCCGAACTCCCCCTTCAGAAGGGGCTGCCACCCCGCCGCCAGCATCAAGACCAGGGCCTTGTCCGAGTCCTCGTCGGCTCCGCCGGATGTGGAGCCCACACGGGAATCATAAAGGCCGCCGACCCGGAACTCCGCATCGAACGGCGCCGCATCGGCCTGCTGCACCCGGTATTCCATACCCCTCTTCCCCACCGGGGAAGCGCTCCGCGAGGCGGGAGCCGGGCACCCTCAGCCCGCGGCCCAGGCCGTGGCGGAAAAGACGAGGATCAGGCCTGCCGTCGTCAGAGCTGCGATCCAATGCGCTCTCATGAAAAC
>CAZWTL010000036.1:21270-28485 GCA_964637025.1 uncultured Syntrophaceae bacterium | reverse complement strand
GCCTCGTGAACGGATATAATCCATATCGGAAAGGAGGGGACGATGAAAGCCATTGAAGATCTTGTTGAGGAACACCATGCCGTAGAGGTTGCGTTGCAGATCCTGGAGAAGGTGGCCGCGGCCATCGGCGCTGGGGATCGCCAGGCGCCGGACCACCTGTCAGAGCTCCTGGACTTCTTCAAGGGGTTTGTGGACCGGTGTCATCACGGAAAGGAAGAGGATGTCCTTTTCCCGGAGCTGGAACGGCGGGGCGTGAAGCGGGACGGCGGCCCGATCGGCGTGCTGCTCGCGGAGCACGAGATCGGCCGCGGGCATGTCCGCTCCATGGCCGAGAGGCTGCAGGCCCTGCGGGGCGGCGACGCCGGGGCCGCCGCCGGGATCGGCGAGCATGCGCGTGCCTACCGCGAAATGCTGGAAGCGCATATCCAAAAGGAGAACAATGTCCTTTTTCCCATGGCCGACCGTCTCGTGGACCAGGATACCGCCGAAGATCTCGCCGAACAGTTCGAGGGGATCGAAAGGGAGCGGGTTGGGGAGGGCAAGCACGAGGCCTACCATGCCATGCTGCACCGCCTGATGGACCGCTACGGGATGGCGTGACGCCGGGATTTGACACCCTGTTCCTGAACCCAGGGCCCGGGATGGGTCAGCGTTTCACCTTCACCCGTCCGCAGCGGCCTCCTCACAGCGTGCCGATCGCCTCGAGAAGACGCCGCGCCTCTGCTTCGAGGGAAGAGATCCGGTTCGCTTCCTGATCGAGGCGGCTCAAGGGCTCTTTGAGATCATGCTGTATCTCGAGGAAGAGCCGCTCGAAGAGCTGCGTGATCTCCTGGTCCAGCCGCTCCCGGAACTCATGCCGCGACTGGTCCATCTTCTGCGAGAAGCCATTCATGATGGCGGCGCGCTTCCAAAGCAGGGTCACGGCAACAAGACCGGCGCCCGCTGCCGTGAGGAGGCCGCCGGTGATGTCGAAGGCAATGAGGTTCGTCGTCATGGCGATGACGGCGCCGAGGGCCGCGATGCCCCCGCCGGCCAGGGTGAGTTTGCCCAGATCGGATCCCTGGATGGCGGTTCGGTCGACGATATCGGCAATGCGGAGGTTCCGCAGTTGGCTCCTCAGCCGTTCCAGGATCTCCATGCGGTCCGCGGCGATGGGGGCGGCGCCGTTCCGTTGCCGTTCCTGCCGCTGCGCGATCTCTTCGGAAAGCCCGTCGAGCATGGCCTTCATCTCGTCGGAGAGGGTTCGTGAAACACGGGCTGAATCGGCTTCGATCTCCTCTTTCGCGGTTTTCTCGAAGCGATCGTGAATGTCCCTGATCCACGTCTTCAGATTCTTGTCGCGCAGCCAGGGGATGGACCGGCGCAGGATCGTCCCGACCTCCAAACCCTCCCGGAACTCCTCTTCGAGCCCGGAAGCCAGGCGGTCGTAGGTGACGCCCAGGCTGTCCGCCACCAGGCGCCGCAGGGCATTCGCCTTCTCGCGGCGTCCCTCCACCCTGGCCAGCAAATCCAGGTAAAACGCCCTGTCCTCCGCAATGGAGTCCTGCTCCTTTTCCAGCTTCGCCAGAAGGTCGTTGACGATCTTTGCAGCCGTATCGCGGGATCCCTCCCATTTCATGCGCCAGACCTCTCCGGTTTCGACAGCCCTGCGCAGAAAGGACCGGAACGCCTCAAAGCCGCTGTCGGAGGCGCCCTCCAACTCCCGCTTGGCCGATACGACGAACAGGACCGGGTTCGGGATATCGCGTTCGCGCGCATACTGGGCGACCCTTTCCAGATTGACGGAGAGTTCCTGCTCGCTGGCGAGGTCCGCCTGCTGCAGGACAAAAATGGTCTTGCGGCGCCACTCCTTGCGCACCAGGGAGAGGAATTCCCACGCGGTGGCGGTGTGGGGGTTTTTGGCCGGAAACACGAAAATGACCAGGTCGCTCTTGGGGATGTAGTTCTCCGTGATGGTCTGGTGATTGCCGATGATCGAGTTCGTGCCCGGGGTGTCGACAATCGAGATGTCCCGCAGAACCGGTTTGGGCAGGCTCAATCTTTCCCAGCGGTCGCCCAGTATCGTCCTGGACCGTTCTGTGCCGTAGACCAGTTCCTGAATGCCGACCGTGCAGGGGTCCGGGGCAACGTCGCAGACTTCCTCTCCGAGCAGGGCATTCACGAAGCTGCTCTTGCCCGATTTAACCTCGCCCACGATGACGAAAAGGGCGGCCGACTGCAGCAGGGCCAGACGATCCCTCAGGAGGGCCGAACCCCCGGTTTCCGAGCACCGTTCGGAGAGCGACAGACACTGCTGGAGGAGATCGCGCAGCGAATCGTATCTTTGCTTCAGTTCAGGGCTGAGAACGCCATGGGCCGACATAGGCAGCTCCTTTTTCAGCAGGTCCCTGTGAAGGTGTGGCGGGGAACCACCGCACCTAACCGATATCTGCCAGTATAAGACGGCGACCCCGGGCATGTCAAAGGGATATCGGTGGCGGGTCCGGGGCGGACGGCGGGGTGAAACCGGCCGGATCCCGCGATGATGGTCGAGGCGAAACGGGCGTTTTTCCTGTTGCTCCCCGGGCGGAAACCGTTGTAGAAGGGACCGGACGCGGCGGCATGCGGCGGCTGATCCTCTCGGGGATGGCGCGGATCCGTTTGACCCCGTCCGCTTTCGGCGTTCATGGGATCACAGCCGGGAAAGACTTCCGGTCCGGGCAGACGGCTCTTGCCCCGCTTCCCCCGGCCCGGTGCTGTCGAAGCGGGTATCCGGACGGCCCGTTTCTCATGGCAGGGGCGCGGGAGAGGACCGGCCGGGAAACGGATTCAGGCGGCGAGGGGTATGAAAAAAAAGGATGGGGCGATCATCGTGGACAGCGCCCTGGACTTCCAGCACGCCGTGGAGGGAACGGAAGCGCCGAGGGAGCTCCTGGACAGCCTCTGCCTGATCGAGGTCCTGTACCACGGATTCGACGCCTGCCGGCATCTGGGCCAGCTCGTCGTCCATCGGGCGGTGGCCGCGGAATTGCGGGAGCTCTTCGCGCTGATGGAGCGGCAGCGGTTCCCCATCGCCGGCGTTAAACCGATGGTCCGTTTCGGCTGGTCCGACGAGGCGTCGATGGCCGCGGACAACACGTCGGCCTTCAATTACAGGCTCGTCGCCGGGACCGCGCGTCTTTCCCGCCACGCGCTGGGCCGGGCGGTGGACATCAACCCGGTCGAAAATCCGGTGATTTATCCGGGAGGCCGCATCGTTCCTCCAGGCGCGGTTTGGCAGCCCGGGAAACCCGGGACCTTCACCGGGGACCACCCCGTGGTTTCGGCTTTCCGAGACAAAGGCTGGAAATGGGGGGGCCATTTCGACCATATCCGGGATTACCACCATTTCGAGCGGGAGGAACGATGAAGAATCGGCCCCAAAAGAAGGAACTTACAAAAAATTCAAATTTGTGCTATCCATCGCAGGAAAAGATCGCAGGTATGCCGTGCGGTCCGTTTGCGGAGGCTTCAAAAGGCGCGTGCGTCCGTTCCCGCCCCTGGGGCGGAGAGGAACAGCCAGGGGGAAGGTCAGGCGCACGGGATCGCGGAAGCCAGGCATATGCGATTGCAGGGAATCACAACCCGAGCCATTCGGGTTCGACAACGGAAAAGGGAAATCGGGGAAAAGGCGGCAAAGGGCTATCGGCTAACCGGTCATCTTTACGAAAAGGAGACACACCATGAGCCTGACGAAGGTTGACATCATCGATTCCATCTACGAGAAAATCGGCATCCCCAAGAAGGACTGCGTCCGCATCGTCGAGAGCATCTTCGAGATCATCAAGGACGACCTCGACAAGGGCAATGACGTCATGATTTCGGGGTTCGGAAAGTGGACGGTCAAATCCAAGAAAAAGAGGAAGGGAAGAAATCCCCAGACCGGAAAGGAATTGATGATCGAGGCGAGAAAGGTCGTTACCTTCCGACCGTCTCAGGTGCTCAAGGGGGAAGTGAACAGCTGATCGGGTTGGCCCGGGGCATCATCGCCGCACACGCCCGGTCCGGTCTTCGGCATTCGCCAGGCGTGTCGCCGCGACTGCCAGCGGCTTCCGGTTCGCGGCGAGATTCGGGTCTTCCGCACGGATCTTTCCGGGTTTGACGGGTTCCGCAGAGCCTGCGGCCGCCTTTTTTCTCGACCGCTTCGGAACCGGTTTCAATCCATGCGGAACGGTGTCGAGATCCCCTGACCTTTCCCGGATCGCCGCATGCGCTTTGCGCTGGCCGGACGCGCGGATCAGCCGATCCGCAGCGTATGGGTTTGATGGATGATCGATCGGACAGTCACAACGGTGATCCATGCGGACCGATGCATCGGATGCGGTCTTTGCGTTCGGGTGTGTCCGTCGCAGACGCTGTCCATGAAGGACGGCAAGGCCGTGGTCAGCGGCGATCGCTCGCTGGGCTGCGGCCACTGCGCTGCGGTTTGTCCCGCAGAGGCGGTTGAGGTCCGCGCCGCCGATCCCGATGTTTCAGCGTTTGCCACGTTCGCTGCCGACAGCCGTTGGCTGCCCCCCGGGAAATCCGACACCGCGCAACTGGTCCGTTTGATGGCCTCCCGGAGGTCTTGCAGGAACTTCAAGGAGGCTCCCGTGGACCGCGCCCTGCTGGAGGACCTGGTCCGGATCGGGGCGGCCGCCCCTTCGGGAACCAACAGCCAGGGATGGGCGTTCACCACCCTGCCCACCCGGGAATCGGTTCTCTTCCTCGGGAATCAGGTCGCGCAGTTTTTCCGGCGCGTCAACAAACTGGCTGAAAATGGCTGGGTCCGGACCTTTCTGAGACTGGCCGGCCGGCCCGAACTTGACCAATATCACCGGGAGTACCGTCAATCCGTAAGCGAGGCCCTCGATGAATGGCAAAGCGGCGGAAAGGACCGTCTGTTCCACGGGGCGGCGGCCGCCATTGTCGTCGGATCGAGGCCGGAGGCGACCACGCCGGGGGAGGACGCCCTGTTGGCGACCCAGAACATGCTGCTCGCAGCGCACAGCATGGGATTGGGAACCTGCCTGATCGGATTTGCCGTCGTCGCGATGGTCAAGGATTCCCGGATACCGAGATCCCTGGGCATCCCGGCCGAGGAGGCCGTCCATGCGGTCGTCGCCCTGGGACATCCGGACGAGGCCTATGTCCGGGTGGCCGGCCGGAAGCCGTTCGTCCGGAGATCCTTTGAAACACGCTAATAGTCGCTGGTCATGATGAACAGCGGCTTGGATTCGAAGCTCTCATAGTAGGGGCGAAGCCGGTCCGCATTGTAGTACTTCTTGACGTCGACGTTTTTTTTCATGCTGGCGACCACATCGATCGGAACGTCGTCGTACCGGCCGTTCCGCAGGCTGACCAGCCTTCCGTGAGAGCGGTTCATAATCAGGCTCAGGGCGAGGTTCCCGAAAGCCATCGGCACAATGGAGTCGATCGCGTCCGGGTTCCCGGAGCGGACCAGATATCCGAGCCGCTGGCGGATGACGTTGATCTTCCTTCCCTTGTTGAACCTGGCCGAGACCTCGTTGATCTGCGAGGCGACCAGATCGCCGACGCCTCCGAGCTTCCGGTGTCCGTACTGATCGCTCTCATCCCGCTCGAAGACCATGTCTCCCCCCTCGAACATGGCGCCTTCCGAAACCAGCACGACCGAATAATGGCTGGGATTGGTGAATCGGTCCTGGACCAGCAGTTCCGTCAGCCGTTCGATCCGAAACCGGTATTCCGGGATGACGCACCGGTTTGCAGCCCCGGCCATCGTGGGCAGCAGGGCCGTGAATCCGGCGTACCTCCCGAACACCTCGATGACCAGGATGCGCTCATGGGAACCGGCCGTGGTGCGAAGGCTGTGGGTCATTTCGATGGTCCGGGTGATGCAGGTGCTGAAGCCGATGCAGTAATCCGTCCCGGGAACGTCGTTGTCCATCGTCTTGGGGATGGCGATGACATTGACCCCCTTTTTCGACAGATGGACGCCGTAACTCAGGGTGTCGTCGCCGCCGATGGCGACCAGGTGATCGATTCCCAGAAAGTCGAGATTCTCGAGGACCTCCGGCGTGAGGTCGTTGACCGGCTCCCGGTATCGTCCCTGCAGGTGGTCCGGGACTTCATCCTTCGGCATGTGGCTGGGGCGGGTGCGGGAGGTGTGGAGGAATGTTCCCCCGGTTCGCCCCACCTTGTTGACGATCTCTTCCGTGAGAATTTGAAAGCATTCGGGCTGGTCGAGATGCTTGTCCCGGATGCAGGTGACCAGGCTGTTCCATCCCCTGCGGAGCCCCACCACCCGGAATCCCTCCCGGATGGCCCGTATGGTGACCGCGCGAATGGCCGGATTGAGGCCGGGGACGTCTCCGCCCCCGGTGAGGATGCCAATGGTCCCCTTTTTCCTTTTCGGTTCGGCCATGTGCATTGCCTCCTTTCAGGTTTACGATCCTAGGCGTCAAACAGATCCAGATCCGTCACCATGGCGCCGTCCACACAGCCCGAAGCCCGGTACGCCCTCAGGGTTTCCCGGTTCTGGACGACCCACGGATAGACCCGGATGCCGCGGGATTTGGCCCACCGCAGTTGGTCCACATCGAACGCATTCGCGCCGGGATGGACGGAGAAGGGGTTGATCTCCCGGACTTCCTCGACGAAGTGAAGCCAGACCGCGCTGTAGAGGATGCCCCTCCGAATGGCACCGTCGATCCGCTTCATCTCCGCGAGGGCGTAATGGTCGAAGGAGGAGACAACAGCGCGGTCGGTAAAACGGGTCTCCCTCAGCAGCCCGGCCAGCTTGCCCTCGATTCCCTCGTTCCGGTGCGGCCGGTTCTTGATTTCGATGTTGAGCATCACCCGTTCCCCGGCCCACTCGATCACCTCCTCGAGGGCCGGTATTTCCACGAAGCCGAACTCCGCCATGCGGCAGCTGTAGCTGTGCCGCTTCAGCTCGTCCAGGGTGAGGTCGGCCACGACCCCCGTCCCGTCGGCCGTGCGGTCGATTCTTTCGTCATGGATGACCACCAGCCGTCCGTCCCGCGAGAGCCGCACGTCGAGTTCGATCATATCCGCTCCGGCCGTGACGGCCTTCTCGAACGCCAGCATCGTGTTTTCCGGATATCTGGAGGAATACCCCCGGTGCGCGATTTTCAGGAACGAATCCATGGCCCTGCCTCTCGATGTTCTGGATGGCCCCAGTATACACGAATTCCCCGGTTAGACAACAGCCGGAGC
>CAZWTL010000036.1:18382-21170 GCA_964637025.1 uncultured Syntrophaceae bacterium | reverse complement strand
ACAGCCGGAGCCGCCCCGTGTCAAGCCAAAGGTGAACGCGGCCGCGGAAAACAGGATCACGGAAGGAGGGCGAAGGCAACGGAGGGCAAAAAGAGGTTGCATTCCGAATGATAATTTTCTATCTATGAGCTGCGGGCGAGGCATGGAGCGGATCCTGAAAAAGGGGCGGTCCAGATCGCGGTTCCCAGTCGTTACGAGCCAACGGCTCGATCAGTCGGCATCTCTTCAATTCACGGAGGAAACGGACCATGGGCGAGGGGATTTCGGATTACACCAAATTCGCTGTAGATCTGCGGCGCCAGATGTGGATGGCCGGTGTGGAAGAGGAGCTTCGCCGGCTGATCTGGCAGATTGCGGTGACGGGGAAATACATCTCCGCCAAGATCCATGAATCGAACCGGAAACTGGCCGGCTTCACGAACGTCTACGGCGAGGAGCAGCTCTCGCTCGACCGGAGCTCGGACGAGATCATGAAAAACCAGCTCCAGTTTTCGGGTTTCGTCCGGGAATACGCATCCGAGGAGCAGGACGCCGTCGTGCTGCTGGGCAAGGGGCGGGAGAAATATTTCGTCACGGCGGATCCCCTCGACGGATCCTCTCTGGTCGACACCAACCTCGCCATCGGGACGATCATCGGCATCCACAAGGAGTCGATCTTCTCGCGGGGAAAGGATTCCATGGTGGCGGCCATGTACATCACCTATGGACCGCTCATCACGATGGTCTATTCCGCCGGCAAGGGCACCCATGAGTTCGTCCTGAACCGGGAAGGGGAGTATGTCCTTTCCCAGGAGAACATCAAACTCAAGGAGAAGGGCTCCATCTACAGCCCCGGCGGGCTCAGGAAGGATTGCACCGAGCATCATCTGCGGTTTCTCGAATACCTGGAGGCGGAGGGATACAAGCTCCGTTACAGCGGCGGCTTCGTTCCGGACATCAATCAGGTCCTGATCAAGCGGGGCGGGATCTTCACCTATCCCGCACTGAAGAAGAGCCCCCGCGGGAAGCTGCGGCTGCTGTTCGAGCTCCAGCCGATGGCCTTCATCATCGAGCAGGCCGGCGGGATCGCCACGGACGGCAAGGAGGAGATCCTCTCGCTACGGGTTGAAGAGCTCGAACAACGCGCTCCGATCTATATCGGAAGCCGGTTCGAGGTGGAAAAGGCGATGGATTTTTTGGCTGCGAAATCGTGAGGATTCCGGGACGTTTCCCGGATCCTGCACTTCAGGCGTGAAACGAACGAGGTGAGCCATGATCTGCGAGAGTACGGATATGCTGAAAAAGACGGTGGACGGGGTATTGGCGCTCGACGGGAACCATGTCCGGATTCTGGATGAAGAACGGCTCCGCCGGGAACGGATCGACGATTGGATCTGGACGGCGGTGTTCGCCCCGGAGGAGAGGACGCGAGCGGCAGCCCGCTGGCTGATCCGCCGGGCCGGGGCGGCGGCCGGGATCCGATCCGCTTCGATTCAGGGGCTCTACGATGCGATGGGGCGGGGTGAGGTGGCCGGCTTTACGGTTCCGGCCATCAACATCCGCGCCTTGACCTATGACACCGCCCAGGCCGTTTTCCGCGCGGCACAGGCGTCCGGGGCAGGGGCGTTCATTTTCGAGATCGCCCGGTCAGAGATCGGCTACACCCGCCAGAGGCCGGTGGAATACATCAGCGCCGTGACGGCGGCGGCCCTGAAGACGGGATACCGGGGCCCCGTTTTCCTCCAGGGCGACCATTTTCAGGTGGGAGCAAAGTCATACGCCAAGGATCCGGGAGCCGAGGTCAAGGCCGTCAAGGACCTGATCTGGGAGGCCATCGACGCCGGGTTCTACAACATCGACATCGACACCTCCACCCTCGTCGATCTGGCAGCGGCGACGGTGAAGGAACAGCAGAAACTCAACTTCAGTCTGGCCGCGGAGATGACGACCATGATCCGGGACCTCGAACCGGCCGGGGTCACCATCTCCGTTGGCGGAGAGATCGGCGAGGTCGGGGGAAAGAACAGCACGGTTGAGGAACTCCACGCTTTCATGGAGGGGTATTTGGAGACCCTCAAGAAGAGCGGAGCGGGGTTGAAGGGGATCAGCAAGATCAGCGTCCAGACGGGAACGACCCACGGCGGTATCCCGCTGGCAGACGGGAGTGTCGCGAAGGTCAAACTGGACTTTGATACGCTCGAAAAACTCTCCGCCGCGGCAAGGAAGGAATACGGGCTGGCCGGCGCCGTCCAGCACGGCGCATCCACGCTGCCGGACGAGGCCTTTGACCGGTTCCCCGCGACCGGGACGGCGGAGGTCCACTTGGCGACAGGCTTCCAGAACATCGTCTTCGACAGTCCGCATTTCCCGGCCGCGCTGCGCGGGCAGATCTACGACTACCTGAACAAGGAGGCGGCTTCTGAACGCAAGGAGGGGGATACGGAGGAACAGTTCTTCTACAAGACCAGGAAAAAGGGAACCGGCCCCTTCAAGCGGGAGATGTGGAACCTGCCCGAGGCGGTCCGGGCGGCCCTCGGCCGGGAGCTGGAGGCGCAGTTTACCCTGATCTTCCGGAAGCTCAATGTGGGCGGTACGCTGGAGACGGTGAACCGGTTCGTGAAGCCGGCGGATGTCCCGCTTCCGCCACCCGTCGGACTGGCGTAGCGCTTCGAAGCGACGCCGCATTCAGGAAGACAAGCATCCCAGGGGGCTGCCGACGCTTTCGCAACGGAAGCGGACGGCAGCCTCTTCCTTTTGGCGCGGCCGTAAGTCTGAATTCTGGGAGAATTCTAATTCTGGTAATTCTGGG
>CAZWTL010000036.1:0-18282 GCA_964637025.1 uncultured Syntrophaceae bacterium | reverse complement strand
CCGGATTATGCCCGGATTATGCGGATTACCAAATGATGTTCAGCGGATCTTCGCGCCGGTCTTCGGAGGCCGGTCGTAACCGATGAGCGTGAGGCCGTCGGCGGTGTCCGTGGCCAGGAGCATCCCGCGGGACTCGACGCCCATGAGCTTGGCCGGCTTGAGGTTCGCCACCACGACGATCGATTTGCCGATCAGCTCCTCCGGTGCGTAGTCCTTCCCGATCCCCGCGACGAGCTGCCGCTCCCCGTCGATGGCCACCGTCATCCGGATCAGCTTGTTGGATTTGGGGACCCTTTCCGCCGCGAGAACCTTTGCGACGCGCAGATCCACCTTTTCGAACTCCTCGTAGCCGATTTCAGGTTTGATCGCGGGGGGAGGGGCCGTTTCCGGGGCCGCCGCCGGTTTTGTCTCCTCCTCACGGAGCTCCACCCGGGGGAAGAGGGGTTCCCCGCGCTTCAGTTCGCCGCCCGCCTCCAATCCCCCCCAGTTCCGGATGCCCTGAAAATCCTGACCCGCGGGATCGGCGATGCCCAGTTGCCCCAGGATCTTCGCGGCGGAGCCCGGCATGAACGGGGAGATCAGCACTGCGGTGACCCTCAGGGCCTCCAGGAGGTTGTAGAGGACCGTCTCCAGGCGGGCGCGTTTCGCCGGGTCCTTTGCCAGGACCCAGGGCTCCCGCTCCACGATGTACTTGTTCGTGACGTTGATGAACTCCCAGATCGCGATCAGCGCCTTGTGGAGGCCCAGGGTTTCGAAACCGGCCTCCACCTCGGCCACCGTCCTTGAGGCCGTCTCAGAGAGGATGCGGTCCTCGCCCTCGGCGTCTGCGGGCGCAGGCACCTGCCCGTTCCCGAATTTCACGGCCATCTGCATCGTCCGGCTGACCAGGTTCCCCAGGTCGTTGGCGAGATCGGAATTGATCCGCTGGACAAAGGCCTCCTCGCTGAAACCGGAGTCGAGGCCGAACACCATGTCCCGGAGGAGGAAATAGCGGAAGGGGTCCAGCCCATACTTGTCCCTCAGGTCGAGGGGCTTGACCACGTTGCCCAGGCTCTTGGACATCTTGCTCTGATCGACGTTCCAGTAACCGTGCACGTTCAGGTGGCGGTAGGGTTCGATCCCGGCCGCCTTGAGCATCGTCGGCCAATAGATGCCGTGGGGCTTGAGGATATCCTTGGCGATCAGGTGCTGCGCGGCCGGCCAGAAGGTCTTGAAGGCGTCTCCGTCCGGATAGCCGACCGCCGTGACGTAGTTGATCAGTGCGTCGAACCAGACATAGGTCACATAGTTTTCGTCGAAAGGCAGGGTGATCCCCCAGGTCAGGCGGCTCTTGGGCCGTGAGATGCAGAGGTCCTCCAGCGGGTCGCGCAGAAAGGCGAGGGCCTCGTTGCGGTACCGTTCCGGCCTGATGAACTCAGGGTTCTCCTCGATGTGCCGGATGAGCCACTCCTGGTATTTCCCCATCCGGAAGAAATAGTTGCTCTCCTTCCGGTGTTCGGGAACCGTCTCGTGCTGGGGACACTTCCCGTCCACCAGTTCCTTTTCCATGTAGAACCGCTCGCAGCCGACGCAGTAGAACCCCTCGTACTCGCCGAAATAGATGTCCCCGGCGTCGTAGACCTTCTGGAGAATCCGCCGGACCGTCTCCATATGGTTGGGGTCGGTCGTCCGGATGAAGTAGTCGTTCGTCACCGAAAGCTCCGGCCAGAGCGTCCGGAACTGTGCGCTGATCCGGTCGGCGTATTCCTTGGGGGTGACGCCCGCCTTCCTGGCCGCCTCGGCGATCTTGTCCCCGTGCTCGTCCGTTCCGGTGACGAAGAAGGTCCGGCATCCCCGGAGCCGGTGGTAGCGCGCCAGGACATCGGCGACGATGGTCGTGTAGGCGTGCCCGATGTGGGGCGAGGCGTTTACATAGTAGATCGGGGTCGTGATGTAAAAAGCATTTTCCATAATCGGCCTTTCCAGATTCAACGGCTCGTGCGCTGTTTATCCCTTTGGCTTGAAGGTCGCCTCCTTGCCGTTTTCAAGCAGGACAACGACTTCCCCCCTGAGGACGCTCTGCCGGATCACCTTTCCCTTGCCGTCGGGGGTTTGCACCGTCTTCCCGCATTTCGGCATATCCTTCTTGAGGTGCGTATAGGCATCGTATTCGAACCCGAGGCAGCACATCAACCTCCCGCAGAGTCCCGAGATCTTTTCGGGATTCAGGGACATGTTCTGCTCCTTGGCCATCTTGACCGAAACCCGGTCCAGGCTGTGCAGCAGGGTCGCGCAGCAGACCTCCCTGCCGCAGATCCCGAGCCCTTTGATGACGCGAGCCTCCTGCCGGGCGCCGATCTGGCGCAGTTCGATGCGGGTCCGGAACCGCTGCACGAGATCCTTGACCAGTTCCCGAAAGTCCACCCGGGCTTCCGCAGAGAAGGAGAAGATCATCTTGCTTCGGTCGAAGAGGCATTCCACGTCGACCATCTTCATGGGAAGCTGCCTCTCCGCGATCTTGCGGATGCAGAACTGCATCGCCTCCTCTTCCAGCTTCTGATTGTTTGCCCGGATCCGGAAATCATCGTCCGTGGCCAGGCGAAGGACGTTCTTGAGATTGGCGGCCACGTTCTCGTCCTGAACGGCCCTGACCTCCGTGGCCACGGCGCCGATGGCCTGGCCGTTGTCCGTGATGACCACGACGAAGTCGTCCCGCTTCAAGGGAAGATCCGCCGCATGAAAGGTGTAGATCTTTCCTTCCTTTTTGAATTTCACTCCGACGATGTTTTTCAAACCCGAAGGAACCCCAAGTTTTTTTCAGGCGAGCTTAATCAACATGGCTTCCAAAGTCAACGACTTATTGGCGTTCTGTGCAATGGCGCCCATTGCCGCTTCAACCGTTTCGATGTTGCGCAACAGATCCCGACCCGACAGACGCGCCGCAACAGCCTCGATCACGCCGGGTTGATCCCGGAAAGTCAGGCTTTCCTTTTCGCCCGTTTCCCTCAGGATCAGGCCGTCCCGGTAGCCCGCCTGGAGGATCCTCAGGCGTTCCAGGACCTCTTCCCGCTCCTTGCCGAAGCGGCCGGCAAAGGAAAGCCTTTTGAGCAGATCGGCCGGGTCATCCTGGGCCAGGTGGTCGAGGATGGCTTGCCGCAGCGCGAGGTGGTCCTCCCGGCCCATGCGGATCGCCCTGCCGATGCTGCCGCCGGATGCGGCGGCCAGTATGCCGGCGGCTTCGGGCTCCAATCCCTCCTTCTCCCGGAGGTATCGGGCCACCTCGTCGCGGGCCAGCGGCGCAAAGCGGATCTGGTGGCAGCGCGAGAGGATCGTCATCGGAAGGGCGTGGGACCGGGCGCTCGTCAGCAGAAGGACATTCATCGCGCACGGCTCCTCCAGCGTTTTGAGGAGGGCGTTGGCCGCGGGCGCGTTCATCCGGTCCGCCTCCTCGATGATGAAGACCCGCCTGCCTTCAGGGGGACGGAATGCCATCCGTGCCTGGATCTCCCTGACGGCCGCGATCTTGATGTACTGCCCCTCGGCCCTTATCGGTATGATATTGGGGTGGTTTCCGCGTTCCGCCTTTCGGCAGGAGGGACAGGCGTCGCAGGGCGGCTCCTCCTGCCCGCAGTTCAGGGCCCTGGCGAAGACCGCGGCCGCGGTTCCCTTCCCGATTCCCTCCATCCCGTGGAAGAGATAGGCGTGGGCGATGCGGTTGCTGCCGATGGCGTTTCTCAGGATGGAGACCGGCTTGGCGTGGCCGTACAGTTCGCTGAACCTCATGACTTGCTGCTTTCCGGAAAGAACGTTCACAACAGAGCCGTCAGGTGACGGCAGACCTCGCTCCGGACCGGCTCGACATCCGCGGCGCCGTCGATGATCCGGAACCGTTCCGGCTCATCCGCGGCAAGTCTCAGATAACCTTCACGGATTCTGCCGTGGAAGACCATCGCTTCTCTTTCGAACCGGTCTTCCGCATCTTCGGGCCGGACCCCGGCCGCCCTTCTTTTCGCCCGGCCGAGACCAACTTCCACGGGAAGATCGAAGAGCAGGGTGAGGTCGGGCCGGAGGAAACCGGTGGCGAAGGCGTTCAATGTCCCGATGAATTCCACGTCGAGCCCCCGCCCGTAGCCCTGGTAGACGAGCGTCGCATCCGCAAATCGGTCGCATAGGACCCAATGCCCGGCTTCCAGAGCGGGCAGGATGGCTTCCCGCACATGCTGGGCGCGGGCCGCGGCAAAGAGAAGAAGCTCCGCCTCCGCGCCGATGGCGCAGGACTGGCGGTTGAGCACGATCTCCCGGATCTTCCGGCCGAGCGCTGTTCCGCCCGGCTCTGCGGTTGCCAGAACGGGAAGGCCCCTCTCCTGCAGCCAGTCGGCGGCCATCCGGATCTGGGTGGTTTTCCCGGACCCCTCTCCGCCTTCGAACGTGACGAATCTCCCCCGTGTTCCGCCTGTCTGCTCCATCCCGATTCCCGACCGTATCCGGTAACTTTCAGACCCTATACCATAAAAGAGAGGGGAAAGCCTCAGCCTTTGGGCAAAACGGCGTTCCCCCCTCTACGAAACAACGTGATTTTCGGAACTACTTGTCTTCCCCGGGTTTGATCGCCTCGACCGGGCATTGTTCCGCGCAAGTGCCGCAATCCGTGCAAAGATTCGGATCGATGACATACTTGTCGTCCCCCTCGCTGATCGCCTCCACCGGACATTCGTCCTGACAGGATCCGCATGCAATGCATTCATCGGTAATGAAATACGCCATATTCTTCTCCTTTTTGTTTTATTTTTACGCCGACCGCACCTTCCGGTCCGATCATTTAAACGGCAATCACGGCTTGAACGGCCGGTACCTCCTGCTTCAGGACTTTTTCTATCCCGTTTTTCAGGGTCATCTGGGCCATCGGGCAGCCGCGGCAGGCCCCGGTCAGCCGCACCTTGACCACGCCGTCGTCGCCCACATCGATCAATTCCACATCCCCGCCATCGGCCTGAAGCCCGGGACGGATGCGGTCGATCGCTTTTTTCACCGCCTCCTTCATGGTTCCTGCCCCTCCGGCCTGCCGCCGGGCATGCCGCGTCTTTCAGTGGGGCATTTGGTCGATGATCTCGCGGATAAGGGACAACGCCACATTGCGGAGCTCCGGTTTGATGATCACGTAATCGCTTGCTTTGTGATGCGCCGCCGTCCAGAGAACCGTTCCCGTCTCCGCCTCGATGCCCTTGATGGTGAGGCTGACCTTGGCGACTTTCTTGTCTTTTTCCGTCGTGTGGTTCCAGTAATCGATCTGTACGAACAGCAGGGCTTCGGCGTCGGTCAGGTCGCCGATCCGGGCGCTGAGCGCCGGGTCGGAAAAGGAGAGTTCCGTGAGCTTGGCCGTATAGTCCTTGACAACCTGGCGCAGCGGATCATCCGATGCCATGCGCCGGCCGATCTCCTCCCCGCCGACCACCTTGTCATACCACCCCTTTTCGACCAGGACCTGGGCCAGGAGACGGTCCACCTCGCCGCAGGCCTCCGTGAAGGTTTTGGAGTGGGCGGGCAGCGCCGCTATCCTGCGGGGGTGAAAATCCCATGCATCCGGAGACACTTCGGAATATCGGAGCCCCCCGCAACCCAGGAGGCCAAGGAAGAGAAGTGCACCGCAGACCGTCATCCATCTTTTCCTGATCACGACACCTCCGGTTCCTGAAGCCGTTTCCAGGGCCGTTACGACATCACCCGCCAGATCAAGGCGGTGACGCCGGCGATGATATACACGCTTTCCAGAAGGCCTTCCAGAACCACCCCTGAAAACCCGGATCTTCTATCATAAAGTTTGAAACAAATCCATATATAAAACACGCAGGTTAACAGGAAAAAACCGAGCGATGTCGACCATCCGGCGAAAGGGGCCGCCCAGAGCAGGACGAACAGAAGGCCGCAGACCCCATGGAGGAGAAAAAGGGTTTTGCGTTCGCCGATGAGCACGGGAATGGTCTCATGGCCGATCAGCCGGTCGCTCTGTATATCCAGGATGTCCGACAGGGCGGAACGGATGAAAACGATGCCGGCGACGAACAGAAAGGCCGTCGCGACCCCGGGCGCGGGGGTCGGTCGCGATTCGATCCAGGGCAACACGGCCGTGACGGCGGCCCAGGCGATGGCGGTGGTGATGTTCTTCGAACCCGGCAGATCCTTCAGGCTCTGAAACCTCCATCCCTGCGGCAGGAGTTGCGTATTGTAGAGAATGCCCGAGAGGGAGATGACGAACAACAGGATGAAAGGCATCTTCCCCGCGGCCAGGGAGGCGCCCAGGGCGAGGATCATCGACAAGACGGCCAGGGTGACGTAGAGTTTTTCATGGAGGAGATAGGACTCCTCCCGGAAGGAGCTGATGCTGCTGGACTTCCGGTTGATGAACCGGTTGAGGACGTGCATGGCGTAGACGTAGAGCGAGGCGATCAGGATCGGCAGCGGGGCGACTGGCAGACCCTGGAGGAGCATGGCGGCGAACGCGAGGCAGCCGGCGCCTGCGGCGGAGTAGAGGTCCGTGCGTACGGCAAAGACCCAGATCTTGAAGAGATAGCGGAGAAACTCCTCCTTTTTCCCCATGCGGCCCGTCAAATGGTCCACGACGCGGTCGATGATCCAGTCGGGGGTGGATGCCCCGGCGGAGACGCCGATCCTTCGGTAACGTTCGGTGTCGATCCCGCGGAGCTCTTCGGAGGTTTCGATGTGGAAGGCGGGTTTCCCCTGCAGTTTCGCCAATTCGGCCAGCCGCTTCGTGTTGGCGCTGTTCAGGCCGCCCACGATGAGAACGGCGTCCGTTTCCGCGGCCAGCTTCCGGATTTCGTTCTGCCTTGTTTCCGTGGAGTCGCAGATGGTGTCGAAGATGACCGCATCCGGGAACCGTTCTTTCACCTTCCGGACGATCTCCCTGTAATGCTCCAGGCTCTGGGTCGTTTGGGCGACGACGCAGACCTTCGGCAGGTCGGGTAGGCGGTCCACCTCCCCGGGGGCGCCCAGAACGATGCCGTTCTCTCCGGCGAAACCCAGCAGGCCGTTGACCTCGGGATGCTCCCAATCCCCCGCGATCAGGACCGTGAATCCCGCAGCCACGTGTTTGCGGATAATCGCCTGGACGTGCGCCACCTTGGGGCAGGTGGCGTCGATGATCCTGAACCCCTTCTCTTTGATTTTCCTTCTGTCGGCCGGTGAGATTCCGTGGGCGCGGATGACCATCGCCGCCCCCTCGGGGGCGCAGTCGATCTCGTCGAGGCTGCGGACCGGGGCGATGCCCCTCCTCCGGAGGAGTTCGACCATCTGGGGGTTGTGGATCAGGGGACCGTAGGTGTAGATGGGCTCCCCGTTCCGGCGGCCCGCCATATCGAGCACCACGTCCACGGCCCGTTTGACCCCCATGCAGAAGCCGGCCGTTTTCGCAAGTTTGATGGTCATGCCTTTCCCTCCGTGAGGCCGTCTCCTTCTGCGGGCCTCTTTCTCAGGTAAAGGAAGAATTCCCGGTTCCCCTCCGGCCCCAGGAGGGGAGAGACGCAGTTTCCCAGCACCTCAAGACCCAGGCCCCGGCAGAAGTCCGCCGTTTCCGCGAGGACCCGGTCATGGAGCGCCGGATCACGGACCACGCCGCGTTTGCCGACCTCGTTCCTGCCCACTTCGAACTGAGGCTTCACCAGCGCCAGGATCAGGGCGTCGTCCTGGATCAGGCGCAGGACCGGAGGGATGACGATCCGAAGGGAGATGAAGGACGCGTCGATCACCGCGATATCGATGTCCTCCGCGATGCCTTCACCGCCGTAATGGCGGATGTTGGTCCGTTCGATGCAGACGACCCGAGGGTCCTCCCTGAGCTTCCAGGCCAGCTGCCCATAGCCGACATCGACGGCATAGACCTTTGCCGCCCCGTCCTGGAGGAGGCAGTCGGTGAAGCCGCCGGTGGCAGCCCCGACGTCCAGCGCCACGAGGCCCCGGACCGAAAGGTTGAACGCATCGAGGGCGCCCCGGAGCTTCAGGCCGCCCCGGCTGACGTAGGGGTTCCCCCCGCCCCGGACCCGGATCGTGGCGTGGTCCGGGACCATGGCGCCCGCCTTGTCGGCCGGCCGGTCGTCGACCAGGACCTCTCCGGCGAGGATCATCGCCTTGGCACGCTCCCGGCTTTCCGCCAGGCCGCGCTCGACGAGGAGGCAATCCAGACGGATTTTGTTCGTCTTCGGATTCGTCATGCGGGACTCAAAATCGCATTTCCCGGACCGCTGATGCGATCCCCTCCGCGTCGATCCCGTAAAGCCTCCGCAGCTCCTTCTGGGTCGCCTGAGGCGCAAACTCGTCCGGGATGCCGAGGCGCCGCACAGCGACGCCGGTGATCCCCCTTTCGGCCAAGAGTTCGAGCACGGCGCTTCCGAACCCCCCCATCAGGGCGTTCTCCTCGACGGTGACGATCCGGCCGCACTCCCGCGCGGCGGCGCAGAGGAGCTCCGCGTCGAGGGGCTTGACGAATCGCGCGTTGATGACCCGGACAGGGAGCCCTTCGTCCTGGAGCACGGCGGCGGCGGCGAGGGCGGGATGGCAGCAGTTGCCGATCGCGATGATGGCGGCCGCCGCGTCCGGCGGATCGCGCAGGATCTCCCCCTTGCCTACGGCCATGGCACAGAGGCGCTCGTCCATCGGCACGCCGACCCCCTTCCCCCGGGGATAGCGCAGGGAAACCGGTCCGCTGCACTCCACGGCGGTTTTCAGCATATGCTGGAGCTCGTTTTCATCCTTCGGCGCCATCACGGTCAGATTCGGGACGGTGCGGAGAAAGGCGAAGTCGAACAGGCCGTGATGGGTGGGGCCGTCGGGACCGACGAAACCGCCCCGGTCCATGGCCAGGACCACGTGCAGATTTTGGAGACAGACATCGTGGATCACCTGGTCGTAGGCGCGCTGCATGAAGGTGGAGTAGATCGCGACGATCGGAACGATGCCCTGCGTGGCCAGGCCGGCGGCAAAGGTCACCCCGTGCTGTTCGGCCATTCCAACGTCGTAGAACCGGGAGGAAAATTCGTCCGCGAAGCGGTCCAGACCCGTCCCCTCGGACATGGCCGCGGTGATGGCGACGATCCGCGGATCCTCCTTGGCCATGGCCGCGATCGTCCGGCCGAACACCTTTGTATAGGAGGGGGCCGCCGCGGCGCCGCCGGCCACGGCCTCCCCGGTGTCGATGTCGAACGGGGGGATGCCGTGGAACCGGGAGGGTTCGTCTTCCGCGAATTTGTATCCCTTCCCCTTCTGCGTGACCACATGAACGAGAACAGGCCCCTCCAGCCGCTTGACGTTCTTGAGGTTCTGGATGAGGTGGTCGAGCCGGTGACCTTCTAGGGGGCCGACATAGGTGAAGCCCAACTCCTCGAAGATCGCCCCCGGAGTGAAGAAGGTCTTGAGCGACTCCTCGGCTTGGCGGGAGAACTTCAGCATCTGTTCGCCAATCGCGGGAATGGATTTCAGGAAGGTCTTGACCTCGTTCCGGATCCGGTTCACGGTCTGTCCGGTCATGATCCGGTTCAGGTAGGAGGAGAGGGCGCCGACATTGGGGGAGATGCACATCTCGTTGTCGTTGAGGATGATGACCATGTTCTTTTTGCGGTCCCCGGTCCAGTTGAGGCCTTCGAAGGCCATGCCTGCGGATATCGAGCCGTCGCCGATCACGGCGATGATCCGGTAGTCGTCCTTCAGGAGGCAGCGCGCCTCGGCCATGCCCGAGGCCGCGGAGATGGAGGTCCCGCTGTGGCCCACGTTGAAGGTGTCGTACCGGCTCTCCTCCCTTTTGGGGAAGCCGCTGATCCCGCCCCTCTGGCGGAGCGCGTCGAAGCGTTCCCTCCGTCCGGTAATGATCTTGTGGGCGTAGGTCTGGTGTCCGACGTCCCAGACCAGGAGATCCCGCGGCGTGTCGAAAACGTAGTGGATGGCGAGCGTCAGTTCCACCGTTCCCAGGGAAGAGGCCAGATGGCCGCCCCGCTTCGAAACGGTTTCGATCATCATCTCCCGGATCTCCCCGGCAAGCTGGTTCAGCTCGGCCAGATTGAGGGGACGGATGTCCTTCGGTTCGTTTACCTTGGATAGGATGGTTTGTTTCATGCCCTCGACCATGCTCTCGTCAGAACCTCCGCTCCAGGATGTAACGGGCGATCGCCCTCAGCGGCGCCGCTCTCTCGTTGAAGGAGGCCAGCGATGTCACCGCCTCCAGAACCAGCTTTTCCGCCCGGGCGCGGGAGGCGTCGATGCCCATCAGGGCGGGGAAGGTGATCTTGCCGCGGGCCGCGTCGCTCCCGGTTCCCTTTCCCATCAGCGCCGGATCCCCTTCGACATTGAGGATGTCGTCGGCGATCTGGAAGGCAAGCCCGATGCTTTCCCCGTAATCGGAGAGGGACGCGAGGTCGCGCCCGTCGGCCCCGGCGAGGATGGCCCCGGCCCGCAGGGAAACGCGAAGCAGGGCCCCGGTCTTGCGGCGGTGAATGGCGTAGAGGGTCTCCAGCCCGGCTTCCCGCCCCTCCGCCCGGACGTCCATGACCTGGCCGCCCACCATGCCCGAGGAGCCGGCCGCTTCGGCGATCTCGCGGGCGGCGTCGAGAATGCGTTCGGCCGGTATGCCCGGCATCCGTTTCCGGTCCGTCAGCAGCCCGAAGGCCTCGGTCAGCAGCGCGTCTCCCGCGAGGATCGCGATGTCCTCCCCGAAGACCTTGTGCGAAGTGGGCCTCCCCCTCCGGTAGTCGTCGTTGTCCATCGCGGGCAGGTCGTCGTGGATCAGGGAGTAGGTATGGATCATTTCGAGGGCGCAGGCCGCCGGCAGGACGACGTCCGCCCTGCAGCCGACCGCCTCCGCGGCAGCCATGCACAGGACCGGCCGGATCCGCTTGCCTCCGGCCAGCAGGCTGTAGCGGACGGCCTCGAAGATCACCGGAGGACCGTGCGGATCGGCGGCGATGCAATCCTCCAGGCTGCGGTCGATGATCGCCTTCCTCTCGTCGAGGTATGGCTTCAGGGAGAACTCAGGGCTCACGGTCCCCCTCCTCGAAAGGCTTCGTCACCAGTTCCCCTCCCTCCCGGAGGAGGATCTCCACGCGCCGGTCGGCCTCGTCGAGTTTTTTCGCGCATAACCGGGCGAGCTTGATTCCCTCTTCAAAGGCCTTGAGAGACTCCTCGAGGGTCATCTCCCCCGCTTCCATCCGGCGGACGATCTCCTCCAGCTTCTCCAGCGCCTCTTCAAATTTTTCCTTGGACATCGGGTTGCTCCTTGAAGATTTCGATGATCTGTGCGTGCAGTCGCCCGGCGGCCAGGCGGATGTCGATCCCCTGTCCGACGGCGACCTCATCGGTCCGGCGGAGGATGAGGCCGTCGGGCATCCGCCGCGTGATGCTGTATCCCCGTCCGAGAACGGCCGACGGACTCAGGGAGGCCAGAAGGGCGGCCGCGGCCTGCGCCTGGTTTTTTCTCAGCGCGGCCCGCTTCTCCCATGCCGCGCGAAGCGACTTTGTGAGGTCCGTCACCCCCTTGCGGTGTCCGGCGATCCGCTCACGCGGATCCAGGCGTTCCAGGCGGCCGTTGAGGTGGCCCCAGAGCTGGCGGCGGCTCTCGCGCAGGCGGGAGAGGGAGAGCCTCATCCTCTCGAGATGGTCGTCGAGGGCGATTCTCGCGTCGGCAAGACGCCGCTTCGGGTCCCGGAGCCGCCCCTTCAGCTCGGCGATGCGTTTCCAGTGCTGTTCCGTCTCCCAGCGCAGCCGGCGGGTCAGCCTGAGATGGAGCGATTCAACGGTTTCCAGGAGCTCCGCGCGGAGCGGCAGGGCGAGTTCCGCCGCTGCGGACGGCGTCGGGGCGCGGAGGTCCGCCGTGAAGTCGGCGATGGTGAAATCCGTCTCGTGCCCGACCGCCGAGATGACGGGGATTTGCGACCGGCTGATGGCCCGCGCCACCCCTTCGTCATTGAAGGGCGCCAGGTCCTCCAGCGAGCCGCCGCCCCGGGCGAGGATGATCACATCGACGCCGCGGGCGACCTGCATGTCGCCGATGGCCCGGATGATCTCCGCCGGCGCCTCGGCCCCCTGGACGCGAACCGGGGAGATCAGGATGTCCACCGTCGGAAAACGGCGGCGGGTGACGGTCAGGATGTCCCGGATCACCGCGCCGGTCGGCGAGGTGATGACCCCGATCCGTGACGGAAGAAAGGGGAGGGGCTTCTTGCGCGCCGGGTCGAAGAGGCCTTCCGCGTCGAGCCGGGCCTTGAGCTGTTCAAAGGCCTTCTGGAGGGCCCCCAGCCCCCGCGGCTCGATCTCATCGACCACGAGTTGGTAATCGCCCCGGGGCGGATAGACCGTCACCCGCGCCCGGCAGATCAGGCTCATCCCCTCCTCGATCGCGAAGCCGGCGGGGCGCGGCCGGCCCCAATCGAAAAGGTTCCGGAAGATGACCGCGCGAATCTGGCTCTTGTCGTCCTTCAGGGTGAAATAGAGGTGTCCCGAGGCCGGTCGGCGAAGATTCGACACCTCCCCCTCCACCCAGACGCGGGTGAATCCTTCTTCCAGCATGGCCCTGATCCGGTCGGTCAGCGCCGAAACGGTCAGAATCTCTTTCAGGTTTGCCCTTTCCATGTGCGGGGACCTATCAGATATCGGCCGCCGTGACAAGACCGAATTTTACCCCTCCATGCGCAGGGGGAGCCACCGCCCTTTGCCGGTAAAGATGCCGGAAACGACAGATTTATTGACTTTTATCCGCCTCTATACCATAATGCGTCCCGACAAGGGGAAGGCGACCCTTGGCGGTCCCGTCGCCGGGGCCATGTACCTGCGGCCGGGAGGGCAATAACGATTCACAGGGGAGGTTATGAAAAAGAAAGATTTTCTGAAGACACCGGTTCGGCACATCGACATCACCTCGTTCGACGCCACGCCCATCATCGAGGCGATGCAGGGGATGTCCTTCACGGCCCGGGATCTGGCTTCGGCAGCCGTCATTTACGATCGGATGCTCTCCAAGAAAAGATGCGGCATTATCCTGACCATTGCCGGGAGCACCAGTGCCGCGGGCTGCATGCAGATCTACGTGGAAATGGTCAAGAGCAACATGGTGGATGCGATCGTCGCCACAGGGGCGACGGTGGTTGACATGGATTTCTTCGAGGCCCTCGGCTTCCGCCATTACCAGGGGACGCCGTTCGTGGACGACCGGGTCCTCAGGAGCCTTTATATCGACCGGATCTACGATACCTACATCGACGAGGAGCAGCTCCAGGTCTGCGACAGGACCATCCAGACGATCGCCGACGGACTGCCCGCGCGTCCCCATTCGTCGCGGGAGTTCATCCGGGAGATGGGGCGCTATCTGAAGGATCATGCCGTCAAGAAGGATTCGCTCGTGCAGGCGGCCTTCGAGCACGACGTGCCCATCTTCTGCCCCGCCTTCTCGGACAGCAGCGCCGGGTTTGGCCTCGTCCTCCACCAGGTGAATCGTCCCCAGGAGCACCTCTCCATCGATTCGGTCAAGGATTTCCTGGAGCTGACCCGCATCAAGATCAAGGCAGGGGAGACGGGCCTGCTGATGATCGGCGGCGGGGTGCCGAAGAACTTTGCCCAGGACACGGTGGTTTGTGCCGAGGTCCTGGGAAAAGAGGTCCCGATGCACAAGTACGCCATTCAGATCACCGTTGCGGACGTCCGCGACGGGGCCTGCTCCAGCTCCACGCTCAAGGAAGCCAATTCCTGGGGCAAGGTGGACAGCAGCAACGAGCAGATGGTTTACGCGGAGGCCACCTCCGTGCTTCCCCTGCTGGCGAGCTACGCCTGGCACCGGGGGAACTGGAAGAAGCGCAAAGCCTGGCATTTCGCAAAGCTGTTCGAGGGGTGAGCCTCTGCCTCGAAGAGGAGATCCTCCCGGAGACGGACGCGAGGGGGCTTTAGAGGACGCTGGACAGAGGCCCGTTCCGCTCATGACGGAATCCACGATACGCCAAAGGGGCGGTCGCTGTGCAAACGAAGCGACCGCCCCTTCCTGCATGAGGGGGACCGAAGGGACGATCCATCCGATATCGGCAATATCCCAATATACCCCGTATTGCGTATGGTGAAGCTTCCCGATCCGACGGTCGGAGATCCTATCCGATCAAACGGCGTATCTCCTCTGCCAGGCGAACGGCCTCAGTCCGCTCCCGGATCGAGGCGCCCAGACGGATGGGAGATCCTTCCCTGCGGGAGATCTCAATATCCCACGGCCTGTCTTTTTCCCGCACCCCGTCGAGTTCGTCATGTCGCACCCGGACTTGAGTGATTTCAGAAAAGGGTATCTTCCAGACAAACGGGATCCCCATTAGAGACTTGCGGACTCTCACCCATTCATTTTCGATCAGGACCCGGCTCTTGAAGGTCCAGGCCCCGATCGCGGCAAGCAGCATGAGGAACCCGACGATGCCGGGGATCACGGCAAAAGGACCCAATTCCCCCAGCCATAGATAGAGACCGAAACTTCCGGCACAGACCAGCACCCCCGCGAGAGTCAACCTGATGGCCATGTTAAGCGGCATGCCGATGCGAAAGAGATACTCCATTCCGCCCCCACGTGTCGGACGGGCCCGGACCGGCTTCGCCCAACCCGCATCGCGGGATGACTCGGGCAACGGTCCGGCTTTCCTTTCCTGATCGGCCATCTCATCGACTTTTTCCCGGGTCCAGTCCCTTCGGCTGTCCGGGGTGACGAACACAGGCACGGGAAACTCGGCCTGATAATCGACCCCCGGCAATTTGCAGGAAAGACTCAATTGCCACGATATCGTGTGATCCGGGTCAGAGCTGTCGCTGCCGGGAAGTCCATAAGGAATGGCGATCTGCACGGGAATCGCCAGACCCCGCGGCCCGCGGGTGAAACGGCCCGCTTCGATTTCGCGGTCCGTCTGCCAGAGGATGTCCGTTGCGGTGTCGCTTTCCGTTCCCCCTTGGACGCGTCTGACCACACGGCGGCGGCGCAGGCAGGTCAGGACGAGTTGAACCGGGTTCGCAGGAAAGGCCCCGATGGCGGTTTCTATTTGACCCTCCAGCGTGCCTCCGATCACACCGGGGATCGGAGCCAGTGCGAACAGGGATCCTCCGTAACGGAGCCGAGCCCATGTCCGCCGCGCGGCCAGGACCAAAAAGCCCAGCCCCACAAGCTCGAACAGGCAAATGACCTTGACCATATCCTCGCTTCCCGGGTCGTCCCAGAAGACCGCGATCAAGATCAGCATGAAGCCGTTCCAGATCCCTGCGATCGCCCACCACAGGATCAACCCGGCGATCCCAGCGGAACGAATCCGACCGCAGGCCCAGTCTTTCCTTTGCATCCACGGAGCAGCCGCCGATGGCGTCCCCTTCAGGCTGTCATTCATCTTCTCACCTGATCCCGGAATACGGCCGAAGTCCTGCAACCCGGCGGTGCCGTAGCGACGCATGTTTCATCCCGCATTCAGCAAAACGGCCACATCAAACCGTATCTCGCCTTGCGGATGAAGGCCGTAAACGGAAAATCTTCCCAGTAATCCGACTTTTAATTTCTTAAGAAGCAAATGGCAAGAAAAAACCCGCATGAAGGGGATCGAACAAGTCAATTAAATAATTTGTATTATTGATATTATTTTGATTTGATTTAAATATGCCCTCCAAATACCCCCATAATAAAAAAACCATCGCCATTTTTTTTCGGTGCGAAAGTTAGCGTCATCTGGCCGAAAATATATGAGTACAAACCGTTATTAATGCGATTTTCTCGATAGTTGTGATATAAGGAATAGGTAATGAGTCTGTTTATGGCCAATGGAAACAGGTTTGAAATATTTTGGCACCGCCAGGAAACGTGGCGATAAGCGGAGAAAACAAAAATCGATCCATTTATCGGAAGAAACAGGGCTACCCTTCTCAATCAAACAAGAGCGTTTTAAGGGGTGATTCATCCTTGTGGGTCTGCGCAACCTGAAGTTCATTTGCGAAAAATGGAAAACCGCAGACGACAAGAAGCGCTTCAGCGACCTCATCAGTTTCATGCATAAAATCATGGTTATATAGCAGAATGATCAGAAGCGGATTTTGGCTACTCGGACCAGGGAGAGACCTGAACTGATCGGAGGATTCTCTGTGGCGGAGGGATCGATAAATATCAATAATACAAGGAGGGTTCATGATTCGCGGGTTGTCTCTCGTTTCGATCATCAACGTCTGCCTTGCGCTTGCGGCATGCGGTTCGGGTTCCAGTTCGCAAGCCGATCTGTTCCACGAACGGTTGCCCGTATTCGAGGCTGCGGTACAGAAGAGCTTCAGCGAGAGCACGGTCCCGGGCATGGCCATCGCGATTGTGACCGAGGACCAGGTCATCTACATCAAGGCCTTTGGCGTGCGCCGGCAAGGAGCCGCAGTCCCCATCGATACCGACACCGTTTTCCAACTTGCCTCCGTATCAAAGAGTTTCACCTCAGCAACGATCGCCTCGCTTGTCGGTGATGACAACCTGAGATGGAGCGATCGCATCGCCGATATCTACCCCGCGTTTCAGCTGCAGGATGCGGCGGTGAACGAACGGATGACACTCCTTGACCTGCTTGCGCATCACAGCGGCTTGCCGGAGTACGCAGGCGACGAGCTCATTTCCTTCAAATACGAACGGGCCGAGATGCTGCGTCGATTGCGCTACCTACCGGTGGTTGGCTTCGGCACGACCTACGCCTACCAGAACGCGGTCATCACTGCCGGGGCCGAGGCGGTCGCGGCGAAGGTCGGCCAGCCTTTTAGCAATCTGGTTGCCAAGCGCGTGTTCGAACCGCTGGGGATGACAAGCGCGAGTACCACCCTGGCGGGCTTCCTCGCCAAGTCCAACCGTGCCGACCTGCACGTGCGCAACGCTACCGGCGTGCAGGTACCGGGCCCGCCGGAGAATGACGACATCAACAGTCCCGCTGGCGGCGTCAGCGCCAGCATCACAGACATGGCTAAGTACGCGCAGATGCAACTCGCCAGTGGCCGCTTCTGCGGCCAGCAGGTCATCGCCGAGGCGGCGCTCGCGGAGACGCACAAACCGCACACTCTCAAGCAGAAGGACGCTAATGTGGTAGAAGCCTATGGGCTTTGCTGGTTCGTTAGGACGACAAACGGCGAGACCACCGTGTACCATGGCGGCGACTTCAGCTCCGGCGCGGCCACCCACATCGCCCTGTTCCCAGCGCGTAAGCTGGCTCTCGTGGTCCTGACCAACTCGTTCCCCGACGGCAAACCTCTCGTCGAATGCATCAAGCGAACGTTGGTGGATGTGCTCGACACCGGCCATGCCACCGTCGACTACTTCCCCGACCTCAAAGCGGGGATCGAGAAGGGAATCGCCGACCTCGCGGCGAAGACCGAGAAGCTTGGCAATCCACCGTCGCCAGGCACACCCGCCAGAGAGCTGAGCACTTACGCTGGCACCTACCACCACACCTACTATGGTCAGGTTACAGTGAAGGTGTCAGGCGACCATCTGCTGCTGGTCCATGGAGGGTCGACGGAGCAGGTGCCGCTCACCCACTGGGACGCCGACACGTTCGCGGAGGCTCTTCCGATCATATTCGGCACTGTGATCCAGGCGCCGGTACGATTCACCGTGGCCAGCGTCGGCGTGGCCGAGAGCCTGAAACTATCGTATCTGCATGAGGCCCAGGATCCGATATTCACCCGAGTGCCATGAGTACGGTCGGAATCTCGAAGGGTGTTCCGGCTTAGGGCCCGTCAACCACATTTTCCCGACCGAGCAAGGTGAGGTGCCGATCGGCGGCCCAGGAGAATTTGATTGTATTACAAAACGAAATCAAATGGCCGAGATACTATAAACAACGCTGACTTTTCCCAAACCTAAAACCAGCGATTGAATATTGAGGCAGGGTCAGGGGAGTCTCTGCCTTTTTTTATGTGCATTTTTATCCGCAATCATCATCTCACTTGGTAACCATGGATTAACCTGTGGGTTTGCGAGGCGCAATGCGGCGATCACGATCTCGCAATGCCGGCCATAGCCTCGCACCCATGGACGCCGAGGTCGCCATTTCCCGCCGTCCCAGTAGTGACTACGCGGTGAGTCAAGGGCATATCGAGGAGCATCAATCCCTACCGCTATAGGACCCAGATCTCTAACAATCGTCTCAACGATACCCCAAATTTCCTCGGGTGATTCTAGCCAGCCGAAGCTGTGAGGCCGGAGCTTGGTATTGACACCAAGAAAAAACCCGTTATTTCTAACGGGTTTTGTACTTCTCCGGACTTCCCCGGATGATGTCTTGGTGG
>CAZWTL010000035.1:0-28796 GCA_964637025.1 uncultured Syntrophaceae bacterium | reverse complement strand
AGGCCGGGGTCTTCCTTGACAGGGGGACTTCATCGGGTTAAATTATTTTTTGACAGGATATCGAACATCGCCATCGAGCGAATGATCCATATGAAGCGGACGACACAGGAAATCCTCCAGGAGGAGGTCGCCCGGGAGCGGGCGGCGACCCTGATGCGTGCAGGCGAACGGTTGGCCGAGGCGCTGGAGCGGCTGCGGGAGATCGAGCGCGAGATCGCCGCGGGCATGGCCCTCTGCGGGACGCTTCGGGAAACGGCTTCCGCTCCGGCGGACAAGCATTGGCGCGGACCTGCGGCGGAAAAGCCGGTCGCCGGGGATGGCGGGAGCAGGCGGCGGTTTCTGCGAGACCTCAACGCCAAGATCGGTTCCTACAACGCACAGCGGGAGCATGCCCGGATTCGGTACTACTATCTCATCGTGGTCCGCGAGGCCCTGGGCATGGTCCACCACCAGCGCCTCGAGGAATTCTACCGCATTCCTCCGAAAAAGGAGTACCTGCCGGAAGGCTAAACTTTTTTAGAGAGAGGCGCAGCGGTCAGACCGTCAACGCCCCGCGGATTGAGGAGCACGCCATGATCACGATCAACAGCTTTCTGCACCGGGAGGTGCTCAACGACATCATCCGCCGCTGGATGTACGACGAGGCGCGCCCGTCGGACGCCGACCTCATCGCCCGTCTGGTTCATTTCAACCGCGTCTATGTTTCCCGCTATCTGGACCTGTTCGCCCTGCGGATTTTCGGAGCGCTTCACCCCCGGATCTTTTTCCGGACCGTGCGGCGCAAGGGGGAGCTGAAGGACGCCCTCGTTATGGATCCCCCCGGCCGGAATGAACGGATCGATGAGCTGATCCGGGAATACCGCCAGAACCCGGGACGGTTCTACCGCGAGACCCCTTTTCATGGAAAGCTCTACTTCACACACCACAACGGAACGGCGGCCTACATCGGATCGAGCCGAATCAAACGCGTACGCCGGCTGGCGGAAAAATCGGCCCGGCGGATCATCGATCGCATCTTCGACAGGATCAAGAGCCATGCGGACCTGCTGGCGGATGAGAGGGCGCGCCTTCTGGGCATCCCCCGAGACAAGCTCGTGACCGCGCCCGAGGACATGACGCAGGAATTCCTGGTCGCGGAAAAGAAGCTCCTGGACGATCTGCGCGAGAAACGGCCGATCGACGAGGACGGAGGACTTGCGATCAACGACGTCGCCGGGGTGAAGGTCGTTCTGGAAACGCCTGACCAACCGAAGCTGATCGAACTCCTCCAAGGGTTCAGGGATTGCGAGATCGTAGAGGAGGAGAAGCACAACGGCCGCTACAATGCGATCAACCTGATCATCCGTTACCGGCCGCCGCGCGAGGAGATCCTGAGACGGCCTCTGGGCCCGGGCATCGTGAACGCCATGCAGAGGAGGGGGGTTGGTCCGGGCGAAGTCAACCGTTCATTCGCCGAGTTTGTCCGTTCAGGGGAGGATTCCGTTCTGCTGGAGATCATCTTCTCCGATTACCAGGAGATGCTGGAAAGCGAAATCGGCCGTTGCATGCACGAGGACCGGATCATCGAGCAGAGACTCCATCAGCAGTACCGGGGCCTGCTGGCGCGGAATATCGGCTACCTGCTCGAATATCTGTTCGTCTTTCCCACCTCGGATCAGCGGGTGCTGGGCGAACTGCCGATCAAGATCTGGAACCGCTATCTGCCCGACTACTTCGACGAGATTCTGAAACAACTCTTCCATATGCCGTCGGACCATCTTCTGAAAGAACTGGTCGATTCAGGAGCGGATCTTCCCGCACCATCCTGAACCCCTCGTCCAGGAGCTTTTCCGCCTCGCGGGCGCGAATCGAGGGGGACTTTGCCCCCATCACGACCGCGATCAGGCGGGTATTCCCTCTTTTGGCCGTCGCGACGATATGGTAACCCCCCTTTGCAACCCATCCGGTCTTCAGGCCGTCCGTGTCGGGGTATTCCCGCAGGAGCGTGTTTCGATTGCGCTGGGTGATGTTGCGGTGGGTGAAGTATTGCTGGGAATGGAGATCCAGGGATTCCGGGAATCGGCGGATGTATTCGCGGGCCAGGACCATCATGTCCCTCGCAGTCGACACCTGCCCTCGCGCGGGCAGTCCGTTGGGATTCATGAAGACGCTCCGATTCATTCCGAGTTCTCGCGCTTTCTGGTTCATCCTTTTTACGAAGGCCTCGACGTTCCCGCCGATATATTCCGCGACAGCCACCGAGGCGTCATTGGCCGAAACCACGGCCATGCCCTTGATCAGGTCTGCCAACGGGATTTCGCTTCCGGTCTCGATGAACATCCTTGACCCCCCTGTCCGCCCCGCCTTCCGGCTGATCTTCACCGGGTCGGTGAGCCTGACCCTGCCGTCGCGGATCGCCTCGTCGGCGATGTAGAGGGAAAGCACCTTGGTGATGGATGCGGGAGGAAGCGGATCGTCCGCGTTATGGGCAAAGAGGATCCGGCCGGTGGTCATGTCCATCAGAATGGCCGAGCGGGCGGTGACCCTCGGCCCCTGGACCGCGAAGGCCCATGAGCCCCAGGAAAGAGAGACCAGGATGAGGAAAGGGATGAACATGCGCATGAGGATCATCGTGAGAGGCTCCTGTAAAGAACCGCGATGGCGCCCCTCTGCAGGGACGCCATCGGTTATTCCGTTTGCTGGATGGCCGAAAGCCTCCAGGGATGGTTGCCGACCGGACGGACAAAGGTCCAGCGTTCGATGAACTTGACCGGATCGGTCTTGCTGCCCGCGAGGACTGCACCGGACCCCTCGTCGACCGTGTAATCCAGAAGATTGGCGCAGATCTCCACGGTGATGAAATCCTCGCCATTCTCCTGCCAGATTTCCACGATCTCTGCACTGCGGACCGCGATGTTCTCCAAGCGGTTGATCCGTTTTTCGACCTTCAACTGCCGGGCCTCTGTGTTGAAGCGTTCGAACATCTCGTCGGTCAGGATGTCGCGGACCCCGGCCATATCGCGGTTTGCCCAGGCCCCCTGGATGCGGAAAAAGAGATCCATGCATTCGTCCGCGAAGGCTTTGTCGTCAAAAGCGGGATCCATCTGCCGCAGATGGCGCAGACCGGTTCCCGTCCCGTTCTCCTGCGCCCCGGGTCCGTATGGCTGCGTTGACCGGACGCCCTGCTCCGGGACCGGCGCCGAGGCTTCCCGGTGCTGGATTCCCGGCAAGCCGGAGGGGCTTTCCGCGGTGCGGCGCCGTTTGACGAACCAGTAGACGCCATAGAGCAGTGCCCCGACGAGGATGAGGTCCATCAAGCCGATTCCGCCACCCGCATTGCCCGCGCCGCCGGCGAAGCCCAGACTCCGGAAGAGCATCCCGCCGAGGAGACCGCCGGCGATCCCGCCGGCCATGCCGCGAAGAAAGCCGCCTCCCGCGGGATTCGAGGGCGCCGGCTGGCCGGGTGCGCCGTATTGCCGGGTCCCCTGGTAGGGGTTGACCGGTGAGGGTGCGGGCGTCGATCGGGGTATGGTGTAGGTCCGTGAACCCCGGCTGCCGAAGGATCGGCCGCCTCCGATTCGGGCCCAGGCGTCGATCGCCAGGATCGACAGGAGAAAGAAGACGGTGAAAAGAATCAGGCCCCTGCGGGCCCAAGGGTTATGGAACATCCGTACCTCCCATTTTTGGGGAGGTAAAATAGCGGCTGCGGGCGCGCTTTGTCAACCTCTTTTTGATCGACCGGCTTTCACCTGCCGAGAATCGCGTCGCGGATTCTGTCATTGAGCGCATCGACGGTGGGATAATCGCGCGGATCGATGGATTCGCCGATCTCCAGAATGCCGCGGCAGCCTCCGAAGAAACGGGGGATCACCCTGCCGGGGGGAAGGATATCGAAAGAGCCCTCGATGCGGACGGGGATGATCTTTTTCTGCAGGTGCCATGCCAGATAGGCCGCGCCGGGTTTGCATCTTCCAAGGGCGCCGTCGCGTGATCGGGTCCCTTCCGGGAAAATGATCAGGGAAGCCCCGCTCCGCAGAACGTCAGCCGCCGCCTTGAGCGAGGGGACGACGTTTCCGGTCCGATCGACAAAGAGCAACGGCGATCCGATCAGGGGATAGCGCAGAAAGGAGAGTTCTTTTTTGCCGATCAGGAAAAGCCGCTTGCGGAGGCGATAGGGCAGCGCGCTCAGGACCCATAACGGATCCGCATTGGACTGGTGGTTGGCGACGATGATGGCGTTGTCGGGAATCAGCCTTTCCGGATGGACCACACGCAAATCCCAGCAGCGCTTCGAGACGAGCCGGACGGCCAGGAGGATGGCTTCGCCGATCGGGTTCGGGAAAGTCGACAGGTTGGTCGTCACTTCACCCCTGAGGATCAGATCGTCCAGATTCGCGCCGGCTCGCTGTTCGCATTCGGCCAGGATGCGGACGAATTCCCCGATCTTCTGGAGCGGACCCACCTTTGCCACATCCACGGATAGGCCGAGCCGATCCTCCAGGTGAACGATCAGTTCGATCATGCCCAGGGAGTCGATGCCGCGGTCGGAGAGCGTCTCGCTGGCGTAGAATTCGGAAGCGTGGAGTTTCCTGCCGATGGCCTCGATGATCTCTTCCTCCCGGGCGTTTGAAGGTTTGAGCGGATTCCGGGGCGCCGCCGAACCCTCCTCGTCCTCCTGATAGACGCCCTCTTCCAGCAGGCGGACGACTTCGTCGATCAGGATCTTGCGCGTCGAATTCCGGGGGAGGGGGTCCGCCGACAGGGCGAAGCGCACAAGGGCCTTGTAGGGCGGAAGGCTCCGGTTCAGACGGGCGACCTCCTCCCGCAGGGCCCGGTAACCGTCTTTGAGGCCGGATGCGGGAACGATGACCCCGCACACCGTTTCGCGGCCGTCGATCTTCCGCCCGAAAACGGCGATTTCGGCGATCAGGGGGGATGTCCGGAAATGGAGCTCCAGCTCCTCGGGGTAGACGTTTTTCCCCGAGTCGAGGACGATGAGGTTCTTCTTGCGGCCCGTGATGCGGATGTGTCCCTTCCGGTCAACGTAGCCCAGATCCCGGGTGTTGAAGAAGCGGTCGCCGTCGAAGGACTCGAGGTTGGCCTCGTCGTTTTTGTAGTAGCCGGCCATCACGGCCTTGCCTTTGAGCCAGATTTCGCCGATGCCGTCCGGGTTGACCTCCTTGATCCTGACCTCGTTTCCGGGGATCGGGGGGCCCACCGCTCCGGCAACGGCATCCCTGTAGTAAGGGATCGCGATGGGGCCGGTGGTTTCGGTCAGGCCATAACCCTCCATGATGCAGAACCCCATCCGGCGGTAGTATTCGAAGTACTCCTTTTTGAGGGGGGCGCCGCCGCTGATGAAGAAGCGGATCCTGCGTCCGAAGAGGTCGTGGACCGGCCGGAAAATCCTGTCCGGCAGGAACCCCAGTCCCAGAGCCCGCAGGAACGGGGCCGCCTGGATGAAGAACATGAAGAGCCGGTATTTCATCCGGGATTGCGCCCTGATCTTCCCTGCCATCGCGTCGAAGAAAAGCTCCCACATCTGGGGTGCAGCCGGAAAGATCGTGATCGGATGGTCCGCGAGCGCCCGAATGATGTCCGGCCCCTTTAGCGAGTTCTGGAAAACGATCGCGCTGCCCGTCAGCAGCGGGGCCATGAATGTGGATTCGAACGCATAAACGTGATAGAGCGGGAGCATCGCCAGGGTCACGTCCTCTTCAGTGTACTCCTCGAGTCGGGTGCAGGTGAGGGCGACGTGAAGGATGTTGCCGTGGGTGAGGGAGACGATCTTGGGGTTGCCCGTCGTTCCGGAGGTGAAGAGCAGCGACGCGATATCCTCCTCGGCGAGAGCCGGCTCCGTCCAGTCGCCTTCGGCCGCGGATCCCCCGGTCGTTTCCTCTCGCGGCCTCAGGTCGCCGCCGGATCCCTCTTCGATGCGATAGACCGCCACCCCGGTTAAAATATCCCGGAACGGTTCGGAAACGAACGCGGTCCGCGCCTCCACGGCGCGGAGCATCCTGGCGTAATGCTCGGCGTCAAGATTCGTGTCCAGGGGAAGGGCGATGGCCCCGATGGCGGTGATCGCCATGTAGGTGATGCACCACTCGGGGGAATTCCCCGCGAGGATGGCGATGACGTCCCCTTGGACGAATCCCCGGGCGCGGAGGAATCGGGCAAGGGACTCCGCGCGCCGCCCGGTTTCGGCAAAGGTGAGGTTTGCGTTTCGGAAAAGGACGCGGTCCGCATGACGCCGGCAGACCGCCCGATAAGCCGATCCCAGATTCCTGTAGTTCATGTCCGTCCATTCCGGACGAGCGGAAGCGGCCGTTTCCGCAGTCGCCCCGTGGTGTCGCTTCACGTCGCCGGGTGTTTCGTGTTTCGGGAATACGCCCGCTTCCTTATCACGATATCCCCTTTTTTCAAAGCCCTCGATATTTATCTCCCGTTTCTGTATAATCATTCGCTAAATCGATCACATCGGACCGGCGGCGGGATAGGGAACGTGACCGGCCGGCCGGTCATGGCTCGGGCTGAAGGATTCCAATGCGGGAAGAGGCTCTGCAGATCGCCGGCCGGATCGACTTCATGTTTCCCGGCCGGCAGCGGCGCGGGAGGGGAGCCGTCGAAGGGGATTCGTGAGGCGGGAGATGGCGCGAACCGAGGCAAACAGGAGGTGAAACCATGAAGGGTAAGGATGTCGATTATTTCGTGGCCCTGTACGATGTAGCGAAGGTCATCAACGCTTCCCTGGATCCGCCCAAGGTGCTGGAGAGGATCGTGCATTCCGTGGTGAAGGCGATGGGCGTCAAGGCCGGCAGCATCCGGCTCCTCGATTCCCGGGAGAGAATGCTGGTCCTGGGAGCGGCCATCGGCCTGTCCAAAAAATACGTCCGCAAGGGTCCGATCCTGATCGAGGAGAGCGGGGTCGACCGCAAGGTGCTCAAAGGCCAGACCGTCTGGATTCCGAACGTCCAAACGGATAAGCATTTCCAATACGGCGATCAGGCGAAGGCGGAGGGGATCAAATCCGTCCTCGTGGTGCCGCTGATGCTGGAAAAGAAGGCCATTGGCGTCCTGAGGGTCTATGCGGACCGCCTGCGCAAATTCCGGAGCGACGAAATCAAATTCCTGAAGGCTGTGGCCAATCTGAGCGCGATCGCCCTGGACAAGGCCCACATGCACAAGACGCTTCAGACCCGCTGCGATCTGATGACGGAACACAAGTACCGCATCGACGACAACTGAAAGGACGTCGACCTGAAGAAGGAGGCTTTATGATTCGTCTGGGCATCAACGGTTTTGGCCGGATCGGACGGCAGGTGTTGAAGGCCGTACTGAGCCGATATCCCGAATCCCTCCAGGTCGTGGCGGTCAATGATCTCTTCGATGTGGAGACGAACGCCCACCTGTTTCAATTCGACACGAACTACGGCCGCTTTGCCGGCAGGGTCGGGGTCAAGAAGGACTGCCTCATCATCGACGGCAGGCCCATCCGAAGTTTCGCGTTTCGCGACCCCGCTCTGATTCCCTGGGACGACGAAGGGGTCGATATCGTCATCGAAAGCACTGGCCTTTTCCTGACCGGTCCGAAGGCCTCCGCCCATCTGAAGGCCGGAGCCCGGAAGGTGATCATCACCGCCCCGGCCAAGGAAGAGGACATCACCATCGTCATGGGGGTCAACCATCGGGCCTACAGACCCCAAAAACACCACATCGTCTCCAACGCCTCCTGTACGACCAACTGCCTGGCCCCGCCGGTGATGGTCGTCCACCAGGCGTTCGGAATCGAGAAGGGGATGATGACGACGGTTCATTCCTATACGAACGATCAGCGGATTCTCGATCTTCCCCACAGGGACCTCCGGCGCGCCCGCGCCGCGGCGATGAACATCATTCCGACCACGACAGGGGCCGCCAAGGCCCTTGCCCTGGTGATCCCCGACCTGGCGGGGCGCTTCGACGGCTACTCGCTTCGCGTGCCGACGCCCACGGTTTCCGTCGTCGATTTCACGGCCGAACTCAAGACGAAGACCACGACGGAGGAACTCAGAAAGGTCCTGATGAAGGCCGCCCGGAAAACCCTCAAGGGGATCATGGCCTGCGAGGAGACCCGCCTGGTGTCGATGGACTTCAAGGGGGACGCCCATTCGTCGATCGTGGACATCGAATTCACCCAGGTGCTCCGGGACAACATGGCGAAGGTCGTGGCCTGGTACGACAACGAGTGGGGATACTCCTGCCGGGTGGCCGATCTGGCGCAGTACATGGCGGAAAAGGGGCTCGGTGCATGACCCCGGGACAGGGGTGTCATCGGGTGGGAGGGCGTCAGGCTTTCAGGATCATCGACAACGCCGCCGGGACGACCTCCAATTCAGCCGGCAGGGAACCCGGCTGCTCCCCGTCGACATCCAGGAGAACCCGCTGGTCCGAGGAGGCGGTGACCTTTCTGCCCGTGTACATCGAAACCTGGGGCATGGCCTTGATTTTTCCGAGGTAGAGTTTGGGGATGTGCCAGAAGACCAGCGGAAGGCTCATGGCGCCGATCACCGTGACATGGAAGATGCCGTCGTCGGTCGCGGCGTCAGGGGCAACGAGCATGCCGCCGCCGTGATACCGCCCGTTGGCGACGGCGATGTTGAGCACGTCGACCGTTCGCGCCTCCCCGCCGTCCACGCTCAAGCGGATCCGTTTCCGGCCGTAGAGGAACAGGGCGATGAGCGTCGCCCAGATGAATGTGACGAAGGGCCCGCAGGCCTTGCTGGTCCGATTGGCCCGGTCCACGACCTCGCCTCCGAGGCCGAAGCTCGTGATATTGTGAAAATAGCGGGTCGCGGTTTCGCCCCGGTGGTCGCGGAAACGGAGGCGTCCCAGGTCGATCCGGCGGACGTGTCCTTCCCGGATGGTCTGGAGAGAGGTTTCGATGCCGCACGGGATCGGCAGGGTCCGACAGAAATCGCAACCGGTTCCGTTGGGGAGGAAGCCCAAAACCGCATCCGGCCGCACGGCGCCGCTTTCGTCAAAGAAGCCGTTGACCACCTCGTTGAGGGTGCCGTCGCCGCCCACGCAGACAATCCGGTCGGCGCCCCTGAGGAGGTGCTCCCGGGTCGTCCGGGTGGCGTCGCCCGGCCCCCGGGTCAGGCAGGTTTCGAAGGGGCCCAGAAGGTCAAAGGCTGCCTTCCCGATCCGGGGCCATTCTTTGCCCGTCGCCCCGTTCCCGGCATGAGGATTCACCACGAAAACCGTTCTCGCGGAACTCAAACCCATCTCCGGCACCCTTGACCCGATATTTGAAATGGATGCGTGAAAACAGGTGCATCCTATCACAGATGCCGCGATTCCGGTAGCCAGAAAGGCGCAAAAAAATTGCTTTCCCGAAGGCTTTTTGGTATCGATTCGATTAACGCGGGAGGGGGAATTTCACGGAGATCTCCTGCCCGCCGGGACACCGGATGGATCGGGGACGGCATTCATGGCAACGCCTCGCAGCAGGATCAAGTTTGTTTGCGCCTTTTTTTTCTTTCCCCTTCGCTCCCTGCTGGGGCGGATCGGGATCCGTTACGACATCGCCGCCATTGCAAACGCCTATTACCGCGAGGCATTCGACCGTTTTCCGCCGGCCGATAAGGCGGTCATTCTGCCTCACTGCCTGATCGGCGAGAGGTGCAAGGCGCGTTTTTCCAAGGACGACGGGGTCCTCTGCGTGAAATGCGGGCAATGCCGCTGCGGCGAAATCCGCGCCCTCTGCGAGGATCGGGGATGGCGGTTCTTCATTTCCCCCAGCGCGAACTTCACAAAACGGCTCGTCGGCCGCAAAGGCATCCGCGCGGCGATCGGCGCCGCGTGCGATTTCGAAATCGCAAAGGGGATCCATTCGACGCCCATCACGCTCCGGGGGGTCAGGCTCAGGGAGAAGCGGGTCATTCCGCAGGTGGTCCGTATGGCGCGTTACGACTGCATGAACAACGAGATCGACTGGGAATGGCTCCGGCGGATGATTCTCGAAGGGGCCTCGGGCGTCTGAAACCGAACGGCTGGCGGCAAGCCGGCTGAGCGGAAACAACGAACCGCCCGCTGCGACGTACAGGAGAGGAGCGCGACGATGACCGACGCCCGGGATCACCTTTTCCCCCCCACCGGGTCTTCGGGACCGGAGAACAGCCGCGTGATCGTCATCGGGGCCGGCGCCGGAGGGATGATGGCCGCCGGACGGGCCGCAGCGCGCGGGGCCGATGTCCTGCTGCTGGAAAAGACGGACAGCCCCGGAAAGAAGATACGCGTCAGCGGCAAGGGGCGCTGCAATCTCACGAATTCCCGCGGCGTCGAGGATTTCCTTGCCATGTACGGCCCGAACGGGCGCTTTCTGCGCAACGCCTTCCACTGTTTTTTCCGGGAGGATCTGACCGATTTTCTGCGGCGTTACGGCGTGGAAACCAAGATCGAACGCGGCGGGCGGGTTTTCCCGGTGTCCGATGACGCGACGGACGTCGTGGCGGCCTTCCGGCACTATCTGAAGGAGGGCCGCGTGAAGCTCCGTTGCGGCTCGGAGGTGACCGCAATCGCAGTCCGGGGAGGATCCGTCGAAGGGGTGCGGATGGGAGGGGAGGTTCTCCCCGCCCGCGCCGTGATCCTGGCGGCCGGCGGCGCCACCTGGCCCGCGACCGGTTCGACCGGCGATGGATTCCGCATGGCGGCAGCGGTCGGCCACACGGTGACGAAGCTGAGACCCGCCCTCGTGCCGCTCGTGGTGGCGGAGATCGAACGGGCGCGATCGATGCAGGGGGTGAGCCTGCGCAACGTCCGGCTCACAACCTTTCGCGGTCCCGCCGACGCGGTCGATCCCTCCTGGATTCCGTCAAAGGATTTCGGCAGGGGGCTGGAACGGAAGCGCCGGAAAGGTCCGGTCATCGAAAGCCGCATGGGCGAGATGATCTTCACCCATTTCGGCATCGGCGGGCCGATCACCCTTTTGATGAGCCTGGCCGTGGTGGACGCCCTTTCCGAAGGTCCGGTCAGCGCGGTCATCGATCTCAAGCCGGCGCTGTCCGTAAAAGAGCTCCGCGACCGCCTTCAGCGGGATTTCGACCGGTTCGGCAAACGGGGTTTGCGCGGCCTTCTGGCCGGACTCCTGCCCCATAAGATGGTTGAACCGTTCATCGAGATGACCGGGATCCCTGCGGACAGGACGGGGCATCAGATCGCCGCCGCTGAGCGGGAAAGACTCCTGTGCCTTTTGAAGGGGCTCCGCTTCAACATCACGGGGCCACTGCCCCTGTCCGCCGCGATCGTGACGGCCGGAGGGGTTGCACTCGACGAAATCGACCCGCGGACCATGGCCTCCCGCCTCGTTCCGGGTCTTTTCTTCTGCGGAGAGGTGATGGACATCGATGCCGACACCGGAGGCTACAACCTGCAGGCGGCCTTCTCCACGGGGTTCGTCGCCGGCGAGGCGGCCGCTTCCTTTACGCAGCAATCCGCAGAAAGACCCTGACCCGGCGCGACCCCTCGCGATCCCGGGCGGATGCTATTGAATCGACCGTCCGGTGCGGATGGAGGTATACACCGACACCACGACGACCAGCATCGCCCCGACCACCGTGCGGAGACCCGGAACCTCGGAGAGGATGGCCGCGGCGAAGATCATCCCATAGATCGGTTCCAGGGAGGTGATCAGCCCCGCCGTGGAGGCGCTGATCGTGCGGAGGCAGCCGACGAAGAGGGTGTGGGTGAAGGCGGTGAAAATCACCCCCAGCAGGATGAGATAGGCCCAGCGATGGTCCGCCTGCAGGTCGATGCCGGACGAAAGGAATGGGAACAGGACCACCCCGGCAACCGCTATCTGATAGAACATCATGGCGCTCGGGGGATAGGATGTGAGATATCTCCGATAGAGGATGTTGCGGAGGGCGTAGGAGAAGGCGGAACAGACGCCGAAGAGGGCCCCGAGGGCGATCCGGCCGCCCCCGATTCCGCCGGGCACGGCCAGGTAGATTCCGGCCACGACCATCAGGGAAACCGCGAGGTCGCGGCGGTCGACGGATGCGCGGTGGAAGAAGGGTTCCATAAGAACGGTCATGATCGTGTAGCTGTAGAAGGCGGTCAGACCAACGGCGACACCCGCCATCTGGATGGTGGCGAAAAAAGAGACCCAGTGAAAGGCCATCAGAAGGCCGAGCGCCAGGAGCCACCCCAGATCGGTCCGGTGCACAACCAGACGCAGACCGGTCAGCCGGATGAACAGAAGAAGCACCGGGGCGGCGATCAGGCAGCGCAAGGCAATGGTGTCCAGCGGCGAAAGGGTGATCAGTTTCGCGAAGAGCGGCGTCGCGCTCATGATGAACACGGAGATGTGGAGCAGGATCAGGCTTCTCTTCATCGTCCTCTTGCGGGCCTCCATGTCCCCTGGTGGATATCACATCGCCTGAACGGACAAAAGCAAATGTTTGGGTCCATTCTGTTGTTTTTCCCGCGCATTGGGTTTATGATACGTCATCTCGAGGCACGGAAAGAGGCGCTGCGGAGGTCCTTGAATCCGGACGGTGATCGACCGAATCCGGGCGCGGCGGCGAATCCAGTTTGAATCGATGGGATGGATGCGGAAGGGGTGTTCGACCGTGCCCGTTCTATAAATGAGGATGCAACGGATCTCGCCGACCCGATAAGCGGATGCTGTCGGATGAGGGATAAGGCAGAAGATCTGCAGCGGTGGTGATGTCTATGTCTTCGTTTTCATTTGACATGCGAACGCTCTCCGTCGTGTCGATGCTGGTATCGGTCGTTCTCGGCTTCACGCTGCTGATGATCTGGCGGACCCACAAGACCTATCCGGGTTTCGGACTCTGGGCGGCTGGGTACGTTTCAGCCATTCCGGCTTTCATGCTGATAGCCCTTCGCGGCATGATCCCGGACGTCTTGAGCATCGTCGTGGCCAATCTCCTGATCCTGGGCTCTTCGATCCTTTTCCTGGAGGGCGTTCGGCGCTTCTGCGGCCTGACCGGCCGCTGGATGTTGAGTCTTTCGCTCCTCATATTGCCCGGGGTGCTCAACAGTTACTTCACATTCGTCAGCAACGACACCGGGATGCGAATCGTCATCTTCTCGCTCTTCGCGGCGGCGATCTTCGGTCAGGCGTCCTGGATTCTGATCCGCAAGGCGCCTCCGGATCGGAGGTTTTCATTCCTTTTTACGGGCTGCCTGTTTGCCGCCCACACCCTTTTCCTGCTCTTACGGGCAGGCCTCACCTGCCTCAATGTGGTTCCTGCCGATTTCTTGGCGCCCAGCCCGGTCCAGTCCCTGACCTTTCTCTGCACCATCCCGGTGAGCATCGCCTGGGCGCTCGGGTTCATCATGCTCAACAGCGAACGGCTTGAAATGGATCTGAAAAAGGCCCAGGTCGATCTGCAACGGCTGGCGGCCACCGATTCTCTGACCGGGATCGCCAACAACAGGAGCTTTTTCGAGGCGGGTGAGCGGGAGATTCAGAGGGTGAGGCGTTACGGCCGTCCCCTTTCGGTGCTGATGATCGATCTGGACCATTTCAAGGAGGTCAACGACACTTACGGCCATGCGGCCGGCGACCGGATGCTGGTGGAGGGAACGGCCATCATCCGGAAACTTCTGCGCGACATCGATGTCTTCGGACGCATCGGCGGCGAGGAATTCGCGATCCTTCTGCCGGAGACGGACCTGGCGGGGGGGATGGCGACCGCTGAACGGCTGAGGGCGGCGATCGAGCGAACGACCATCGATGCGGGCAATCAGGCGCTGAAAGTCACGATCAGCATCGGGGTCGCGCTGCTGGCGCGGGAGGACCGCGGACTGGAAGCGGTGCTGAAGCGGGCGGACGACGCCATGTATGAAGCCAAAAGGAGAGGCAGGAACCGGGTTGTCGCGGATCCGACACTGCCCGCACCGGCCGGCGCCGTGGACGTCGTCCGGAGATGAGACCAGGCCGAACCGGGGGAGAATGAACGCCCGGGTCGGATGTCCATGATGATGCGCGCGGTGCGCAGATTTCTTGACAGGCATGGCGGACCGATGGGGCATGATCGGTTGCACGGCTCAATCCGGCGTCGTATCGGGATGATAAGGCCATGATCGACTTCTCCGTTTTTTCTGCAAACCCTCCCAGCCTCGATCGGCTTCCCCTGAAACGCTATAGGGTCGATTTGTCCCTCGACAGGCTCGTTTGTGGGGTCGACGGCATCCATGTCGATGTCCGCATCAGTTCCCAGGTCTATAACGCCCTCAGGCACGCGGTCACCGTTTCGATGGTCAAACACAGCCGCACCGAGGGTTTATTCGACGTCGGCCAGAGGGATCGCCGTGAAAACGAGAAGCTGGCCTTGAGGAAAGTATGCGCGAGTGTCCTGCTCCAGGGGATCCACAGGGCCAAAGCCGCATCCGAAGTCCAAATCGATTTTCTGGGACAGGTTGCGCTCGCAAAGCTCTTTCTCGACGAAATCAGGAACGAATACCGGAGATTGATGTCCAGACTGGAAACCCTCATCCGGACCCGGGAGCTGTCCCGGAATTGCGACCAGCTGGAATGGCTGAAAATGAAGGAGAAACTGGCCGAGATCAAGCATCGCCGGGACCGGATCGTTCGCAAGGCTGGAGAAGAACTGTTTCAGGTCCTGGCGGATGTTCAGGCCAAGGACCTCCGCAGGATCAGGGAGTCGAATTTTCCTTCCGAATCCATACCCCCGGACGACCTGTTCGTGAACCCGACCCTCCATGCGGAGGATGTCGCCGACGATTTTCTCCTGGTGGATTCCTATGTCCTCCTGTCCCAGCGTTCCGATGAGCCCGACAACTACAGCAACGTGAAATCGATCCTATGGGGCCTGTTTGGCGAAACCGATTTGGGAGGCGGGGATGGGGTCCGCCCGTCCGCCGGGGACCGGGAGGCCGTGGATGCGCCGGCCGCCGCGGGCCGCGCGCTGGATTCATGGTTGATGGAAACGGAGAATGTCGACACGATGTTCAACTGTTTCCAGACCCGCACGCAGTATCAGGAGGCCAAAAAATGCAAAAAGCCGAAGGCCGTCCTTCTCGAACTGAGAACACGCATGAAAATTCAGGAGAGGATGCTGCGCCTGTTGTATCGAAAATTCAACAGATACGGGTTGCTGGTGCCCATCGTGGCGGCATACGAAACGCGGGGCGTGTACCGCGGCTATTGTCCGCCATTGAGGCCGGCGCAGATCCGGGAATATCTCGTCAGGCCGGAATCGAGAAAATCCATAGCCCGCGAATTGAGGCGCCGAAAGGCCGACAGCGGCGATCTTGCGCCGCTTCGCAAAACGCTTCGCCGCATCAGGGGATGCTCCGGCAGGGAACGGAAGGAACATCTCCTGAAATATCTCCGGGATTTTCTCCGGTACCACCGAGACAGGGAAAACGGCAGGCTCCTGAGGCAGGCCATGGAGGCCGTCAACCTGGTCACGGATGATAAAATCGTTCTTTTGTCCCGGAACAATCGGCTCTTGTACGAGTATCCGCTTCCGGAGGAGCGGGTGAATGAGGAAAAACCCATCATCCATCACGTCATCCTCAAAGCGGATATTCGCGGCTCCATGGACATCACGCACACGATGAGCAACAGGGGTCTCAATCCGGCGTCCTATTTCAGCCTCAACTTTTTCGATCCGATTTCCGACATTCTCGGCGAGTACGGCGCTTCAAAGGTGTTTATCGAAGGGGATGCGATCATCCTGTCGATATTCGAAAACGAGGACGCGGCCCAGGGAGGGTACGGCGTGGCCCGCGCGTGCGGACTGGCGGTCAGCATGCTTCACATCGTTCATCAGTACAATCTGAAGAACCGGCAGCACGACCTCCCGATCCTCGAACTGGGGATCGGAATCTGTTATCTGCCGGGTCCGCCGGCTTTTCTCTTCGATGGGGATTCCAGGATCATGATTTCCCATGCGATCAATCTGGCCGACCGGCTGTCGAGCTGCGACAAGAGGTTGCGCCGGAGGTTCAAAAATCCCAATCCGACATTCAATCTGTACCTGTTTCGGGGTGCGCGGGAAAAAGATGTCGGCACGACCGCGGATGACCTTTCCCTGAGGTACAACGTCAACGGGATCGAGCTCGATCCCGCGGGATTCGCCAAGCTCCGCCGGGAGATCAACCTGAAGCGCTTCGAGTATCCGGCGGAAAACGGGGACAGAGTCACCCTATATGCGGGAACGGTTCCGACCTTGATCGGCAGTTACCAGCGTCTGGTGATTCGGGAGGCCCCCGTCATGAAGATCGAACCGGAATCCATGGAGCTGATCGGCCCGGCTTCCGAGAAGTACTATGAGGTTTGCACCCATCCGGCTGTATACGGGTTCATCGACGCCCACCCGTAAATCCAGGAAAACCACGTTACGCCCTTTTCCCCCGTCCGGCGCTCCCGCAGGAGCTCCGGCATTGCAGGGCTCCCGGGTGAACCTCCGGAATCTTCCGTTCGTGATTTTCCGGGCCCCGCCGTCCACCCTGACACGGCTGCAGGGGAAGCATCGCTCACCCCGGGAGGGGGCCGCTTCAAGGCTCAGATGTCGAGTCCTTCGGCGAGTTTCAGCCCGAGGTCGAGGGCCTGACGGTTGATATCGAGAAAGTTCGGAGCAATCTGTCTTTCCAGCACCTTGATGATGGATTCGGGCCGGACGAGTTTCGTAAGCTGGATGACGACCCCGAGCATGCAGATGTTGAAGACGATCGGCCGGCCGATCGTCTCCATCACCGTTTCGTACATCGGCAGCTCCACCTGGCGCGCATCCACCTTCTTCCCCAATTTGACGTAACGTTTGTCGGTGATCAGCAGCCCCCCCGGACGGAGAATGGAATAATAGCTCGCATAGGACTGCTGCGTCAGACAGATCAGCACGTTGGGCTGGAGCACCTTCGGGAAGTGGATCGGCGAATCGGCGATGATGACGTCAGAGCGGCTTGACCCGCCCCTCGCTTCCGGGCCGTATGACTGGGACTGAACGGCATAGAGGTTCTCGAACAACACGGCGGCCTCGGCCAGGATGATCGCCGCGGTCACCACCCCCTGTCCGCCCGAACCCGAAAACACCATCCTGCATCGCTCCATGGTCATGTCCCCTTCTTTGGCGGTTTTGCATTGTGTTCCGGTGTGTTCCGGGGACACGTTCCGATCCCTCCGGGCTTCCGCAACATGTCCCCGAGGCTCCTTACAGGGATCATCAGCATCCGGTTACGCGTTCGTCTTCATCGCCCGCTCGACGATCCGCTGGTACTCGGCGCAGTATTCCGGCATCTCCTTGTTCACGAAAATCCCCCGCTCGATCAGCGCCGGGTCCTCCTGCTTTGCCTTGGAACCGACCGGCGTGGTCCTCGACTTCAGGTTATCCATCATGTCCAACACGCTTCCCGCCTTGTTCTTCCTTCCGAAGTAGGTCGGGCAGGGGGTCATGACCTCCACCACCGAGAACCCCTTGTGCCGTATCGCCTTCTCCAGGATATCGGACAACTGCTGGACGTGATAGGCGGTGGCGCGGGCCACGAACGTCGCCCCTGCCCCGGCCGCCACATTGACCACGTCGAATTGCTGGTCGATGTTCGAATAGGGGGCGGTTGTCGCCATGGTCCCGTGACCCGACAGCGGTGAAAACTGCCCCCCCGTCATCCCGTAAACCCGGTTGTTCATCACGATCGCCGTCATGTCGATATTCCGCCGGCACGCATGGATGAAGTGGTTGCCCCCGATCGAAAGGGCGTCCCCATCCCCCATGGGCACCAGCAGCGTCAGGTCCGGCCGGCTCATCTTCACGCCGATGGCGAACGCGAGCGCCCGTCCGTGGATCGTGTGCAGCGTGTGTAAATCCAGGTATCCCGCGATCCGGGAAGAACACCCGATCCCCGACACCATGACGATGTCGTTCTTGACCAGACCGAGATTCTCGATCACCCGCACGAGGCTGTTCAGCACGATGCCGTGACCGCAGCCCGGACACCAGATATGCGGGAAAAACCTCTCGCGGATATAGTCCTTTACGGGCATTTCACACTCCTTTACCCTGGATCAGCCGCAGAATGTTGCGGATATCGACCGCCGTGATCAAGGTCCCGTCCACCCGGTTCGCCAGGAAGACCCGTTCGGGATCCTCGACCGACGCCTTGACCGCATGCAGCACCTGGCCCATGTTCATCTCCACCACCACCACATAACGGGCATGCCTCGTCTTCTCGCGCACCAGCGTCGCCGGGAAGGGCCAGAGCGTCTGGAGCTCCAGGAGCCCCACCTTCTCGCCGTGCTGGCGGCGGTCCGTTACCAGGTGCAGCGCCGAGCGCGCCGAGGATCCGTACGAAATCAGGAGCATCTCCGCGTCTTCGACGCAATATTCCCGGTAACGCGTCATTTTCTCCGTGTGGTTTTCGATTTTGTCCACCAGATGCCTCAGCAGCGCGTGGACTACGGTCGGGTTCTCCGAAGGGAATCCCCACATGTCGTGAAACAGACCCGTCACGTTGTATCGGTGCACGCCTCCGAAATCGGACATCGGCAGACGGCCGTCTTCGCGCTGCAGGTACGGATGGTAATCCACCCCTTCTTTGACCGAGGTTTTGAGCCGATCTACCAGGGGGATATCGCCCGGTTCCGGCACGGCGAGACGCTCCCGCATGTGCCCGACCACCTCGTCGAACAGCAGGATCACCGGCGTCCGGTAGGTTTCGGAGAAATTGAAGGCGTCCACCGTGATCGAAAACACGTCCTGGTGGTTCGAAGCCGTCAACGCCACGATCGCATGGTCCCCGTGCACCCCCCACCGGGCCTGGTTTACGTCCCCCTGGCTCACCTTGGTCGGCAGGCCCGTCGAGGGGCCGCCCCTCTGCACGTCGACGATCACGCAGGGAATCTCCGCCATGATCGCGTACCCAAGCCCCTCCTGCATCAGCGAAAATCCCGGGCCGCTCGTGGCCGTCATCACCTTGCGTCCCGTCAGCGACGCCCCGATGATCGCGCAGATCGAGGCGATCTCGTCCTCCATCTGCATGAACGTCCCCCCCTTCCGGGGAAGGCGCAGGGCCATAAGCTCCGCGATTTCCGTCGACGGCGTGATGGGGTAGCCGGCAAAAAAATCCAGCCCGGCGTACAGCGCCGCCATCACGCAGGCCTCGTTTCCCTGAACAAACTCCACCCTGCCGGCCATATCAATCCTGCTCCGTTTCCACCTCGATCGCCAGATCCGGGCACCTCAGCTCGCACAGTTTGCAGCAGATGCAATCCTGTGGTCTGGCCGCCACGGCCTTGTCGAACGCATCCAGCTCCAGCACCTTCCGGGGGCAGAAATGCACACAGATCCCGCAACCCTTGCACCAGTCCCGGTTGATCAGATGATCCTTCAGCTTCAGTTTTGCCATATGCCTTCCCGTTTGCTCTACCATTCCGGGCAAGGCGCCTGCCCATGCCGCATGACCGCTCGTTTGCGGCATCGTTCATGGGATGCTTTCGGCAGGCTCACGTTCCAGCCGGATGGCCCCCCCGGATGATGCGACCGCGATCTTCCCCCCATGTTATATGAAACTATAAAGGACCCTTTTCGGCGTGTCAACAGAATTCTGATTCGGAATCAACGCCTTTTCAAAGGCTTATCTCAGCTCTTGCCGGGAGCGCGGCGGGGCCCGCTAAGCGGTCCGCCTGAGTTCCGATGCCACGGCATCGATGAAGCCCTCCGTGGTTTGATGGCCGTCGGGCCTGGGGTCCATGAGCGGCAGCAGGTCTTTCGTGACGATTCCCCGCTCGATGCAGCCGATGACGGCCTTTTCGATGTTTTCGCCGAAGCGGGTCACGGAAGGCGTCCTGTCCAGTTCCCCCCGCTTCTTGATCCCCCCTGTCCAGGCGAAAATGGAGGCCACCGAATTGGTGCTCGTCGGATGGCCTTTCAAGTGTTCGTAGTAATGGCGCCGCACGGTGCCGTGGGCCGCCTCGTACTCGTATTTCCCGTCCGGTGAGACGAGAACCGACGTCATCATGCCCAGGCTGCCGAATCCGGCCGCCACCACATCGGAAAAGACATCGCCGTCGTAATTGCTGAGCGCCCAGAGGACGCCCCCGGCGTGTTTCATCATCTGCGCGGCCGCGTCATCGATCAGAAAATAACGGTACCCGATGCCCGCCCTGTCGAAGTCCGCCTCGTGGCGGGCCATCTCATCGGCAAAGATATCCTTGAAGTAGGCGTGGTACTGCTTGCTGATCGTATCTTTCGCCGAAAACCAGACGTCGATCTTTTCCCCGAGTGCGTAGTTGATGCAGGATTTTGCAAAAGAACGGATCGATTCCTCCAGATTGTGGATCGCCATCGCCACGCCCGGCCCCCGGTATTCGTGCACCAATAACCGCCTTTCCTGGCCCTTCTCGGGGGTATAGACGAGTTCCACCTTTCCCGGTCTGTCCACCGTCATTTCCGTGCTCATGTAAATGTCGCCGTAGGCGTGCCGCCCGATGACGATGGGCTTTTTCCAACTCCTGACGCCGGAGGTGATGTTCTTCACCAGGATCGGCTTCCGGAAAACGGTCCCGTCCAGGGCGGAACGGATCGTCCCGTTCGGCGACGGCCAGGCCTTCTTGAGGCTGTATTCCGTGACGCGCTGAGCATCCGGGGTGATGGTGGCGCATTTCACGCCGACGCCGTAACGCCGGATCGCATCGGCCGCATCCATGGTGATGCGGTCGTCGGTCTCATCGCGCTTCTGAACGCCCAGGTCATAATAATCGATATCCAGATCCAGATAGGGCAGAATCAGCTTTTCCTTGATCATGGCCCAGAGGATCCTCGCCATTTCATCGCCGTCGATTTCGACAATCGGGGTCTTAACTCGAATTTTCGCCATCAGAAGGTTCTTCCTCGCTTTCTTTCATTTTTTCGAACGGCACGATGGAAAAAGGCCGTCCCTCTCCGGTCCCGGTAATGCGCCGTTGGAACCGGAGCTTCCGGTATCCGCCGGGAATGGCGGGTGGTGGCCCGCCATCCTCATTTTTCGCGCCAATGATGGTATGCGGTCATGCGGGCGAGCGCCTTGACGGCCCGCTCCGGTGTCAGAAAGGAGACCCCCTTGTAGGGGCTTCCCTCAACATCCGTCACGATGCGCGCGTTCTCCCCGGGCATGAAGTGGACCCCGAGAATGGGCTTGCCGTGCTTCTCCATGAGGCGGACCATGTGGACCGTGAATCGGTTTTCGAATGCGGCCAACTCCGCCGGCAGCGTGTCGAGAAAATTCCTGTCCATCGACGGATCGGCCGCGCGGACGGAGCGGTTGATCTGTTCGAAGAAGGTCAGGCGGCCGACGATGCCCAGATGGATCACCGCATCGCATCCCTCCCACGCCGCCAGCGCCTCCATGACTTCGATCGGTATCCGGGGGCTGAACTCGCCGACCAGATCCACGGGGTTGGATCGGCTCCAGTACGGCGGGAGGATGCCGTCGATCTTTGCGATCAGTTCCGGCGGCAGTTCGGGGATGGCCAGGTGGTTTTCCACGCAGAGGTCGGACGCGACGACTCCCCATCCACCGCCCAGGGTCATGACCGCGACCCGGTGGCCCCGGGGCAGCGGAAGGGATGAAAATACGGCCGAAAGGTCGAGAAGATCCATCGGCTGTTCCGCAACGACGATACCGGCCTGTCGGACCGCCGCGTCGAAAACCCGGAGGTCGGAAGCGAGCGCGCCGGTATGGCTTGCGGCGGCGCGGTTTCCGGCCTGTGTCCGGCCCCCCTTGAGCATGACGACCGGCTTCCGTTTCCCCACCCGCCGGGCGGACTCGAAGAAACGCCGCCCGTTCTTGACGCTTTCGATGTAGAGAACGACGGTCCGGGTCACGTCATCGACATCGAATGCCTCCATGTAATCCTCGATGGTGATCATCGCCTCGTTTCCCGATCCGCCGAAAGCGCGGATGCCGATCCCCTCGCGTTCGGCGAATCCGAGGAGTTGCACCCCCAGATTGCCCGACTGGGAGACGAACGCGGTAGTCCCGGGCTTTGGAATCACCCCCGATCCGCAGCAGAAAAGGGCGTCATGGGGGTTGCAGATCCCCATCGTATTGGGGCCGAGGATCAGGATGCCCGCCTCCCGCGCCCTTTGCACGAGTTCCTCCTCGAGACGGCGGCCTTCGGGCCCCGTTTCCGCGAACCCGGAGGAGATCAGGAGCATGTTTCTGATCCCCTTTGCCTTCAACTGGGGGATGAGGTCGAGGACCGTTTCCGCCGGAATGGTGACCACAGCCAGATCGACCGTTCCCGGGATTTCGCCGATCGATGGGAACGTCTTTCGGCCGGCGATCTCCGAGCGCCTGGCGTTGACCAAATGGATCGGGCCCCTGAATCCACCCGCGACCGTGTTGCAGAAGAGGGTGTATCCCCACTTGCCGAACGTACCGGATGCCCCGACGAAGGCGATGGAGCGGGGATAGAAAAGCTTCCCGATTGCGGCGGGATCGATCGGAGGATGGGCCGCCCGCTCCCCGTGGGGCCTGCCGAGGATGACAAGGGCGTCCACCGCCGCCACCTCTCCGTCCGGCCCGACCAGCAGGGGGTTGATGTCCGCCTCGGCCACATCCGGAAGCTCCACTCCGATCCGCGAAAGACCCGTCAGCGTGCGGACGAGGGTCTCCCGCACGGCCTCCTGCTCGCCCCGGAACGGCCCGAGGAGTTTCCGCGAACGGAGTTCGTCGATCATCGCCCCGGCCTCCCTTTCATCGACGGGCGCGATGCGGAAGGTCACGTCGTCCAGCGCCTCGGTGAAGATGCCGCCGAGGCCGAACATGACGACCGGCCCGAATTGCGGATCACGGAAGAGACCTGCGACGAACTCCCGGCGGCCGGGGAGCATGGGCTGGATCAGATACCCTTCCAGATCCGCGCCCGCGGACGCGGCCACCGCCAGCGCCGCCTGCCGGACCTCCGCTACATTCCCGAGGCTCAGCCTCACGAGCCCCCGCTCCGTTTTGTGCGTCAGCCTGGTCCCGAGCCCCTTCAGGACGACGGGAAACCCGAGCGTACGGGCCTTCTCCACGGCCTCCTCGGGAGTGGCCGCGACCGACGCCGCTGCGACCGGCACGCCGAATCGTCTCAGAAGATCCCCGGCCTCCGCTTCGGTGAGCGCGCTTCGTCCCTCGTCTTTCGCCTTGTGGATCAGCTTCTCTGCATCCATGGTGTGTTCGCCGTTCTCGCCCTTTTCCGGGCGGATCTCTATTTCCGATAGGAGAGGATCAACTCGTAAAAGTGGGGCGTGGACGGTCCGAGAACAAAAGACTCCGCCTCATGGAAGATGGTTTCGCGGTCGTCGCTCAACTGCATGTCCATGAACGTCTCGTTCGATTCGTGTTCGACCATCGCCGCGTATCGGCTCCCGCCTTCGATCGGACCCAGGAGCGTCCGGGATACGAAGCCGGGGTGTTTCGCCAGCATTTCGCTGGAACGGTGGAACCACTCCCGGAAGGAGGCGTCTCTCCCGGGCTTCAACGGGGCGAATTCGATCCAGTTGACGAAAGTCCCCGGTTTCCCGGCCATGAGGGATTCACCGTCCGAACCGGCCGCAAGCGGCGTCTCGATCATCAGAAAAACCAGCAGGGTCGCCGATTCGTTCCGGACGCCCATGGATGCACCCTGCGCGATCCGGAGGAGTTTGCCGGGCCCCATCTGGACGCTCTGCTTCCCCGAGGAGAAAACCCCCTCGCCGCGGATGACCTGAAGGTTGACCGGGGCGCCGGTCTTTTGGGCGGGGATCTCCCTCCCCGGCTCCAGAGCGACCTGACTGATCTTCAGATGCGGCTCGTCCACGAGGGAAGCGACGCCTCGTCCTTCATGGCTGAACACCTCCCGGCTTCTGAGATCGATGACTTCCACTTTTCACCTCCAAAAGGGGATTCGGCTGTTTTCATCGCCCGTCGTGCGCGCGGGGGCGGCTTCACCGACCGCAGAAGGTTCCAGTTTCATGGCCCCCGGCTTGCCTTCCGCGGGCCATCGCGGGCCCACATCGGGATCCGTGCCAGCGAAAGGGAAGCCCGTTGTTCAGGGCAGTTTCCTCCCCTCCACGGCGATCTCCTCCAGGGCTCCGCGATCCAGGATGCGGATATGGGCGCCTCGGGACCGGATGAGTCCCGCGCGGTTCATCTTGGCCAGGATCCGGGAGAGGGTTTCCGGAATCGTCCCCAGAAGCGCCGCGAGCTGTCCCTTCGGGATGTCCAGCTCTACGGCGCCGCGGTCCCGCCCGCTGAGGTAAAGCAGGTATTTAGCGAGTCGTCCCGGCACCTCCGTGAGCGACAAATCCTCGACGAGTCCGGCGAAATACCTCAGCCGCCGCGAGAGCTGCGCCATCATGTTCAGTGCCAAGGCCGGATCCTGCCGGATCAGGGCGCTGAACGCCGCCCGTGGAAAGAAGAGTGCGGCCGACGAAAGGACTGCCGCTGCATCCGCAGGAAACCCCTGCCCCGTGAAAACGGAAACCTCACCAAAGGACTCTCCGGGCCCGAAGAGGTGGAGGATCTGTTCCTTTCCTTCGGAGGAGACCTTGAAGATCTTCACGCGGCCCGAGAGGAGCGCATAAAATCCGGTGCCCTCGTCTCCTTCGGAGAAGATCCGCTCCCCCTTCCGGAAGGAACAGCGCACGGCGATCCGGCCGATCGCCTCGTGCTGATCCCGGGAGAGGCCGGCGAAGAGGACAATCCCCGCCAATTTATCGGCTGCATCCGCCATGTTTCGCCACCCGTCCGCATCCGCGGCAAGCCAAGGAAGGCACCCCCTGTTCAAATGCCCCACGATAAATACATATTGTTTTGACTTATGTCAAAGCGCTTTTTATCCTCCTGTGCGATCCTGGCATCGAAAGGGAAGGCAATCGCATCCAAAGGAATGACTCCCAAGGAGGTCGTTATGAAAAACATGAGAAAGATCATCCGGATCGACGAGGAAAAGTGCGACGGCTGCGGGCTCTGCGTCCCCTCCTGCGCGGAGGGCGCCATTCGGGTGGTGGACGGCAAGGCGCGGCTTGTGGCGGAGCGGTACTGCGACGGCCTGGGCGCCTGCCTCGGCGAGTGCCCGCGGGGCGCGCTGAGTATCGTGGAATCCCCGGCGGATCCCTTCGACGAGGAGGCCGCGAAGGCACATGCCGATGAAGGCCGGGATGCCCCCGGGTCGGCCCCCGACGGACAGGCCCCGTCCGGCAAGACCCTGCCGTGCGGCTGTCCGTCCACGCTCATGCAGACCTTTGCCCCGCAGGCCGCGTGCGACAAGGCAAACAGCCCGGTTTCGCGGGCCGCGTCCGGCCGCTCCGCGCTGACCCACTGGCCGGTCCAGATCCGTCTCGTCCCGCCGACGGCCCCGTTTCTCCGCGGGGCGGACCTGCTCGTGGCAGCGGACTGCACGCCCGTCGCCTATCCAAGCTTCCACGACGACCTGCTCCGGGGGAAGGTGGTCCTGCTGGGCTGCCCGAAATTCGACGACGTGCAGGCTTATGTCGACAAATTCACAGCCATATTCAAGACCGCAGGGATCCGAAGCGTCACGGCCGTCGTGATGGAGGTGCCGTGCTGCCAGGGGCTTCCCGCGATCCTTCGGAAGGCGATGAACCAGGCCGGCAAGGAGATCCCCTTCGAGGTTGTCGTCGTGACCGCCCGCGGCGAAAAGAAAGGGGCACGGACCGTTTCCTGATGCCACCCCTATTCCGGGGCGTCCTCGGGGAGGGACTTGGGGTCCATCCAGGCGTCAGTCCGCTTTCGGGACCATCCGTTCGGATTTGAGAAAAATCCAGGCGACGGAAAACCCGCACATCCAGGAGTTTTGGGTCTTGACCAGAGGGCTGTCCTCGAATACCGAACCCCCGAGATGGTCCAGACTGACAAACGCGCTCACGATGAAGGGGTGCAGGGCCTTGTTGAGCCCCACGGTGGCGGTCGATCCGCTGTATCCGCCGCCCGCGTCATAGCGGGGACGCGACGGCGTCTCATAGGCGGGTTCAACGGTGTAGAAATAACCATGGTGGTTCCGGTCGGCGAACATGGGACCGACCGACAGTCCCAGATTCAGCCCCGTTCCCGGGATCACGTCGGCCTTCTCGAAATGGAGCCGGGGATGGAATACCCACCCCTCGCGGCGGACCGAGGAAAAATCGGTCGAGAAGACGGCCCGCACCGGCAGGGCCAGCTTCAGGGCATAGCGTTCCTGCCGGTTTTCCAGCAGGGTGATGCTGAGGGACGGGCCGATTTCAAAGGTAGGGTCCAGATCGGGCATCCCCTGCCGGTCCGCGTTGTCCGAGCTGTCCACAGGCACGCCGCCGTTGAGGCTGATGTCCAAAAGAAGCCTGTCGGTCCTGAATATGCGTCCCGAGACGCGCTCCCGTTCGACCCGCAGGACGTCCCCCCGGTAGAAGAGGTAGGGAAAGGGCAACAGGTAATTCCGGTACTCGTCGGAACCTCGGTAATCGGGCATCCTCAGCACGGCCATGCCCAATCCGGCTTCCCAGAGCGGTTTCTCCGCCCCCAAGGCCCGGAACGGCGATAGGGCGGTCATCAGAAGCAGCAGAATGATCCATGGTCGTCGCATACCGATCCACGCCTCCGAAAAAGGTCTCAGAACAAGGGACGGCGTCCGCCGCCCGATGCGTTTCCCGCAGCTTCCACCGGCATCCGAGAGGCGGCAGCCGTGAGATCGGCGCAGGGGCGCGCCGATGGGGGGACATCGATACGGGCCGCCTGGAGCCGCGGCGCATCGCCGTCCCGCAGCGGGTGATCAGGCCGTTCGAAGCCATGGGACGGGGCGGAAGGGCACGATGCGTCGTTCAAACCCCGCATCCTCAGGGCAGTCGACCGGGCGCGTTTCCCCGCACCTGGTCTTTGATGCGTTTGATGTGGCCGCGCCCCAGTCCCTTGACCTCGCAGCCGAGTTCGAAGTAGCGGCGGATCGCCCCGTCGTCGAGGATGCCGAAACAGTCGATGACCGCGACGGAGCGGCCTGTCATGGCGATCACCCTGTCGGGGTCGAGGTCCCGGTAGGCCTCGTGGCGTACGGCCAGAACCACGGCGTCGGCCCCGTTCAGTGCGGACGCCAGGTCCGGCTCGATCCGCAGCTCCGCAAGATGGTCCTGGTTCCGGAAGAACCGGGCCCGGGATTGGCCGGTGGCGGGGTAGGTCTCTTGCTTTTCCATCTCCCACCAGTGTTTCACGTACGGGTCGTGGACGCCGATCTCCGCCCCCATCTCGACGAGCTTGCGGGCCAGGATCTCCGAGCCGCTGTAGCGGGTGTCCCCAACGTCCTCCCGGTAGGAAGCGCCGAGGATCACGATCCTGGAGGCGGCGACGATCCTGCCCATGTTGCGGAGGGCGTCCCGGACGAGTTCCGCCGCATGGAGGGCCCGCGTGTCGTTGATGTCGATGGCCAGCGGCGTGATCTTGAAGATGTCGTCCTCGAATCCCATCAGATGGCGGTAGGCCCAGACGCCCAGGCCGCCGTCCTTGGGCAGGCAGTAGCCTCCGATACCCGGGCCGGGGAAAATCATGTTGGAGTGGGTCGGCCGCACCCGGATCGCCCGGATCACCTTCATGATGTCCACGCCGTTACGCTCCGCAAAGGTGGACCATTCGTCGAGAAAGGCCAGGATCGTGGCCCGGTATGAGTTCTCCACGATCTTGCAGGTCTCGCTTTCGATCGGGCGATCGAGAACCGTCAGCGGAAATTGTTCGACATTGAGGACCTCGGAGAGAAACCGGACGACCCGCTCCCGGGAGGCCGGGTTGACCCCGCTGCAGACCCGCCAGAAATCGCGGATCGAGGCCACGTATTCGCGGCCCGGCATGACCCGTTCGTAGGAGTGGGCCAGCAGCGGCTCCGAGGCGATACCGCGGCGTTCGAAGGCCTTTTTCAGGATGGGGTAGGCGATGTATTCGGTGGTCCCGGGCGGAACGGTCGTTTCGATCAGGACCAGGCATGCCGGAGGGATCTTCTCGCCGATGACCTTCAGGCTCTCCTCCAGGGCGGCGATGTCGGCGCGCCCCTGGCGGCAGTTGCCCAGGGTCTCCTTGAGGTAGTCGCACTGAACATCCACGATGACGCAGTCGGCGAGGGAGAGCGCGTCATGGGTGAAGGTGGCGGTCAGGGTCTTCTTCTCGAGGACGCAGCGGGCAATCAGCGGGACGACTTCCGGATCGTCCGCCTCGACCGGTGCGATCCCGCGGTTCAGCATGGGGATCTTCCAGTAGGAGCGTACGGAGGGGCGCTGCATGCCGATGACGAACTTGCCGGGGGTGCCTGCTTCCTTACGAACGGAATCGGCTACGATTCCGGCCATGACGGCCCCGACGAATCCGACCCCCATCACGACGACGATCTCCCGCCCCAGTGCACGGTGATTCGCGGCCAGAGCCGTCAGGCGGTCGAACTCGGAGGCGTACTCCGCAGACGCAGGCAGTTGAAAGGGTTCCCCGGAGGGGGCGACGCTCACAGAGGTTTCGTTCATCGAGGTGGGCTCCTTTGCAGGCAGGAACCCCCTTCCGGAGATGTTCCCGCGGGTATTCAGGGTGAAGCATCGCATCCGGCCGGCGAAATGCAGGACCATCGCCCTGATCCGGATGCCGCTGTTACGCATGATTTCTACCCCGTGTCATCCCAAAAGGCAAATGAAAAATGGGAGCCCGGGGCCCCACGGGATCAGGAGCGCGGACCGGCGAGCGGACAAGGTCAAATTCGAACGTCGATGCGGACAGGCGGGCCCAGCCCCTGATTTGCCTCTGATGCGCTCCCATAGGCCCCGCCGGGATGACGGATGAACCGATCTCCTTTCGCAAAAGCGATTTTCCAAAGCGTGACG
>CAZWTL010000034.1:0-29158 GCA_964637025.1 uncultured Syntrophaceae bacterium | reverse complement strand
AGTCCTTTGTCCTTGATCCCGGCACCAAAAGTTAAACTTGGAACAGAACGTGATCGCGATTTCTTGTTGGTTAATATCGGTTAATGCGGTATAGACGGTCCCAGAAATTGGAGGTCGATCATGAAAGCGAGAAGATGGGTGCTGGCATTCTCCATTTTTCTGGCGGTGGTCTTTGCCCATGCACAGGCCGGAGCCAGCTTCTACTCGGGAAAGATGCTTGTTGAATTGATGCAGGAATATGAAAAAGCGGGAACCGGCATGAAATCCCCGGAGGTCGATCGGGAGACCATGCGGGCCTATGCGGCATATGTGGCCGGTGTGTATGACGCCTTGTCGGATGTGATATGGTCCCGTTCGGACAAGGTGAGCCTGGGTCATATCTGTGAGATCGTATCCCGGTATCTTAAAAATCATCCTGAAAAATGGGGAGAGTCGGCTTCCGACCTGGTGATTCAGGCGCTCATGGAGGCATTCCCCTGAAAACGACCGCCTATCGCCGTCCCTGCGGCCGGAGGATGCCGGCCTTGGGTCTTGTTTCCCGGCTCCGGCTGGATCCCTGAGTCGCGAACCGGAGAAGACGGCAAAAAAAAGGGCTTGATGAAAGCATCATAAGCCCTTGCCAGAATTATGGTAGGCGATATGGGACTTGAACCCATGGCCTCTGGTTCCGGAGACCAGCGCTCTATCCAACTGAGCTAATCGCCCATGCATACTAAAAATCGAAGCGCACGGACCATACTACGGGTTGTGCAAATATTCAACCTTTTTCCAAACACCGCCCCGGCGCGGCCGATGTCTCCACACATCCCATCGACGATGGGCTCGCAAAGCCCGGTGCGGCTGAAAGCGCGCATCGCCAACGATCGCCGCATGGCCCGGCATCTCGTGCGGCGGAGGAAGGGCGGAAAAGGAACTTCGCCTCTCCCTGCAGCGGCGGTATCCATGCCATCAATAGCGCGCCGTGTCAATCCTTTTCGCAATCGAGGTTGAATTTGTCCATAAGAACTGATACATATCCGCAAAATATCTCAGGAAGATGATATGTCCCGTTCCGGAAAGCTTTGGGTGCTGCTCCTCTTCTGGATCTTCGGATTTGGATGGCCGTCATGCGCCCTGGCCTTGAACCAGATCCTGAACATCCGGCACTGGGTGGCTCCGGACCATACCCGGGTCGTGATCGACGTCAGCGAGGACGTTGCCTACTCGATTGAAAAGAGCGAGAAGTCGATCGCGATCGATCTGGCGGAAACCACGCTGCCCGCACATCTGCCCCACTCGACCGTTCTGAAGAAGCCCGGACTGGAGGGAGTTTCCATCTCCTCCAGGCCGAACTCGGCGGTGCGCGTGGAAATCAGCTTTCCCGGCATGGTTCAGACCACGGTTTTCAAGTTGAATCCGTTCCAGGACAAACCCTTCCGGGTGGTCGTGGATCTCGTCCTGCCGGATGCCGCGAAGCAGGAAAGCCAGGCCCGGGAGCAGATCAAGGTGACGCGCAAGGCCCGTGTGGTCGTCATCGATCCCGGCCATGGAGGCGATGATCCCGGCGCGGTCGGGAAGGGGAGGACCCTGGAAAAGACTGTCGTTCTGGGGATTGCCAGGGAGTTGAGGAAGATCCTCAACAGGCAAGAGGGCTACCGCGCCTTCTTGACCCGGAACGGCGACTATTACGTCTCATTCCGTAAAAGGATCATGATCGCCAGGGAATACGGGGCGGATCTCTTCCTGAGCATCCATGCGGATGCCACCCGAAGTCGTACGGTCAGGGGCAGCTCGGTCTATTGTCTGTCGACCGGGGCGGCGAGCAGCGAAGCGGCAAAGATCCTCGCCCGCAATGAAAACCTTGCCGACGTCATCGGCGGGGTTCCCAACGGGGAGGGGAGCGATGCGGCAGATCCGATCATCCTCGACATGTTTCAGACCCATACGATCAACCAGGCCAAAAATTTCGGGGCAACGGTGCTCAAAGAACTGGACGCGGCGAACGGCCTGAAGTTCACGACCGTGCAGGAGGCGCCCTTCTTTGTGCTCAAGCTCCCGGAAATCCCGTCGATCCTGGTGGAGACCGCCTATATTTCGAATCCGAAGGAAGAAAAGTTGCTGCGGAGCAGGCGTTTTCAGAAGCGGATCGCCGAGGGGGTGGCCCGCGCCGTTTTCGAATTCCTCCCGCCCCTTCCGCCTGAAAAGGTGACCGTGACCCAGGGGAAGGATGTAAAACCCGTATCAGCCGAAGGATCCGACGGCGAAGGGAAGGACGAGATCCGGACGGCGGCGATGAACGTTCAACGCCCCGTCAACCCCGCGGCAGCGGTCTACCGGGTGAAAAGGGGGGATACGCTTTCCGCGATCGCCGCAAGGCACGGCATCACGTTGACTGCCCTGGCGGAGCGCAACCGGATCAAGGTGAAAGATCCGCTTTTTGTCGGCCGGAGGCTGGTCATCCCCATGTCGGACGTCGAGAGCAAACGGACAACGGAGCCGGAGGCCTCGACCCGCGCCGAGGGGGAAACGCACGGGAAGGCCGCATCGGAGGCGAGTACCCTGGATCGGTCCGCCAAAGCGGATCCAGGTGGCACTTTGCCATTGAGGACGGTCTGCCGGGTGAAAAGGGGAGACACGCTTTCCGCGATCGCCGCAAGGCACGGCATCACGGTGGCCGCCCTGGCGGAGCGCAACCGGATCAAGGTGAAGGATCCGCTTTTTGTCGGCCGGAAGCTGGTCATCCCCGCATCCGTTCAAGGGACTAAAAACGCAGAATAAAAACGTCGGCGATTGGGCTTGAGCGGCGAATCCCGCCATCGGTAAGACGCTTCACGAGCCTGGGGGGACGGGAATGTCTCACCGACGGCTTCCGGTCGCCATCAGGGGTGAATTCCCAGGCTCAGGGGGACACGCCCCGGTTCCCACCGGGTTCCGGAGCATGCCCCCGATATCCCATGATACTTAAGCCTTAGGCGGCTTGCTTCGGTTCAGGCCGCTTGTAGACCAGCGCGATCAGAAATCCCACGATCAGGAGTCCCGCCGCCACGTAGAGCGCGATGCCCTTGAGCTGGGCGAAGACCAGCGGACCGATGACCCCCGCAACCGACCACGCGGTCAGCATGATTCCGTATACCCTGCCGATATAGGCAGGTCCGAAGGAATCCGCCGCAAAGGCCGGCATCGTCGCGAAGCCTCCGCCGTAGCAGGCCAGCAGGTAGCAGGCGATCACCGTGAAGAGGATCTGGCTGCCGATCTGGGGCAGGAGGATATAGAGTATCGCCTGGGTGATGAACATGGTGATGAAAACGTTCTTCCGTCCGATGGCGTCGGAGAGCCAGGCCCAGAAGAGGCGCCCCAGGCCATTGAAGATCGAAGCGATTGCCAGGATCGTTCCGCCGGCCAGGGCCAGTGCCTTGGGATCCGTGATCCCCTGCGTCTTTCCGACGATGTCCTGGGCCATCGGGGAGAGTTGGGAGAGCAGTCCAAGTCCCGCGGAGATATTGAGGCAGAGCATGCACCACAGCATCCACCACTGCGGGGTCTTTTTGGCCTCGTCGAAGGTGAACGACTGGGCGGCGGAGGCGGTCGTCTTGGGGGGGGTAAAGCCTGCCGGAAGCCATCCCTTGGGGGGATTCTTATAGAGTTGGGCTGCCCCCGTCACCAGGACCAGGAAGATGATCCCGAAGATGTAGAAGGTGCTGGCGACCCCCATGCTGTTGACCATACCCGGTGCGATCTTGCCCATGAAGAAGGCGCCGAATCCGAATCCCATGACTGCGAGGCCCGTCACGAGACCCCGCTTGTCCGGGAACCAGCGGATCAGGGTGGCGATGGGAGTGACGTAACCGAATCCGTTCCCCAGGCCGCCGATAAGGCCGAAACCCAGATAGAGCAGGAACAGGCTTCCCATCGCGTCCGCCAAACCCGCCAGCAGCGTGCCGATGCCGAAGAGAATCCCACCCAGGGTCGCCACGAAACGGGGCCCCTTCTTATCCACCAGGGCGCCGCCGAAGGCGGCGGCAATGCCGATCATACCGATGCAGATCATGAAGGTGACCTGCGTCTCCGTTTCGCCCCAGCCGTGCGCCGACATGAGCGGCTTCTTGAACACGGACCACGCGTAGACCGTTCCGAGACTCAACTGCATGATGACGGCGGCCGCCGCGATTCCCCAACGCTTGCTTTCCAGACGTTCCTCTGCCATTTTGATCTCCTCCATTGTCAGACCTGACGTTCAATTCGAACCCGGCGTCGCCGGGTAACGTAATTCATGGACCATCCCTCTTTCAGGCCGCCTCCACCCTTACGGCGCAGACTTTGTATTCCGGGATTTTCGCTACCGGGTCCAGGGCCGGATTGGTCAGCAGGTTCACCGCCGCTTCGTGGAAGTGGAAGTTCATGAAGACCATGCCCTGGATGGATCGGGGCGTAATCCTGGCTTTCGCCTGGACGGTTCCCCGCCTGGAGGTGAGCCGGACGATCTGGCCGTCCGCGATCCCCATCTTTTCGGCATCGGCCGGGTGGATCTCGGCGAGGGATTCGGGACAGCGTTCGGTTGTTCCCTTCCCGAGACGGGTCATGGTGCCGGTGTGATAATGGTAGAGGACACGTCCCGTCGAGAGCAGCAGCGGGTACTCCGCATCGGGAAGCTCCGCCGGCGGGACGTACTCGATGGCGTGAAACAGCCCGCGTCCGCGGCTGAAGCGGTCCCTGTGGAGGAAGCGGGTGCCGGGGTGGTCCGTGTTGGGGCAGGGCCACTGGATCCCCTCCTTCTCCAAACGCTGATAAGTGATTCCGGCATAACTCGGGGTGACCTGTCTGATCTCTTCCATGATCTCCTCGGCCGAGGCGTATGCCATGGGATAGCCCATCTTGGCGGAGATGCCGGCGATGATCTCCCAGTCCGTCCTGGCCTGGCCGGGTGCGGGGACCGCCTTTCGAACGCGTTGGACCCTTCTTTCCGTATTGCTGAAGGTACCGTCCTTCTCAGCAAAACAGGCGGAGGGGAGTACGACGTCGGCCAGTCTCGCCGTTTCCGTCAGGAAGATGTCCTGCACGATCAGCAGGTCCAGATGGTTGAGCGAGGCTTCCACATGCGCAAGATCGGGATCTGAGACCATCGGATTCTCGCCCATGACGTAGAGCGCCTTGATTTCCCCCTTATGGGCCGCATCCATGATCTCCACCACGGTCTTGCCCGGTTTGGCGGAAAGGGTCGCCCCCCAGGCCTTTTCGAATTTTGCCCTCGCTTCGTCGTTGGCCACCGGCTGATAGGCGGGGAAGACGTTGGGCAGCGCGCCCATGTCGCAGGCGCCCTGTACGTTGTTTTGGCCCCGCAGCGGGTTGACGCCGCCGCCCTCAATGCCGACCATTCCGCAGAGCATGGCAAGGTTGGCGATCGACTTGACGTTGTCGGTGCCGGTCGTGTGCTGGGTGATCCCCATGCAGTACAGGATGGAGGCCGCCCTGGCCTTCGCGTAAAGGCGCGCCGCCTTCCGGAGATCATCGGCCGGAACCCCCGATATCTGCTCGACGTATTCAGGGGTGTATCGTTCCACGACCTTCTTCAGGGCTTCAAACCCTTCGGTGCGGTTTTCCACATATTCCTTTGCCTCCAGGCCTTCGGCGAGCGCAACGTTCATCAGGCCGTTGATGACGGCGACATCGGTGCCCGGTTTCTGGCGAAGCCAGATGGCTGCGTATTTGACCAGATCGATCTCGCGCGGGTCGATCACGATCAACTTGGCGCCGCGCTGCCGCACGGCACGCTTGACGCGTGAAGAGAGCACCGGATGGTTTTCCGTCGTGTTGGTCCCCGTGGCCAGAATGACATCCGTGAATTCGATCTCCTCGATGGAGTTCGTCATGGCGCCACTGCCGAATGCGGCGGCCAGACCGGCCACCGTCACGGAGTGTCAGAGACGGGCGCAGTGATCGACGTGGTTCGTGCCGATCACCGCGCGCATGAATTTCTGGAAGAGGTAGTTCTCCTCGTTGGTGCAGCGGGCGGAGGAGAGGCCGGCGATGCTCTCCGGTCCGTATTGTTCCTTGATGCCGGTCAGCCGGCCGGCGATGAATTCATAGGCCTCGTCCCAGGTGGCCTCGGCCAATTCGCCGCCCTTCTCCCTTCGGATCAGCGGGGTTTTCAGACGATCGGGGTGGTTGACGAAATCGAGTCCGAATCGCCCCTTCACGCAGAGGCTGCCTCCATTGGGCTGCTCGTACGCACGATTCCCGCTGACTTTGACGATCCGGTCGTTGAGCACGTTCAGATCCATCTGGCATCCGACGCCGCAATAGGTGCAGGTCGTCTTGACCTTTTTCATCTCCCACGGCCTGCCGGCGAACCGGGCCTGTTTGAAAATCAAAGCGCCGACCGGACAGGCGTCGACGCACTCGCCGCAGAAATAGCAGTCGGAATCGATATAATCGGCATCGAAGGCCGGACCCACCTTTGCGCGGTGGCCGCGGCGCGAGAAGTCCAGAATCTCGTTGACCTGGATCTCATTGCAGACCCGAATGCAGCGGCCGCAAAGGATGCATTTGTTGAGATCCCGCTGGATCATGGTGTTGGTTTTTTCGATTTCATAGCCGGGAGGATCGATGGAGAAGCGGGGCTTTTCGATGCCCAGCCAATAGACGAGGTCCTGAAGCTCGCAGTCGCCGTTCTGTTCGCAGGTCAGGCAGTTGTGGTCCCCGGAGGACCAGAGGAGTTCGACGACCAGCTTCTGTGATTCACGGACCCTCTGCGTATCCGTCCGGATGACCATGCCCGGGCTCACCGGCATGCTGCAAGAGGCCACCAGGGATCTCGCCTTTTCGACCTCGACGACGCAGACGCGGCAGGCGCCGACGTTCGTCGTTTGGGTGTAGTGACAGAGCGTCGGGATATAGATGCCCTGCTGCCGGGCAACATCCAGAATGGTCTGGCCCGGTGAAGCCTCGACGTCTCTTCCGTCGATGTTCAAGGAAATCTTGTTTTCCATCACGCACTCCTTTCATAACGGTAGGGGTGCACCTATGTCATTAATGACATAGGCACGCCATTTTTTTTTCGCCTCGAAAAACCCCTCCCGTGAAAGGGCCTGGTTATATCTCAATGTCGCATCTCAAGCAGCGCTTCGCCTCCTTGATCGCGTCTTGCATCGTGAAGCCGAGCTCCACTTCGGCGAAACCATGTTTTCTCTCCGAGCCGTGCAGTTCGGGCATTTTCGTCTGCGGGGCTTCAGGGTTCTCCTCGTCGAGGACGAACGGGATGTCGATCTTCGCCTCGGCCGGTTCTTCGTAGGCGGGTTCGTCGTTTCGGGCCCGGATGGCGGAGTCGATATCCTTCGCCGCCTGGTGCCCAGCGGCGATGGCGCCGATGACCGTATCGGGCCCCGTCACGGCGTCGCCGCCTGCATAGAACTTGGGATGGGTCGTCCGAGTGGCGCTTCCCTTGGCCAGGTCAAAGGTATTCCATTTGTTGACGGAAATGCCGATATCCTTCAGAACGAAGGACATATCCGTGATCTGTCCGATGGCCGCGATGACGGCGTCCGCTTCGATGGTGAAATCGGAGCCCTTGATGGGGACGGGTTTCTTGCGGCCACCCTGATCGAACTCTCCCAGCTTCATCCGCTGGCAGGTGATGCCGTTCACCCTGCCTTGCTTCCCGATAATCTCGACCGGCGCTGCGAGGAATTCGATTTTGATCCCTTCCTCTTCAGCCGCTGCGATCTCCTCGACGGCCGCTGGCATCTCTTGGCGCTCGCGGCGGTAGAGGATCGTCACCTCGGCGCCGAGGCGGACCGCACAACGGGCAGCGTCGATGGCGGAATTTCCGCCGCCGATGACGGCCACCCTCGCCCCGAGACTCTTCCTGCCCTTCAGCCAGGAGGCTTCGTTGGCATTGAAATCCCTGAGGAATTCGACGCCGCCGTAGACGCCCTTGAGCCCTTCACCGGGGATGCCCAGCATGAGGCTCTTGTGGGAGCCTGGGGCCAGGAAAATAAAGTCGAATTCCTTGTCGATCTGAGCAAAGGGGATATCGTTTCCGACACGCGTATTGCACCGGATATCGACGCCGAGTGCTCGGATATCGTCGATTTCCTTGGCGATGATGTCACGGGGGAGACGGTAGGAGGGGATCGCCCAGCGGAGCATTCCGCCCGGCTCGGGCAGTTCTTCGAAGACCGTTACCTTGTAGCCGCGCATGGCCAGATCCCTGGCGGCCGTGAGGCCCGCCGGACCGGCGCCCACAACGGCGATCTTCTCCTTGCGTGTGACCGCGACCGGCTCGATCTTCGGGCGCGGCGCGTTATCGGAGATGAATCGCTTGAGGAATTTGATGGCGATCGGCTCGTCCATCTTCCCGCGTCGGCACTTGGATTGGCATTTGTGATCGCAGACGCGTCCGCAGACCGAGGGGAAGGGATTCGTCCGGAGCATCACCCGGTAGGCGTCATCGAGACGGCCGGCCCGGATCAACGCAATGTAGGAGGGGACATCCATGCCTACGGGGCAGGTATGCTGGCAGGGCGACTTGAACAGGGCCGAGCAGACGGCCGCCTCGCAGCGGTGGTTCAGGATATGGTCCTCGTACTCCTTGCGAAAATAGCGGATGGTGCTCAGCACCGGGTTCGGTGCCGTCTGCCCGAGTCCGCAGAGGGACGCGTCCTTGATGACGGAGGCCATATGCTCGAGAAGTGCGATATCCCCCTCCTTGCCTTTGCCCAGGGTGATGTTCGTCAGAATCTCCAGCATCCGTTTCGTCCCCTCGCGGCACGGGGTGCACTTTCCGCAGGATTCGTCCTGGCAGAAGTCCATGAAGAAGCGGGCCATGTCCACGGCGCACTTGTCCTCGTTCATGACGATGAGTCCGCCCGATCCCATAATGGCGCCCAGTTCGACGAGGGTCTCGTAATCGATCGACGCGTTGAGATGCTGGACCGGGATGCAGCCGCCCGAGGGGCCGCCAAGCTGGGCCGCCTTGAATTTCTTCCCTCCCGGAATCCCGCCGCCGATGTCGTAGACGATGGTTCCGAGAGTCGTTCCCATCGGAACCTCCACAAGCCCGACATTGCTGACGTCCCCGGTCAGCGCGAAGACCTTCGTCCCCTTGCTTTTTTCGGTGCCGATGCTGGCGTACCAGGCGCCTCCGTGGAGCATGATCTGTCCGATGTTGGCCAGGGTTTCGACGTTGTTGAGGATGCTCGGCTTCTGCCACAGGCCGGCGATAGCCGGGAAGGGCGGACGAGGTCTCGGCATGCCGCGTTTGCCCTCGATCGAGGTCATCAAGGCGGTCTCCTCGCCGCAAACAAAGGCGCCCGCCCCCTGGTAGATCTCCAGGTCGAAATCGAAACCCGTGCCCAGGATATCCTTGCCCAGCAGTCCGTATTCCTTGGCTTGCCCGATGGCGATGTTCAGGCGGTGGATGGCCAGCGGGTACTCGGCGCGGCAGTAAATGTAGCCCTGGTGGGCGCCGATCGCCTTTGCCGCGATCACCATACCTTCGAGGACGGCATGGGGATCGGCCTCGAGCACGCTGCGGTCCATGAATGCGCCCGGATCGCCCTCGTCGGCGTTGCAGAGCACGTATTTGACGTCACCCGGCGATGCAGCTGCGAACTTCCATTTCATACCGGTCGGGAATCCGGCGCCGCCGCGGCCCCGAAGTCCGGAATCCAGGACCTCCTTGACGATCTGTTCCGGCTTCATCTCGGTGAGGGCCTTGGCCATTCCGGCATAACCATCACGGGCGATGTATTCGTCGATCTTTTCCGGATCGATGAGACCACGGTTTCTGAGGACCCGCAGGTTCTGCAGCGCAAAAAACGGGATCTCCTGCATCGTCGGGATGACCCCTTCGGTCACCGGTTCCCGATAGAGCAGTCGCTGCAGGACCCGGCCCTTGACCAGGTGCTCCTGGACCAGCTCCGGAATGTCCGTGGGCTTGATCATCACGTAGAGAATCCCCTCGGGGTAGACGACCATGACAGGACCCATGGCACAGAACCCGTTGCACCCGGTCTCCACCACCCTGATTTCATCTGCAAGACCCTGCTTCTCGAGTTCAGCGACCAACGCCTTCTTGACATCGATGCTTCCGGAAGCGTGGCAGCCCGTTCCTCCACAGAGCAACAAATGCGAGCGAAAAACTTTCATGTGGATTTCATCCTCCTTGCGCGTCTTCGTATCTTTGGGGCCCGATCGCGAATGTCAGATTCGGGCCCATTGAATCCGGTTCATTTAATGACTTCAACGCCTCTTGCCAGCACAAAGGGTGTCTGGATCTCTCCCTGCAGCACGTGCCTCTTGAAGATCTGTCTCATCTTTTTCGAATCGATGTATTCGTACTTGATCGGCTCCTGTCCGAGGATTTCCACCGTCACCAGCGGTTCGCGGCTGCAGAGTCCCATGCAGCCCGAAGTGGTCACCATCACGTCGGAGACGCCCTCTTCCTCGATATCGCGCAGCAGCTCGTCCATGACCAGCTTCGCGCCGGAGGCGATCCCGCAGGTACCCATGTGGACCGTGATTTTCACCCGTTTGAATCCCTCCCGCAGGGCGGTTTCGGCATGGACCTTTTCCTTGATCTTTTTAAGATCTTCAATCTTCAGCTTGGCCATAGTATTTACCTCATTTCGGTTATTTGTACTGGTTGAGCACGTCTTTGAGCTTGGAGGGCTTCATCCGGCCGTGGACCTCATCGTCGACCACGACCACCGGTCCCAGGCCGCAGGCGCCGAGGCAGCGTACGGATTCATAAGTGAACCGCCTGTCCTGGGTGGTATCGCCCTCCTCCACGCCGTATTCCTTCTTGATCGCATCTGCGAGGGCCTTGCCGCCGCGCACGTAGCAGGCCGTCCCGAGGCAGACGCGGACCGTGTGGCGTCCGCGGGGTTTCATCGTGAAAAACGAATAGAACGTGACCACACCGTACACCCGGCTCAGGGGTAGGTTCAGCCCTTTGGCGATCTTTTTCTGGACGGAGATCGGCAGGTATTCCAAAGCCACTTGAGCCTCCTCGAGAACGGGAATCAGCCCGCCCGGCTTCCCCCGGTGTTTGGCGATGATGGACTCAAGTTTCTCGATCTGTTCAGCGGTAAATTCCTTGAGCAGCTCACTGTGATCCGCATTCATGTACCGTATCCTCCCTTGGATTATTGTTGGGCGCTATTTCGCCTCCGTCTCGATGTGGTGCAACCCTTCCATAATATGTTGCCGGATAAATTTCAATACCTCCGGATGATCGATCGGGATATCGTCGATTTCGCCTCTGACGTCCCTGGTGTCGAGTGAAAACGTCCCTTCTCCGCAGACGTGCCGGTAGACGAAATCGACGCCGGGATTGCCGGCAATCAGGGTGAGCAGAACGCCGGTCAGGTCTCCCAGAGGCTGCCGGTCGATATGCCTGAGACTGAACGTTGCCGTCACCCGTGTGCCCGCCCCTTCTTGGGATTCCAGCACGAAGCTTCCTCCGGTTCTCTGCGCGGCCTCGGCAAGCATCGGAAGCCCCAGGCCGACCCTCCGCACCTTTTTCGAGGTAAAGAAGGGATCCATCGCCTTCTGCAGTGTCCTCCCATCCATCCCCGTTCCGTCATCCCGGATCTCGATAGACAGCCGGTCGTCCTTCCGGTCCTCGGTGACGTCGATGAAAACGGTTTTCGCGTTCGCCCGGACGGCATTCTCGGCGATATCCAGGATATGCAGTGCGAGCTCGACCATCAGAAATCCGCTATTCGACGGCCTTCCCGGAAGGCAAAGGCCCGCTTCAGTTCACCGATCGTCGGCTTCTCCAGGAAAAACGTCGTGAACGCGCGTCCGATGTCCTCAATCCGGTGGGCGTCCGAAGAAGTGACCAGGGGGCATCCCCCGATCTCCGGATACTTCCGGCGGGCGTCGGCCATCCCCATCCTTGACGAGATCTCCAAAGCGTCAAAAGGGATTTCGGGATCGATGAAACCGAGCTGACTGATCACGCTGAAGCTTTCCCGGTCGATATGGGAGGCGATGGCGATTCCGCCCAGATCGTGAATCTGCCGAACCAGCGAAAGAAGGGTCAACCCCGTTGCCCCGATCAGCAGACGGGGGTTGAAGCCCTCGACCTCGTCCTGTTCATTGACGATGGCCTGGCAGCCGAAAAGTCTCTCGTCGTTCTCCCCCGACAGATGGGCGTAGATGACCTCCTGCAGCCGCTGCAGATCATCCATTCGGTCAAAGAGCGAAAGCACATGGACCTCTTCCCGGCTGGTGACTTCCATTCCCGGAATGACGACCAGTTCCCGTTCCCGCGCGGCCCGCATCACATGGGGGACGTTTTCAGCCGCATTGTGGTCGCAGACGGCGATCACATCCAGTTTCCGTTCAACGGCCCGCGCCACGAGGGCGTTCGGATACATGTCCAGCCCTGCACACGGCGACAGGCACGTGTGCACGTGGAGATCGCAATGAAAGGCCCTGATCATGGTAAACGGGCGTGGCCCCTTTCCCCGCGGCGACGTCAGTCCCGCTGCGGGCAGATCATCCTGTAGATCCTGCCCGCGGCTTCGAAGGCCGTCAGGTCCGTCGTCATCAGCGGGACGTTTTCACGGATGGCCTTCTCCAGGGTGTCCTCCGCGGGTTCCGCGCCCCGGACCAGGACGATTCCCGCCAGGTCCCTGAGACTGGCGACCGCGACGATGTTCTGATGGCTCTGCCGGGTGATCCAGAGGTCCCCCTCGCGGCTGTTGGCCATCACGTCGCTCAGGAGGTCGCCGACATAACCGCCCCGGACTTCGATCCCCAAACGGTCCCGACCGGCTCTCACGTCGAACTGCAGTGACTGTACGATGGTTTCGAGATTCATCATTTCATGCTCCGACGTCAATCACCCTTTTCGGGTGGGATGCGGATGATCATCTTGAGGCGGGTTCCGAAGCCCACCTCGGATGAAATGTGAAAGATGTCCGAAAAACTCCGGATGTTGTGCAGCCCCATGCCGGCCCCGAAACCCATTTCCCGGATCCTGTCCGTAGCGGTGGACCATCCCTGCTGCATCGCCAGGCGGATGTCGGAAATTCCGGGCCCTTCGTCTGCGGCATCGATCTGGACGTATTCGGGCTCCACGCGGAGATGGATGGTTCCGTGTTTTGCATAGGACACGATGTTGATTTCGGATTCATAGGTGATAACGGATGCCATCCGGACCACGTCCTTCTTGATTCCCATCTCCTTGAGGATCGTCTTGATCTTTCCGGAGACCCGTCCGGCATCGTCGAAATTGCCGCCGTCGACGGAGAAACTGGTTTCGTAGGACATGGGTTCACAGTTGGACACGGTGCCCATCGACTTTCTGAGCGGACCCGACGATCCCCTTGGCGTAAAGGCGCCCCGCCGACTCAAAAAGGATGTATTTTGTCGAAAGGAGGGGGATGTTTTTGTCCTTGGCCGCCCGGATGGTTTCCAGAGGCGGCTTCTTTCCCCGCACCAGGATGATGGCCGCGATGTCCAGCACGTCGGCCGTGCGGATGATTTGAGGATTGGTCAATCCCGTCAGCAGGAGGCACCCGGAATCGGCGAAAGCCAGGACATCGCTCATCAGGTCGGCGCCGAAAGCGGTATGAACCTCCATATCGAGTTTATCCTCGCCGACCAGAACTTCGGCGTCAAGGATTTGCTGTACTTCACGCAGGAGCAAGCGTCACTCCCTTCCCGCCGCAGCCCCCGCCCGCGGCATCCACCGGCGTGAGAAAAAGAGACACTGCGGTCATCGAAAAAGAACATCGTCACACCAGAGTGATGGGCGAGCACTATCACAATCCCGAAGGGGTGTCAAATCAAAATGAGGCGGCGTATTTCGTCAAAAAGTCTTTGCTTCCGCGAGGCATTTACGCTAGAAAATGACATGCATCATCTGATCGACGAGTATCTCAACCACCTCACGGTGGAAAAGGGGGCTTCCCGCAACACCATCGACGGATACGGACGCGATTTGAGCCGGTATGCCGCCTTTCTCGGACGGGAAGCCGGATGCGGGGTAGACGCCATCGGGACGGAGGACGTGATCGCCTTTCTGGCGTGGCTTCAAGGGGAAGGACTGACGGCCAATTCATTGAACCGCGCGCTGGCAGCCATACGCGGTTTCTACAAATATCTCCTCCGGGAAAAGAAGGTCGAACGCACCCCCGTGGCCCATATTGCACTGGCCAAGGTCTGGATGCGGCTTCCCGATGTGCTGAGCCGCGAAGAGATGGACCTTCTGCTTGCCCAGCCCGGGGCGGACACCGCTGCGGAACTCAGGGACGCCGCCATGCTCGAATTGATGTACGCGACCGGTATCCGGGTGTCCGAGCTGATCGGGCTGACCCTCAACAGCATCAACTGGCAGGTCGGATATCTCGTGGCCAGGGGGAAGGGGGAGAAGGAAAGAATCGTCCCCGTTGGGCGAACGGCGTACGACCGGGTCCGGCGTTACCTGGACGAGGCAAGACCCCTGCTTCTCAAGAGGGGTGAGAACAACCGACTGTTTCTGAACCGCTTTGGTGGACCCCTGACCCGCCAGGGATTCTGGAAGATCGTGAAAAAGTACGCGGCAAAGGCGGGTCTGGGCCGCAAGGTGCATCCCCATACCTTTCGCCATTCCTTCGCCTCTCACCTGCTGGAGGGGGGGGCAGATCTGCGGTCGGTGCAGATCATGCTGGGTCACACCGACATCTCCACGACCCAGATCTACACCCACGTGACACGGGAGCGGCTGAAGGAGGTTCACCGGAAGTTCCATCCCCGGGGATGAATCCACCCCTGTCCGGAGGGGAGCGAGGAGGACCGAAAGGTCGGAGTCCATGGAGTATTTGTCGGGAAAAAAGCCGAAGCCGGCGCGGGAAAAGAAGAAAACGTCGAAGCGGTGGACCGCGGTTCTCATGCTGTTGCTTGCGGCGGCATGCGGTCTGGCCGCGCTGAACCACGCGGAGGTGATCCGGCGCATCCCTGAGGGGCTGACGAGGGTCCGAAACGCCTTGTCCTTCATGGCGCTTGGCCAGAAACCTCATTTCTACGCGCTGGTTCTCGAGAAGAACGGGACGGACCACCGCCTGACCTCCCGGGATGTCCTGGAAATTTCCTACCGCGACGAATTCGTCATCAAGGAGGTTTCGACGGATGTTCTGTTCGGAGGAGGGATCGCCGTGGATGTCGAAGGAATCGGAGCGGATGACGATTTCCGAAAACTCCTCAAAGGGATCGATCTGGTGGACAAGGCGGTCCTGACGGGCCGGAACGGAGATCAGACGAAGGAGGGTTTTTCGCTGCGGATTGCCTATCGGGGCGAACCGATCGCCTCCATTCCCATCCGGATCCAGATTACGCCCCAGGACTGGCTGCGGTACGCGCGGAGTTCGAGGAACCAGAAGGTCCAGATCGAATATTTCAAACGGGCCATCGCCATGAACCGGGAGGATACGAATGTCCGCCGCATGCTCGCGTCACTCTATCTTCATGCCGGTATGACGTCCGAAGCGATTGCTCAATATCGGGAGATCCTCGACCTGAAGCCGGACGATCCGTCCGCCCTCGAAGAACTGGCGAAGTGCTATCTGAAGAGCGGGCAGTACGACGACGTCATACGCATCACCGGGAGGGCCGTTCAAGCCAACCCGAAGAATGACGCCGCTTGGGCGGACATGGGGCTTGCCTGGAGCCATCTGGGGAACTGGAAGAGGGCGATCGCCTCCTACCAGGCCGCCCTGAAAATCCGGCCCGAAAATCCCGTGACCCTCTTCAGGCTCGGAGAGGCCTACGAGAAGGTCGATCAGCCTGCAAAGGCACTGGAACCGTATCGCCTCGTTCTGGAGAAGGTGCCGAAGGCGGATCACGTGGCGGTCGCGCTGGCGAGGCTTTCTCTGAAAATGGGCCATTACGACGAATCGATCCGGTGGCACCGGGAGGTCCTAAGGCGGCAGCCGAAAAACGCCGCCGTTTATGCCAATCTCGGCATGTCCTATGGCGGAAAGGGGCAGGTCAGGGATGAGATCGAAAACTACGTCAAATCCCTCGAGCTCGAACCCGGCGATCCGGTCGTCCGCTTCAATCTGGCGACCGCCTACGAAAAGGTGAAGAAAGAGCCGGAAGCGGTTCGGGAATACCAGAAGGTCCTGCAGTTGAGACCCTCTGACCAGGAGGCGATGGACAGGCTGGCGGCGCTCCATTTCAAGGCGAAGCGCTTCAGCGACGCCATCCCCCTCTACGAGACCTTGGCGAAGACCAGCCCCCGGAAGGGGGCCATCCACGCCCTTCTCGGGCACGCCTATGCGGAACTCAAACGGCCGGCCCCGTCCGCGCAACATTATGAAAGGGCCCTTCGTTACGGGGCCAAGGATCCCCAGATCCTCAAGAACCTGGCCTTGGTCTACGGCCAATTGGGCAGGACGGGGGAGTCGATCGCGATGTATGAGAAGATCGCGGCCCAAAGCCCCACCATGGATGCCCTGAACATCCTGTCCGAGCACTACATGAAGGAGAAACAATACGACAAGGCGATCCGGGTCTACCAGAAACTGATTGATCTCAATCCGAAAAAGGCCGCCGGTTACGCGAGCATGGCGCACGCATACGGCATGAAAGGCGACCTGGACCGCCAGATCGAGTACTACCGGATTTCACTGAAACACGATCCGGAGGACGACGCAGCCTACGCGAGCCTGGGGGAGGCCTACGAGAAAAAGGGCCTTCTGCAGGAGGCGCTGAAGGCCTATATGGCGGCTTATGAGCTGAATCCGGATCAGGCGAAGATCGGGCGGCGCATCCCGCAGCTCAAGATCCGGATCATCGAGCAGAAACAGCAGCAACAACAGTAGCAGCGGGGCCTCGGGAGGCGTTCCGTTCCCGCCGGTTGCCGAAGCGGGCCCCGATGCGGATGCAGGGGAATACAGAGATGAAAAAAATCAATGTCCATGGCGTGGAAATAGGCGGCGGCGCCCCTTTGGCGCTGATTGCCGGGCCCTGTGTGATCGAAGACGAGGAGATGACGGTGCGGATCGCCCGGACACTGAAGGAACTGACGGCGGATCTCGGGATCCCGTTCATCTTCAAAGCCTCCTACGACAAGGCGAACCGAACCTCCTGGGATTCCTTCCGCGGGCCCGGTTTGGTCAGGGGATTGGAGATCCTCGGGAGGGTCCGCGAAGGGCTGGGAATCCCGGTTCTGTCCGATGTCCACCGTTTCGAGGAGATCGCACCGGCGGCCGCGGTCCTCGACGTGATCCAGGTCCCGGCCTTTCTCTGCCGGCAGACCGACTTCGTGGTCGAGATCGCCCGCAGGGCCAGGGCCGTGAACATCAAGAAGGGCCAGTTCATAGCCCCCTGGGACGCGGTCCATATTGCGAAGAAGTCCGAGGAGGCAGGCAATGAGAACATCATGCTGACGGAACGGGGGGTCAGTTTCGGATACAACAACCTCGTGGTGGATTTCCGTTCCCTGCCGATCATGCGGAAAACGGGATATCCGGTCATCTTTGACGCCACGCACAGCGTTCAACTGCCCGGAGGGGCCGGCAGGGCGTCGGGCGGAGACCGGAGCATGGTTCCCTGCCTGGCCAGGGCCGCGGTGGCCGCCGGGGTCGACGGCCTTTTTTTCGAGGTCCATCCCGACCCCGACCGCGCGCTGTGCGACGGTCCGAATTCGCTGGCGCTGGAGAGCCTTCCCGAACTGCTGAAGGTCTTGATGAGCATCGATGCCGTGGCGCGCGGACAGGGGGGATGAAGGACGATGGCAAGAGAAGCGGTATGGGAAGAAGGGCTCGACGAGAGGAGGCTGGAAAAAGTCCGGAAGGTGAAACTCCTGATCCTCGACGTGGACGGGGTGATGACGGACGGCCGGATCATCATGGACGACGCGGGTCTGGAAAGCAAGGCGTTTGACGTGAAGGACGGCCAGGGCTTGAAGATGCTGATGCGATCCGGGGTGGACGTGGTGCTGCTGACAGGAAGGCGGTCCAGGGTGGTTGACCGGCGCGCCGCGGATCTGGGGATCGCCGAGGTCCATCAGGGGATACTGAACAAGGTCGAGGCCTTTACGGAAATCCTGAAGTGCAGGCAGATGAAGCCTGAGGAGACAGCCTGCGTCGGCGACGATGTCGTCGACATCCCCATGCTCCGAAGGGCGGGATTTTCCTTTGCCGTGGCGGATGCGGTCCCGGAAGTCCGGCGTATCGTCGATCATGTAACCCGGCGCCGGGGAGGCCGAGGGGCGGTGCGGGAGGTGTGCGAGGTGATCCTCAAAGCAAGGGGCCGGTGGGACGATGTTGCCGTCCGGTACGAGTTCGAATGAGTCGATGGAATCCGGCAGCGGGAAGGTTTCGACTTTACATCGTCGGACACGGGTGGTATAAAAATTGCCATGGGCGAGACGTGCGAATCCACCGGACATCCCGCATGAAACCCGGTCAGATGGGATGAAGAGAACAAGAAAAAAGGCGATCATCATCGCTGCCCTGGCGTTCGTCCTGGCCGCGGCGGCGGTCATCGCCATCGGTTACCGAAGGGCGCCGGAAAAGGCCCTGCTCAAGATCATGTCGGACAGGGTCGACCTGCAAGTCAAGGATGTCCATTATACCGAGGTCGGTGATTCCGGCATGAAGTGGGAGATCAAGGCGGATACGGCCCGGTATCTGAAAAAGGAAGAACTGGCGATCTTCGATAAGGTGAACGTCAGGCTGATCCTGAAGGACGGACGCGTCTTCGTGATGAACGGGGATCGGGGGATCTTCCACACCCGCTCCCGCGATGTGGAGATCGAGGGGAATGTCGGCGTCGTTTCGGAAGAGGGGGGGCACATCTCGACGGATCGCCTGGTTTACCGGAATGCAGGAAGGAAGATCGAAACGGACAGGCCCGTCGTCATGGAAAACGGAGGGGTCCGGATCAGCGGCGTGGGCCTGCTCCTGAACCTGGACGATAAAAAGGTGACGATTCTTTCGAGGGTGCGGGCGAATTCCAATGGCAAATGAGGGGGAAGAGAGGATGAAGGGGCGGTTGTTGCAGATCTTTACGGCGCTGGTTTTGGGGGCAGCGGTTTCCTGTCCATGGGCGGGGGCGCAGGCCGAGACGAAGCCCGGCGCGAAGATCGAAAAGCATCAGCCGATCGAGATCGTTTCCGACCGGCTGGATGCTTACGACGAAAAGCGGATGGTCGTTTTTTCGGGCAATGCCGTTGCGACGCAGGGCGCCCGGACGATCCGCGCGGATCGCTTGACCCTTTTCTATCGTCAGAACCGCACGGCTGCAGGCGGTTCCGCGGCGGGATCCGACGGCAGGGGCGATCTGGAGAGGGTTGAGGCCAAAGGGCACGTTTCGGTCACCGAGGGCGAGAGGATGGTGACCGGGGAAGAGGCCGTTTTCGAGCAGGAGGCCCAGAAGATCACCATGACGGGCGGCGCCGTGCTCCGCGAGGGGGCCAACATCGTCCGCGGCGAACGGATCGTCGTGTATCTGGACGAAAATCGCGGGGTGGTGGAGGGCACGGAAACCCGGCGCGTGACCGCCACGATCTATCCCGGAGAGGGCGGCCGTGGCCAAAAATAGATGTCAGCAGATCGCTTCATGGGAAAATTGACGGCAACGGATCTGATCAAGGTGTACGGCGGAAGAAGGGTGGTCGACCGGATCCGTCTGGAGATCCATCCCGGAGAGGTGGTGGGGCTGCTGGGGCCCAATGGCGCCGGGAAAACAACCACCTTTTACATGATCGTCGGATTGATCCGGCCGGACGGGGGGACGATTTCTCTCGACGGCGAAGATCTGAGCCGATGCCCGATGTACATCCGGGCGCGGAAAGGCCTGAACTACCTTCCTCAAGAGCCGTCCATTTTTAGGAAGCTGACGGTGAGGGAGAATATCCTGGCGATCCTGGAGACGCTCCCCATAACCCGGGAAGAGCAGGAAGAACGGCTGCAGTTGCTCCTTGCGGAACTGGATCTGACGCAACTTGCAGGCAGCCGGGCCTATGCGCTCTCGGGGGGCGAGAGGAGGCGGGTGGAGATCACGAGGGCGCTCGTCACCTCGCCCAAACACATCCTTCTGGACGAACCCTTCGCGGGGATCGATCCGTTGGCCGTGGCGGATATTGGAAGAATCATCGGCAAGCTGAGGGCGAAAGGAATCGGTGTCATCATTTCCGACCACAATGTCCGCGAGACCTTGTCGGTCTGCGACCGCGCCTACATCATCAACGAGGGCAAGCTTCTTGTGGAGGGGACGCCGGAGGAAATCGCCTGTTCCGAGATCGCGAGGAAGATCTATTTTGGCGATGATTTTAAATTCTGAAGGAGAAATCTGAATCCGGACATGGCATTCGAACTCAAGCAGAACCTGAAACTGACCCAGCAGCTCATCATGACGCCGCAGCTCCAGCAGGCCATCAAGCTCCTGCAAATGTCGAGGCTTGAGCTGGCCGACATGGTGCAGCAGGAGATGGAGGAGAACCCGCTTCTGGAAGAGGTCACGTCGGATGAGGATCCCGAAGTCGAAAAGAAGATCGAGCCGGCGGAAACCGTGGAGGAGGACCGGGAAGAGCCCCAGGGCATCGAGCGGACCCAGGAGTTGACGGGCGAAGGGGATGGACGCGAGGATTTCGACTGGGACAACTACCTGGAGGATTACGGACCTGTGGGAGTCACCTATGACCGCAAGGAGTCGACGGCCCATTCGTGGGACAATCTTCTGGCGGCCAAACCCTCCCTGACCGATCACCTCATGTGGCAGCTTCGGCTGTCGAGCTTGGGCGAAGATGAAAGGCGTGTCGGAGAGCAGATTATCGGCAATCTGGATCCCAACGGCTACCTGGTGGCATCCCTCGAGGAAATCGCGATACAGGAGAAGGCGACCCCCGAATTGGTCGAGGCGGTGCTGAAAAAGGTTCAGGAATTCGATCCTGCGGGGATCGCGGCCCGCGATTTGGGAGAATGCCTGCTGATCCAGGCCAGGATGTCGGGGGGAGGGGTTCTTGTGGAACGGATCATCCTCGACCATCTCAAGGACCTGGAGCGCCGCAACTATCCCTATATTGCGCGGAAATTGAAGGTCTCACTCGACGCTGTCCAGACCGCTGTCATGATCATCGGCCGAATGGATCCCCGCCCGGGCAGCGCGTTCAACGAGGAGCGGATCCAGGCCATTGTCCCCGATGTCTATGTGCTCAAAGGGGAAGACGGTTACAAGATTGTGCTCAACGACGAGGGTCTGCCCAGGCTCAGGATCAGCAACTTCTATCGCGAAATCATGGGAGGGATGAACAACAGGGCTAGGCAGGAAAGCGGCAAGCGATATATCAGGGAAAGGGTGCAGTCCGCGACATGGCTCATCAAGAGCATCCAGCAGCGGCAGAAGACGATCTACCGGATATCCGAGAGCATCGTGCGCTTCCAGAAGGATTTTTTCGACCGCGGAATCGGTTGCCTGAAGCCGCTGATCCTGCGGGATATCGCCGATGACGTGGAAATGCACGAATCCACCATCAGCCGCGTGGTGACGAACAAATACATGCACACCCCTCGCGGCATCTTCGAGCTGAAGTATTTTTTCAGCAGCGGGATTCACAAGGACGGCGCTGACAATGTCTCCTCCAAGAGCGTGCAGGAGGATATACGCAGGATCATCAGCGGGGAAAATCCACGGAAACCCTTCAGTGATCAGGAGATCGTCAAGCTGCTCGGGGATTCGGGGATCGGCATTGCCAGACGGACCATTGCAAAATATCGGGAAATGATGGGAATTCCGCCTTCGTCGAGAAGGAAGAAATATTTTTAAAAAACCTGTTGACAGGACGGAAGAATATCCGTATGTTCCGCGACTTTGCTGTCCCGGACGCAGCATCCGAGGGTATGGCGGGGCGAACAAAGCCTAGACAAGGAGGAAGCAGATCATGAAAATTTCCGTCACGTTGAGGAATACAGAAGGCGAGGACTGGCAGAAAGAGTACGTTGCCGAGCGGCTCAAAAAGTTGAAGAAGTATATTGATCATCCGGTGGAAGCGCGGGTCATCCTTTCGGTCGAAAAATTCCGGAATACGGCCGAAATCAATCTCGCGGCGAATGGTTTGAGCATCAACGGCCGGGAAGAAGAAAAGGACATGCACCTGGCGATCGACAACGCCATCGAAAAAATCGAGCGGCAACTCAAAAAGCGCAAGGAGAAGGTTCGCGGTTTCAAGACCGTCCCCTCACGGAGTGGGGAATTCGGCGCGGAGGCTCATGCCGAGGAAGGAGAGGAGGCGGCCGACATCAAGGTGGTGGAGACGCGCAAGATGGTGCTGAAGCCCATGTCGATCGATGATGCGGTCCTCGAGATGGAGACCACGAAAAACCGGTTTGTGATCTATCGAGATTCCTCCACGGAAAACATCAACCTCATCTTCCGACGGGAAGACGGGAAGTTCACACTGTGGGATATCGGACGATAGCCATCGAGGTCGGGGTCATGAAGATTACGGAGATGCTCCGGCGTGAGTGGATCATCGAGGAGTTGGCGGCGCTCAACAAGCGCGACGTGCTCGAGGAGATGGCCGATTCGTTCGCCAAGGGCGGGATTCAACTGGACCGCGACGCGGTTGTCCACGTGCTGCTGGAGCGGGAGAGATTGGGCAGCACCGGCATCGGAGACGGAATCGCCATCCCGCACGGCAAGATCCAGGGCATCGATGACATCGTGATCTCCTTCGGCCGAAGCCGCGAAGGGATCGCCTTCGAGGCGATGGACGGGAAGCCGGTGCACCTGTTCTTCCTGCTGGTGGCGCCGGATCATGCGGTAGGCATGCACCTGAAGGTTCTTGCAAGGATTTCGCGGATGCTGAAGGATCCAGCCTTCAGGAGGGATCTGCTGGAGGCCGCAACGCGTGAGGATCTATTCCGGATCATCGCCGCAAAAGACGAAGGGTCCTGACGGGAGGCGGGGATGCCCATACGGCAGAAGCGGGTCAATCCATCGAAAGACAAGAACGCGGCTAAGCCGTTGCGCGTGGTCATCATCACCGGGCTGTCCGGTTCCGGCAAGAGCACCGCCCTGCGGGCCCTGGAGGATATCGGCTTCTTCTGCGTCGACAACCTGCCGGTGGTTCTGCTGCCGAAATTCCTGCAGATCCAGTCCGATCCGGCCAAGAAGATCACCCAGGTCGCGATGGTCATGGATCTCAGGGAGCGGGGCTTGCTGGAGAAGTACCCGCGGATCTTCACGCGGCTCAAGGAGAAGGGCTACGAGATCGAAATTCTCTTTCTCGATGCCAGCGACGAGGCGATCCTGCGCCGGTTCAGCGAAACGAGAAGGTCACATCCCCTCGCACCGAGTGGTCTGCTGATGGACGGCATCCGCCTGGAGCGGGAAAAACTGGTTCCCCTGAAACAGATGGCCGACAAGGTGATTGACAGCACATCCTGCAATGTCCATCAACTCAAGGATGTCGTCCAGCGCCATTTCATCGGATCCGCTTCAGGGAGAAGCCTGGTGATCAACGTGACCTCATTCGGATATCGATACGGACTGCCCGCCGACGCCGACATGGTTCTGGATGTCCGGTTCCTTCCCAATCCCCATTTTATCGAGGCGCTGCGCCCCTGCAACGGACACGACCCGCGGGTCCGGGATCACGTCCTGAAATCCGAGGGGGGCCGGAAGTTTGCGGCGAAACTCTTCGACATGATGGAGTACCTCATCCCTCTCTATGAAAAAGAGGGGAAGCACCGCTTCAATATCGCTCTGGGCTGCACCGGAGGCCGCCACCGCTCCGTGGCGATGGCGAACCATCTGGGGGCCTTCTTTGCGGAAAAGGGTTATTTTGTGAACATCGCCCACCGCGACATCACGAAATCCTAGAACGCCGCGCCTGTTTTCCCCGTGACGTTGTCGGCGATCCAATGGGGGTCCCACCATTCGCGAGGATCAACGCATTGCCCGTTGACCGCAACGCTGAAATGGAGGTGATCTCCGCCGGCCAGACCGCTCGACCCGGACCGGCCGATCACATCGCCCCGATTCACGCTCTGTCCCGTCTTGACTTCGATGCTGCTCAAGTGGGCGTAGAGGGTTGAGAGCCCCAGCCCGTGGTCGATGATGACCGTGTTTCCATAAATGCCCACCAATCCCGTGAAACGGACGATGCCCGTATTGGCGGCCTCGATCGGCGCATGGACCACGGATGCGAGGTCGACGCCATTGTGAACGCTCTCTCCCACCGGTTTCCCCCCGTACAGATAGGTCCGGCGGTCGCCGAAAAGGGCCATCGGGGCGGCGTTCTTCATCCTGAGGAATGGACCGTGCCACAGGGCCCGGGATTCCGTTTTCATGCAGGCGGACTGGATGGTCTTGAGGTTGTCGGCGCGCAGGATGGTATTGACGTAAATGAAGGTTTCCAGGGGCGCTTTCCCCCGCAGTTCCGGAATCAGCGCTTGGAATTCAGGCATTTTCTGTTCGAGAAAGCCGTCGCTCAGGGGCATCTGGTCGGCGCGGAAATTGCGCTTCCGGATCTGCGCCGGAATTGAGCTTGTGGTTTCGTTCCCGGCCCGGTCCTGGGCCAGGATCCGGATCTGCGGGTTTCCTGCCGACGCATCCATGGGCAGGGCAAAATAGGTCGTGTAGCCGTTTTGACCGGCACGTGCGTCTGGATGTGCCGGATAGAAGATGTCGCCGACCTGAACGCCCGTACGGATGCCTTCTTCCGACAGGCGGTACGCCACGACGCAGCTCCCGCCGGGATTGATGTGGTTCTGGTTGTTGATCTGAAAGATCTGGGGCGGCAGGAGGTCGATCGTGACGGGGAGCGTCTTGACGACGCGGTTCTTCCAGAGGGAACGGTCCACGGCCGACAGGGTCAGGCTGGCCGGTCCGTCATGGAGTTTCAGGGCTGCGGCGTCCACGGTCGCCGAGACCTCCCTGCTCAGGACGCCCGATTCGGGATCGTCGACGGCCGATACCGTATGGGGCTGATTGTCCTGCGTGATGACGATTTCCGTACGACCCAGGCCCCGGCCGGAATCCGAGAATGTGACCACCAGGACCTTCCCGTGCCCGATGACGTCGACATTGGCGGGGACGGCCACGACGGGACTTTTACGCTCCCCGACCGTCAGGAAAAACCATGTCCCGGCGCCCGCCAGGATCAGAACGAAAACGGCGATGACATATCCGAACCTTTTGTGCATTGCATGCAACCTCCTCGATGGACTGGATGCGGTATAGCCACTTTGCGGACGCAATGCAAGGCGAAAAACCGCGCCGGTCGGCGAACCGGACCCATGGCGCCGAAAGAGGAATGTCTTGAACTCGCAGGGCATCCTTGGTATAGTTTCACCCAGCATGCCAACCATGCCTGCAGAAGGCAGAAACAGTCCGAAACCCGGGGTGCCGCTACTCCCCGTTCAAGGGACGTAGCGTCCGGTTGGGTACCGATCCGAGTGATCCATAGCCGTATCATGGTTGAGGGGAATCCCGATATGCTGAAGGACAGGAGAGTCGTTCTGGGCGTGACCGGCGGGATCGCCGCCTACAAGGCCGCGGAGCTGGTCCGGGAGCTGGTCCGGCGCGGCGCGCGTGTCCGGGTGGTGATGACGGATCACGCCTGCCGGTTCGTGACGCCGCTCACCTTCGAAACCCTTTCGGGAAGCCCGGTCTGCACGGACCTGTTCAGGCCTGCCGGCCATTTCGAGATCAACCACATCGCGTTGGCGGAGTATGCTGAAATCGTCGTCGTCGCACCGGCTACGGCCAACCTGATCGGCAAGATGGCCGCCGGGATCGGGGACGATCTGCTCACGACGGTTCTGCTGGCCACGGAGGCTCCCGTTCTCATCTGCCCGGCGATGAATGAGAAGATGTACGCAAATCCGGTGGTTCAGGAGAATCTGGCCGGGCTGGTTTCCCGCGGCCATTCCGTTCTGGAGCCGGGGTACGGCGAGCTGGCGTGCCGGTCGGAGGGTCGGGGGCGCATGGCCGAGCCGCATGAGATCGCGGAGGAGATCGAATCGATCCTGACGGTGAAGGACCTCTCCGAAGAACGGATTCTGGTGACGGCCGGCCCCACGCAGGAGCCGTTTGACCCGGTCCGTTTCATCAGCAACCGTTCTTCAGGGAAAATGGGTTATGCACTGGCCGTGATGGCCAGGCGTCGCGGCGCCGAGGTCACGCTGATCAGCGGCCCGACGGCCCTTCCGCCGCCGCGCGGCGTCGGCTTTGTCCCGGTGGACACGGCTTCCGAAATGCGGGACGCGGTTCTGGCCCATCTGGAGGGATCCACGGTCGTCATCAAGGCGGCCGCTGTGGCCGACTACCGCCCCGCAGTGCGCGAAGCCTCGAAAATCAAGAAGAGGGAAGGGACCCTGCCCCTGACCCTGGAGCGCAATCCGGACATCATCGCCGAGGTTGCACGTCGCAAGGGGGATCGCATCCTGGTGGGATTCGCGATGGAGTCGGATCACCTCCTCGAATACGCGCGGGCCAAGTTGATGGACAAGGGGATGGATTTCATCGTGGCCAACGATGTCACCGAGGCCGGGGCCGGATTCGGGGGCGACACGAACGTGGTCCGGATCCTGGATCGGGAAGGGGGGATCGAGACGTTCCCGCGGATGGACAAGATCGATGTGGCCGGCGTGATCCTCGATCGCGTCCGGCGGTTCAGGGATAGAGGCGGAAGGTCAGATGGACGCTGAAGCGGAGCCGCGGGAAGAGCTTGCGGAGTTGATCCGATCCCTGAAGGAAAGGCTGCAAGCGGACGCAGCGCGAGGGATACCGCTGTCGTGTCTTTACCGCAATCCGTCCGAAGACGCGATTTCGACGGCCGCTGACCGAACTTTGGAATTGGAAGTGGATGTGCCGTCCGGAGAGCGGGATTCGCTGGAGGAGATCCGGGCAGAGCTCGGGGAGTGCAGGCGCTGTCCGCTGGGAGATCTCCGAACGCGGCTCGTATTCGGAGAGGGGAATCCGCGCGCCCTCGTCATGTTCGTGGGCGAGGCGCCGGGAGCGGACGAAGACGCCCAGGGAAGGCCATTTGTGGGGGCTGCGGGACAACTCCTGACGCGGATCATCGCCGCGATGGGGATGAGGCGGGAAGAAACCTACATCTGCAACATCCTCAAGTGCCGTCCCCCGGGGAACCGGAATCCCCTGCCTGACGAGATGGCCGCCTGCGAACCCTTTCTCATCCGGCAGATCGAGGCGGTCCGGCCCCGGGTTATCTGTGCCCTCGGCAGCTTTGCGGCGCGGACGCTGCTGAAGTCGGAGGCCCCCATCAGCGCCCTTCGGGGACGTTTTCACCGCTACCGCGGAATACCGCTGATGCCGACCTATCACCCGGCCTACCTGCTTCGCAACACGGGGGCGAAGAGGCAGACCTGGATGGATGTCCAGGAAATCATGAAGGTGCTCAGGCCGCCATCGTGAAATGAGGAGAGCCATGTCGAGAAAGATCGTCTTTGGGGTTGTGTCGATGGTCCTGCTGTACGCGGTCGTCCTGATGCCGGGCCGGAATGTGACGGCCTCGGCGAAAGGGCCCGTTTTCGACGTCATTACGATCAACGCCGCCATTACGCCGCCGATCGCGGAATACGTTCTCGAAAGCATCGGCGATGCAGCCAAAAGCGGTGCGGCAGGCCTCATTATCCGGCTGGATACGCCGGGCGGTCTGGATCCGGCGATGAGGGACATCGCCAAGGGGATCCTGAACGCCCCCTTGCCCGTCATCGTCTATGTGGCACCCTCGGGCGCAAGGGCGGCCTCCGCGGGCCTCATCATCACCCTATCCGCCCATATCGCCGCCATGGCCCCGGGCACGAACATCGGCGCCGCCCATCCCGTAGGCATCGGGATCGGAGGCAGTATGGACAAGACCATGAGCACGAAGGTGGAAAACGACGCCGTGGCCTACGTCAGGGGCATCGCCAGGCAGCGAGGGCGCAACGAGGACTGGGTGGAGAAGGGGGTCAGAAAGAGCGAATCGATCCCCGCTGAGCAGGCCCTCAAACTGAACGTGATCGACTTCGTGGCACCGGACCTGGACCGTCTGATGGAGCAGATCGACGGCAGGGAGGTTGTGCTTGCAGCGGGCAAGAGGGTCCTGGGAACCAGGGGGGCCGAATTCAACGAAAAAACGATGGGGTCCCGGCAGAGGATCCTCTCCGCGCTGAGCGATCCGAACATCGCCTACATCCTGCTGCTGATCGGACTCGCCGGCCTTTACTTCGAATTTTCCAACCCGGGCGCCGTTCTTCCCGGCGTCATCGGAGGCATCTCCCTGATCATGGCCTTCTTCGCGATGCAGACCTTGCCGGTGAACTACGCCGGGGTCGCCCTGATCCTCTTTGCCATCATCCTCTTCATCGCCGAGATCAAGGTGATCAGCCACGGCATCCTCACGGTCGGCGGGATTGTCTCTCTGATCATCGGTTCTCTGATGCTTTTCCAGGCCCCCGACCCCACGATGCGGATTTCCTGGCGCGTGCTGATTCCGGCCGTGGCGGTGACATCCCTGTTTTTCGCGGTCGTCATCGCGATCGCCCTGAAGGCGCAGCTGCAGAAACCGCTGGTGGGCAAAGAGGGGATGATCGGGGAGGAAGGATGGGCGGTGACCGACATTTCGGCGGGGGGAAGGGTGTTGATCCGCGGAGAGTACTGGAGCGCCTCCAGCGACCGTCCGATCGAAAAGGGAGCCCGGATCCGGGTGCTCCAGGTGGACAATCTCAACGTCAGGGTCGAACGTATCGAACCATAAATAAGGGAGGTCAGACATGTCAGGTGCATATCCGCTCATTGTCATTATCGTCCTGGTGATCATGTTTCTCGCTTCGGCGATCCGGATCCTCAACGAGTACGAGCGCGGGGTCATCTTCCGCCTGGGACGGGTGATCGCCACAAAGGGCCCGGGAATCATCATCCTGATTCCGATCATCGACAAGATGGTCAAGATCGACATGAGGACGATCACGATGGACGTGCCGCCCCAGGACGTCATCACCCGGGACAACGTCTCCATCAAGGTCAACGCGGTCGTCTATTTCCGCGTGATAGACGCGAAAGCGGCCGTGATCAGCGTCGAGAATTATCTCTATGCCACCTCGCAGCTGGCCCAGACCACCCTCCGGAGCGTCTGTGGACAGGTCGAACTGGACGAACTGCTTTCGGAACGCGAGAAGATCAACCTCCATCTCCAGGAGATCCTCGACCGGAGCACCGATCCCTGGGG
>CAZWTL010000033.1:20714-29757 GCA_964637025.1 uncultured Syntrophaceae bacterium | reverse complement strand
TGGAACTCAAATCTCATTGACTTTCGGTTTCATTTCTGATTATATGTATCAGTTTACGTATGGATGAGGTTGCCGAATCGAAATGGATCTGGATCAATTCGCATTCAACCTGCCGGAAGCGTTGATCGCCCAGGAGCCTGCCGCGGCGCGGGACGGGTCACGGATGCTTGTGATGCATCGGGAGACGGGAGAGCTGGAAGTCCGAACATTCACCGATCTTCCCAAGTACTTCGGAGAAGGCGATCTTTTCGTCGTCAACGATTCACGCGTTTTCCCCGCCCGCCTCATCGGCCGGAAAGAAACGGGGGCGCTGATCGAGTTGCTCCTCCTGACGAAAAGGGATGTCTTTTTGCCGGGGGAATTTTGGGAGGTTCTGCTCCGACCGGCCAAGCGGTTGGAAACCGGAAGCACGATTATTTTGGACGATGGGTGCCGGGCCAACGTGGTTGAACGGTTGACCGAAAAGAAGTGGCTCCTCGAATTCATCGCAGACATACCGTTTGATGACTTTCTCTCCCGTCACGGGAGAGCACCCCTTCCGCCCTATATCAAGAGGCAGAGAGGCCTTCCCCGTTCGGATCACGACCTCGAACGTTATCAGACCGTTTATGCGCGCGTGAAGGGTTCCGTTGCCGCGCCTACGGCGGGGCTCCATTTTACGTCGCAGGTTCTGGATCGTCTGAGAAGCCGATCCGTGGGGATCACCGCGGTCACGCTGCATGTCGGATACGGGACATTTCTTCCGATCGAGACCGAGCGGGTGGAAGACCATGAAATGGAAGAGGAGCATTTCACCTTAGGTGGAAAAACCGCCGATAGGGTTAACGCGGCAAGGAGGGTCGTTGCCGTTGGCACAACGTCGACCCGCGTCCTGGAGACCGTCGCCGATGAAGCGGGTCGGATTCGACCATTTTCAGGTTCAACCAGACTTTTCATCTATCCCGGTTACCGGTTTCGACGCGTAGACGCGCTGCTCACAAATTTCCATCTCCCAAAATCATCTCTTTTTCTTTTGGTTTGCGCGTTTGCAGGTCTCGAAAGGATGCGCGAGGCCTATCGGTTCGCCGTTGAACAGCGGTTTCGTTTCTATAGCTATGGGGATTGCATGCTGATCCTGTAGGGGAGCGGGGTATGGAATTCAGACGGCTCATTCAAGACCCCGCCTGCGGGGCCAGGCTCGGTGAAATCAGGACGGCACATGGCGAAGTCCATACACCGGCTTTCATGCCGGTCGGCACCCAAGGCACCGTGAAGGCCCTGACGCCTGAACAGCTTCACGGGCTCGGAGCGGAAATCATCCTCGGAAACACCTACCACCTTTACCTGAGGCCAGGACACCGCCTGATCTCAGACCTGGGAGGGCTGCACCGGTTCATGAACTGGCCGGGGCCGATCCTGACAGACAGCGGAGGGTTTCAGATCTACAGCCTCGGCGCCCTGAGGCAAATCTCGGACGAAGGGGCCACCTTTCGTTCCCACATCGACGGATCGAGCCATTGTATCACCCCGGAGGCTTCGGTAGAGATCCAGGAAGCACTCGGAAGCGACATTATGATGTGTCTGGACGAATGCGTGGCCTACCCGGCGGACCGTAACGATGCCGGGCGTGCCCTGGAACGGACAGCCCGATGGGCGGAACGCTGTAAAAGGCGCCGAATCCAAAACAACCAGGCCCTATTCGGCATCGTGCAGGGCGGTGTCTATCCCGATCTCCGCCGCCGGGGGTTGGAAGAGATTGTGGAGATTGGTTTCGACGGCTATGCCATCGGCGGACTGAGTGTGGGAGAGCCCAAGGAACTGATGTTCGAAAATCTGGCAGCCGTCGCACCTCTCCTTCCGGAAAACCGTCCCCGGTACCTCATGGGCGTCGGCACTCCCGAGGATCTCGTCGAAGGGGTTTTCCACGGGATTGACATGTTTGATTGCGTGATGCCAACACGTTGCGCCCGCAACGGATTGTTGTTTACAAACGGACAAAAGGTTGTTATAAAAAACGCCCGTTACCGGGAGGACGGTTCGCCCCCTGACAGCGATTGTGATTGTTATACCTGTCAAAATTTCTCGCGAGCCTATCTCCGGCATCTTTATGTCGCCGGAGAAATCTTGGCGATGGTGCTCAACACGATCCACAACCTCCGGTATTACATGCGTCTCATGGAAAGGATCCGGGATGCGATCCGGCAGGGCCGTTATTGTCAGTTCCGGGATCGTTTTTTCGGGGAACGGGAGGCCGGGAATACCGACGATGGCTCCGATTTCCGGGATCGTGCGCGGACGGAGTCGGATTCTTATTCTTAATGTGCAGCAAAGGAGGGTATGGCGTTGATGAATATGGCTTATGCAATGGGTGCTCCCGGAGGGGGAGGCGGCGGAGCCGCGGGTGGCGGCGATTTCAGTTTCATCATCATGATGGCGATTCTTTTCGGCATCTTCTACTTTCTCCTGATCCGCCCACAACAGAAGAAACAGAAGGAAATCAAGAATATGATAGCCAACCTCGCTCACGGGGACCTGGTGATGACATCGGGCGGCATCCAGGGCAAGGTGGTCGCGCTCACGGACACGGTGGTCACCCTTGAAATTGCGGACAAGGTCAAGATCAAGGTCGCGCGAAACTTCATTGGAGCCGTGCTGCAGAAAGCGCAACAGGCATGAATCACTAAATCAGGAACAAAGCGTTCTGTTCGAAAGGGGTAAACCATGTTTAAAAGCATCAGAATCAGGGCCGCCTTTACGATTGTGCTCTGTCTGGCCGCACTCGTATATCTGGCGCCATCCCTGACATCCGATCTTCCGGAATCCTGGAAAAAGTATCTGCCCTCAGATCGAATCCACCTCGGACTGGATCTCCAGGGCGGGATGCATCTCGTTTTGGAAGTGGAAACCGCCAAGGCGGTGGAGGCTACGCTCGAGAGGGTCATCAATGACCTGAAGGAAAACCTGATGGACAACCGGGTCCGATTCAAAATGCATGATCGGACGGCAGACCGGGGAATCGCATTCGAATTTCCCGACGCCCCCTCCAGGGATGCTTTCGACAAGATCCTCCACAACCAGTACCCCGATCTGGAATATGCATCCTCGCAGACCGTGGAAGGGAAGGGGCTCGTCACGCTCAGGATCAACGACAAGCGGGCAGCTGAAATCAGGAAGATGGCCGTTGAACAGAGCCTCGAGACGATCCGGAACCGCGTCGATCAGTTCGGTATATCCGAACCCGAGATCATCCCGCAGGGAGCGGACCGCATCATCGTCCAGCTTCCCGGAATCAAGGATCCGAACCGGGCAAAGAACCTGATCGGCCGTACAGCGCTCCTCGAATTCAAACTTGTGGACGAGGAGCACAGCCTCGAAGAGGCCCTCAAGGGGAATGTCCCTGAGGGAAGCGTCGTCGCCTACGAGTCCAGGACAGATCCCAATTCCGGCCGTCGCTCCGACAACCCCCTCCTTCTCAAGAGCAGGACGCTCATGACCGGAGACGCGTTGGAAACCGCAAAAGTCCAGATCGGCGACCGCTTCGGCCAGCCTCATGTCTCCCTCAAATTCAACGCCCAGGGCGCCAAAGACTTCGATCGCATCACCGCCGAGAACGTAAAGAAACGACTGGCGATCATCCTCGACGGCGTCGTCCATTCCGCTCCGGTGATTCAGGAACGGATTTCCGGCGGACAGGCCCAGATTACGGGATCCTTCACCATGGACGAGGCAAGCGATCTGGCCATCGTCCTCCGCGCTGGTGCGCTGCCCGCCCCGGTCAACATCCTCGAGGAGCGTACGGTTGGCCCCTCTCTCGGCCAGGATTCCATCGACAAGGGAACGTGGGCCAGCGTCATCGCCGGCATCCTGATCCTGATCTTCATGGTTTTCTACTACCGCATGACCGGACTTGTTGCGGACATGGCCCTTGTCATGAACATGCTCCTGCTTCTGGGCATCATGGTCGCCTTCAAGGCGACGCTGACACTGCCTGGCATCGCAGGCATCGTTTTGACCATCGGCATGGCGGTTGACGCCAACGTTCTGATCAATGAGCGGATCCGCGAAGAACTCCGCTTGGGGAAGACACCCCGTGCCGCGGTTGAAGCCGGATATTCAAAGGCCTTTCTGACCATCTTCGACTCCAATGTGACCACCCTGGTCGCGGCGCTCTTCCTATTCGGATTTGGAACCGGACCGGTCAAAGGTTTCGCAGTCACCTTGACGATCGGCATCTTGGTCAGCATGTTTACCGCGGTTTTTGTAACCCGGATTGTTTTTGATCATTTGATCTGGAACCGCAAAATCGACAGGATCAGCATCTAGCGACGCAGGGGCGTCCGCATCCCGTTAGAGGTTGCCTTTTGCGATAGAGGAGAATTCAATGGAAATCATCAAATCGGAAACCCGTTACAATTTCGTCAGGATGATGAAACCCGCCGTCATCCTGTCCTTGGCCGTAATCGTCATCGGCATCGCCTCCCTGATCTGGCACGGGGGTCCCAATTACGGCATCGACTTCGCAGGTGGAACCCTGATCCAGATCAAATTCCAGGACGAAATCGATACCGACAAGATCCGGAACTCCTTCAAGTCCATGGGATTCGAGGGCAGCATTATCCAGGATTACGGCCCCAAGGAGGTGATCGTCCGGACGGCTGAATCCGGTGCCGATGCCAAAGGGCTTACGTCACGCGTCGACGAGGCGATGGGCTCCTCCTTCGGCAAGGGAACATACGAAATCCGGCGCATCGAGGTGGTCGGTCCCAAGGTCGGCCGGGACCTGACGCGAAAGGCGCTCCTGGCGATCGTCTTCTCCTGGATCGGTATCCTGATTTACGTCGGGGTGCGTTTCGAGTTCCGTTATGCTCTGGGCGGTATCATCGCCCTGATTCACGACGTCCTGATCACGATCACGTTCCTTTCCCTGTTCAACAAGGAGTTCGACCTGAACATCGTGGCGGCGCTTCTGACCATCATCGGATTCTCCATCAACGATACGATCGTCATCTTCGACCGCATTCGTGAAAATGCCCGGAAGAATATCCGTCAGTCTCTCGACGACATCATCAACATGAGCGTGAACCAGACCCTCAGCCGGACCATCCTGACCTCACTGACGGTCCTGATGGTCCTGATCGTTCTGTTCTTCTTCGGAGGAGGCGTGATTCACGATTTTACGTTCACCCTCCTGGTGGGAACCATTGCCGGCGTGTACTCAACCGTGTTCATCGCAAGTCCGATTGTGCTGTTGTTTGAAAAGATCAGGCCTACCGGTCTGAAAAGGAAAAAATAACGTTGACGCCCTTGGAGACCGGAGGCCTGACCCTGTTCATCCTGGTGCTGCTTTTTGGCATCTTCTCCATCCTTTTCGGCTTTCCGGGGACGGTCATTATCCTCATGGACGCGGCGATTTACGCGGCCTTTACGGGATTCGACAGGATTGGAGCCAAGACTTTGCTGACGCTGCTGATTCTTTCCATCCTGGCAGAGGTGACCGATTTTGCGCTGGGAATGGCCGGCGCCGTGAAGTTCGGCGCCTCACGGAAATCATACTGGAGCGCCGCCATCGGCGGCGTGATCGGCGCTGCGCTCCTGATCCCGTTTCTTCTGGGTCTCGGGGCTGTGGCCGGCGCCTTTTTCGGCGGATTGACGGGTGTATTGATCTTAGAACTGCTGCGCCAGAACCGTCTCAAACCTGCATTACGTGCCTTCTGGGGCTCCATACTGGGACGCGCGGCGGGCATATTCCTGAAGGGGGTATTCGCCCTGATGATGGCGGTCATTACACTGACCGGAGTTTACAGCTAGGTAACCACATGAGCAAACCTAAATCGAAAGTGCAGGAATACATCGAGGCGATCATTCTTGCGATCCTGATCGCCTTCTTCATCAGAACCTTCGTGATTCAGGCCTACAAGATTCCGTCCGGCTCCATGAAGCCGACGCTCCTGATCGGCGATCACATCCTCGTGAGCAAATTCAACTACGGGATCAAGCTTCCCCTGATCCGTTCCACGCTCATCCCCCTCGGTGAACCCCGCCGGGGCGATATTGTGGTATTTATCTACCCCGAAGACCGTTCAAAAGATTTTATCAAACGCCTGATCGGACTGCCGGGCGACACCGTCGAAATTCGAAACAAGGAGATCTTTCTGAACGGAGTCCTCTGGAAAGACGGCTATGGGGTTCATGTGGACAACGTGATCTTTCCAGGTTCGGTTCAGCCCCGCGACAATTTCGGACCGGTCACGGTGCCGCAGGATGCCGTATTCGTCATGGGGGATAACCGTGACGAGAGCTATGACAGCCGTTACTGGGGATTCGTGCCTAAGAAGGAGATCCTGGGAAAGGCTCTCATCATTTACTGGTCCTGGAACCGCGATGACCACGGGGTGCGCTGGAATCGCCTCGGTTCAATCCTCCGCTGATTCTTTTCAGATCAGCGCAAATACGATCATCGCCAGCGATAGAAAAGTCAAGACCGCCACGGTCAGCCATGAGACGATATTCATGACCAGTCCATTCCTATGCTTACCCATGACCTTCCCGTCATTCACGAGCAGCAGCATGAACACCAGGATGATGGGCAAAATGGCCCCGTTGACGACCTGCGAATAGAACATGATGCGGATCAGCGGCATATCGGGCAGCAGGATGATTCCCGCACCGAGAAAGACCATCAGCGAATAGAGTCCGTAGAATTGGGGGGCTTCGGCGAACTTTCGGTTCAGGCTCGATTCCCATCCAAAGGCTTCGCATATCGTGTATGCCGTTGATATCGGAAGGATCGAAGCGGCGAAGAGCGAGGCGTTCAGGAGTCCAAACGCAAACAGCCACGAGCAATACTCACCGGCCAGGGGTGCGAGGGCCTGGGCCGCGTCCTGGGCGTTTTCGATCCGCACCCCGCTCGGGAAGAGCGTGACCGCGCACAGCATGATGATAAAAAACGCGATCACATTGACCATCACCGATCCGAGAACCACATCCAGCTTGGTGTAGGGATAATCGGTTACCTTGAGCCCCTTGTCAACGATGGAAGACTGGAGATAGAACTGCATCCAGGGGGCTATGGTCGTTCCGATCAAGCCGACGGCCATGGTCAGAAATCCCGCATCCATCTCGAACGAGGGCTCCAGCAGGGACAATCCGACGGCCTTCCAGTCCGGCTTTCCCATGAATCCCGAAACAACGTATGACAGGTAAAATACGCACGCAAAGAGAAACACCTTTTCAACGGACTTGTAATTCCCTTTGACCACCAGCCACCAGACAAAAACAGCGCTCAATGGAACGGAAAGGCGCCTGCTGATGCCGAATATCTCGAGGCTGGCGGCAATTCCAGCGAATTCCGAGATCGTGTTTCCAAGGTTGGCCAGCAGCAGAACGATCATCAGATAGAACGTAATACGGGCGCCGAAACGCTCCCGGATCAGATCGGAGAGCCCCTTTCCGGTCACCACGCCCATTCGGGCGCACATCTCCTGAATGATGATCAGTGCCGCAGAGATGGGAAGAAGGGTCCAGAGCAGTTTGAGTCCGTATTCAGCGCCGGCAAGCGAATAGGTCGTTATGCCGCCGGCGTCGTTGTCGACGTTGGAGGTGATGATGCCCGGACCGATCAGGGTGAAGAACACCACGATCGACCGCCAGTGCCTTCTTAAGGCGGAAAGTTTCCTGAAATTGCGGATGCCGCCTGAAAGGGTATCAACCATGCTCCTCCGCCCCCCTCCTCATCCATCACCGTCCCCTATCTGCCCAGCTTCGGGGCAACGACCTCAAGAAGGTTCTTGAACAGAATGATCCCTTTCAGACGATTTTCGTCATCAACGACAGGCATGGCCAGCACGCCGTATTTTGCAAAATCCTCGGCGATGCGATTCTTTTTTTCATCGATATGAACAGACACCAGGCGCGTGTCCATGAGTGCCGACAAGGGCTTCTCCGGAGGCGCAACGATCAGATCCCGCAGGCTCAGCACCCCGAGAAGGTGTTCTTCCTGATCCAGAACGTATACATAATAGATCAGGTCCATGTCCTCGGCCTCGATCCTGATCTTTTCCATCGCATTCCCGGCCGTTTCGTCCGGACCAAAACTGAGGAAAGAGGTGGTCATCAACCCCCCGGCGTTCTCCTCCGGATGGGCCAGGAGCTCCTTCATATCGTCGGCCGTGTCTTTCTCCATCTCGTTGAGAATCCCTTCGGCCCTCTCCTTTGGAAGATCGCCCAAAAGATCGGCTGCCTCTGAAAGGGACATCTCCTCGATGATGTCGGAGGCGCTCTCGGCCGACAGCTCTTCGATCAGGCTGACCTGGATTTTTGGATCCGTTTCTTCCAGGGTCTCCGCAGCCGTCTCGACATCGAGTGAACGAAATACGGCTGACCGCTGATGGATATCGAGATCCTCGATGATGTCGGCCAGATCCGCCGGATGGATCTGCGCCATTCGGTTCTGGGCTATCGTCAGTCTCAGCAAATCCGGAGAGGCAAGAGGTTGAACGAACTTCCAAGCGATCAATTGATTTTCCATCTCGTAGTCGAACAGGGTCTGGAGGAGGAAATCGGCCACTTTCATCAAGCCGACTCTCCTCAATAGGCCGTGAAATCCGACATCGACATGGACCAGATAGAGATTTCCCCTGGAATGAAGAAACTGGAGATCGTTGACCCTCCGAATCTTCGCCCCGTCGGTATCGACGACCTGCTTGTCCAGCAGAGCGTCCTTGAAGAGGATTTCGCCGTTGGCGAGGACAGGTCCTCGGAAATCCACCAACTTCCCGGGATCGATCACCGTGCTTGCATTCATCTCGACCGCCTGGCTCCAGGGGAAAAGAACGGTTCTTCGATCCTTCTTCAGGCGCAGCACCAGATGGATGACCGGCGGATACGTTTCGCCGACATTCCCGGTCAGATCAACGATTTTTCCGATCCCAAGGCCATCGCCGTCGACCACTTCCCTGCCAAGGATTTCGCTCAGGAACAGAAACGTCTGGGGATCAAGTTTCTCCGACACGGTTGTCGTCATGGTTGTCTTCTCCGGGACTGGTTGGGGCTATAGCATCAAACG
>CAZWTL010000033.1:0-20614 GCA_964637025.1 uncultured Syntrophaceae bacterium | reverse complement strand
ATTTCATGAAGAGGAAGGGACAGATGTCTCTTTTGCTGAAAGACTGCAGGATATTGGACCCCTCCCGGGAAATCGATCACACGGGATATCTGTTGATCGAAAACGGGAAGATCGCGGGGAGCGGTAAGGATCCACGCCTCATCCCGGGGCATGGATCGGGAAAATCGTTTTCAGGAATGGAGGTGCTGGAACTCGGAGGGAAAATCGTCACACCGGGACTTGTGGACATGCACACCCACCTTCGCGAACCAGGTTTCGAGTATCGCGAAACCATTCACTCCGGAAGCGAGGCGGCTGCGGCGGGCGGATTCACCTCCATAGCCTGCATGCCCAACACGAATCCGGTGAACGACAACCGTTCCGTCACCGAGTATATCCGAAGCCGATCGGTCCAATGCGGCCTGGTGAACGTCTATCCGATTGCTGCGATCAGCATGAAATCCGAAGGCACCTGCCTCTCCGAGTTCCGGGACCTCAAGGAAGCCGGGGCCGTCGGCTTTTCCGATGACGGCAAACCGGTCATGAACTCGGCCTTGATGCGACGTGCCCTCGAATATGCCGACTCCCTGGGACTGACACTTATCGAACATTGTGAAGACATGAACCTCTCGGCCGGCGGGTCCATGAACGAGGGTCCTGTTTCCGCCGCACTCGGACTGTCAGGTATCCCCTGTGTATCCGAGGACGTCGCAGTCGCCCGGAACCTCCTGCTCGCCGAATTTACGGGGGCCAGCATCCATATCGCCCACGTCAGCACCACCGGTGCGGTCCGTCTGATCCGCGAGGCCAAGGCACGCGGGGTACGGGTCACTGCAGAAACCGCCCCCCAATACTTTACCCTTACCGACGACGTCGTCCGGACGTTTGACACCTCCACGAAGGTCAATCCACCGCTTCGGAGCGCCGAGGATCGTGCGGCCGTCCGTGCGGGACTGCGCGACGGCACGATCGATGCGATTGCCTGCGACCATGCGCCCCATGCGAAGATCGACAAGGAGGTCGAATTCGAGATCGCAACAAGCGGCATCTCGGGCCTTGAAACCTCTCTGGGTCTTTCGCTCCGTCTGGTGGCAGACGGGGTGCTTTCGCTCCCGGACCTGATCGAAAAAATGACGATTCGTCCCGCCCGGATTCTCCGCATCCCCAAGGGGACTCTCGCGGATGGCGCCGACGCGGACGTCACCGTCATCGATCCGCAGAAGGAGTGGTTCGTGGACCGTGAAATGTTCCGCTCACGGGGAAAGAACACTCCGTTTCACGGTTGGCGCCTGAAGGGAAAAGCGGTTCTGACGATCGTGGGCGGCAGGATCAGCTACCGCGATTGATGATATGAGAATTCAGGCCAGAATGCCTATGCATACGGACGCCATCGTGCTGAGGGTCATGGACTACGGCGAATCCGACCGGATCGTCACCTTCTGTACGGCGGACTTTGGAAAAATTCGGGGGATCGCCAAAGGGGCGAGACGAAGCCGTAAACGTTTCGCCAATGTACTGGAGCCTTTTTCCTGTTCCCGGATTCAGTTTTCACGTAACCGTCCGGAGGGACTGGCCCTCATTGAAATTTGTGATGGCTTATGTGATTTTCCGGCGGTCCGCGGCGATCTCGAAAAGACCCTTGCGGCTTCCTATCTCACCGATCTCATTGATCACTTTACGCCAGAAGACAAGAATAACCATAATACTTTTTTACTTTTGAGGGATTTTCTTCACCTCCTGGAGGGGAATGCCCTGTCCGAGTCGCTTCTCCGGTTCTTCGAAATCCGCCTGCTTAGGATTTCCGGATTCGACCCGGTTCTGGACCATTGCCTGGTCTGTAAAAGGCCCGTCGAAAAACCGTCGTCCTACCGTTTCGAACCTGCCGGCGGAGGACTCGCCTGCATCGGCTGCGGGATCGAGAGTCCGGAATCCGTTCGCGTCTCGATTGGCACTGTCCGGATGCTGCAACTCGCCCGCGAGACGGAGATCGGCCTTCTGGGCAGACTTCAGCTCTCAGGCCGCTTGGCTGAAGAGAGCCGCCTCCTTCTGGCCCATTTCATTCATCACATTCTCGGAAGAGAACCGAGATCGGTTCATGTTCTGCATGAAATCCGCCGTCTCGGAATCTGACCTCGGGCGATTTCATGTTGACAGGCACGGATCGCCGTGCTAAGTACACCTCCCGAAAAACATTCATGATATCAAGAAATAACCTTCATTATCCTACAGGAGGAGACGTGACCTTTCAAGAATTGATCTTCGCCCTCCAGCGGTACTGGGCGGACCAGGGGTGCGTGATCCAACAGCCCTACGATATCGAAGTGGGTGCGGGCACTTTCAATCCGGCCACCTTTTTGAGAGCCCTGGGACCTGAACCCTGGAAAGTGGCCTATGTGGAGCCATCCCGCAGACCCACGGACGGCCGTTACGGCGAAAACCCGAACCGGCTCCAGCACTACTATCAATACCAGGTGATCTTGAAGCCTTCGCCGCTGAACATCCAGGAGCTTTACCTGGACTCGCTCAAAAGCTTCGGAATCGATCCCCTGGATCATGACATCCGCTTTGTCGAGGACGACTGGGAATCGCCGACCGTCGGCGCATGGGGTCTCGGATGGGAAGTTTGGCTCGACGGCATGGAGATCTCGCAGTTTACCTACTTCCAACAGGTCGGGGGATTTGATCTTCATCCCGTCAGTGCCGAATTGACCTACGGCACCGAACGGATCGCCATGTATCTTCAGGGCATTGATAATGTCTATGACCTTGAATGGACGAAGGGGATCAAATACGGGGATGTCCATCACCAGAGCGAAGTGGAGTGGTCCGTCTACAATTTCGAGTGCGCCGACATCGCACAACTCCGTCAACGTTTCGACATGTATGAAGCCGAGGGGATCCGGGCTGCGGAGAAGGGTCTCGTCCTCCCGACCTACGACCATTGTCTCAAATGCTCCCACACCTTCAACCTGCTGAATGCCAGAGGGGCCATCAGCGTGGCTGAAAGAACAAGCTATATCGGCCGGGTTCGAAACCTGGCGCGGCTCAGCGCCGAGGGTTACCTCCGCCAGAGAGAGTCGATGGGTTATCCCCTGCTGAAAGTAAAATAGGAGAACGTTCATGGGCAAGGAACTGCTCTTGGAAATCGGTACCGAAGAAATTCCCGCTGCTTTTTTGCCGAAGGCACTCAGGGACATGGCGGAAATCGTCCGCAGGGAGATGGAGGTTCAAAGGATCCATCACGGGGAAGTCCGGACCATGGGCACCCCGCGTCGCCTTGCGCTTTGGCTGGATCAAGTGGCCGATCGTCAGGAGGATCAGATCCTCGAAAAACTGGGGCCCGCCTTCAGGGTAGCGTATGACGATGAAGGAAACCCTTCCCGGGCGGCGATCGGCTTTGCCAAAGGCCAAGGGATCCCGGTGTCCGAGCTGGAACGGGTATCGACGGACAAGGGTGATTATGTCTGCGCCAGGAAAAAAATTTCCGGCGACAAGACGGAGAATTTGCTTCCAGAGATCCTGACAACGGTTATTGCTGGCCTGCCTTTCCGGAAATCGATGCGCTGGTCGAATCTGGAGTTCCGCTTCGCGCGTCCCATCCATTGGATCCTCGCGATCTTTGACGGCCGGATCGTTCCGTTCCGAATCGCGAACCTCGAAAGCGGCAATACGAGCCGCGGCCACCGCTTCATGAGCCCCGACCCGTTCCAGGTGACCGGACTCGAGGATTACCTGTCCAAAACCCGACACCATTTTGTGATCGTTGATCCTTCGGAACGCAGGCAAGTTATACGTGACGAGGCCTTCAAGGCTGCCGAAGCCGTGGGCGGCCGGATCATCCCTTCGGACGAACTCCTCGAGACGGTGACTTTCCTGACCGAATACCCCACGGTGATCTGCGGTAACTTCGATCCGGACTATCTGAAACTGCCTAGGGAGGTCCTCACCACCACGATGATTTCCCACCAGAAATATTTTCCGGTTGTGGATGAAGATGGGTTTTTGCTTCCCTATTTCATCGCAGTCAACAACACCCTGGCCCGCGATCCTTCCGTCGTTCAAAAAGGACACGAGAAGGTGATCCGCGCCCGCCTCTCCGACGCCCGCTTCTTCTTCGAGGCGGACCGCAAGATCCCCTTGGAGCGCCGCCTGGATGATCTCAGGAAGGTCGTTTTCCATACCCTTCTGGGAACATCCTACGAAAAGGTCATGCGCTTCAGGAAGCTTTCGGTATGGCTTGCCGGACGAATCGATCCGAGTGTTTCAGCGAAAGTGGACCGCGCGGCCCTTTTGGCAAAGGCGGACCTGGATACCCAGATGGTTTCCGAGTTCTCGGAGCTGCAGGGGATCATGGGCCGCGAGTATGCGTTGATTTCCGGCGAGGATCCGGTCGTGGCGAAAGCGATCCACGAACATTATCTCCCCGTTGCTGCGGGAGGAGATCTTCCCGAAACCGATGTGGGAGCCATCGTGGGCATTGCCGATAAGACGGACACCATCGTCGGATTCTTCGGAGTCGGTTTGGTTCCAACGGGCACAGCTGACCCCTATGCGTTGCGACGGCAGGCCCTCGGCATTCTGAACGTGATTCTGACCAAGAGATACCGGTTGTCACTGGGTTCGCTCCTCGACGAGAGCCTCGGCATCCTCGGCCCTCTGCTGACCCGGCCTGCCCATGAAACCAAAGCGTCTGTACTGGAATTTCTCAGGGGCCGTTTTGAAAACCAGCTCATCTCCCATGGACACGCCTACGACGTCGTCGACGCCATCCTGGCTACCGGCATTGACGACATCGTGGCGGCCGACGCGAAAATACAGGCTATGTCGGAATTCAGGTCCCGCGCGGATTTTCAGCCTTTGGCCATCGCCTTCAAGCGCGTGGTCAACATCATCCGCGGGTTCCGGGGCGGATCCGTCGATCCCGGTCTTTTTGAGAACGCCCAGGAAAAAGGGCTTCACGAGGCCTTTCTCAAGATCCGGGAAAGTGTCTCAAATAGGGTTTCAAAGGACGACTTCTCGGGCGCATTTTGCGAACTGGCGCGTCTCCGGGAACCGGTGGATGCATTTTTCGACGCCGTCCTGGTGATGTCGGAAGATGAAAAGGTGCGATTCAACCGCCTCTCCCTGCTCGAAGAGATCTCCACCCTTTTCCATGACATCGCCGATTTTTCCAGAATCGTGACGGAATCATCGCAATGATCCGATGATTCCCGCATCGCCGGAACATGCCCCGTCTGATGTCCCCCGGGGGTCATCGGTGGAAAACAGACTTGCAATTCGGATGGTTCTTGCATTATGATTCTTCATCATTTCAACCTGAACTCTGACCAGGCCGGTCGGGAGGTGTCCCTGCGCAATCGTGCATCGTGACGGTGCAGTTGTCTTACGGAGACGGTCATGTTTGACTCTGTCAAGGAACTTGAAGAGAAGCTGATTCAACGCAAGGCGCTTCTGGACATCACCAACCGCATTCATGCCGCGCAGAACACCAAGCAGATTCTTGTCGATCTGAAGGAAGGGATTCTGAATCTCTTCAATACCCATTCGATCACCATTTATGTGGTCGACCGCCCGCGCAACGAAATTTACTCGATGTTCCTCAGTGGCACACAGGTCAAGGAGATACGTGTTCCCATCAACAACAAGAGTATCGCCGGCTATGTGGCCAACAACGGCGAGGTCATCAACATCGCCGACGCATACGATATCGAGGAGCTCAAGAAAATCAACAAGGAGCTGACGTTCGACTTGAGCTGGGACAAGAAGACCGGCTTCCGGACGAAGCAGATCCTCGCGGCTCCGATTTTTCACGACAAGACCCTCATGGGCGTCGTACAGCTTCTCAACAAGAAAACGGGCCATGGCAAATTCTCGGACGACGAAAAGGGATTCCTGCAGGAGATATCGGATGTGCTGGGGGTCGCCTTCCACAATCAGGAGCGTTACGCCAGACGCCGCAAGACCCGTTTCGATTATCTCATCACCCGTGACCTGATCAAGGAGGAGCAACTCGACAGCGCCTGGGAGGAGTCCCGGGAGGCCAAGGAGACGATCGAGTCGTTCCTGATGAAAAGATACAACATCTCCCGCGAGGATCTCAGCCGTTCTTTCGAAGAATTCTTCCACTGCAAATTCATCCCCTTCACGGACAGGTTCCCGATTCCGGGCGATCTGCTGGTCAACCTCAAAAAAGACTATCTCCGCAGGGAACTGTGGGTTCCGATCGCAAGGAAGGACGGGGTCATCCACGTCATCGTGGACGACCCGAACAATATCCTGAAGAGGGACATGATTGAAAACCTGCTGAAGACCAAATCGGTCCGCTATGACGTCTCCTTTCCCGAGGATATCATCAAATTCATCAATTTCTTCTATCAATCCCCTGAGGAGGAGTCGACCATCACCGACATCCTCGGCAAGCTCGAAGACGACGAGTTCCCCGAGGACGAAGAGGATGGCGAGGTAGTCACCGAATCCGACAGCGTCATCATGCAGATCGTCAACAAAATCATCATCGACGCCCAGACCAAGCGTGCCTCCGATATTCATGTCGAACCCAATGTGGCCAAGAAGAACGTCGAGGTGCGCTATCGGGTTGACGGCGACTGTGCCATCTACCAAACCCTTCCTTACAGCTATCGTGCGGCGGTCGTCTCCAGGATCAAGATCATGTCGAATCTCGACATCACTGTCCGAAGGTTGCCGCAGGATGGCAAGATCAAATTCAAGAAGCCCGGAGGGGAGGAGATTGAGCTCCGCGTGGCCACCGTTCCGACCGCTGGGGGCGTTGAGGACGTGGTGATGCGCATCCTGGCCAAGGCCGGGGACACACTGCCCCTGACCGCGATGGGGATGGTGCCCCGCAATTTCAATGCCCTCAAAAACATTCTGGATAAGCCCTACGGAATGATCCTGGTCGTCGGCCCCACAGGATCCGGGAAGACGACCACGCTCCATGCCGCTCTCCACGAGATCAACACGCCGGACCGGAAGATCTGGACGGCCGAAGACCCCGTTGAAATCACCCAGTACGGGCTGCGCCAAGTCCAGGTCCAGCCGAAGATCGGATTCGATTTCGCCGCGGCCATGCGTGCCTTCCTTCGTGCGGATCCCGACGTGATCATGGTGGGCGAAATGCGCGATTTTGAAACGGCCAAGACAGGCGTTGAGGCCTCTCTTACGGGCCATCTGGTCTTCAGCACGCTCCACACGAACAGCGCACCGGAAACGATCGTCCGCCTCCTGGATATGGGAATCGATCCGCTGAATTTCGCCGATGCCCTCCTGGGAATCCTCGCCCAGCGTCTCGTCCGGACCCTTTGCAGAAACTGCAAACAGTCCTACCATCCAGACCGGAGTGAGTTCGACGAGATCGTGCAGAGTTACGGCGAGGAGCAGTTCAGGAAACTCAACATCGATTATGACTCGGGCTTCACCCTCTATCGGCCGAAGGGTTGCGAGGCCTGCGACAGGTCGGGTTACAAGGGCCGCATGGGCATCCATGAACTCCTGATCGCCACAGACGGCGTCAAACGGCTGATCCAGAAGCACGCGACGGTCGAAGAATTAAGGGATCTGGCGATGGAGGAGGGGATGACGACCCTGTTGCAGGACGGCATCATTAAATCGCTTCAGGGCGTTACGGACTTCAAGCAGGTCCGAAGGGTCTGCATCAAGTGATTCCTTCTTTCAGGACGCTCCCGGATCCGGCTGCATCGCGGCGGCTTCGATATCGGCCATGAGCGCTTGGGACAACTTCGACATGGAAAGGCTCATCGCCTCGGCCAGACCGGCAAAGCCTTCCCGGGAAACCGTCGATTCGACCCGATATTCCTTTTGAAACACCTTAGCGCCCGAACGATTCGGACGATACAGGTCCAGAAAGGTGACCATCACCGAGATGCACGCTCTCCGTGACGCCCCGTCGCGTATTTCGAGAAATTCCTCGATCTCACCTTCGAGGGAATAGCGGGACGCTCCGATATCCCACGGAGCAAGGACAACGCTGAAAATCCCCGACTTCCGAAGGTCACGCCGCAGGCACTCCGTGACCATGTCTGCCGGTACGATCCTCCATCGGGCTGCCGACGGGGCCCCCCGACGGTACGCCCCGTCGCGGTATACCATGGCGGAGCCGTTATAGAGGCGGCTCGCAGAAAACCGTTCCACGCGAACCGCTGCCGGAACCACTGCCCTTTTCATCTGTGCCGGCGGCGTGTATTCCAGGACATAGTATCGGATCAGTGACGACCCGCCGGTCTGGCCCAGGCATCCATACAGTCCGGCCGCCAACCCAACGATCATCGCAACCGTTTTGATTCTTTCAATCATCGGCCTTCCTCCCCTGCTCGACTGTCCTCCCGGTCAGGACGGCTGAAAATCAGATCCGACGGGTTGTCGTGCAGCCTGTCCAAAAGCAGTTTGAGGCTATCGACTGCCTGAGAGATCTCGTCGGTCGTACGGCGGACGTCGGCCGTAACCTCGAGGGTCCTCCGGTCCAATCCCTCGATCAGTCTTTGCGCCCTCTCGGCGCTTTCAGCTGCCTTGAGCTTCTTGACTTCGTCCTGGATCAGTGCCAGGAAGCGTCGGGCGTCGGCGATCGCCTCACGGGATTCCTTCAGACCCTGCCGGGTCTCTTCAACGCCCTGCCTGGCCTCCCGCAGTCCGAGCCTGATTTCCTGAAGCCCCAGCCCGGCCTCTTCCATCAAGGATTCCACTCTGCCCTGCGCCAGAACTCCGTCGATTTTCCGCAGGAGCCCGTCGAGGCTGCCCACCGCAGCATCCACCCGGGTCATGATGCCCGTCATTTTTTGACCTCTGAGAAAATCTTCCGCGGCTCCCAGGGTCTGTTTGGTCTGATCGGCGATCCCTCTGAAGTCCATCGCATCGATCTTGTTGATGATCTGGTCGACCCCCATCAGGAGTTGCTTGCTCTGGGATGTCTGCGATGCGATCACCGGATAGCGGGTCTCCATCCCCGCTGGCGGCGTGAGCACCACGCTGGATTCAATCCTTCGGTCCAGTTCGATAAAGACGATGCCCGTAATGCCCGCCGCCCTGAGCTGGGTCACGACATTCTTGACGTCCTCTCCCTTGAGATCGATCTTCATGAGCACCTCGACCAGCCTTCGATCCGGCGCGACTCCGATGCTCTCCACCTTTCCGATTTCCACCCCGCGGTATTTGACCCGTGAATCGACCTGCAGTCCCTGTACGGACTCGTCGAAATAGGTGACGTAAAGGGATCCTTTTTCGAAATATTCCGACGCTCCGATCCAAATAACGGCTGCAATGCCGATCGCTACACCGATCAGCACGAACAATCCGATCATGAAATGGGATCTTCTTTTGACCATCGCCTCACCTTTTCCTGGAGCCGACCTCTCCGGGGAACAGGAAATTCCCGATCCGCGGGTCATCCGCCTGCCGTCGGAGTTCCTCCGGAGAACCGTCCGCGACGATTCCTTTTGCGTTGCGGTCCATCATGAGGATCCGGTGGGCCACGTTCAACACGAGCCCCACCTGATGGCTGACGATCACCATCGTGGTGCCAAGGCTGGCGTTGATGCCCCGGATCAGCGTCTCCAACTCCTGAGAATTGATCGGATCCAGGCCTGCCGACGGCTCGTCGAAGAACAGGATGCTCGGATCCAGGACCATGGCCCTGGCCAGCCCCCCCCGTTTCCTCATGCCTCCGGACAATTCGTCGGGATAATGGTTCTCGTATCCTGCCAGATTGACCATTCCCAGCTTCATCCGTACGATGAGTCTCACCGTTTCCGCTGAAATTCCCCTGAACGCCGAAAGCGGAAGGGCCACGTTTTCCCCCAGGGTCATCGATCCGAACAGGGCATCCGACTGGAAGAGTACCCCTATCCCTCTGCGGATCCGGTTGAGCGTATCATCGTCCACGGCTGCGATGTCTTCACCAGCCACGTAAACCCGTCCGGCATCGGGACGGATCAGTCCGATCATGTGTTTGAGAAGCGTCGACTTCCCGCAGCCGCTGCCGCCGACGATGCAGAGGATTTCCCCATGCCTGACCTCAAGGCTCACGTTATCGAGAACGGTTGTTCCGCCGAAGGCGGCTTTCAGACCCTCCACGACAATGGCAGCATCATTCGCATGGCGCATCGTCCCGGTTCCCTTCATCTCCAATCTCTCTCGTCAGATGTAATGGAGAGCAACGGCAAACACCGAATCCATCACCACGATCAGCAGGATCGCCGTGACCACCGCGGACGTAGTCGCCGCCCCCACCTCCTTGACGCCGCCCCTGACCTGAAATCCGCGCTGGCATCCGATCCAGGCGATGATAAAGGCGAAAACCGCAGCCTTGACCAGGCTGGCGCTGAGATAGAAAACGGTGACGCTCCTCTGGCTTTCTCTGAGGTAGGTGTAAGCCGTCAGATCGAGCCCCCCTACGCCAACGATCATCCCCCCGACGATTCCGAACAGATCGGCGTAAAGGGTCAGAAGCGGCAGCACCGCCACCGTCGCGATCAGTTTGGGCAGAACCAGAAAACGGACGGGATCGAACCCCATCGTAACCAGTGCATCCACCTCATCGTTCACCCTCATCGTGCCGATCTCGGCGGCAAACGCGGACGCGGAACGGCCGGCCACGAGTATGGCCGTCATGATCGGCCCCAGTTCTCTGACGATGGCCACCGCTACCAGCGAGGCCACATAGACATCCGCCCCGAATTGCCTGAGCTGCAGCGAGGACATGAAGGCGATGATCAGGCCGATCAGCACACTGATCAGTCCGACAATCGGGAGCCCCTCCGCTCCCACGCGTCTCACGTAGAACAGAACGTCATCCCAGCGCACTTCGCCCGGATGGCGAAACAGGCGTAGCAGGGCCGCGACCAGATCCCCCAGAAACGACATGGCGGAGGTAAAATCATTCAGCAACATCAGGCTTGCCGATCCGAGCCTTTCCAGGAGTCCTTCCGGCGCTTCTTCGTCACGCAGGGGAGGTCTGGTCAGGGCCGCGCGGTCGATCAATCCCATGAACCGTTCGGTCTCTTCGGGGAGATGGAGCAGATTGCAGGGGATGTCGCGCCTTCGGACGGCATCCTCCAGACGCAACAGGGACAGGACGCCCGTGCTGTCCATTTGGGAAATCCCCTGGAGGTCGATCCGGACGGAGGAGGGATCCGCCGCAGCCACGGACTTGCTCATCCTGTCCAACAGCTCCTCGGCATTCCCGAGGGTGATGCGACCCCGGAGTTCAAGGGTCAAACCGTTATGCTCATCCCTCCGCACGGACATCTCATAGGCCGTATTGGCTCCCGTCCGTTCCATGGTCAGCATCCATCCTGATCCAGTCTGGCTTTCCATTCCCCAAGCCGTTGAAGCGCCTCCATGGGCGTGATCCTCGTGGGATCCAACCTTCGGATTTCTTCAAGTATTGGATTGGGTTCATCTGAAAACAAACTGAGCTGATTCGATTTTATCTCGTCCATCCTCATCCCCCGTGCGATCTTGGGCATCCCGGCTGCATCGAGTTCACCCTTCTCCAGGTTTCGGAGGATCTCCTTGGCCCGGGCGATCACCGCAGCCGGAACCCCGGCGAGCTTTGCCACCTGGATCCCGTAGCTGCGGTTGGTTCCCCCCTCCATGATCTTTCTGAGAAAAATGATCTTTTCACCCCACTCACGAACGGCGATGTTGTAGTTCCGCACCCCATCCTTCGTTGCCGCCAGTTCCGTCAGTTCGTGATAATGGGTGGCAAACAGGGTCCTGGCCCCCAGCGAAGGGACGTCATGAATGTATTCCGCGACCGCCCAGGCGATGCTGAGCCCGTCGAAGGTGCTGGTTCCCCGTCCCACCTCGTCCAGAATGATCAGACTCCGCCTGGTCGCATGGCGCAGGATTTCCGCGACCTCGTTCATCTCCACCATGAAGGTGCTCTGCCCCCGCGCCAGACTGTCCGAAGCGCCGATCCGTGTGAAAATCCGGTCCACTGCGCCGACTTTGGCCCTGGAGGCGGGAACGAAGCTGCCCATCTGCGCCATCACGACGATCAGGGCCACTTGGCGGATGTAGGTCGATTTTCCGGCCATGTTGGGGCCGGTGATGATTAAAAATCGGTTTCCGGCCAGATCGATCGACAGGTCATTCGGGACGAAGCCTCCTCCGGCCATCCGTTCCACAACCGGATGACGTCCATCCGCGATCACGATGGAGTCTTCGTTATCCACCATCGGGCAGCAGTAGTTGTTCCGTTCCGCTACCTCCGCCAGTGAAGCGATGGCATCCAGATCGGCGACATGTGCCGCAGTCGTCTGTATTCTTCGGATGTCGCGCCCGATGATTTCACGGACTTCAACAAAGAGGTCGTATTCCCGATCCCGGAGCCGCTCTTCCGCGTGCAGGACGGTTTCCTCGTACCCCTTCAGCTCCTCGTTGATGTATCGCTCCGCGCCGACCAAGGTCTGCTTCCGGATATAATCCGCCGGCACCAGTCGCGCATTGGCCTTCGTGACCTCAATGTAATAACCGAAGACGTTGTTGAACCCGACCTTGAGGGAATTGATGCCCGTTCGCTTGCGTTCCTTGTCCTCGAGTGCTGCGATCCCTTTCCGTCCGTCCCTCGTGATGACCGTCAGTCGGTCCAGTTCCGGATCATAACCCTCCCGGATGACCCCCCCCTCACGGATCGACATCGGAGGTTCGTCCACGATGGCCCTCTCGATCAGTTCTACGACATCGCGCAGCTCGTCGATTCCCTTGTGGATGGCCCGAAGTCGGGCGGCTTCGCTTCCGGAAAGGGCGTTCCGGAGATCCGGCAGGGCCTGAATGGATGTCCGGAGCGCGGCGAGATCCCGTCCGTTGGCCACGCCCACGGAAATCCGGCTTCCCAGACGCTCCAGGTCGTAAATGGATTTCAAAATCCCCCTGAGTGTCTCCCTCAACAGGTGATGCTCACGGATCTCGGCAACCGCGGCAAGCCTTTCCCCGATACGCTGAGAGTCCCGAAGGGGATGGTTCAGCCACCATCGGAGCCTCCTGGCCCCGAGGGGGGTCACCGTTTGATCGAGGACCTCGATGAGCGATCCGGTTCTTTTCCCCTCGGAGAGGGATGAAAAAAGCTCGAGGTTGCGCTTGGCGACCTCGTCCAGGATCAGGTGGGCGCCGCTGTCGTACCAGGCGATTTCGTTGACGTGCTTCAGCCGATCCATCTGGGTTTCGGCCATGTAGGACAGAACGGCGCCCGCCGCGGCCGTCACTGCCGGACGGGCTGCCACGCCCGTTTCCGTCAGCGTCGCTTCGGGGAAGCGGTCCCTCAGGAGCGCTCCGGCCGCGTCTGTATCGAACCGTTCCGGAGGCAGGAGGGTGATACGGCAGTTTTCCCCCTCTCCGGCAATGCCCCGGATCAGTTCGCCATCGCCAAAATCCTCCGCCACCAGCAGTTCCCGGATGGCAAGTCCTGATGTCTGGACCAGAAAATATTCGCGGTCGTCCGTTTCGGCGATCCTGAACTCCCCGGTCGAAATGTCGACGAAGGCCAGTGCGTAACGTCCGTCTCTTGCCTCAAGGGCGGCGAGGTAGTTGTTCTCCTTTGCATCGAGGTTTTCCGCGTCGAGCACGAGGCCGGGGGTGACCACGCGAACCACTTCGCGCTTTACCACCCCCTTGGCCAGCTTCGGGTCCTCCATCTGCTCGCAGACCGCTACCTTGAACCCCTTTTCGATCAGTTTGGCGATGTACCCGGAGGCCGCGTGATAAGGGACGCCGCAGAGAGGTATCGCGTCTTCCCTGTTTTTGTTCCTCGATGTCAGCGTGATCTCCAGGACCCTGGACGCGGTCAGGGCATCCTCGAAGAACATCTCGTAGAAGTCCCCCATCCGGAAGAACAGGATACAGTCCGGGTAACGCTCTTTCATCTCCAGGTACTGGCGCATGGCCGGGCTGAGGTCATTCACTCCCATCGGCCGTGCCTCTGCTTGAGATCGACGCAGTCCGACGTCTCAATGCGTCCTGTGGATCCGATGAACCGGTTGATCACCCAACTCGTCGCTCCGATGATGAGCGCTCCGGCCACGGCGGTCCAGAATCCCTCCACTTTGAATCCGGGAATAACCGCCGAGACGATGACAAGCATCAGCGCATTGATCACAAATGTGAACAGCCCGAGCGTCAGGATGTTGAGAGGCAGCGTCAGCAGGATGAGGATGGGACGAAAAACCGCATTAAGAACCCCGAGCAGCGCCGAGGCGAATAGCGCCGGAAAGATTCCGCGGACGTGGATCCCATCCAGCATCCAGCAAGCCGTCAGAACCGACGCGGTCAGAATGACCCAGCGCAGCAGGAGACCCCGCATGGCAATCCTCCATTCACCAACCGTCAGGATATTTCCTTGAATTTCTCTTTCGAGGCCCCGCAGACGGGACAGATCTCCGGCAGATCTCCGTCCGCAACATAGCCGCAGACCAGGCAGACATGATAGGTCGTCTCCCGCTCCGCCATCATGTGGTTCATGGCCTCCTTGTAAAGCTTGGCATGGGTCTCCTCGACGTCGCGGCTCTGACTGAAGTGAAGCACTGCGGCCTGGTTCCCCTCGGCTTCTGCCTCCCGGACGAACCGGCTGTATGCGACCTCCGCCACACCCTGCTCCGACACGAAGCAATCGGCCAGATTCTCCTCCGTGGATTTGATCTCCCTGAGGACCCTTAATGCCCTGGCTCCGTGGATCTCCTCGGACCATGCGACGACCCGAAAGAGCTTCGCCATCTGCGGATAACCCTCCTCTTCCGCCTTCTGCGCGAACACCTTCAGTCGCAGGGCCGCCTTGGCCTCGCCCGCATAGGCCTGCCGCAACGCATCCATCGTCCCAGCCATTCGCACTTCCCTCCGTCATTTATTCCGGCGCGAACTCATCCTTGGACGCTCCGCAGACGGGGCAGACCCAGTCTTCCGGAAGCTTTTCAAAGGGGACACCCGCTTCGATTCCCGCCTCGGGATCACCCTCAGCCGGATCATAGACGTAACCGCAGACAGAGCATACATACCTTCCCATATTCATCCTCCTTGTGGTGTGTTATGAATGATTCCCATGCGTCCAGGGCATTGCGCTTCCTAAAGGCGCGCCTTGACCTGGTCCGCAATCGTTTTCCCGAGTTCGCGGCACCGGTGCAGGGCGCCGGTGTCCGGCACGTTTTTCACCCGGATCCCCTCTCCCGCCTTTTCGATCTTCATCTCCGAGAGGATCCCCTCGATTTCCTTCACCGCCTCGCCGCTCCAGCCGTAGGACCCGAAGGCGGCGCCCACGAGGTTCCTCGGCTTGAGCCCGTTGAGGTAAGTCAAAATATCCGCCATCTGCGGAAGCAGGTGATTGTTGAGCGTCGCGGAGCCGACGGCCAACGCGCCGCAGCACAGGAGTTCGTAGATGACGTCGCTGCGATGCACCCCGTCCACGGACATGAGTTTAACGCTCAGCCCCCCGTCGGCCAGCCCCTCGCTGATGGCCTTGGCCATCCTCTCCGTGCTATGCCACATCGTCGCATAGACGACGACCGCCTTGGGCTCCGGCTTCTGAGCCGCCCATTTCGCATAATTTTCGACGATCCCTCCCGTCTCCCGTCTCCAGATCGGCCCATGATCCGGGGCGATCACGCGCAACGAAAGGCCGGCCGCCTTCACCTTGTCGATGAGTTTCAGCACCAGCGGCGAGTAGGGGAGCAGGATGTTGGCATAGTAGGTCGCCGCTTCATAGGCCAACACCGATGGATCGCACAGATCCGCGAACCTTTCCGACGTGGCCAGGTGCATTCCGAAGGCGTCCTGGGAGAAGAGAATCTGCTCTTCGTTCAGATAGGCAAACATGCTGTCCGGCCAATGGAGCATCCGGGTCTCCATAAACGTCAGGGTGCGGTTGCCGAGGTCCAGCTTCTCCCCGTCCTGGACGGCCGTGATCTCCGGACCATCGTGAAAAAGCTCCCTGAGGGTTTTCGCCCCCACCGCGGAGGCGAACACCTTCCGGGGATGAATCGCCGCAACTGTTTCCGGAAGAGACCCGGAATGGTCCATCTCCGAGTGGTTCGACACGATGTACCTGATCCTTCCCGGCTCCACGACGGACGCAATGCGGGCCATCATCTCCTCGCGGAACGGCGCCTTGACCGTATCCATGAGCGTGATCTCGTCCGCCAGGATCAGATAGGCGTTGTAGGTACTCCCCCGTTTCGTTTGATAACCGTGGAAATCACGTATTTCCCAATCGATGGCCCCGACCCACCAGACATCCTCCGTCACCTGGACGGCCTTGAAAACATCCTTCATCGCTCACCTCTTTTAGAAGATCCCTGATCGTTTTCGGTTTCATGACCGCACCCCGTCAGCCCGAACGCCCTTGTCGGGTAACGGCCTCCTGCCCGATCGCGAAGGCACGCAGGTTGGCCTCCACACGCGACGCCGCCATCCCTTCCCGGATGACCGCCTCGAAAAGGCGCGGGTCGAGGGGAAGAACCTCCAGACCGGCCACGGCGCCGATCATCACGATGTTGCCCAGGATGGGATTGCCCAGGCGCATCGCCTCGTCGGTTGCGTTGAGAAAACGGGTCTCCTCGGCCAGCACCGCGACCATGTCCCGGATCGTCTCTTCGGACGGGTAAGTCTCCTCACCGGTGATCACACCGACGGGGCAGATCGGCCGCAGGTTCACCAAGGCTTTGACCGACGGGTTCCCATAGGCCGACAGGACCCGGATCCCTTCGACCGGCTCCATGGCAACGATCAGGTCGGCCATCCCTTTCGGGATCTGCGGACTCCATACCGCCTTCGGCGAAACCCGGATATGGCTCATGACTGAACCGCCGCGCTGCGACATCCCGAAGGTTTCGCCGATCGTCACCCTGAACCCTTTCCGGACCAGCATGTTCGACAGCACGCGGGAGGCCATGACGTTCCCCTGCCCCCCCACTCCCGTGATCACGATGTTGTACGGGTCTTTTGCCACCGTTCTTGTCATGGCTGCCTGGCCTCCTCGATTCGGATCGCCCCGGCCGGGCAGATTTCAGCGCAGAATCCGCACCCGGCGCATATGACTTCATCGACCTCCGCCTTCAAGGTCTCCCGGTTCCAGAGCAGCCCAGGGCAGCGAAAAATTCTCGTGCAGAGGCGGTTGCACCCGCATGAATCCCCACGGCAAAGGGAAGGGTTCACACGGACTTCGAATCTTTTCTTACCCTTTTTTTCAGGGGAAAGGGCGCAGGATTGCTTCAGAATGAGGACCTTCACGCCCGCCACTTCCATGAGGCGGTTGAGCGCATCCCTCGTCCCCGTCCGGTCGAAGGGATCGGTGATGGTTACCGGAATCCCCATGGCGCGGCAAAGGGCGGCGATGTCGACTTCCGGGGACTTCTGTCCCATGGCATTCACCGCTATCCCCGGGTGGGGCTGAAATCCCGTCATCGCGGTCCCGCTGTTGTCCAGGACGATGAAGGTCATGTCCGACCCCTGGTGGACGGCGTTGATCAATGCGGGGATGGCCGCATGGTAGAAGGTCGAATCCCCGCAAACGCTCAGAACCGTCTGTTTGAAACCGAACGGCCCCAGCTTTCCGAATCCGGATGCAAGTCCGGTCCCTGATCCCATCGAATGGAGGGTCTTGGCGGTCTGGAAACCGGCGGCGGGAAAGAGGGAGGCCATGGCATAGCACCCGATGTCCCCGCATACGAAACCTTCACGGCCGTCTCGCATCAGCGCCTCCCGGATGCCCCAGAATGAAGCCCTGTGCGGACATCCCGGGCAGAAGGTCTGTTCGCGCTTCGGAAGCGCGGTGGAAATGGTCCGTATCCTGTTGACGTAATCCGGGGGAGGCTCAGGAGGGTCGATCCCGAGGATACGTCCCAGGGCCTCCGCCACGAGGTCGGGATTCAACTCGCCAACCGTGGGCAGAACGCCTTCGCGCTTTCCGTAAAACGCCTTGATCCCGATTTCTCCGGCCTGTTCCGCTGCGAGAATCTTGACCTGGTCTTCGATGAACGGGAGGACCTCCTCGACGATCATTACCTTTTCGGACAGCCTCAGATGCCTTTTGACAAGCTCGGGCGGCAGCGGCCATGTCGTCCCAAGCTTGAGGATCCCGACACGGTTCCCCGCTTTCCGCATTGAAACCGCCTCACGGCTGTAGAGGGTGCAGGCGCTGCTCGTGATGATCAGAAGCTCCGGCCGCTCAGGCCCCTCATAGCCATTGAAAGGAGTTTTTTCGAAGAGCGCAGTCGCCTTCCCGAGTTTCTCCTGCTGCAGGCGGTGCTTTTGAATGACGGGCGTACTGACCATCGGCCCGTTCTCCGGATCGGATATCAGCCCCGAGCAGGAAAAACGGGCCTGGACGACCTCCTCCGGAAGAGATCCCAGCACGACATTGCCGCTGGCGTGCGACATCCGGGTCACGCTCCGGACCATGACGACGTTGCGGATGGCCTCGGAAAGATCGAAGGCCCAGCGGGTCATCTCCTTGGCCTCCTGGAAGTCCGCCGGCTCCAGCAGCGGAATTTCCATCAGCCTGGCGAAATGGCGCGACTCGCCCTCGTTGACGCTCGACAGGGCGCCGGGATCGTCGCAGGTGACCACGACCATCCCGGCCCTCGTTCCGGATCCCACGAGGTGGAGCAGGAAATCGGATGCAACGTTGACCCCGTTCTGCTTCATCACGCAGAGCGATCTGAGCCCTGAAAACGAGGCTGCGGCGGCGACCTCCATGGCCACCTTTTCGTTGGTGGACCACTCTACGTAGGTACGGCCCTCCCTCGAATAACGCGAAAGGGTTTCGATGATCTCCGAAGACGGGGTTCCGGGATATCCGGCCGCCACCCTCACCCCGGCCTCCAAGGCGCCTCGGGCAATGGCCTCGTTTCCCATCAGCAGGACTTCGGAACCATCCCTGTGTTCGCCATCCATGGGCATTCGACTATGGCCTCCGCATCCGATTTCAGAAATATCCGCGACGCTGCATCCGGCGTCCAAGAGCCCCGGCAACCGCCGGAGGCCTTCCCTCTCGATCCTCTGTTTCGGCATTGCCAGCAGCCGGTTTTTCACCGCCACGACCCTGACGCGGTCGAACCGCCTGAGCGCCTTTCCCCATTGCCAGCGCCGAGAGACCGTCATCGCGTCTGCGCTTAACGAACAGCCCCCTTGCCCGGACCGGCCAGTCTCTTGGCCGCTGTGGCCTTCTTTCCCATGGAGGCCGCCTTCAATTTCTCCAGGTTTTCGGGCGGAACATCCCTGAATTCCAGGGCCCCCATCACCCGTGCCCGATCCATCAGTTCCATCCCCTTTTGGGTTCTGACGATCACCTGGTTCCACGAGCGCGCCGTCTTCCAACCTTCGGGCAGCCTTGCCGAGCCTACGGAAAGGTCGCTGAACTCCGCGGTCATGTCCGAACAGATGCGGCAGGAGGCCCGGACGCAGGAATCGACGTCGTCGAGAGGTATCCGGAGGGTTTCCCCATCGGCATATACCTCGAGGGTATGGTAGCGGCTCGGAGGGATGTCCATCCCCGTCACCCGATCAAGATCCACGCGATCCTTCAGAAGGTCGACCAGCTTGTTCCAGGACAGAATCCATCCGCAGAAAAGGCCTATAACCAGTCCAAGCTTTTCGATGCCGCTTCCTGCCGCGGAAGCTGGCTGTATGCGCATTTTTGCCAGGGCAAGGGCCTGGCAGGGGGTGGCCACGACGCCGAGTCTTCGGACATCCCCCAGGCAGGATCGGTTGAACTCGGCCACGGTGGGGGTGGCAACGAAACGGCTTTTCCCGGCCGGTGCTGAGCTTTGGCAGCCGTGAACGGTCACGCTTCTGGGAAGGAGTCTCTCCTCGCCGGCCTCGGCGACGATCGCGGAATCGATCAGGCCTTCACGAAGGGCCAGCCCCACAAGCGCGCTGACGGTGCCGCCATGCTGGGCGTTACGCCGTACGCCCTCATCCGACGCCCGGGTGATGAAAAAACCCTTCAAGGGGCCGATCTCCGGTGTGCAGTCCGCTTCGTCATAGAGCCTTCGCCTCAGGGCCTCCAGATCCGTCGGCGTTTGCGGACAGACGTCGTAACATCGTCCCCGGTCAAGATCGCAAGGATGCAGAACCACTGACCGGTCGCGGTAGAAGTCCTGATAGGGGCACAGGCCGGCGCAGGCGCCGCAGCCCGTGCAAATGCCGGCGTCAATCACCCTCTCCTTGAGCCCTTTCTGTCCCCCGCCGGGATTGCTTTCCTGTTCCTTCCGAGCATCCTGCATGACGCAGCGCCACCTCCGAAATCCGGGTATCGTGCCTTCACGATTCGCTCACCCATTCTAACACGACCAGTCGATTTTGTGTCAACCCCAAATCCTCCCAGGTGATCCCATCATCTTCGGGATCTCGAGAACCTGGGCGGTGCTCCTTTCCGGCTCTGCTTGCTTATTTTCATGTTATGATTGGGAATATTGCATTTCTTGTCACGATGAGCATCACGACCGGCCATTCCCGTTGCACCGGTTTGGACCGTTCCCATTTCCCCTATGCATTTTTTTTGAAGGAGCCTGTTGACAAAACCACGCTCTTATATTATGAAGCCGCTTCGAAGTACCGATGTTCCCCAGTAGCTCAGTCGGTAGAGCAGATGGCTGTTAACCATCGGGTCCGTGGT
>CAZWTL010000032.1:12500-31446 GCA_964637025.1 uncultured Syntrophaceae bacterium | reverse complement strand
CGAGGATCAGGCCTGCCGTCGTCAGAGCTGCGATCCAATGCGCTCTCATGAAAACTCCTTTCCGAATGGTAAGCGAACTATAATATGGTTGCAGGGAGGTTTGCAAGCACCCTGACCATGTCCAATATCCCAGAGGCGCGAAGAGACAAAAGCAAGGGGGACAGCGGCCCGAAAAATGGACGCCGTCCCCCTATTCCTTGGTCCCTCCTGTTTCTCCTGCCTATGTTATCCGCCGTCGCGTCCCCGCCCTGAAGGCGGGGATCGCTATGGCCATAAAAGCGCATCTCCGGCGATATTACGGTGCGTGATTTAGTTTACAATCAGGGCATCCGTATATGTATCTGGGCCAAACGTGATACTGACTTGGACAATCAGCTGCCCGGCGGCAGCCCCGTTCGTAAAGACCCATACGGCGTGACCAGCACCGTCGGTCAACGCCGTCCCTGTTCCACTGTTGGCACCCGTGACTGTGAAAGTGACCGTCACCCCACTGACCGGTGTGCTATCCACAAGCTTCCTCACGGTTGCCGTGAGAACACCGCTTGCAGAAGGTGCTAACGTGGTGGGACTGCTGCCGAAGCCGGAGCCAGCAGCAATATCGATGCTGTACGCCAACGTCGTCAGCGCGGTCCTGGTGATCACCACAGCGCCGGTGACCGAGTTGCAGGTCGCCTGGACCACGTCCTGAACATCCCTGTCGTCATCCGTGGTCCCCGGCGTATAGACCACGATCGCTTTGCCATTACTGTCCGTCGTCGCGGTCGCCGCGGACAGAGACGCGCCGCTGCTGTTGGTCGGCAGCGTGAAGTTCACTGTGAGACCGGCGGCGGATCCCGCACTGGTGGTCACCGTTGCGGCGACGATGCTGACCTGTCCCGTCGTCAAAGTAGCGGGGGACGCCGCAACCTCTACGGTCGTCGTAGTCACCGGCGACGCCTGCCTCGTAATCACCGCGGCCGCGGTCGCCGTGCCGAAAGCCGCCTGGACCGTATCCTGGACGGTCAGTGAGGGATTCAGCGTCCCGGGCTGATAGATCACGATCGCCTTGCCCGCGCCGTCCGTCGTCGCACTCAACGCGGACAGCGTCGCGCCGCTGTTGTTGAAGCCAGCCGGCAGCGAGAAGGTCACTGACTGTCCGACCTTGTTGTCACCGCTCAACGTGGCGGTGATGATGCTGACCTCCCCGACTTTGAGCGAGTTCGGGGAAGCCGAAACCGCAATCGAAAGTGGCGTCACTCCCCCACCCCCCGAATGGTTGATGATCGCGGCATCCGTATAGGTATCGGCCCCATACGTCATACTGGCCGTGACAATACTCTGCCCGGTTGTCACGGCAGCACCATTTGTAAAGACCCATACCGCATTGCCGCTCCCGTCAGTCATCCCCGTGCCCGTTGCATTGTTGGCGCCCGTGACCGTAAAAGTGACCGTCACGCCACTGACCGGCTGGCTCCCTGCAATTTTGCGCACGTTTGCCGTGATAACGCTGCTTTCAGAAGGCCCCAGCGTCGTGGGAGCGGCCTCGACGTCAATACTATACCCCAACGTCGTCGCCGCGGTCCTGGTGATCACCGTGGAACTGGTCACCATGTTGTAGGTCGCCTGGACCACATCCTGAACGTCTTTGTCGGGATTCGTGGTTCCCGGCTGATAGACCACGAACGCCATGCCGCTGCTGTTCGTCGTCGCGGTCGGTGCGGACAGAGACGCACCGCTGCTGTTGACCGGCAGCGAGAAGGCCACTGTGACGCCTGCAGCAGGCGTGGATGTGGACCCGCTGATGTTGGTCGCGGTGGCGGTGATGATACTGACCTGTCCCGACGTCAGGGAAGCATTCGAAGAAGTAATCGACACGGTCGTCGTGGCCGCTGCCGACACGGTCCTGGTGAGCACCACGGCTGCGGTCGCGCTGCCGACAGTCGCCTGTACCGTATCCTGAACGGTGAGTGAAGGAGACAGCGCCCCCGGCTGATAGATCACGACCGCCTTGCCCGTGCCGTCCGTTGTCGCAGTCGCCGGAGTCAGCGTTGCGCCGCTGTTGTTGACCGGGAGGGTGAAGGTCACCGGGATACCGGGAGCGGGCGTGGATGTGGACCCACTGATGCTGGTCACGGTGGCGGTGATGATGCTGACCTGTCCCGCCGGTACTGAAGCGGGTGCCGCAGCAACCGATACGGTTGTCGCTGACGTCGCCACGTTCCTCGTGATCACCACGGCCGCGGCTGCAGTGCCAACAACCGCCCGGACCGTATCCTGAACGGTCTCAGATGCATTGGAGTTGCCCGGCTGATAGATCACGACCGCCTTGCCGCTACCGTCCGTCACCGCGGTCGCCGGGGTCAACGTTGCGCCGCTGTTGTTGATCGGCAGCAAGAAGGTCACTACGACACCAGCTTTGTTGTCACCGGTCACCGTGGCAGTGATGACGCTCATCTGACCGTAGGTTACTGTAACGGGATTAGCCGCGACCGTAATCCCTGTCTCCGTCGGCTCTCCCGTCGTTTCCGCTGGATAAGCGATGACCGCGGCAGCCCTGTAGGTATTGAGGCCGACTGTGATAAGGGCTGTGACAACAGCAGTGTGTGCTGTGGGAGTACCATCGCCCCTGTATGTGACCACCGCATTTCCGCTGCCGTCCGTTGTCGCCGATGTAAGGGACAGAGATCCGGTGGTAGCGACAAAATTGACTGTTATACCGCTGACCGCCGTCCCTGCATTGTTCTTTACATTTGCCGTAATGATGCTGTTGGAGGTAGAAGACAACAGGGTCGACGGACTGGCGTCGATTGAAATACTGAAGGCCGATAGCGATGAGCCTTTGACCGTGATCACCAAGGCGTTCACAGCCTTGCCGACAGCCGCCTGGACCGTATCCTGAACGGTCGTCGTCGAACTCCCCGGCCGGTAGATCGCGACTGCCTTACCGCTGGCATCTGTTATCGCATTCGCAGGGGAGAGAGACGCACCGCTGCTGTTGACCGGCAGCGTGAAGGTCACAGTGACGTCGGCAGCCGGTTGGGATGTGGTTCCGCTGTTACTGGTCACCGTGGCGGTGATGATGCTGACCTGTCCGGCCTCAACGCTGCTGGACGATGCGCTGATCGCCACTGTATAGACTAACGGCACCGTCGACGTCCGCGTAAGGATGATCGCGGCATTGGTACCGTTGTCCAGAAGGGCCTGGATCGTATCCTGGACTTGGGTGCTGGGCAGTGCAGATCCAGCCCGGTAGATGACCATCGCGGTGCCGCTGCTGCCGACCTTGGCCGTGATCGTGGAGACCTCGAATCCACCACTATTGATGAACTTAGCTCCACTAACGTTCACCGGGATGGTGAATGTTACGGCCGCGCCGGCCGGCTGGCCGCCGGTGACGGTCGCTGTGATAATGCTTGTCTGCCCGGCGGCAACCGAAGTGGGAGTCGCGGCCAACGTGACCGACAGATCCGAAGGTTTCCCTGCGATGCGCTTGATTTCCACAGCATCGCTGGAGCCGTTCACCAGAGTTGCCTGAACGGAGTCGTAAACATCTGCCGTCGGATTACTCGCACCTGCCTTATAAACCACCGTCGCATTGCCGGTGACATCGGTGAAAGTCGAACAGTTGACGGCATTATTGGAGAAAAGGGCGTTGCTGCCATTCACCGGAATCGTGAACAGAACGGGTACATTCATCACAGGGTTGCCGTTCCCGTCAACCACATTAACCTTGACCACGGAGGTCTGACCGGCGACCACCTCCTTGTTGGTGGTCGTGATCGATTTGATGCCCGGGCTAAGCAAACCGCCCGTCTTGTTGATATAGATCACGGCCGTTGCGCCGGTCGAAGTGGTGGCTCGCACCTGGTCCGAGTAAGTGCTGTTCCCCGACGTAAACAGGGCCGTGGCCTCGCCGTCGCTGCCCGTGCGGTCGCTCGATGCGACCAGCTTTCCACCGTTGTCCGGATTGACTACCACAAAGGAGACCTTCTCGTTGACCACCGGCACGACGGCTCCGTCGGAGCGCTGGTTCGAGACAAAAACCCTCAAGGTGATGGTGCCGTTCACGCCGCATGTCGTGCTCGGGACGATCGTTCCGAGTTCATCAACGAACCGAATGGTCGCCGTCCCCATGGGGTCGGCCGTACTGCCGCCGCCGCTGCCGCAGCTGCTGATGCAGAGCCCCACCATGCATAGAAACAGTACCGTCAGATAAAAATTCTTACGCATGACCCATCCTCCTTGCAACCCAGTCCCCTTCGTGATGTGTTCCGGAAGGGCGCGGCGTGAAAAACCCGAAGCCGCTTCCGGTCGAATCCGCTATTTGCTGTCCTCTCCCGCTTGACCTCGCAGCGGCCGGAGGCCCGGCCGGTCTCACTTTCCCTGGATCTTGTAGTCCCGCGCCAGGCTTTGGGCCTCCGCGACCTGCTCGGGGGTCATCCAGCCGGTCAGACGGTTTCGTTCGATCGTGGCCTGGGCCTCGCCCCTGGCCGAAGCCAGGATATAAAAGGACAGCGCGATGACATCGTCCTGGGAGACGCCCTGCCCCCTTTCGTACATCCTGCCGGTGTAGAACAGCGCCTGGGTGTTCCCCTGCTCCGCGGCCTTCAGATACCATCTGGCCGCCTCCTCGTAATCCTGGGGCACCCCCTCGCCGTTCTCGTACATATAGGCCAGGTTCGATTGGGCGTAGGGATTGCCCTTCTCCGCGGCCAGTTTGAACAGTCGCACCGCCTCGCCGTAATCCGGCGCCACGCCCTGTCCCTTGTAGTAGAGGGCCCCCAGCTTCATCTGGGCCTCGGCGTCCCCGGACTCGGCGCGGGGTTTGAGGCTCTGGATCATCCCCTCGTATTCCTTCTCGGATTTGAACTCCCGTCCCATGCGGTGGGCCTCCGCCACCTGGACGGGTGTCATCCGCCTCATCAGGTCCTCCCGCAGCTTCACGGCCTCCCGGCTGCCCAGGGTCGCCGCGAAATTGAACCACATCAGCGCCTTCAAATCATCCTGGACGAGGCTCTGCCGGTCGGCATAGAGTTTCGCGAGATCGACCCGGGCCGCCATGTTTTCCTGTTCCGCCGCCCGCTTCAGCCACTTCTCCGCCTCGTGTTGGTCCGGCATGAATCCCTGGCCATCCCGGTACATCATCCCCAGATGGCGCTGCGCCTCGGCGTCGCCCCGCTCGGCCAGGGCGGTCAGCTCCTGACGCGCCGTCGCGTAATCCCCCTCCCGGTAGGCCTTGAACCCCGCGCGATGGGGGTCCTGGGCGCAGGCGGTGATCAGGATGAACATCCCCGCCAGGGTGATGAAAGCCGTCCGATATCGTTTCATCGTTTGCTCCTTCTGTCTGATGCGAGACATGCGCTCCACCGCCTTTTCAAGGGGTCTTCGAAGACGCCGAAGCCATCCCCGGGCCGCCGTCCTGGATGCCTTCCGCGGCCGTCTGCGACTTGACGATGTTCGGCGTGATGAAGATGAGCACCTCCTCCATGCCCGTGTCTTTGGACTCGGACTTGAAGAGCCAGCCGAGGACCGGAATGTCCTTGAAGAACGGAACGCCCGAATCGCCGGTGATGTCGGTCTGCTTGGTGAGGCCGGAGATGACGATGGTCTCCCCGTCCTGGACGATCAGGCTCGTCTCGGTCTTCTTCTTGATGATGTAAGGGTTACCCTCCACGTTCCGGGTCTGGTCCACCTCGTCCTTCTTGACGACGATTTTCATTTTCATATTCTTGCCGTCGATCACATGGGGCGTGATTTCCAGCCTCAGGACGACATCCTCGAACTTCACGGTCCGGGTCACCACGCCGCCGGTGGACTCCGTCGTCACGTAGGGAACCTTCATGCCGTTTTCCGTAAAGGCCATCTGGTTGTCCATGGTCGTGATCGAGGGGCTCGAGAGGATGTTGAGTTTGTTGTCCTTCTGCAGCGCGCTGAGCTGAACCTCAAGAAGGTTGCCGCCGATGGTCCCGAAGATGAGCCCCAGCGTGGCGGACGCGGTGGAGGTCATGCCGTCCGCGGGAAAGTTGATGCCCATCCCCTGGCCGCTGACGCCCGGGGTGCCGTAGGCCGGGTTGTAGCTCCCCTCCAGCAGGGTGCCCGGGGCGGTCGCCCTGGGACCGGTCGAGGTGGCGGAGCCGCCCGGCGTGACATACATGCCCTGATCCCCCACTTTCCGCGCGTAGGCGCCTCCCCACTGGATGCCGAGGCTCCGGGCCATGTCCTTGGTCGTCTCGATGATGTTGGCCTTGATCTTGATCTGATTGGTCGGCTTGTCGATCTTTTCGACGATGGGGATGATCCGGCGGATGTCTTCGGGAACGGCCTGGATGATCAGCGAATTGCTGTGTTCATCCACCCGCACCGAGCCGCGAAGCTTGCCGTCCTTGTCCTTGAGGAATTCCTGGAGATTTTCCTTGAGCCCGGCGGCGCTGGCGTAGTTGATCGTGATCACCTTGGTGATCAGCGGCTCCACCTCCCGCCGGCTCTTCTCCAGGGCCCGCTGTTTGGCCAGATTCTCCAGGGTCATCACCGTGATGACATTTTCCTGCCGGGTCTTCTCGAGATTTTTGATCTTGAGAATGACGTCCAGGGCCTCTTCCCAGGTAACGTCCTTGATGTTGAGCGTCACGGGACCCGTCTTCTTGACGTCGTCGTCGTAAACGATGCTGACCCCCCCCTGTTCGGCGAGCAGGCGGAACACGGATTCGATGAGGGCGTTCTGCACGTCGATCGATATGCGCGGGCCGGCCGGGGCGACCGGGGCATCCGAAGCGCCCGCAGCGGCATCCGTTTCGTTCTTGGCTGCTGTCTTGGAGATCCTGGCGGGCTGCACCGGCGGCGACTGCCGCGATGCAGTCGGCGGGGCAGGCGGCAGGGAGGTCACATTGAAATCGATGAGGACATGCATCCCCTCCTGCCGCACGCTGTAGGGGACCTTCTGCTTCAGTTCGATCTCGGCCAGGACCGATGACCGGCCTTCGGCCGACTTCTGGACCGGCGTCACCCGGACCACGTTGGCCATCGCGGGATCGCTCAGCGGACGCCGGAGCCCGGCGGGAACGAAGAGGTTCTCGATCTTCACCAGCACTGCGTTGCCGGTCTGGTTCTCGACGGTCACGCCGGTCTGTTTGGATACCGCCAGCGTCACCCGCTCTTTTCCCGGGAGTCTCTCAAAGGTGACGTTCTCCAGATAGCCCGCAGTGGCTGTCTGGGCAGCCGCATCCGGCACGGCGGGGGTTTGGCCCCAGGCCGACGGGAGGGCCATCGTCATGACCGCCGCAAACAAAACAAGCCAACTCCATCCGATTTCCCGCTTCATGGTTGCGCCTCATCTTCCTGGTGTAGCATTACGGTAATTCGCTTGACCTTCGGTTTCTTCGCTTTCGGCGATTGGCCCGGGAGCCTCTCCTCGATGATCACGCGATCGGGCCGGATCAGGACCACCCGGCCTCCGTTCATGCCGACATAGGTCCCCACGGAAAGGGGATAGTGTTTTTTTGCAATCCCGTCTTCGACGACCGCTGTGCGCTTCTGATCGTTGCCTGCAATTCCGACCAGCTTCAACTGATCGATCTCCACCTGCTGGAGCGGTGAGATGGGCCGTCCCTGCGCGGCCAATGCCTTTCTTCTCTCCTCTTCCTCCTTCTTCGCCTTCAGGACCGGATCGGTCTCCAGGAACGGCGCGAAGGGATCCGTTTTCCCCGTGGCGCTGTATTCGTAGGTTTCGACGGAGGGCTGCGTTGGGGCGGGGCCGGACTTCGCCGTTTCGCCCGCCGGGGCTGCCTCCGGCGACACGGGGGTCGCCGTCGCCGTTTTTCCCGACGGGGTCGCCGGATCTGCGGGCTTGGCCGGGGCCTGCGCCGGGGGCGCCGCCTTCACCGCCTCTCCCGCAGGCTTGCCTGCGGCCGGGGCCGGCGATACGGCCTTCGCATCGGCAGCCCAAGTCCCGGGCATGCACGCCCCTCCGGCCAGAAGAAAGGCCAGGGCGCCGAACGTCAACCAGGGTATCCAATGCCTTCTCATCATGGTTTTTTGTCCACAAACACATAAGTTTTGACGATGCAGGAGGTCCGGAGCAGCCGTCCCTTGTCCTTCACGACCTTGGCCTCCCCCATGACGATGTCCTCGACATTGATGATCCGCGGCAGTTTGGCGATCTTCGCGTAGAAGGCAACCGTCTTGTGGAACGTACCGCTCAACTGCACCTCGATGGGGATCTCATCGTAAAACTTCTCCGGCGCCGCCGGTTGCGCGGGCTGTCCCTTGGCGGCGGCCGGGGGTTTCGCGGCCTTCGCCGCTGCGGCCTTCGGATCCGGAGGCTTCGGCGCTTCCGGGGGCTTGGGCTTGAACAGGAGAAAATTCACGCCGGCCGTCTCGCCGGAAAGCACCACCGATGAAAGCAGCCCCGCGATCTCCCGTTCATTGGGGAGCTTCAGCAGGGCCGTTTTGAAGGATTCCTTCAGGGTATCGACCTCACGGACATACCGGTCGAGCTGCGCGACCACCTTCTCCTTCTCGGCGATCTGCTGCTGCATCTCCGTTATTCTGGCGCTGAGGGTAAATTTCTTCGACAGAAGGGCCTGAAAGAAGAGCATGTAGTAAAAATAGCCCAGCACCAGGCAGATGACCACGAGGATCAGGGCCTTCATCTTGACGGGAAGCTGTTTGAGGCTGTCGACAGTGAGGTCCATCGCTCAGATCCCCTTTTTGATGACGCAATTCAGCGTGAACTGCTGCAGTTTCACGCCGACGATTTCCTTTTCCCTGGAAAACACCAGTTCGACCGATTCGACAAAATCCGCCTGCTCCAGGTCCTTCATGAGGCGGGCGATGACGCCGTTGTCCCGGGCGGTGCCCTCGATGACGAGTTCCTTCTTTCTCTGCGTGATTCTTTCGAGCCAGGCGTCCTTCGACGGCAAGATCATGTTGATCTGGTCCAGCATGCGGACCGGAAAGAGGCGGTCGGTTTCAAGGGCGTTGATCACGGCCAGTTTCTGTTCCAATTCCCTCTTGTCCCGCTTGAATCCCTCGATGTCGCCGACCTTCTTGTTCAGAAAGGCCAGCCGGGTTTCCGCCTGTTTGATCTTCGCTTCGAGGCCGCTGACGTGCATCACGAAATAGAGGTGCACGGCAAGGATGATCAGCAAAAACAGAATCAAAGTCCCTGCGAAGATGACGATCTGCTGCTGCAGGTTCTCCTTTTTTTCCTTTTCGCGATAGGGAAGAAGATTGATCTTGATCATTTGTCACCTATCTTCCTCAAAGCCAGCCCCACGCAGACGGCGGCAATGGGGCCGATGCCCGCGACCGATTCCGGCGGCAGGGCCTTTTTGTCCACAAGGATCTTCCGGAACGGATCGATCACCTCCGTTTCGATGGCCAGCCTGCGGCCCAGATCGGCGACCAGGTCGGGAATCAGCGCCCCTCCGCCGGAAACCAGAATTCTGCCGATGGTCTCCGAGCCGTAAGTGGACCGGAAATAGTCGACCGACCGCTCGATCTCGGAAGAGATCGGATCCGCATGGGTGATCAGCCCCTCGCGGAACGTTCTCCTGGCGTGTTCGTCGCTTCCCCTCCCCTCGACTTTCGCTTTCTCGGCCTCCTCAAAGGAGACGCCGAGATTCGCGGCAAGCGCCTCGGTCACGGAATTGCAGCCCAGCGTGAAGTCCCGGGTGAAGATCGACACCCCGCCCTTGACCGCATTGAGGTTGGTGATGCTGGCCCCGATATTGACAAGAATGACCACGTCGTTTTCATCGAATTCGTAGTTTTCCTCGTACATGGTTTCGAGCGCGAAGGAATCGACGTCCATGATCGTCGGGTTGAGCCCCGCCGCCTGGATGGCATCCGTGTAGCCGTCGATGATCTCCTTCTTGGCCGCCACGATGAGGACCTCCATCTGGCTCGGATTGTAGGGGTTGTCTCCGAGGATCTGAAAATCGTAGTCCACCGAGGACATGTCGTCGAACGGCAGATACTTTCCGGCCTCGTCGTCAATCAGGGTTCGAAGTTCCTCCTCGTCCATCCGCGCAAAGGTCGCCTTCTTCACGATCACGGCGTGACCGGACAGGGATGTGACGATTCTTTTCCGTTTGGATCCGGATTGCTTGATGAGTTGTTTGATGGTTGCGGTCAGCGCGTCCGGCTCGGTGACGATGCCGTCGACGATCACGCCTTTGTCCAGCGGAACCTGGGAGAAAAGGGTGAGAATGCGGCCCTTGGGGCTCTCCTGTATCTCTGCGAGCTTGATGCTGCTGGAGCCGATGTCCAGACCAGCCAGATGCTTCCCTCCCGAAAACAAGTCCCTGATGTCCAACATTGCGGCCACCGTCTTCCGATATTTGAGGCGTGGACCTCATTTTTTTGACTGTGACAGCGACGCGATCCTATTGCGCCGCGCGGTAAACCAGATCTCCTTCTTTCACCATGCCCAGTTCGGTTCTCGCCATCATCTCGACATAGGACAAGTCATCGCGTAAAAGCGCAACATTTTTTTTCAGGGCTATATTTTCGAGGGTCAGTTCATGGTTGATCTGCTTGAGGGCCATCATCTTCTCCCGCATCCGGTAATTGTCGATGAGCCCTCGGTCCCCGAATGTGATCAGGACGCCCATGAACAGGACAAACACGACGAGATATCTGCCTACCTTCATCGCTTCGATTCCCCTTCAGCTCCGCACCGATCTCTCAAAAGAACGCGGACGAAATATAGACGAAAAAACAGGGCATTGCAAGATCTAATTTCATGTATCTCAGGGCCCGCCTTGCGCCGAGAAAGAGGCGGGGAAAATATAAACCAAAAACAGCATTTTGCAAGATCTTTTTTGATTCACGCCTCATCCGGCCTGGAACAGGGGATGTCGCGACGAAAAGGGATGGCCGCTTCCTGTCCGGCTTCATGCCCCCTGCGTCCGTCCGAGAGACGCGGAGGGCAGCAGATGCTGAGGCTCGCCGAGCAGAAAGTCCCCCCTTTCAATCCACTCCTTGAGGATGTTGGCGATCTCTCTCGCCTTGAAGTAGCTCGACAGCGGCGCGGTGGAGATCTTCTGGCCGTTGAGCGTGATCGCCCCGGTTCTGAGCTCTCCATAGCTGACTTCGCCGAGGCTCTTGCTCACCCCTTTCGGATAATCCATGCTGTAGTCGTAGACCTGCGTGAAGATCGCCTCGTCCTTCACCGCCGTGTACCGCGCCATTTCCTCGTTCAGAACGGGAATGGGGATACCGATGCCGACGTAGAGGGAGACGCCGTAGCCCAGGATGCTGGCCCCGGCCAGCCACTCCGGGCTCATCTCCTTCAGGTTGCCGATGGTCGCGATCGTACCGGCGCCTTCCCGCGGGACCCCGTTGCCGCCCCGCATCGCGTTGGGATTGTGCTGCGTCCCCGGCCAAGCCACGAATCCCTGGGCGCCGCCCAGGAAAATCCGGGTCCCGATGCCGATCGTTTTGTAATAGGGATCGTTGAACAGGGGGCTCAACTGCCCCGAGGTCGCGTAATTGGCGTTGGCCATCCGCGGCCGGAGTACGCCCATATAGGTGTAGATGGTCTTGTCCGAGACGTTCACCGCGCAGTTGTAGTTCTGATAAGCGTTTCGCGGATTGAACAGGATGGCGTCGCGGAGGTCCTGAAGGGTGATGTTCTTCTCGTGACGCCTGGCCGGATAACAGTCGGTGCCGTAACTTTCCGCGCGCAGCCGGATCACGTTTCCGGCCACCAGGTCCTGAAGAACATGGCCGCCGCCGTAGTTGAATTCGCCGGGATAGACGCTGTTGAGCGGATCCTCCTCGACCACTTCCGTGGCCCCGAGATAGCAGTCCACCGCCGCGATCCCTCCATAGGCGGGCACGTCGTTGAGCCAGACCTTGGAAGCGCGGATCTTGGGGGCCGTGTGGCCGAAATTCAGAAAGGCGCCGGACGAACACATCGGACTGAACGTGCCCGTGGTCACCACGTCGACCTTGCGGGCCGCTTCCACGTCGCCGTGCCGCTCCACGACGTCGATCATCTCCTCGGCGGTCACGACCACGGCCTTCCCCTGTCTGATCTTCTCGTTGATTTCCTGAAACGTCTTGCTGGCGCGGTGTTTCTTCATGCAGCACCTCTCGAAATCATTCCGTGTGGCCGAACCCCCCATCCCCCCTCTGGGTGCCGGGCAATTCTCCGCAGACGGCCCAGGCCACGCGGCAAACCCGGTGCACGACCATCTGGGCGATGCGGTCCCCCCTCCGGACGACGAAGGGCGCCGTGCCGTGGTTGATGAGGATCACGCCGATCTCCCCGCGGTAATCCGCATCGATCGTGCCCGGCGTGTTGACCAGCGTCACCCCGTGTTTCAGGGCCAGCCCGCTCCGGGGTCGAATTTCCGCCTCGTACCCCTCGGGCAGCGCCGCCGCGACGCCCGTCGGAATCAGGCTTCGCTCGCCGGGCAGGATTTCAATCGGCCCGCAGACGGCAGCGAAAAGGTCCATCCCCGCAGCCTGGTCCGTCATGTACGCGGGCAGCGGCAGATCGTCCGTTCCCGGCATTCTCCGGATGCAAATCCGGATTTCTTCTATCATAAGGCGATCCCTTTGAGAATGGTCCAAACAGGGCCTTTGGTTTTAAAACGCCAGGTCCTCTTCGGACACCGGCCCCACCGCCGCGGCCGCCATGAACTCGGGACGGAACATCCGTCCGGCGAGGTCGCGGATCGCCTCGCGTCCGACCGCATCGATCCGCCCGATGACCTCTTCCGGCGTCACAGGCCTTCCGAAATAGATCTCGTTTCTGCCGAGCGACGTCATGCGGCTGTCGGTGCTCTCCATGCCCAGCAGGAAATTGCCCTTGAGAAGTTCCTTGGCCGACTGCAGCTCCTTTTCCGTCAGCAAATCGGTGCAAAACCGGTCTAGGATTTCCCGGATCAGCCCCAGGACCTCCCGGACCCGTGCCGCATCCGTCCCGGCCGAAATGCCGAACATGCCGGCGTCCCGGTAGGGGACCAGATAGGATCCGATGTCATAGGCCAGGCCCCGCTTCTCCCGGATCTCCTGAAACAACCGGGAGCTCATGCTCCCTCCGAGAACCGCATTGAGCAGAAACGCCGCATGCCGATCGGGGCTGACCGCCGAGGGCGCCGGCGCGCCGACGACCAGGTAGGCCTGTTCCAGGTCCTTTCGGAGAACCGCCCGGCCCGCCGCTGCCACGGGAGCGTCGACCGGACCGCAGGAAGGCGAGCGGTGCAGCGATCCGAACGATGACCGGACCAAAGCGGCAAATCGGTCGTGCTTGAGATTGCCGGCCGCCGTGAGCACGAGATTGCACCCCCCGTAATGGCTGTGGAAAAAGTCGATCAGGTCTCCGCGGCGGAAGGATTCGACCCGTTCCCTGGTCCCGAGAATCGGGAAACCGAGCGGGTGGCCTTTCCAGAACATGCCTTCGAAGAGATCATGGATATGGTCGTCGGGCGTGTCCTCGACCATGCGGATCTCCTGGAGAATCACGGCCCGTTCCCGGGCGATCTCCTCTTCGGCGAAGCGGGAGCCGGTGAAAATATCGGCCAGGAGATCGACGGCCATTTCCAGATGATAGTCGGGAATCTTGATGTAGAAGGAGGTAATCTCCTTGCCGGTGGCGGCGTTCATGACCCCGCCGACGGAGTCGATCGCGGATGCGATGTCGAAGGCGGACCGGCGTTCGGTCCCCTTGAAGAGCATGTGTTCGATGAAATGGGCCGCCCCGCTGGTCAGCGAATTTTCCCGGCGGGAACCGCCCTCCACCCAGGCCCCGATGGAGATCGACCGGACATGGTCGATCTCCTCGGTGACGACCCGGATGTCGTTTTGCAGAATGGTCTTGCGGACCGACATATTCCTTTACGGATTGCCGTTCTCGGCCATCGCTTCCTTCCTGCTGAGACGGATCTTCCCCTGCTTGTCCACCTCCAGCACCTTGACCTTTACCTCGTCGCCCTCCTGGAGGATGTCGGTGACCTTGTTCACCCTCTCCTTGGCAAGCTGGGAGATGTGCAGGAGTCCCTCCGTGCCCGGCAGGATCTCGACGAAGGCGCCGAAATCGACGATCTTCTTCACGGTTCCCGTGTAAATCTTCCCGACCTCGGCGTCCTCGGTCAGCCACTTCACCATGGCCACCGCCCTGGCCGAGGCATCCGCATCGCTGGAGGCGATGGTCACGGTGCCGTCATCCTCCACGTTGATCTCGACGCCCGTTTCCGCGACGATCTGGCGGATATTCTTCCCTCCGGAACCGATCACGTCGCGCACCTTCTCGGGCCTCACTTTGACGGTGGTAATCCGCGGGGCGTAGATCGAGATGTCCGTCCGCGGAGCGGCAAGGGTTTCCCGCAGCTTGCCGATGATGAAGATCCTTCCCTCCCTGGCCTGACTCAGCGCCTTCCGGAGAATGTCCCCGGTCAGGTTGTCGATTTTGATGTCCATCTGCAGGGAGGTGACGCCCTTCGCGGTGCCGCAGACCTTGAAGTCCATGTCGCCGGCGTGGTCTTCGTCGCCGAGGATGTCCGTAAGGATAACCACCTGGTCCTCTTCCTTGAGAAGACCCATCGCGATCCCGGCTACGGTGTCCCGGATGGGAATCCCGGCATCCATCAGGGAGAGACAGCCTCCGCAAACCGTGGCCATCGAGGAGGAGCCGTTGGACGACAGGATGTCGGACACGACCCGGATCGTGTAGGGGAACTCTTCCTTGGAAGGCAGAACCGGCACCAGTGCCCGCCGCGACAGTCCGCCGTGACCGATCTCCCGCCTGCCCGGGCTCCGGAGCGGTTTCGCCTCGCCGACCGAGTAGGGCGGGAAGTTGTAGTGGAGCAGAAAGTGACGCCGCTCCTCTCCCGCGATGTAATCCATCCGCTGCTCGTCGTGGGAGGTCCCCAGGGTCACGGTTACCAGCGCCTGCGTCTCGCCGCGATTGAACAGGGCCGAACCGTGGGCGCGGGGCAGCAGGCCGACCTCGGAGGTGATGGGACGGATCTCCGTGGTGGAGCGGCCGTCGATTCTCCGGTTCTCCTTGAGGATCATTTCCCGGAGAATCCGTCTCTCGAGCGATTCGATGATCTCCATGACCTTGCCCTTGACCGAGGGATCTTCGGCCGTCAGGACCTCGACCGCGTGCCTGCGGACCTCGTCGAGCTTGGTATAGCGCTCCACCTTGCGCGGCATGCTGTAGCCCTCCTTCAGTCCCGCCAGCGCCGCTTCGGACACCTTCGCCGCCAGGACCGCATCCACTTCCGGAGCCGCAAAGGGCCGCTTGGTCTTGCCCGCTTCCTGACGCATCCGGTCCTGGAGGTCGATCACCGGACGCATCTGCTCGAGGCCGAAATCGATCGCGTCGACGATCACGTCTTCCGCGATCTCCTCTCCCCCGCCTTCAAGCATGACGAGATTCACGTCATAGGGCCGTCCCTGGGTGCCGGGAACGATTTTCCGCCCGACGAGGAACAGGTTGAGATCGCTCCTTTCCTGAAGATCCTGGGAGGGGTTGCAGACAAAGGCGCCGTCCACGCGGCCGACCCGGACCCCCGCGATCGGCCCCTTGAAGGGGATGTCCGAGATCTCGAGGGCCGCTGAGGCGGCCAGCATGGCCGTCACGTCGGAGTCGTTCTCGTTGTCCACCGAGAGGACCGACGCCATCATCTGGGTTTCATGAAAATAGTGTTTCGGAAACAGCGGACGGATGGACCGGTCGATGATCCGGGAGGTCAGGATCTCCTTCTCGTTCAGGCGCCCTTCCCGCTTGAAAAAACCGCCCGGGATCTTCCCGGCCGCATAGGTCATTTCCTGGTAATCCACGGTCAGGGGCAGAAAATCGACCCCATCCCGCGTCGTCTTCAGGGAAACGGCGGTCACCAGAACCACCGTGTCCCCGTATGTCGCCAGGATGGCGCCGTCCGCCTGCCCCGCGACATAATCCGCCTTCAGGGAGATCGTTCTCCCCGCAAATTCCGTACTGAATACCTTGCTCATACTTTTCCTTTCAAAGTTGAATTTACAGTACGGCGCATGAAAGGAGTAGGCAGTAAGGGGTAGGAAGCAGACGCCGCAAACCTGCTTCCCACTCCTTACTTCCTACTCTCTGACGAAGCGCCGCACTTTTACCCAGGTTACTTCCTGAGTCCGAGACGCTGGATCACCGCTCTGTAGCGATCCAGATCCTTCTTCTTCATGTAATCCAGAAGCCCCCTGCGCTGGCTGACCAGCTTCAGGAGTCCCCGCCGGGAGTGATGGTCCTTCTTGTTCGTCTTGAAGTGTTCCGTCAGATACTCAATCCTGGCGCTGAGCAGTGCGATCTGAACCTCCGGAGATCCCGTGTCCTTTTCGTGCAACCGAAAACTGTCGATGATTCCCTTCTTTTTCGCTACATCCAACACTGTTCTTCTCCTCTCCTCCCTTAATCAATGGCGCATATGCCGAGGCTGCCTGCCTCTCGATCGATTGTCGGCGTGTGCCTTCATGGCCCTCACGTCGTCAATCGTTCAGTATCCGTAAAATCTTTATTGCCTGCCGTTTTCCCCCCCCCGATGCCAGTTCGTCCGACGCATGGAGCATCCGGGCGACGGCCACGAGACGTTCCCCGTTCATCGTGATTTTTACCACATCTCCGGCGGCAAGAAAAGGAATATGATAGCGGCTCAAGGCCCCGCCGTCCGGCTGGTATCCGTTTCTCAACCTCTCCGCGAACGTCGAATCCACGTCGATGACGGCCAGTCCGGGCAGGAGCTCCGCCGGCGGCATCAGGTGCGCCGACAGTCGCTCCCGTTTTTCCCCCTCTTTCAAATCCGCGATCTTCACCGCAGCCTCCTCCCGGAAGCTGCCGCTGCGCGTCCGCCTCAGGGCCGACATGCAGCCCCCGCACCCGAGCGCCTCTCCCGCCTCCGCGCAGAGGGAGCGGATGTAGGCGCCCTTCGAGCACGAAACCGAGAAGGTCACTTCGGGCATCCGGATCTCCTCCACCCGGATGTCGTAAATCTCCACCTCCCGGGGGGATGCCTCGACCTCTATTCCCCTCCGCGCCCAGTCGTAAAGGGCCCGGCCGCGGACCTTCACCGCCGAATAGCGGGGCGGGACTTGATTCCGCTTTCCCTTCAGCCCCTCGAGCGCCGCCTCGATCTGTGGCCGCGTCACGCAAGGCTCTTCGCGGGACAGCACAACGCCGTCGGTATCGAGGGTATCGGTCCGCACCCCCAACAGAAGGGTTGCCCGGTACTCCTTGCTGTCCAGCGCCAGAAACTGGACCAGTTTCGTCGCCTCGCCGATGCACACCGGAAGGACGCCGGTCGCCATCGGATCGAGGGTCCCCGTGTGACCCGCCTTCCGGACGCCGAGGGCCCGCCTGACCTCTTCAACGACATCGCGCGAGGTCGGCCCCGACGGCTTGTCGACGACAACGACCCCGTTCATGCCTCTGCAGCGGACTCCCGGATCGCCCTGATCACCCGTCTGCGGATCGTCGACAGGTCCCCCTCCGTCCGGCAGCCGGCGGCGTTGACATGCCCACCGCCGCCGAAGACGCGGGCAACGCGCTCCACATTGACCTTCCCCTTCGACCGCAGGCTCAGTTTGAAACGCCCGTCCGGAAGCTCCATGAAGAGAATCGAGATATCGACTCCCCGGATCGACCGGGGGATATCGACCATGTTCTCCGTGTCCTCCGGAAGCGCGCCGGCATCGGCCAATGCCTTCTGGGTCACGGTCAATGAAGCGACGCGCCCCCCTTCATCGAAACGAAGCGTCTGGAGGACCGCGGTCAGCAGGCGTATCCTCGCCAACGGTTCCGATTCGTAGACGTTTTCCGAGATCCACTGGGGATCGGCTCCGGCTGCCACCAAATCCGCGGCGGCCAGGAGCGCCTCCCGGCGGGTGTTGCCGTAGCGGAAGCCGCCCGTGTCGGTTACGATCGCCGTATAGAGGCACATCGCCATCTCCGGAGTCACCGGCCGGCCCAAATCCCGGGCGAGACCGAAGATCAGCTCCCCCGTCGAGCTCGCCGCCGGATCCGCCAGCCGGATCTCGCAGAATGCCCCGTTGGAGACATGATGATCGATGTTGATGAGGTTCGGAATCTTGGCGATCCGCGGCGCCGCCTTTCCGACCCGATCCAGTTCGCCGCAGTCCAGGACAAACGCCACCTCGAACGGGTCCGCTGGGGAAAGTTCATGGACGATCAGATCGCTCCCCGGCAGAAAAAGAAAATTCCCGGGGGTCCGGTCCTGATTGTAGACGACCACCTCTTTCCCCAGGTCTTGCAGCATATGAAACAAGGCCAGTTCCGAGCCGACTGCATCCCCGTCCAGCCGCTCGTGGGCCGTGATCAGAAAACGCCGGTGCCGCCCGATCTGTTCATCAATCCTCCGATGCATGAGCCTCTTCTTCCCTGTGAATGTCCGCGATCAGCCGCTCGATCCGGCTTCCATAAGCAAAGGACGTGTCATATGAAAACAGAAGCTCGGGGACCGCACGGAGTCGGAGCCTGCCGCCGAGTTCCCGCCTGAGAAATCCCTTTGCCTTGTCGAGTCCGGCCCGGACGTCGTCGCTGCATTGATCCTTCCCCAGTTCGACGAAAAAAACCCTTGCCGTGCGCAGATCATCCGTGACCTTCACGCCGGTGATCGTGAGCGATCCGATCCGCGGGTCCCGGACCTGCTTGAGCAGCAGATCGCAGATTTCTATTTTGATCAGGTCGGCCACACGGTCCGCCCTCTTGTAACTGTTCATAATGCGCCCAATTCCAAAACTCGTGATCCCTCCGCGCGCAGGACATTTTCTGACCCTGTCGCGACTCGCAACGCTGCCGGGGAAAAACTCGCGCTCAAGCGCTCATGTCGTTTTCCCGGCGGTCGCTTCGCTGCGCGCACAGGACACCTCAAAAAATCTCCAATGCGCGCTCCGGGATCCGGTTTCCCAAAGGTCTCTTGCCCGGTCAGTCGTATTTTCCCTCTACCGGTTCTTCCGGCCCTTCGAG
>CAZWTL010000032.1:0-12400 GCA_964637025.1 uncultured Syntrophaceae bacterium | reverse complement strand
GTCTCTTGCCCGGTCAGTCGTATTTTCCCTCTACCGGTTCTTCCGGCCCTTCGAGCAGATCGGAAAAGCTCGTGATCTCGATACGGCTCCGCGCCACCTCCGCGAGACCCATCTGATCGACGAAGCTCAGGATATGGTCCACCTTGGCGTTGATGTAGGGTTTGTCGTTCCCCACCACGCAAAAACCGATCCTCGCCCTCCTCCAGTTGTCGTTGTCGCCGACCTCCGCGATCGAGACGTTGAATTCGTTCTGCGTCCGCCTGAGGATGCGGCTCAGGACGCCGCGTTTCTCCTTCAACGAACCGCAGCCGGGTATCCGAAGATCGATCAGTCCGGTTCCCACGACCATGACAAAGGCCAAAACACTTGCGAGCATCGAAGGTCATGGTCGCCGCAGCGCGGAGAGATCATGACCTTCAATGGTTCACGCTATAATTTCCTTTCGATCTGCTCCTTGACGTACGCCTCGATGACATCCGCCACATGGATATCGTTGTATCCCTCGATGCCGATGCCGCACTCGAAGCCCGCCGCCACCTCACGGACATCGTCCTTGAAGCGCCTCAGGGACCCGAGGCGGCCGTCATAGACGACGACGCCGTCCCGAAGCAGGCGGAGGGCGGCGGAACGGGTGATCTTCCCGTCCACCACATAGCTTCCGGCGATCGTCCCCACCTTGGGCACCCGGAAGATCTCCCGGACTTCGGCGCGCCCCTGAACGACCTCCCTGAATTCGGGTTCCAGGAGGCCTTCCATGGCCGCCTTCACATCCGCGATGACATTGTAGATGATGTCGTAGAGCTTGATGTCCACCCCTTCCTGCTCGGCCACCTCCACCACGCGCGCGTCGGGGCGGACGTTGAAGCCGATGATCACCGCATCGGAGGCGGACGCCAGCATGACGTCGGTCTCGGTGATCGTGCCGGTTGAGCTGTGGATGATCTTCAATTTGATCTCATCCGTGGAGAGCTTGTTCAGGGCATCGATCAGCGCCTCGATGGATCCCTGGACATCGGCCTTGAGGATGACGTTGAGCTCCTTGATCCCCTCCTTCATCCGCTGATAGAGCTGCTCCAGCGTAATCTTGGAGGTGGCGGAGAGTTCCTTTTCCCTGGCCTTTCGGATCCAGTATTCGCCGATGCTGCGCGCCTTCTTCTCGTCCTCGACGCAGATGAATTCCGTGCTGACCTGGGGTACCCGGGAAAATCCGATGACCTCCACCGGCATGGCGGGACCGGCCTCGCTGATCCGCCGTCCCTGGTCGTCGATCATCGCCCGGACATGGCCGAATTCCGTCCGGGAGACGAAGGCGTCTCCTTCGCGCAGCGTCCCCTCGCGGATCAGGACGGTCGCCACCGGGCCCCGCCCCCGGTCCAGCTTCGCCTCGATGATGACGCCGCGGGCGGGCCGGTCGGGATCGGCCTTGAGCTCCATGATATCGGCCTGCAACAGGATCATCTCGAGAAGCTCCTCGATCCCCTCCTTTTTCTTCGCCGACACCTCGCAGAAGATGGTCTGCCCGCCCCACTCCTCCGAAAGCAGGTTGTATTCGGTCAGGGCCTGGCGGATCTTTCCCGGATCGGCGCCCGGCTTGTCGATCTTGTTGATGGCCACGATGATGTGGACGTTGGCCACCTGGGCATGATTGATCGCCTCCACGGTCTGCCCCATGACCCCGTCGTCGGCGGCCACGACCAGCACGACGATGTCCGTCACCTGGGCGCCCCTCGCCCTCATCGCGGTGAAGGCCTCATGGCCCGGCGTATCCAGAAAGACAATATCCCGTCCCTTGATGCGCACGTGATAGGCGCCGATGGCCTGGGTGATCCCGCCCGCCTCTCCGTCGATCACGTTCGTCTGCCGGATCGCATCCAGCAACGACGTCTTGCCGTGATCCACGTGGCCCATGATCGTCACGACCGGCGCCCTGGGCTTCAGCTTCTCCGGAGAGTCCTCGATTCTCTGGATGGTCTCGTCGAGCTCGTTCTGCGCCGCCTCCACCTGATAGCCGAAATCGGCGGCGACGAGCGTCGCGGTGTCGCAATCGATCGACTGGTTGATGGTTACCATGAGGCCCAGACCGATGAGCTTGTTGATCACCTCCGACGCCTTGACGCCCATTCTCTTGGCCATCTCGCCGACGCTGATCGCCTCATCCACGCGGATCCTCCGCTTGATCGCCTTCGGTGTCGTGATCTGGGTCTTCTGCATCTTGACCGGGGCGACCTTCTTCTCTTCGCGCCACCGCCCCGGAGACTCCGGCTGATCGGTTTCGACCTGCCGCCCCTTCTTGTCGATCTGTTTCTTGGCGAAGGGCTTCTTGCGCTGGGGCTCCTCGCCCACCAGGACCTCCACAGGCGCCTTTCCGCCTTTCCTCCTCGCCTTGTCGGCTTCCGGCGGCCGGCCGCCGGGCTTCTCCGGTCGCGGCGGAACCTTTTTCCCGATATCCTTGACGATCTTCAGATCCGGTCTGGGAGGGAGTTCCTTTCTGCCCTTCGGAGCCGGTTTCTGAGCCTGCGCAGGCGCTTGACCGGCCCGCTCCGGTTCAGGGGTGCGTTTGATGTCGCGGACCGTCGGGGGCTGGATCGTCATCGGCTTTCGCTCCGGTTCCGACGCCTTCTCAACGGTCTCGGGAGCCGATTTGGCCGTCGGCTGCACCACGGGCTCCTCCGCCGGCGCTTCAGGGGCGGGCGCCGGTTTGGACGCAACCTGTTTGACGGGACCCGGCTTCACGGGGGCTTCCGGCGCCGGCTCTGCAGGCCTGGGGATGGCGTTGACCGGCGGTTCCCGGTAGATGGACGTTCTCACAGGAGGCTCAGGAGGCGGAGGAGGCGGTGGGGGCGTAACGACCGGCGCAGGCGTTTCGACCGGCGCTTCTTTCGGCGCTTCAGCCTCCGGCTCGGGCGGCGGGACCGGCGCCTCTTTGGGGGCGACCTCTTCGACCGCCGGGCGCAGCGCCCTCCGGCGGATTACGGTGGACTTGATCCTCTTTTCAACCATTTCACGGGGTTCGGGCGCAAGCAATTCCGTCTGGATCCGCTCCAAATCCCCGTCCTCGAGCGTGCTCGAATGGGATTTGACCGCGATCCCCAACTTCTCCAGGCGGGAGATCAGTTCCCTGTTTGTCAACCCCATCTCTTTGGCCAGTTCGTACACTCTTTTCTTCGACATGCCCACCACTCTCCCCAATGCCAATTCATGTTCGAGGACATCCCTATGCCGGAGCACCCTTCTGTTGTTCGGTCTCCTGGTCAATGATCTTTCCCGCTTCCTCGATCCAGATCGCGGCCGTCTTCTCGCCTACGCCGGGGATCGCCGCCAGTTGTTCGCTGTCGGCCGCAGCCAGCATGGCAAGGCTCTTCAAGCCCTGTTTGAAAAGCCGTTCCGCCGTTACCTCTCCGATTCCCGGAACCTTCATGAGGGACTCGCACCCTTCGTCCGTCTTCATGGCAGCCGTTGTCTCGCTTTTGACATCGATCTTCCATCCGGTCAATTTGACGGCCAAGCGGACGTTCTGTCCGTTTCTCCCGATTGCCAGGGAGAGCTGATCGTCCGGAACGATCACCTCCATCGCCCGGTTCTCTTCATCGACCAGAACGCGGTTCACCTTTGCAGGGGACAGGGCGCTGCAAACATACCGGGCCTGATCCTCCGAGTAGGGCACGATATCGATCTTCTCGCCCCGGAGTTCCTGGACCACACTCTGCACGCGGGTTCCCCTCATGCCGACGCAGGCGCCCACCGGATCGATATCCTTGTCCCGGCTCTTCACGGAGATCTTGGAACGTTTCCCGGGTTCACGCGACACGTTGACGATCTCGATCAGTCCTTCCGAGATCTCGGGAACCTCCACGTCGAAAAGGGCTTTCAGGAATCCCGGATGGGTCCGCGAAAGGATGATCTGCGGCCCCTTCGTGATCTTCTTCACGTCGCAGATAAAGGCCCGTATCCGCTCGCCCCGCTTGTAGGATTCCTTGAAGATCTGTTCCGAAACGGGAATGATGCCCTCGGCGCGCCCCAGGTTCACGATGATGTTGCCGCCTTCGAACCGCTGCACGAAGCCGTTGACCAGTTCGCCCTTTTTCGTGTGATATTCGTCGTAGATGTTGTCCCGCTCCGCGTCTTTCACGCGCTGGATGATGATCTGTTTGGCGGTCTGGACGGCGATCCGCCCAAAGGTGCTGGTATCGATCTTGATGCCGAGGCTGTCACCGGGCTCCGCCTCTTCATCGAGGCTCTCCCGCGCCTCCGCAAGGGAAACCTGGTTTTCGGGATCCAGAACTTTCTCCATCACCGTCTTGAACTGGAAGACCTCGATCTCGCCGGCCTCGTCGTTGTAATGGGCTTCGAGTTCGACATCGGGTCCCAATTTCTTGCGGGCCGCCGTCAGCATGGCATCTTCCAGAGCTTTCACAATGATCTCGCGATCGATCCCGCGATCCTTGCCCATCTGTTCGATCAGCCGTTTCAGTTCCGGAAACATTTGGAAACCTCCGTAATAATGATAAGACCGCCGAAGCCCGGACGCCCGCTTCCACAAACAGCGTCCCGCCTCGGAAATTCCTTTTCACAACTCAAATTCCAGATTGGCCCTGACAACTGCCTTCCTGGGTATCCGAAAGGTCTGGCCATCGGCCCGGACCACGAGCACCTTTCCATCGCCGTCTTCCTCATAATCGAGCAGTTCGGCGCGGAAGTTTTTCCGCCCCTCGATCTTCTCCCCCAGGCGGAGCCGCACCCGGGAGCCGCGATATTTCAGGAAATCGCTGTCGCGGTCGAGGGGCCGGTCCAGACCGGGCGAAGAAACCTCCAGGGTGTACGATCCGGGCGGAACGTCATGGACGTCCAGCAGATCCCCCAACTGGTTGCTGATCTGCGCGCAATCGTCTACGGTGACGCCCCCCTCCCTATCCATATAGATCCGCACCAGCCATCGGGTATGCATCTTCAGGCATTCCACCAGAACCAGTTCCATCCCCTGGGAGGCGAGCAGCGGTTCCGCGAGCTGCCGGATCTTGTCTTCATGGGGGTGCGTCAACATATTCCCTCTCTTGGAAAAAAAAAGTGGGCTTCAGCCCACTCATCAAAAATACGTCGATGATTTCGCGCGTTTTTAACATAAAAAGAGGGGCAATGCAAGGGAAAAAAGAGGGGCCGTTCCGGCAGCCGCGACCCGTTGTCTCGCAAGGATGCCGCGGGTCGGCTGATCATCACCGCCGCATCACTTCTTCCCCACCGCGATGATGCCGGTGCGCGCCAGATCCTCTATCCCCAGTGCATCCAGACGGGTCATGATCGCCTCGATCTTCTCGGTGTCGCCGGTGAATTCCACGACTGCGGAGCCGGCCTCTTCGTTGAGCGTTTTTCCTCCATGGGCTTCGACGATTTCCTCAAGCAGGCCCCGCCGCGCTCCGGCCGCTGCAACGCGGGCGAGCAGCATCTCCCTGCGCACCACTTCAGGCCGGCGGAGACGCCGGACCTCCAGCACGTCGACAAGCCGGCCCAGATGTTTCATGACCCGGGTGATCGTGTCGGGTGTGGTGAGGGTGGTGATGACGATCTTCGTCACCGACGGATCCCGGGTGACGTTCGCCGAGATGCTTTCGATATTGAATCCTCGGGCGCTGAAAGTGCCCGCAATCCGGGCCAGGACGTCGGGCCGGTTGTGGACGGTCACGGCAATCGCCCGTTCTTTGAGCTGTGCAGTCACGGAAACTCCTTTCTGGGAATCGGCAGCGCGTCATGCAACCGCGCGGATGTTGCCGAAGTTCATCTGGGTCAGCGGCGTACCCGGCTTGACCATCGGGAAAACGTTTTCCTCGGGCTCCACCTGGAAATCCATCACCACCGGTCCGGAGGCTTCCATGCCCTCCTGCAGCACCGGTTCGACCTCCGAGGGAAGGACTGCCCGGAGCCCCTTGATGCCGTAAGCTTCGGCCAGTTTCACGAAATCGGGGGACGGGATCATGTCGCACTGGGAGTAGCGCCTGCCGTAGAAAAGCTCCTGCCACTGGCGGACCATTCCGAGGTACTGGTTGTTGAGGATGACCACCTTTACGGGAAGGTTGTAGTGGGCGATCGTCCCGAGTTCCTGAATGTTCATCTGGAGGCTGCCGTCGCCCGCCACATCCACCACGGTCCTCCCCGGACAGGCCACCTGGGCGCCGATGGCCGCGGGGAGGCCGAAGCCCATCGTGCCCAGCCCGCCCGAGGTGATGAAGGCGTTCGGCTCGTCGAATCCGTAGAACTGGGCGGCCCACATCTGGTTCTGTCCCACTTCCGTGGCGACGATCGCCCGGCCTCCAGTTATTTGATGAAGCTTTTCGACGACATACTGAGGCTTGATTTTCCGGGCCCGGCAGTAGGTCAGAGGCATCTCCTCCTTCCACTGGCGGATCTGCTTGCGCCAGGCGCGGAGGGGTTCCTCGTGCGCCGGCCTCCGCCCCGCGGACAGCCGGAGAAGCGTTTCCAATGCGGGCGCGCAATGGCTCACGATCGCCAGCTCCGCCCGGACGATCTTGTCGATGGAAACCGGATCGATGTCGATATGGATGATCCGGGCCCGGGGGGCGAAGTCCTCGACCTTCGAGGTGGCCCGGTCGTCGAACCGGACACCGACCGCAACCAGCAGATCGCACTGGCTGACCGCCATGTTGGCCGCATAGGCGCCGTGCATCCCCAGCATGCCGCACCAGAGCGGATCGCTCGCCGGGAAAGCCCCGATCCCCATCAGGGTCGAGACGACCGGGATCTTCAATTCCCGCGCCAGCGACCGCAGGGGGTGGGATGCCTTGCCCAAGATCACCCCTCCACCCACGAGAAAAAGCGGCTGCCTGGCCGACATGAGCAGATTCACGGCTTCGACGCACGGACCCTCGAGGTCGACCGCGCGGTCGTCCGCCTTCTGCGGCGGACCGGAGAGCATGCCCGTTTCCATCATGGACTGGATCACGTCCTTGGGAAGGTCGATCAAGACCGGGCCTGGCCGCCCGGAGCGGGCGATCTGAAAGGCCTCGCGGACCGACCGGTAAAGTTCGTCAATCCGCCGGACGAGAAAATTATGCTTCGTGCAGGTTCGGGTGATGCCGGTGATGTCCACCTCCTGAAAACCGTCATTGCCGATCATCGCCGTGGAGACCTGTCCGGTCAGGACGACCACGGGAATCGAATCCATGTAGGCGTTGGCAATGCCGGTCACGGTGTTGGTGGCGCCGGGTCCCGAGGTGACGAGGCAGACGCCGACCCTGCCTGAGGCCCTGGCGAAGCCGTCGGCGGCGTGGACTGCGCCCTGTTCGTGTCTGACCAGGATGTGGCGGATATCCTGCCGGCTGAGTTCATCGTAGATATCCATGACACATCCCCCGGGATAGCCGAAGAGGGTCGAGACGCCTTCTTCTTTCAGGGCCTGAAAAAGGATTTGCGATCCGGTCTGCTGCATGGCATTGCTCCTTGTTTTGCGCAAAAAAAAACCGTTGCCTGACCAGGCAACGGTTTTTGTTCGACTTCTTTCAGGAACAGACCATCACCCAGCCCCACGATGAAGGGGAATAATTATCCCTACGCTAATCGCGTCCGCCATGAGGCCGGTTCCAATGACGATTCCGAGTCTGTTCATACGCTTCTTCCCTGATGGCTTCATGACTAACAAACGGATCCCCCCCTTGTCAAGATGATTTTTCCAGCCATCTCTGTGGCGGCTTCAAGCCGCCGCCGAGCAGCGCCGCCGTCGATTTCCTTAATACACGGGCACCTGAACCTCGCGACCCTTCCTGTACCTGAAGTTGCAGCAGTCGTCGCCTCGAGCAAGGGTCTTGGTCCGTTGAAGTCCGGTCTCCTCCAATTTGCTGACGATGAAGTCCAGAACGCAAAGGGAAGGCACCAGCTCTTTCACACCCTGGGACTGGTAAAATTTGAGAATGCCGCACTCGGTGAAATCCCATCCCCAGTCGAATTCATCGGGAATGCCCTCGACAAAACTGAATACCCAGTCCCCGGCATAGTGTCTCTCCATCGACTTCTGCGCAGCGAATCGCTGCATCTGGTACCATTCCTGAGTGAACTGCTGCTCACCCCGTGCCCGGTGCTCCTCAGCGGATACCGATCTGTACCCGGCTTCGGCTGCCTCAACGATCAGCTTCCCGGCCGGTTCGGTCGCCTCTCCGGCTGGACCGAGGGTCCTGCAAAACGAAAGGGCCACGGCGCTCTGGATCAACGTCTGGGGAAGCGGGCGCTGCACGTCTCCCACGTAAGGGATCTCGACCATGAGCTTCTCGAAGTGTACACGGGCGTTTTCGGTCACCCACTCCGCCACGATCCCGTCGTTCTTGCCGGAGATGGCGCTTTTATAGTACGGCGCTTGCCCCTCAAAGCAATCCATGAGGACCCCCCGCTCGTATGAAGGCGCCCCCCCCTGACCGGTTCCCCCATTCCCCCCGCTTCCACAGCCGATCAAGCCACCGACCGCTCCCATGCAGACGATTCCACAGGCGACCCGGGCGGATTTACCCAGAAATGCCCTGCGCTCCCATGAGGCAGGCAGGTCCTTCATCTTCAAGGGGACGGTATGTTGCATCCGTTCTTTCTCCAGATGATCTTCCGGTTCCCTGTCGAGGACATCCCATCTGATGTTCTTCCTGAACGGCAGGATCTTTCAACCGGAGACGTTGCCCGATTGCAGATGGACCGCCGTCATGACGGCCCATTCCCTTCAATCTTTACCGGCACAGTGTTGCATCGCCGCCGAACCCGCCCGGCATTTCGCACCGGGCAGGGTTCCCGGGGTTCTTCTCCAGGCAATATCGGTATGCCAGGCCCACATAGGTGCACATCGGTTTTAATTCCGGGAAGAGCTGCTGCTGGTCCGATCCCTGTTGCGCCCCTATGGTCGCCCTTTCGATGGCCTCCTGAAAGGTCATGTCCGGGTTGTTGTCGATGATATAGTCGATATGAAGCGCCCCTGTGCGATCCGTACCCTGGACACAGTGAAAGTAAACCAGCCTTTTTCTTCCCGAGTCGGACGGCGTGGTCAGCAGTGTCTTCAAATAGGCGGAGGTCTCGTTGAAACGGAACTTTCTCAATCCGATTTCTGTATCCGTTTCGTTGCACGGTCTGGAGCCGCATGCATAAACGGGCCACCAGACGAGTGCCCAGGGGGTATTCCCCGCGTTTGCCGATTTGTAGAGTTTCCCGGGCTCCCAGGCGCATCCGTCAAAGGGGAGCCATGTCGTGCCGCATGCAATCCCATCGAGTCCCATTCCTACGGCATTGGCCTCGGCCGTCAGTTCATCCCTGGTGCCCTGATTGTCAATCAGGGTCACATCGATGACTTCGTAGTTTTTAACGTCGAAACCGGGTTCGATCTCCTTGAGCCGGGCGTCCATTTCCGCAGTTGCAAAACAATGCGCCTGGCCCGGGAAACAAGGGTTGGTTCCGTTGTTGGCCGTCAGCGGAAGATTGCCCCTCACAAGCAGGTTGCCGTTGATCCTATCAACAACCGCCAGCCGTCCGGGGTCAAATGCCGGACCGTGATACTGCGGCATGAGCACGGCTGTTTCTCCGGCAGAAAAGGTCTGGGTATCCTCGGACAGCACTTCATGCGTGTCCGTATGATATTCGATCACCATCCGGGTGCTTTGTATCGGAATGCCTTCAAGAACGTGGAGATCGGACATGGGGTATTCAGGAAGGGCAAGCGTCTTCTTCCCTCCGGCATCATAGGCAGCGTATTGCGCGTGATCAAGACCTTTCGGAAAATCCGCGGCGTTATGCTTGACGGTTAGGGTTCCGTCCGACATGGCGTCCACATGGCCGTCACCGCTGCACGACAGCATCAGCGACGCCGTCATCGCGACGGCAATGGCGCCTTTCAGTCCGTTTACCACGGCATGCATCGCCCCTCGCATGCCCGCAGCGTGTGGGCGGATCACCGACCGCATGGGATAAACCTCATCTTTTCCCGCTGAACGACACCGGCGTCACCCTCAGTTGGGTCAGCGGACTCGACGCAAAAGCAATAAACGCATATTTCTTGGTCATGCCCAGAAAATCTTCCCCGTCATAAATCTCATACGCGTAATTGCCCCCCCCTGCATTCCACACCACGGTGGAATAATAACCGTTTGAGGCCTGTGCCGTTGAAATGCCGGTGCTGATTACGGGCCGGGGTTCATCGGGAACCCCTGCAAAAATCTTCCCCAGCAGAAGATTCATCTGTGATGAGCAGACGACGGAGATGCGCACGATGCTTTGCCCTGCATCGCCGCCCAGATCTATTTTGGATGATGTCCATTTGAGGGACGATGTCGAAAGGGGCACCTCCAGAGCCTTTCCGGAATCCAATGTCAGGACCAACTTGCAGGACGCCCCTTCGTAGATGTAACGAAATTTATAAATGACCTCAAAGACCGTTTCCTCGCCGATGGGGATGGCCGTCTCGTACAGGGCGGCGCTTCCGGTCACCTCCAGGGATGCCCCCCCGTAATAGGCGTCGTCATAGGCAAAGGAAAGGTTCTGGCGATACGCGGGCAGCAGGTCCTGCTGCCCCATGTCGCTCCATTTCTTCGGCAGCACGGACAAGCCGTCTCTGAAATATTGATCGCCCTGTCCGGTATTGAAATACGTGATGAACGGGGCGGAGGCAACGGTTGTATAGCATTTGGCATAATTCGCCAGTGTGTTCATGTAGCCCGCCCGCTTTTGGTCGATGTCCGTCAGCTTCAGGGTATCCGCCCCGTCGGGAGTGATGGCGTGCAGGGCGAAAAGCCCCGCCGATGACGGCGCCATGTAGTTCTTGATATAATCGAGCCGCGCCACGGGGGGGAAATCAATGTAGTCATTCTGCACCCCGTACTGGAACCAGTCCTGGTTCCCCCATTTCGCGGCGGAGGCGATATTGATTCCATTGGACACATCCTTCAGAGGGAATGCGGCATACCTGTTTCGGAAATCATCGATCACGCTGTCGTCACCCCACCCGTGATCCACATACACGTAATCCGTATTCTGTTTGCCTGTCGCCGCATCGAGAAGGGCGCTGGGGGTGAAGGAATCGCTGAAGACCTGGTACCAGGTTATCCCGACCGGATATCTCTGATCGTTTCCCGCTTTGTGAATATCCTGAATGAAGGTGGCCATCACATTGTTTACGGCCAGATGATCCCCCGTGTGATTTGTGGTTTCCTGGTTAATGAGGTAACCATCAAAGCCGTATTCCCTGGCCAGCAGGGCCAGCTTTCCGGCGAGCTGCACACTGACCTCCGGCCTGGAGAGGGCATTCAATATCCACGTCTTCATCTTTTGGTTGTCTTCGTCGAAAAAAATGGTCCCCATGATCGGCACGCCATTTTGATGCGCGGCCCTGATCCATCCGGGGGAGGGAACCTGTATCCCTCCGACTTTCCAATAGCCCCCGAATGCAATAAATCTCTCGGTATGGTGCCAGTAGGTATAATTCCTGGGCCTCTGATTGTCATCGCCGTGCGGCGGAACGCTCGCCTCATTGGAGCCGATGGTCATGAGCATCGGGTATGCATCGGTGGAAAATGAATAGAAGGCGCTCCAGCCGGGAGAGTTCTGGGGACCGGCCTGGGATCTTGAGGCCAGGGGAATGGTCGGCCTGTAAAAAATGAGGTGGGGATCGTTATCGGGATTCCAATCGGCAAGGAGGGGCCCGTTGCCCATGAAAGAGGCATCCATCTGCCAATACGGATTTGTGGCAGGATATTTTGCCAGAGGAATGAGATCCAGCAGGGCGATATTGTGGACTTGTTCGCCTCCCTCCTTGATTTCAACGTCTTTGCGGTAATCGGCGTGCCCTGCCTTGGAGGCGGTTATGGTCTGCTTCCCCAAGGGAGGGTCTGTCATGACAAAGCCGCCGTCCTCCCCTGTCACGGCTGAGGATGCCCCGATCCGAACCGTCACCCCCGGATGCGGATTGCCGTTATAGGCATCGGTGACAACGCCTCTGAACGTTGTTTGTGCCGGTTCGTCGTGGTTGGAACATCCCGCAGGGAAAATCGAAAGAAGGCTTGCTGCAATGATCGACAGCAGGGTCAGGGCAAACGATTTTTTCATGTTTATTTTTCCTTTCCCTCATGCTGCTCTGGCATGGAAAAAAGGCAGGCGTTTGCGCATATAAGTGAAGCTCAATCGCAGTGTCAAGGGAATTCTAATGATGTGGTGCATCGCCCCGGAGGAGGGCCCGCCTCGCAGCACCCTCAGGGTCAGGGGGCTGCAACCTTACCTTTTCAACAGGAGGGATTTGAGCTCCTGCATCTCCGCCTTCAGGCCGGCCAGTTCCATCTGCTGCGCTTGGAGAGTTGCCTCCAGGAGACCCCGCTCCCGCTCCTGTTCCTTCACGGCCTCCACGAGCACCCCGACGAGACTGTCATAATTGATGCCC
>CAZWTL010000031.1:0-32253 GCA_964637025.1 uncultured Syntrophaceae bacterium | reverse complement strand
GACCATCAATGCCACCAGACCCGCGGCAAGAAATCCCGTCAAAAGCTTCTTCATTGCGTCTCTCCTCCATCATTCATTTGATTGCGTTTCTTATCCCTGGTCCCGTTTGTTCAGCCATGCAACGGTGAACCCTGACCTGTTTTCGCCTCGACCACCCCCTTTGCAAATGAATTGGATTCCCGCACCCCGGCCATATCGGCTGAATCGCCTTACGACCGATGAACAGAAACCATCAATGCCGCCGCAACCGCGCGGACGGGTCTCATGGGTGAAGTCTGAATCGTCCCAACACCATCGTAGAACAGCGTGCATCGAACCGCATGAGCGGTCAACGGGCCTTGGAAAAAACAACGGCCCGAACAAATTAGAGAGTCCGTTTTGACGCGTACAAACGTCCGAGGTCCCCGGCTTGTTCCCCGCTGATCGAAAGGAAGCCTTTCGCCCCATTATGGAGCGGGGCATTCAAAATGTCAACAAATTTTTACAGGTAATTTAGCATTGCTTCTGAAAGGATATCAATCTTTCTTCCCCAGTCTTTTCTCATTGTGAATGACGCAGTTCAAGCCGGAGGGTGAATTTCCAAGGTGCTTTTTCGGTCTACTCCGAACCGGGCCTGAAAAAATACCCCCGACGGCCGATCTCTGGTCAGTGCGTGCCCGATGACGCTTGTCTTGAAGGGGCGCCGTTTCGATCCCTGATGTTTGGAAAGCCGAGCCGGGACATCGCCCGGGAGCGGAGGTCTGTGAAGGGACGGAGGGTCTCGGTGATGGAACATGCCGAGGCGGTTGCCGCACAGCGCGCGGCAACCGCCTCACTGGAAAGGCGCAATAGTTTTCAGGACGGTCGGACTACCTCTTGAAGTGGATCGCCTTGACGGTCCTGCCATCGAAACGGATCTCGTCGCCTGAGGTCATCACGAACAGGACGGCCTCCGCCTCGATCTCTCCGCTGAGCCGGTCCCCGTTCCTGAGGATCACCGCCCCTGTTTTCGCACCCTTTTCGTCGAACTCGATGGAGGCGATTCTCGGCGTCTCAATCTGGAATGTGCCGTAGGCGGTGCGGATGGAAAACGCCGGGGTCCGGACGTTACCGCTCAGGATGTCGCCGCCTTTGAGGATGACCCGATCGGCGGCTGCGGGCTGGAGGCCCGGCCGGAGATGCGGGGAAATCTGCGGCGGCGCAGCGGCCCGGGGCTGCTCGACGGGCATCGGTCCGAAGGCGATCCGGGAGACCTTGCTGTGTCCGATGGAGACGGCAGTTCCTCCGGTGGTGATCTCGATATCCTGCGCAGGTTTCAGGGTATGCCTCTCCTTCCTGCCGTCATGGAAGAGGACCTCCACCTCATGATTTTTCCCGGGATTCAGGAACAGGATCTCCTTGAGATCCTGGAACGGCAGCTTGGCCGGCTTCCCTTCCCGAAGGGTGTCGTAGAACCGTTCGTTGTTGATGGTGAAGTCCCGGACCACAAAGGGCTGCTGCACACCGATGAGAAAAACAGTGGCCTGTACCTTTCCCGCCGGCTGGACAATATCCTGGGCCGAAACCGGGACCCCTGTCAGGGCCAAAACCAAACACAATCCCGTTGCGATGCTGATTTTCAATGTCCAATCCTCCCTTGGTCGCGCTGATGTCTCCTGTTTTCCATGACCCCATCCTAAAATCAAGCCCATCCGGGCGGCGGAGGGGGTTTCAAGCCTTGCTCCGTTATCGGTCTTCGCCGCCCGTTATCGCGGGCCGGCCCCCTGTTGCCCCTGATCTCTGTTCCCGATGCGCTGCAGCTCCTCGGCGGCCTCTTGAAATCCCGGGTCGAGCTTCAGGGCGTGGGTGAAGCAATCCGCCGCCTCCTGCTCCCGGCCCTGCGCAGAGGCGATCAAACCCAGGAAGAAGAAGGCCCTCGGGTTGTTCGGATGATAGCTCAACGCGGTTTCGAAGTATGCCTTTGATTGCGCGTAATCCTGCTGCTGAAAGTGAAGCCGCCCCAGGTTGTCATAGGCCCGGTCATAGCCGGGTTGAACCGCAAGGGCCCGCAGAAAATGCCTCTTGGCCTCCTCTGCGCGGCCCGTCTGGGCCAATGCGATCCCCATGTTGTTCAGCGTGTCTGCACTCCCGGGATTGAGCGAGAGGGCGGTCCGGTAATGCTCCACGGCCTCGGGAAACCGATTCACCCGGGTGAACGTCAGGGCGAGGTTGTTGTGGGCCTCGACGTAATTGGGATTCAACCGGATCGCCCTCGACAGGCTTTCGATGGCCTCCTGATGCCTTCCCGTTTCGGTCAGGATCGTTCCCAGATCGTTGAGCGCCTCCGGATAGTGGGGGTTGAGTTCCAGCGCCCGCGTCAGGTGCTTTTCGGCCTGTTTCAGCTCCCCTTTCTGGATCCATGTCGCACCGAGGCATCCGTGGGCCAGGGGATTTTTTTCCTGCACGTTCAGGGCACGCTGGAACAGGGAGACGCTGTCCCTCCAATAGCCGACCTGGGCGTGTCCCGAGACGGACAGGGCCGCGACGACGGCCGCGCAGGCGCACACCACGCCTGTCCTGAATGAGGGATGGGCCGACAGGAAATCCTTGACGCCCCAGGATGCCATGATGACGAGTCCGATGGAAGGGATATAGGTGAACCGGTCGGCCATGGCCACCGCTCCCGCCTGGACAATGCCGATCACCGGAACCAGGGTCCCGACGAACCACAGCCACCCCGTCAGGACATAGGGGAAACGGTTTCGGAATCGCCAGGCAAACCAGGAGACCCCCGCCAGAACGATGGCCGCGGCCCCCAGTTTCCATACGGGAAAGGAATCGGCATAGGGATAGATGGGGGACAACCCGGCCGGCCAGATGAACTTGTACAGATAGGCGGCATAGGAAACCACGGCGTTTCCGATGCGCAGGGAGAGGGGCTTGATATCCAGGGGATTCAGGGCCGTTGCGGCATGCTGGGCCCAGATGGCCGTGACAACGGCCAACAGAACGATGACAAAAAGCGGAATCTTTTCCCTCAACAGGGGGAGCCACGCGCGAAGGGTTCGAGCCCGACCCAGGGGCCAGAAATCGAGCAGCAGCAGCGCAAACGGGAGCGTGACCAGCATGGGCTTGACCATGAGCCCCAACCCGAGGCCGACTGCCACCAGGACCTGGTTCATCAGCCCGGGGGAGCGGACGTATCGGACGTAGAACCCGGTGGTCAGGAGCCAGAAGCAGGTGCTCATCACATCCTTCCGTTCCGTGACCCAGGCGACCGATTCGGCGCGGAGCGGATGAACGGCGAACAGCAGGGCGGCGAGGAACCCGGGCCAGATCTCCCCGGTCAGCCGATGCAGGAGCAGAAACAGGAGGAGGCCGTTCAACAGGTGCCAGAAAAGGTTCGTCAGATGGTGCCCGGCCGGGGAGAGGCCATACAACCGGTAATCGATCATGTGCGAGATCCAGGTCAGGGGGTGCCAAAGCGCGCCATGGTGTGTCGTGAAGGCCCAGTGGAGGCTCTCCCCGTTCAATCCGGCCTGGATATGGGGATTCGCGGTCACGTAGAGCGGATCATCCCAGACGATGAAGTCGAATTCCCGCACCTGGACGAAAACCAGAAGCGTGACGAACACCAGGACCAGAGACAGCGGCAGCCTGCCTCCCAGTCTGGCGATCGGAGATCGATCCCTTGGCGTTGAGGTCGGATTCGGCATTTCAACCTTTCGCGGATGATGGCATCCCCTGCGTTCCGTTCAACGGACATTTGAACCGGGCTCCGTCGACAGGCCCGGGGTGTGCCGCGAATCGCAGCGGGATTTGATCCCTGTGCACAGGCCATAGGATTCCCCGCATGCCGGGGAAGAATACGAATGCGGGCGATCCTTGTCAAGCAGATTCCGAGGGAAAACGGGCGGTCCATGTTTCTCCTTGCATCCGACGCCCGCGTGTACTAGAGGGATCATGGCGGCGGCCGGGGCTCGACCCCCTGTTGACATGCTTTTCGATGAATCCCCTGGAGAAAAGGCCCCATGGACAAGTTCCGCACCCCCCATCCGGTTGCTCCCGAAACCTATAACCGGGATTATTTCCTTTCCAGCCTGGTGGAGGGATACGCCGAGTATGCCGACCATTACGGGATTTCCCCGTTCAAGCGGCTGCTGGTGGACATGAACGACCTCCACCCTGGACAGTTGTTTCTGGACGACGGCTGCGGCCGGGGCGAGATCCTGTTCCATGCCGTCGAGCGCGGGGTCCGAGGGGTGGGGATCGATTATTCCTGGGACGCGATCACGCTGACCCGTGAAGGACTGAAGGCCCGGAACCTGCGGGCGGACCTGGTGGTGGCGGACGCCTGCCGCCTGCCGTTCAAGGAGGGCGTTTTCGACCGCACCTATGCCGGGGATTTGGTGGAGCATCTCACGGAGGCGTTCGGCGCCGACTGCCTTCTGGAGATGGTCCGCACCACCAAGCCGGGGGGAAAGTTTCTGGTCCACACCTGCCCCAATCTGAGTTTCGAACGCTACATCGCGCCGCTTGTCAGGATCTTCCTCTGCTTGATCAGGCGACAGGAGGCCTGGCTGCGGATCAAGGCCCATATGGAATGCTGTGCGCAGGTGCATGTGTTCACCTACAACTGCCCCCGGTTGCGGAAACAGTTGCGCCGGATCCGGGAACGCTTCAGGGTCGACGCCCGCTGCTGGCCCTCCCCGGATCTGCTCCGCGGCGGCCAGCACCTTCACACCCGGGAGGTGGCCCGATTTCCCCTGTTCAGGATCCTTTTCGATTTCATCGGGAAAACACCGCTGAAACGGATACTCTCCAACGATCTGTATATCGCCGGCACCCGGCTTTGACGGGATTTAGGGGAATCCCCAAAGTTTCCCTTGACATCGATAGCCCTATTCATTATCTATCGCCGGGGGCGGTTGTTTACGGGTCGCCCCGTCCGGTCGGGAATCCCTCTGGAACGTTCCCTGAAGTCCGGAAGCGGATCCTCATGGGGATGATGCCCTGCGGCTTGCTGCAGGGTCATTCTTTTTTCGGCGATGGCGCTGCCCGGCAGACGGTTTTGATGCCATGCCTGAAGACGAAGCCGTATGAAACCAGCGGTGATCATTGGAGCCGGGCCTTCCGGTCTGGCGGCTGCTTACGAGTTGGTCCTGCACAACATGCCGGTGGTGGTCCTCGAACAACTCCCCCAGGTGGGCGGGCTGTCCCGGACCATCCACCGGGACGGCGCCCTCTTCGACATCGGCCCCCACCGTTTTTTTTCCAAGAATTCCGAAGTGTCTCATCTGTGGGACGGGCTTCTGGGGGGCGATCTGCTCACCGTGCCGCGTCTGACGCGCATCTTTTATCGGGACAAGTTTTTTTATTACCCGCTGGCGCCGATGAACGCGCTGTTTGGCGTCGGACCCCTCGCCGTGGTTGAGATCCTCCACAGTTATCTCCTGACCCGTTTGCGCAACAGGCTTTCCCCCGCCCCGATCATCAGTTTCGAGGACTGGGTGGTGGGACAATTCGGGCGCCGGCTTTTCGAGATTTTTTTCAGAACCTACACCGAAAAGGTCTGGGGCATCCCCTGCACCCAGATCGGCGCCGACTGGGCCGGGCAGCGCATCAAGGGGCTGTCGCTGGGCAAGGCGGTGCTCCATTCCCTGTTCAAACCCGGCCGCGACAACGTCAAGACGCCGCTGGTTGAGTTCGTTTTCCCGCGGCTCGGCGCCGGCATGTTCTACGAACGCATGGCGGACGAGATCGAACGGCGCGGGGGCAGGATCCTGCTGAATTGCAGATCGGCGGGTTTCCGGTGCGAAGGCGACCGTATCCGCGCGGTCATCGCCGAAAAAGGCGACGGCACACGGGAGGAGATCGAAGGGAGCGCCTTTTTGTCCAGCGCGCCGTTGACCGAAGGGATCCTCGGCATGAGGCCGAAACCGGCGGCAGAAGTCCTGGAGGCGGCACGGGGTTTGCGCTACCGTTCCCATGTCGGGGTGCATTTCCTGGTCGAGGGAAACCCCTTTCCGGACAACTGGATCTATGTGCATTCCCGCGATGTCCATCTGGCGCGCCTGGCCAACTACCGCAACTTTTCGGCGGCCATGTCCGGGTCCACGGGATTTGCCCCGATCACCGCGGAATACTTCTGTTTTAAGGGAGACCGGATCTGGTCTCAGGACGAAGCCGAGTTCGTCGCGCTGGCCAAATCCGAACTCGATCACATGAAACTCATCCGGCCGGAACAGCTTCATTCCGGATTCACCGTCCGCAACGAGAAGGCCTATCCGGTTATCGAATTGGGTTATGAGAAAAAGGTATCGGTCTTGCGTCGTTATATTTCCGGCTTCAAGAATTTTCATCCCATCGGCCGCTGCGGGATGTTCAAATACAACAACATGGACCATGCCATTGCCACCGGACTGCTGGCGGCCCGAAACGTTCTGGGCGGCCGGTACGATGTCTGGTCGGTCAACATCGACGCGGAATATCACGAGTCGGGAGAGGTGCTGTCGTTGAACCGGTCCCGTTGACAGCCCATGGGACCTTGAAGGCTCAGTGCCCGTCACCCGACCGGAACCGATGGCGGGTTCTCGGCCCGGCGTCGCCGGAGCCCCGTGGAAACGGGATTCAAAAAACAGGCGTACAGGGCTTCAATTTGCTTTTCAGAAAGCCGGGAATCCGGTATGCTTAGACGGTGAAGAGCAGCCCCGGCCGCCGCGCATTGCCGTGCCGGGACCGGGTGAGACATCGCAAACAGGCTTCCCGGTCGGGAAGCCGTGTCCCGTTGGCAGGGCGCTGCCTTGCGCAAGAAGGCCCAGCGGGCCCGAAGGGGGAAGAGATGACCCATCCTGAAATCCTCTTGAAGCAGGTTCCCATGTTCCGGTCCCTGCGCACGGAGGACATTCATCGGATCGCAGCTCTTCTGAAGAAACTCGTCCTCCGCAAAGGGGACGTGCTGTTCCGGAACGGTGAGGAAGGCCACTCCCTTTACATGATCATTGCCGGGAAGGTCAAGATTGTCCGCCAGTCCCGGGACGGAGGGGAGATGATCCTGGCGGTGCTGTCCCCCGGCGATTTCTGCGGTGAGATGGCCCTGCTCGACGGTCTACCCAGGTCCGCGGATGCCGTTGCCGTCGAGGAAACCCATCTTTACGGTTTGAACCGGAAGGATTTCCTCTCCTATGTAATGAACAACGAGACGGCGGTCATGGCCGTGCTCTCCGCCCTCTCCAAGCGGCTGCGCAGGGCCGACGATTTTCTGGAGGACGTCTTTTTCCTCAATGTCGCGGCGCGGCTTGCCAAGAAACTGATCGAACTGGCAATGGGCAACGGTTTCCGCGAAGGCGGGGACGGACCCTTCAGGCTCAGGGTCAGCCAGCGGGACCTTGCCGGCATGATCGGCGCGACTCGGGAGAGCGTCAACAAGGAACTTCGCGTTCTGCGGGAGAAAAATCTGGTCAGCCTTTCGGAAGGGGCCATCTTGATCCCTGATCTGGAGGCGCTGAAACGGCGCATACGATAAGGATGGAGCCCCGCTTCTCCCGGGTCGGCGTTCCGGGATGGGGAAGCGGGACGAAAAGGGGGGGCATCGTGATCGAGTTCTATAAGATGAGCGGGAGCGGAAACGACTTTATCCTGATCGACAATCGGGACAGAGCCTTGGCCGTGGGGGACCTGGTCGCCTTTGTCAGGCGTGTTTGCAGGCGGAAGGTATCGGTCGGGGCGGACGGCCTTATTGTGATCGAGCCCTCAGACCGGGTCGATTTCCGTTGGCGCTTCTTCAATGCCGATGGATCCGAGGTGGAGATGTGCGGAAACGGAGGGCGCTGCGCCGCCCGTTTTGCCCTGCTGCGGGGGATCGCCGGGGAGAAGATGTCGTTCGAGACCGGGGCCGGGATCATCGATGCCGAGGTGCGTAACGATGTGGTGAAACTCCGCCTGACCGATCCCAGGGACATCGTGCTGGACGATCGGATCCGGATCGGGGAGCAGTCCCTTGCCGTCCACAGCATCAACACCGGCGTTCCCCATGCCATCCATTTTACGGACGACATCGAGGGATATGATGTTTTCGGCACCGGCCGGGCGATCCGCCGCCACGAACGCTACCAGCCTGCCGGCACGAACGCCGATTTCGCCGTTGTCTTGGACAGCCACACGCTTCGCGTCCGGACCTACGAGCGCGGCGTGGAGGATGAAACGCTGGCCTGCGGAACCGGGTGCGTGGCCTCCGCACTGGTCGCCGCCCTGAAAGGATGGGTCGCCTCCCCGGTGGATGTCCACGTACGGAGCGGGGAGACCCTCCGGATCCATTTCGATCGGAAGGGAGAGGATTTCACGAGGGTCTATCTCGAGGGAAAGGCCCAGGTGGTTTACCAGGGAAGGCTCTGGGATGAGGCGTGGATGTAACGGGGACATGATGCGGAAGCCCGGAGGGATCGCATCATGTCCCCGGAAAGAGTGATGCGGAAGCCCGAGGGGTTGCGCCGTGTCCCCTGAACGAGAAAGAAAGGAGATGGGAACGTTGCAGATCGCAGAACGTTTGACGAAGATACCGCCGTACCTGTTCATGGAATTGAGGAAAAAGATCGCAAAGGCCAGGGCCGAAGGGGTGGACGTGATCAGCCTGGCCATCGGCGATCCGGTGGAACCCACGCCCGGTGCGGTCATCGACGAACTCTGCCGCGCGGCCCGGGATCCGGAAAACCACCGCTATCCCACGGACGAGGAGAAGGGGATGTTCGCCTTCCGGCAGGAGGTGGCCCGCTGGTACGGGACACGCTACGGTGTCCGCCTGGAGCCGGCGACCGAGGTCCTGGGGCTGATCGGTTCCAAGGAGGGGTGCCACCATTTTGTGCTGGCCCGGATCAACCCCGGCGATATCGTCTTGATGACCGATCCGGGGTATCCCGCCTACCGGTCGAGCATCCTGATGGGGGGCGGGATCCCCTATTCCGTCCCGATCCGTCCGCAGAACGGCTATCTTCCGGCGTTCGAGGAAATCCCGGCTGAGATCGTCAAAAAGGCGAAGGGGATGTTCCTCAATTACCCCAACAACCCCACCGGCGCCTGCGCGACCCGCGAATTCTTCGACCGTCTGGTCGCCTTCGCAAAGGCCAACGACATCGCCGTCTGCTACGACAACCCCTACAGCGAGGTGGTGTTCGACGGCCAGGAACGGCTGAGCTTCATGTCCGCGGACGGGGCGAAGGAGGTCGGCGTCGAGCTCAACTCCCTGTCCAAGCCCTACAACATGACGGGCTGGCGCATCGGCATGGCCGTCGGCAATCCCGATCTGATCGCCGCGATCAGCAAGGTGAAGGAGAACACCGATTCCGGGATCTTCAACGCCGTCCAGTACGCGGGGATCCGGGCGCTGCGCGAAGAGACGGGGAACATCGACAAGATGCTGACGATCTATGCGAAGCGGCGGCAGAAGGTTCTGGCGACCCTCGCCAGGATCGGCATCGCATTCGATCCGCCGAAGGGGACCTTCTACCTCTGGGTCCCGACACCCAGGGGGATGGGAGCGCTGGAATTCACGAATCTCCTCTTCGAGAAGGCGGCCGTTGTTGTGGCATCCGGAACCGCCTACGGCCAGTATGGCGAAGGGTTCATCCGGATTTCGCTCACCGTGCCCGATGCCCGTCTGGAGGAGGCCCTGGCGCGGATCGAAAAGGCCTTTGCCTGAGCGGTTCATCACGTGAAAACAACGGGGACATGATGCGGAAGCCCGGAGGGATCGCATCGTGTCCCCGGAGCGATGATGCGGAAGTCCGGAGGGATCGCATCGTGTCCCTCCGGAAAGTGCGGCGTCAGGAGATGTAAGACCATGGAGATCGGCATTCTGGGATTGCCCCAGAGCGGCAAGAGCACCCTCTTCGAGATCATGACCGGCGTCCGGAGCCGGGAGATGCATGGCGAGACCTGCGTCCGCGGCCTGGCTTCGGTCCCCGATGCCCGCTTCGACCGCCTGGTGGAGATCTTCAAGCCGGTCAAGGTTTCGCCGGCGAAGGTCCCGTTCAGCGACGTGAACGCCGTCGGCGAGAAGGCCTGGGATGCCGTCCGGCAGAGCCTCTCCGGGGCCGAAGGGCTTGCCCATGTCGTCGACGCCTTCACCGCGGCGGATCTCTCCGAGGTCCTGGGACGGTGGCGCAAATTGGAGGATGAACTGATCCTCGCCGATCTGATGATCGTGGAGAACCGCCTGGAACGGCTCGCAAAGATGGGAAAGAAACCCATGACGCCCCAGGATGCCCTCCATGCCCACGTGCTGCCCCGGCTCCGGGAACAGCTCGACGCGGGAAGGCCTCTTCGGAGGCTCGATCTGGCCGATGAAGAACGACACGGCCTCCGGAGCTTCTCCTTCTGGACGATCCGGCCGGAACTCGTCGTGGTCAATACCCCGGAGGGAGATCCCTCCCTTGCCGATGCCTTTGGCCGCGAGGTGGGCTCCGAGATTCCGGTGATCGGGATCTGTTGCGCCATAGAGGCGGAGTTGACGGCCCTCCCACCCGAGGAAAGGAAGGAGTTCCTCGATTCCCTGGGCATTGCCGAGCCCGCTTTCGAAAGGGTCATCCGGGCCGCCTTCTCTCTGCTCGGGCGGATCTCCTACTTTACGGTCGGCGAGGATGAAGTCAAGGCCTGGGTCATCCCGGCGGGCACCAGGGCTCCCCGTGCGGCGGGGGTGATCCACAATGATTTCGAGCGAGGTTTCATCAAGGCCGAGGTCATCGGTTTCGACGCGTTCATGGCCTGCGGCGGAACCCATGCCGCCGCCAAGGCTGCCGGGAAGCTCCGTCTCGAGGGCAAGGAGTACGTCGTCCGGGACGGCGAGATCATCAATTTCCGCTTCAATGTCTGATCCCATTCCCTCTTCCTCCAGGGCGCCGGATCCTGAAACCTCCGAGAAAGGATCGGCGCGATCCAACCGTTCTGTCCGGGGTGAAAGGCCGAATCCCAAGGGATGGTCATGAACGACTACGCAGCCTTGGCTGTTGGTGTGGCGAGTGCCGCATGCGGCGGGTGGAATTCGTTAGCGCCTTCGGTTTTGCATTCCTCGTGCCCGCCGGGATGACCCAGGCTTTTTTCCGTAAATCCCCTCTGTTTCCCTCCCGTTCCTCTGGCTTCAGCGAATACGTCTTGACATGCCGGGGAAGTTTTGGTATTAGGAACAACGTTCCGCATTAAGAAACATCATCTGTTGGCGGCGCTTCCGGATCCACGCGATCAGCGAAATGGATCTCCGTGCATGGGAAGGGGGCAAAGGTTATGGAACGGAGAGAAACACGGTCCAAACCGAGCAATCTCGTCCAGACGATCGAGAGGGTCGCCCGTATTCTCGACATGGTCGGACAAGTCTCCCAGGGGATGAGCGTCCGGGATCTGTCAGCCGGCCTGAAACTCCCGAAAGGGACGATCCATCGCATTCTTTCCTCCCTCGCCTATTTTGGCTATATCCGCCAGGACCCGGAGACGAAGATCTATTATCTGGGCTTGAAGCTGATGGATTTGAACAATCGTTTGAGCGGCCAGCTCGACTTCCGGAAGGTGGCGGAGCCTGTTCTCCGGGAGCTCACGGAGAGGACAAGGCAGACCGCGCATCTGGTCATTCTGGACCGTGATGAGGTGGTTTACATCGACAAGATCGAGACGCAGCAGCCCGAAGGCGGTCTGCAAATGGCCTCCAGGGTAGGCTCCCGAAACCCCGCCCACAGCAGCGCGGTAGGCAAGGTCCTGCTCTCCTATTTTTCGAAGGAGGGGCTGGAGGACTTTCTGCAGAGAAAAGGGCTTCCCCGGCGCACGGCGAACACCATGACCGATGCGGCGGCCTTCCTGAACCACCTGAAGACCGTCCGGCAACAGGGATATGCGATGGACGACGAGGAGAACGAACAGGGAATCCGCTGTCTGGGAGCCCCGATCTTCGATGGAAGGGGAAGGCCTGTGGCCGCGATCAGCGTTTCAGGCTCGGTTTTCCAGATGACAAAGAAGGTCGTCCAGGATGTGATCAAAGCAGAGGTGGTGACGGCTGCTGCCGAAATCTCCCGGCGACTGGGTTTCCGGGAAACGAAAGGGGGTTGATCGACGGATTCGATTTCAAGGATTCTGGCAGAGAAATAACAGGCAGGGTTCCTAATCAAAGTGATAGGAGGGGAAAAATGAAGAAATCAGTCTTGATGATTCTTTTTTTGTCGATCCTGTTCATTCCGTTTGCCCATGCGGGGGATGCCAAACCGATTGAGATGAAGCTGGGCCACTTCGCGGCGGATGCCCATCCGGGAAACCTGGCCTCCAAGATGTTCGCTGAGGCAGTCGAAAAGAGGACGAACGGCGCGGTCAAGGTGACGATCTATCCCAACAATGCCCTGGGCGCCCCGCCCGAGGTCCTGGAACAGAACATCCTGGGAGCGGTGGACATGAGCCTGCCCACACAGGGCCAACTGGGTAAATATTCCAAAAAATTCAACTGTGTCATGCTTCCGTTCGTATTCAACGACTATGCGCAGGCCGACAAGGTCCTCGATGGCGTGTTTCTCAAATGGGCGGCGCCGGATCTGGACAAGGCCGGCTTGGTGTTTCTCTCCAACTGGGAGTGGGGTTTCCGGAACCTGACGAACAGCAAGCGTCCGGTGAACGTTCCCGCGGACGTCAAGGGTCTCAAGGTGCGCACCCCGCCGGAACTTCCCACCCAGGCGGCCATGGAGGCCTTGGGCGCGGTCGTCGCGACGATCAATTTCAACGAACTGCAGATGGCCCTGAAAACAGGCGTGGTGGACGGACAGGAGAACCCGATCGCCGTGATCCATTCCAACAAGATCTATGAAACCCAGAAGTACCTGGCGATGACCGGCCACAACTACAACTCGATGGTCCACGTGATCAGCAAGAAGGTGTGGGACAAGCTGACCCCGGCGCAGCAGAAGATCGTGAAGGAGGAGAGCAAAAAGGCCGGAGACTGGATGAGAAAGACCTGCCGGGATGCGGAAGCGAAGCAGATCAGCGAGCTGAAGGGATTCGGGATGGAGGTGACCTATCCCGACAAGAGCGAGTTCAAGAAGCTGATGCAGCCCGCCTATGACCGCATGAAGGCCATTGCAGGCGAAGAGAATATCGCCGCATTCGTCAAAATGGTGGAAGAGGCGAAGTAGTTCCGCAGACCCGGGCGATGTTGGATGTGCGAGGGGTAGGCGGGACCGTCACAACGCCTTCTCCGCTTACCCCTGCCGCACCAGCGAACCGGAACCTATCCTCAGGGGTCGCCAGATGATGACGGTAGCCATTTTCGCGCTGTTGCTGTTCCTGATCCTGCTCGATCTTCCGATCGCCGTGGCCATGGCCCTGACGGCCATGGTCTTCTTTGTCGGTCTCGACAATGCCTCTCTGCTCACCATGATGCCCCAGAGGATGTACGCTTCCACCACGGGATTTGTCCTGCTCGCCGTCCCCTTCTTCATCCTGGCCGGGAACCTGATGAACACGGGGGGGGTGACGAACCGCATCTTCGGATTCGCCAGGACGCTGGTGGGGCATATCCCGGGCGGGCTCGGGCAGGTGTGCGTCATCGGCGAATGCATCTTTTCGGGCATTTCCGGTTCCGCTCTGGCGGATGCCGCCGGCATGGGGCAGGTGATGCACAAGGCCATGGTGGACAGCGGCTTTCAACCCAAAATCTCCGCGGCACTGATCGCGGCGGCCGCAACGATCGGGCCGATCATTCCCCCCAGCATCCCCTTCGTTCTTTACGGGGCGTTGACCGGCGTGTCGGTGACGGAGCTTTTCCTGGCCGGATTCATCCCGGGGTTCATGATGGCCCTGGCGTTGATGATCGCTCTGGCCCTGATGGCCAAGCCGCGCGGCCTTCCCAAGTTGAAGAAGGCGAGTCTCAGGGAAGTATGGAAGAGCACGGTGGACGCCTGGGCATGCCTGCTGGGGCCGGTCGTCATCATTGGAGGAATCCTGGTCGGATGGTTCACGCCGACCGAAGCGGGAGTGGTGGCCTGCCTCTACGCCCTCGTATTGGGGTTGTGGTACAGGGACCTCAAGTGGCGCGACCTGCCGGGGATTTTCTGGATATCGGTCAAGCAGACCGTCAGCCTGCTCTTTATCGTTTCGGCCGCGGGTTTTTTCGGCTGGCTGACCATTCATCAGAGAATCCCGGACCAGATCATCCATAGTCTGACAACCATGAGCGCCACGCCTTTCGGGGTCATGACCGTGATTATGGTGATCGTCCTGATGCTCGGTTTCTTCCTGGAAGGAAACGCGATTTTCATCATCACCATCCCGATATTCCTGCCCATCGCCCAGCAATTCGGGTTTGAACTGGTCAACTTCGGCGTGGTGATGACCCTGCTGATCATGCTCGGCAACCTGACGCCGCCGGTCGGCATGTGCCTGTTTGCGGTCTCGAGCTTCAGCAAGGTGGACGTGGGTACCTTGTCCAAAGAGGTCCTCCCCTATTTGCTGGGGATATTCATCGTAACCGTCCTGTGCGCCTACTGCCCGGGCATTTCGACTTCGCTTTCTTTTCTCATCCGATAGGGGGAGGCTGATGACAATCATCATGAACGCCCTGAAGAAGATCGACAAGATGGTCTTTGCGGCACTGAAGGCCCTGACCGTAACCCTTTTCGTCCTCCTCTCCCTGCTCGTCGCCGCCAATGTCGTGGTGCGCTTCGTGCCGGTCGTGTCGCTGCACTGGTTCGATGAGATTGTCGAAATGCTCTATGCCTACCTGATTTTCTATGGGGCTGCCGTGCTGTGGATCACCCGGGAGCACTTCAGCGTCGGCGACTGGATCGGCGCCACGTTTCTGAAAGGATCGACGGGAAGGCACCTGTACCGGGCGATATTGGAGGCATTGGGCCTCGTCTTTGCTGCGGTATTTTTCTACTATTCCCTGCGGCTGGCCATTCTGGCCCAGGATGTGACGAATGTCTTTGCGATCCCGAAGAGGGTGCTCTACGCCTGCATGCCGGTCGCCGGCGCGATCATGGTGGTCTATTCGGTCCGGAACATCGTGGTTGAACTCATCCGGATCGGGAACCCGAAGGAGGGAGGGACATGATGGACGATATCCTCCAAACCATCGAGGGCTATGGGGTCATTCCGGTCGTCAGGATCGAAAAGGCCGCGGACGCCCTTCCCCTCGGGAAGGCGCTGCTGGCCGGGGGCCTGCCGCTTGCGGAGATCACGTTTCGGACCGCGGCGGCGGCGGAGGCGATTCGGGCCCTTTCCGAGGGGATGCCGGAGATGATCATCGGGGCGGGCACGGTCCTTTCGATCGAGCAGGCGAACGCGGCCGTCCGGTCGGGGGCGAAATTCATCGTTTCGCCCGGATTCAGTCCGAAGGTCGTCTCTTTCTGCCGGGAGCGGGGTGTCCCCGTCATCCCTGGGGTCAACGCGCCGACACAGATCGAGGCCGCGATGGAATACGGCCTGGGCGTCCTGAAATTTTTCCCGGCCGAGGAGTCGGGGGGCGTTCCCTTTCTGAGGGCCGTCGCCGCGCCCTACGAGGGGATCCGTTTCATCCCGACCGGCGGGATCAACGCAACGAACCTCGTTTCCTATCTGTCGCTGAAGAACGTGCTGGCCTGCGGCGGGAGCTGGATGGTGAAGGCGGACCTCATCTCGGCGGGAAAATTCGAGGAGATCACGAGATTGGCGGCAGAGGCCGTCCGCGTGATGCTCGGCTTTGAGGTCGCCCACGTGGGGATCAACGAGGGGAACGCCGAAACGGGGACCGCCAGCGCGGAGCTGTTTGCCCGCCTGTTCCATTTTGCGGCTGAAGAGGGCAAGGACTCGTTCTTCCTCGGCCGGAAGGAAATCGAGATCATGAAGGGGGCCGGGCGCGGTGAAAAGGGACACCTTGCCTTTGCGACCCACGATGTCTCCCGCGCCCTGTTCTTCCTCGGGCGTCAGGGGGTCCGGCCGGTTGCGGGAACGGAAAAGCTCAAGGACGGGAAGCCCGTCCTGGTCTACCTGGACCGGGAGATCGCCGGGTTTGCGATCCATCTGCGTCAGAGGGAGTGAGGACCATGAAGAAGATCATTGCCTTCGGCGAGATCATGCTGAGACTGAAGGCCCCGGGCAGCGAGAGGTTGCTCCAGCGCCCGGTGCTGGAGGCGACGTTCGGCGGCGGGGAGGCCAACGTCGCCGTGGGGCTGGCCCGTTTTGGGATGGATGTCGCCTACGTGAGCCTCATCCCGCCCAACCGGATCGGCGACGCCTGCGTCGAGGAGCTCCGCAAACAGGGGGTCGACGTCTCCGGAATCATCCGGAAGGGAAAACGTCTCGGCGTCTATTTCCTGGAGACGGGGGCCAATCAGAGGCCGTCCGTCGTCATCTACGACAGGGCCCATTCCGCGATCGCGGAGGTGATCCGCGGGGAGGTCCCCTGGGAGCAGGTCTTCAGCGGAGCCGGGTGGTTTCACATCACCGGGATCACGCCGGCGATTTCCGAATCCGCCGCGCTGGTCTCCCTGGAGGGGGTTCTGAAGGCCCAGGAGAAGGGGCTGACCGTATCGTGCGACCTGAATTACCGCAAGAATCTCTGGAAGTACGGCCGCACGGCCCAGGAGGTCATGACGGAAATCGTGAAACACGCGGACATGGTCATGGCCAACGAGGAGGACTGCCAGAAAGCCCTGGGCATTTCGGCGGATTCGGATGTCGAGTCCGGCAAGATAGAGGAGGAACACTTCCGGAGCCTCACGGACCGGGTGCTCGATCTTTTCCCGAATCTCGGGAAAATCGCGGTCACGCTTCGGGAGAGCCACTCCGCGGACCACAACGGCTGGTCGGCGGTCCTCAACAATCGGAGCGAGTTTCTGGTTTCACGCAAGTATGATGTTCGGGACATCGTTGACCGGGTCGGAACCGGAGATGCGTTCGCCGCGGGGCTGATCTACGGTTTCCAGGCGCAGAAGTCGGACCGGGAGGCGCTGGAGTTCGCGGCTGCGGCCTCGTGTCTGAAACACTCGATCCCGGGGGATTTGCCTCTCCTGTCGCTGGAAGAGGTCGATGCGCTGGTCCAGGGGAACGGTTCGGGAAGGGTGCAGAGATAGAAAAGGAGGACGATCATGGAAATCCGTTATGCCGTTCATCCGGAGCAGATGAAAACCATGGACACCCGGACGATGCGCGGCCATTTTCTGGTGGAGAGCCTCTTCGCTACGGACCGCGTGAAGATGGTCTACAGCCACATCGACCGGATCATCGTGGGCGGGGTCTCTCCGGCGGGCACGGACGTCCCCCTCCAGGCGACTCGCGAGCTGGGCGTCGATTTCTTCCTCCAGCGCCGGGAGATGGGGATCATCAACATCGGCGCCGCCGGCACCGTCACCGTCGACGGAAAGGGCCATGCACTGGGGAACAGGGAGTGCCTGTACATCGGCATGGGGGCCAAGGAGGTATCCTTCGCCAGCACCGACCGGGATCATCCGGCCCGGTTCTATTTCAACAGCGCGCCGGCCCACGCCGCTTATCCGACCGTCCGCCTCTTCCTGGCCGATGCCCAGCGGCTCGACCTGGGCGATCCGCTGAAGGCCAATGTCCGCACGATCCACCAGTTCATCCATCCCAAGGTCCTCAAGAGCTGCCAGCTCGTTATGGGGCTCACGGTTCTGGCGCCGGGGAGCAACTGGAACACGATGCCCTGCCACACCCACGACCGGCGGATGGAGGCCTACCTCTATTTCGACATGCCGCCCGACGCCGTGGTTTTCCATCTGATCGGGCAGCCTCAGGAGACGCGGCACCTGGTCGTCCGAAACGGGCAGGCGGTCATCGCTCCGAGCTGGTCCATCCATTCGGGGGTGGGTACCGGAAGCTACGCCTTCATCTGGGGGATGGTCGGCGAGAACCAGACCTTCACGGACATGGACGACGTGCCGATGGCCGCATTGATGTAAAACAGACGCTTCAGGGAAGGAGAGGAATCATGTCGCTCGGTCTTTTCAGCCTCGAGGGCAAGGTGGCTTTCATCACCGGTGCATCTTACGGCATCGGCTTCGCAATCGCAAAGGCGTACGCGGCCGCCGGCGCGAGAATCGTTTTCAACGACATCAGCCGGGAACTGGTCGACCGGGGTCTGGCCGCGTATCGGGAAGCGGGTATCCCAACGGACGGCTACGTCTGCGATGTGACGGATGAGAAGGCCGTCCATGAAACCGTGGCGAGGATCGAAAAGGAGGTCGGGGTCATCGATATCCTCGTGAACAATGCCGGCATCATCAAGCGCATCCCGATGCTGGAGATGGCAGCCGCCGAGTTCAGGCAGGTAATCGACGTGGATCTCGTCGGGCCTTTCATCGTATCCAAGGCGGTCATCCCCTCCATGATCCGGAAGGGCCACGGCAAGATCATCAACATCTGTTCGATGATGAGCGAACTCGGACGTGAGACCGTTTCCGCCTACGCGGCCGCAAAGGGCGGTCTCAAGATGCTCACCCGGAACATCTGCTCCGAATACGGTGCGCAGAACATCCAATGCAACGGAATCGGGCCCGGTTATATCGCGACCCCACAGACCGCTCCATTGCGCGCGGAGGATCATCCCTTCAACCGCTTCATCGTCTCCAAGACGCCGGCGGGTCGCTGGGGAACGACGGAGGATCTGGCGGGGCCCGCGGTGTTCCTGGCTTCGGATGCGTCCAATTTCGTCAACGGACACATCCTCTATGTGGATGGCGGCATTCTCGCCTATATCGGAAGGCAGCCTTAGTGAAATACAGAACCCGTCGTCAGACGGATGAAAGGAGGTTACCATGCAAAAGCGTTCATGGATTGGGTGTCTGTTGATGATCTGTTTGTTCATGATCTTCTCGTCCACGGGATTCGCCGCGACGGCGAAATACAATTGGAAACTGGCCTCCGTGCTTCCCGATTCCCATCCGGTGCACAGGGCCCTGGTCTACTTTGCCGAGCAGGTTGGCGAACAGACCAAGGGCGAGGTCAAGATTACGGTCTATCCGGCGGGACAGCTGGGCCAGGAAAAGGATTACATCGAAGGGGTCAAGGTCGGGGCGATCGAGATCACCAAAGTCTCCTCCGCACCCCTCGGACAGTTCGCCCCGAGTCTGCAGGTGGTCAGCTTGCCGTTCATATGGCGTAACGACGCGCATCAGCACGCGGTTCTCGACGGCCCGACCGGGGCCCGGCTGATGAAGGATCTCGAAAAGAACGGATTCAAGGGGCTCGCCTTCTTTGACGCCGGGTTCCGGAATGTCACGACGCAGGTGGGCCCGGTCAGGGTGCCGGCGGACCTGAAAGGCCAGAAGATCCGTGTCATGCAGAGCAAACCGCTCATCGACACGATCAACGCCTTCGGTGCCACCGCGGTGCCGATGGGGCAGTCGGAGGTCTATGTCGCCCTGCAGCAGAAGGTCATCGACGGCTGGGAAAACAACGAGCCAACGGTCCTTACCTTCAACATGCAGGAGGTGGCGAAGTATTTTTCCTACACGCGCCACACCTCCATCCCGGACATCCTGGTGATGAGCAAAGCGATCTTCGACGCGGCCCCGAAGAATGTCCAGGCGGCCGTCCTCGATGCCGCGGCCAAAGCCGTGCCCTACCAGCGGAAGATCTGGGCATCGTATATCGACGATGCGGTCAAACAGCTCAAGGCCAAGGGGATGGTCTTCAATGAGGTGAACGACATCGGCGCTTTCCAGGCCTTGGCCAAGCCGATCTACAAGGAGTTCGAGCCGGTCGTCGGTGCGGACCTCATCGACGCGATCGTCAAGCAAAAATGACGGGTCTTCGGGAATCGCTATTCTCAGGGGCTTTCACTGCCGTGCGGCCTGCGGAATGCGATTCCCCTTCGTTCGGAAATGTTGCGGGGGATTTCCCCCGTGTTCCTTTCATCCGGTGCGGCGCGGGTCCCGGAGGGCCCGCGGCCGCACTGCCATCGGCTCGGAGGCATCATGCCGGAACGCGTCATCCGCTGGCTCGACCGCGCAGAGCGGCTCATCACGGCCTTAACGGCCGCCATTCTGATCGTCCTCTCGGCCCTGATCTGCTGGCAGGTCTTCTCGAGATATGTTTTGAATTCAAGCCCTTTCTGGATCGAGGAGCTTTCCGTGATCGCCCTGATGTGGATCGGTCTTCTCGGGGCCGCGGGCTGCGTCTGGACCGAATCCCACATGAGCCTGGAACTGGTGGTGTCCCGCCTGCCCGATACGCCCCGGGTCTGGCTTAAAGCCTTGACGGATCTGGCGATCGCGGGATTTGCGCTGTTCCTGTGCGATCGGGGCGTTTTTCTGGTCCAGAAGACCATGGGCGGAACCCTCTCCTCCCTGCCTCTGGCCGTGGGGTACACCTATCTGATCCTGCCCGTCGCCGGGGGGCTGATCGTTGTTTTCTCGATCGTCCGGGCGATCCAGGGCGTGGCCCGTCATCATGCGTCCAAGGAGGCGGTTCGAGATGGTTGAAACCCTTCTGCTGCTGGGCTCCTTTCTCGTCATGATCTTGCTGGGCGTTCCGATCGCGTTCAGCCTGGGGATCGCCGCGCTGCTGACGGCCCAGTATACGGGTTTGGGAACGGCGATGATCGTCCAGAGGGTCGGGGCCGGCATACAGTCCTTTCCCCTCCTGGCCATTCCGCTGTTCATCCTGGCGGGCGCCATCATGGCCAAGGGCGGGATTGCCCGCAGGATTGTCGATTTCGCCTACATCATCGTCGGCCCCTTTCCCGGAGGGCTCGCGATGGTCAATTGCATCGACTCCATGTTTTTCGGCGGCGTTTCCGGCTCCGCCGTGGCGGACATCTCTTCGACGGGCCCGATTATGATCCCGATGATGGTTCAGAAGGGGTACGACCGGGAATTCGCCACCGCGCTGACCGTCGCCTCCTCCACCCAGGGCATCATCATTCCGCCGAGTCACAACATGGTGATTTACGCGATGGTCGCCGGCGGGGTCTCCATAGGGAAACTCTTTCTGGCGGGCTACATCCCCGGGATCTTGATGGGAACGCTGCTGGCCCTCACCTGTTACATCCTGGCGCTCAAGCGGGGCTATCCCCGGGAGAAGCGGCCTCCGCTGGGGGAATCGCTGGCCATTGTCCGGGACGGCCTTCTCAGCATCTTTGCGGCGGTGATCATCGTCGGCGGCATCGCCTTCGGCATCTTCACCGCCACGGAGGCATCGGCGGTTGCGGTGTTTTACGCCGCCTTTCTCGGCTTGGTCGTTTACCGCGAGATGCGGATCCGTGACCTCTGGCCGCTTTTCGTGGATTCGGTCAAGACCACGGCGATCGTGATGCTGCTCATCGGATGCGCGTCCGCATTCGCTTGGATGATGACGTTCCTGCGCATCCCCACCCTGGTGACGCAGTTCTTTCTTTCGATTACGGATAACCCGTTTGCCATTCTGCTCCTGATCAACATCCTGCTCGTCGTTCTGGGGGCCATCATGGACGTGGCTCCGCTGATCGTGATCGTCACCCCGGTCCTGCTGCCGGTGGTCCAGGCGGCGGGGATGAGTGCCGTCACTTTCGGCATCGTGCTGATGGTGAACATGGCGATCGGGTTGACCACTCCGCCGGTGGGGGCGGGGCTCTTCGTCGGCTGCACGGTGGGAAAGACCACGATGGAGCGATGCACCCGGTCGATGTTGCTGATGTGGCCGGCGATGCTGATCGTGCTCTTTCTGACGACCTACATCCCCTGGATGACCACGGCGCTGCCCAACTGGCTCATGCCCTGACGCGGAGCCCGTTGGCCCCTGCGCCGGAAGCCAGCCGATCTGGCGCAGGGGCAGGCGAAGGAAATTTACAGACATTGACGGCGTTGGACCGGTTGTCTGAATCTGGCGGTAACCGGCGCCGGGGCAAGGTTTGAAACCGCGGGCCATTCCCCTGCCGTCGGGAACGGCCCGCACAGATCAAGGAGCAGAGTATGAAGGTGAACCGAATCTCCGCGGCAAAGCCCTTCGAGGTCAGACCGGGCAGGACGCGCCGCATCCTCCACACGGAAAACCTGATGATGGTCGCATTTGATTTCGCGGACGGCCCGGCGGCGCAGCCGGATCCGCCGCACGCCCACCCCCACGAACAGGTGACCTATGTGGCCCTGGGCGAGGTGATGTTCTTCATCGGCGATGAATCCGTCCGGCTCGCACCCGGGGACATGATCGCCGTCCCCCCGGACCTGCCCCACCGGATTCAACTGCTGACGCCGACCGCGCGGCTGATCGACACCTTCACGCCCTTGCGCCGGGATTTTCTGTAAGGATCCCCTCGGGATGCGACAGGATCATGCAGGTTCTTCCCCGGCCCGCACCGGACCCGCCGTGGAATGGCCATGCGTCGACCATTGCGGCTGTCCGGACCGTATCGGGATGATTCGAAAAGCGAGTCCGGGGATGTCTGCGGCCAGTTCATCTTCCATCTGGCGGCTGAGGTTCAGCACATATTCGACGGTTCGGCCGCCATCGAATTCAAGCTCGATTTCCACGAATCGCCGGGTCCCGCTGGAGCGCGTGAAAACGGTTCCAATCCCTTCGTAATCGGGATAATGCCGGGTGAGGGCGCGCAGGATCATCACCTGATCCCCCTCGGGCAGCGGCAGGTCGATCAGGGAACGGAAATTATGCCGCACCAGCAAGATGCCGATCCATATCATATACAATGAGATGATGACGGCGATCAGGGGATCGATCCGGTGGCCGATGGCCGGCAGATCGAATCGGATCAGGGCCAAAGCGATGGCGAAGGCGATCAGAACCCCGATGTCGTTCAGCAGGCATACGCGATAATCGAGCAGGTAGGACCGCAACAGGGGGGACGGGTTCGAGGACTGCTTCATCAGGCGCCGCACCATGACGTAGAGCACGAGCATCCGGAGCGCGGAAACCGCGACGGCTGCCTGGCTGAGTGCGTAGCCGACTTCCGGGGCGTCCACGATCCGTTGGCCCGCGTCATACATCAGATACATACCCGACGGCACGTAGAACACGCCGCACAGGAAGGCCGAAAAATTTTCAAGTTTGCCCGCACCATAGGCAAAGCTGTGAACGGTGCTGCGGAGCACCCTGCGGAGGGCATAAAGTGCGAAGGCATTGATGACGATGGAGATGACCGACTGGACGCAGATGACGCCGATCGATGCGGAATGGGAAAACAGGGCCGTCGCGATGAACAGGGCCGTCATCGGAAACAGCGTCAGATATCCTCCCCAGAGCACCCTGTAGAGCCTGTGCCCTTCCCGATTGTTGTCGGCCGCTTCCGGATTCATGGCGCATCCATATACAATTTCGTGGAATAAGTCATCCATAAAAGGCGAATGAGCCGGGACGCTTCATCGGCAGAGGCCTTCATGGATGCATCCGGGATCAGGGTCGCCTGCAGGGGAAGATTCGCAAAGGAGGAAGGATGCATTCATCCGGGATGGGTGCCGGCGGAAGAGAAGCGCTCCGTGCTGCAACGGTCCCGGGACTGTGGGGGATCATGGACGCAGAAACCGCTCGGGCGTCCAGACGGTGATGCGGGGATGGCGCCGGGCCTGTTTTCGCTGTTCCGGTGTGTTGTAACCCCAGCCGGCCAGGTAAAAACGCACTTCCCCGAGGCGGGGTCGTTGGATCATCTCGAACAGCGTCTCGATCCGGTCCTCGACGAAATGGATCCTGGCCCCTCCCAGCGAGGGTTCGGCCATGATCCTTTCGAGCATCACCGCCTTGCTCATATGCTGTTCGAAACCCAGGATCCGCTCCCGGGGGATCTCAACGCCTTTTGCCTCGAGCAGCTGCCGGGTGAAGCGTTCCTCCTTGGTGGTGAGGATGAAAACCGGATGTGAGGCGATCGCATGGCGGAGTCGCGTGAGAACGCCGGGGTAGAACCGGTGGCGCCCCAGCCAGTCTTCGTTGTCCCGGGCGATCCATTCGTCACGTGCCTGTCCGAAGAGATCGACCAGTTGCCTGCGGTTCAGGCCATGGGCATCCATCAGCCCGTCGCAGAGCAACGGGAATCCGTTCAGGATATCGGCGTCGTCGATGCCGTCGCATATGAGCTTCATCAGCAGAGGCATCTGATATCCGGTCTCGATGACGGGACGCAGGCGCACGAACCGATCCCTGGAGTCGAGGGGCGGTTCAGCCCCCTGCCATTCGCGCCAGATCCTGGCGCCGGCCCGCCAAGCCGTGACGGCGCCTTCAGCGGCGCTGTCGCAGAGCACCCCGTCGAAATCGAGGGCAAAGACATCAGGGTTCACGGCGGATGGGGGTCCCTTTCGGATCACGACGACTGCGGTGCCCGCGGCGAACCAACCGGTTCACAACAGGGTTTCCACATCGGCGATGCCGTTAAATATTTAATAAGAACTTGCTTTTCCGACGGTGCAACGATACGGAGAGGCGTCTTGCATGTCAAGGAAATTTTAACACAATCCGTTGTGGCGACGCTTACAGGAGATCCCGGACCGGTTCAAATCCCAACGAGCACACTGACGGGTCATGGAAAGCTTATCCCCTTTGTCGATCATCGCTTTGAGATAAGGTCTCTTGGGTAGATGCGGGTTCCGTTCCGCACCGTTCACCAGGCGAAAAAGCGAGTCCTCTCAACACCTTCTTTGATCTCAAAAATGCTATTGACAGCCGTGCGAATTGGTGACAGGAAATACAATCGGAAGGGTTCAAGTATAAGGATGGTGCGTTTGCGGCAGACGGGTAAGCGGTCCGGCCGTTTCCGGAGCGCCAAGTGCGACGGCTAATGGAGGTAGCCCGCTTAAAGAGCAACTTTTAGCAGAAAGGAGCGATGTATGAAGAAGATGTATTTGTGCCTCGTGGTGTTCATGCTGTTGTTGCCTCTCACAAGTGTCTCCGCACCTCTCCCGGGCGCAACGGTGACCGGTCAGCAGATCTTGCTCCCCTATGTCGTCAATGAGGCCGACGGGTCATGGTGGTCCGGTGTGGCCATCACCAACACATCCGGCGGGAGTATGACCTTCAGCATCGGTGCGTACACCAAGACCGGTACGTGGGTGACAGGGAATTCGTTCACCGTGGCGGCACATGCCATGGAGGTAAGAGCGGCGGGAGCTTTTTTCACTACGCCCCCGACCGGCCAGTTTTCTCTGTTGATACGATGCAGCGCCGATGACGCCCCGACCTTCCAGGCGACGCTCTTTATCGGCAATGATTTTGCGGGTGAAGGAGGATTCGGGTTCCAGTCGGTCACGTCCTGGGATTGGGTCCACACTACCGGTGTCATCATCGATCCGACATTACCGGTTGATCTTCCAAAATGGCCGATTCCGGTTCTCTAGATGTAACATCGCGTTTCGCAACAAAGGCCCGGTCCCCCGGGCCTTTTCTTTTCATTTCAGCATAACCCCCCCCGGCAGGAATTCGTCTCCGGGGGCAACGGAATCCACCAATGCCGTTTTGTTATCAGGTGGAATCAGATCTTCATTCACTCAGCCTTCGCAGGGTGATGGTCACCCAATAGGCCCTAGGGTGATTTGTTTTTTGATAAAAACTTGTTTTCCCGACGGTGCAGCGATACGAAGAGGCGTCCAGTATGTCAAGGAAATTTAAACAGATGAAGCCTGTGGATTGCGGTGCCGATTGAAAAATTTATTGGGGGACCGAGGAATCGTCGGAGTTTCGATTAAAGTATGCGTCATGATCGCCGGAATTCCCGGAGCAGGTCTTCCAGATCGGCGATGCTGTTCAAGACGTTACCGCCTCCGGGACGGCAATGATCCCGGCGCAGTCGGGGAGTTCCCCGCCCTCCACGGGGCAGGTCCGGTCCGGGTTGGTGGCGATGAAGTGGGCCCCCTTCTGGATCGCCTGGAAGGCGATGTTGAATTTCCGGTAATCGAAGGTCCGGTCGAAGGCGGCCATGTTGAATATTCCATTGACACACAAGGGTGTTCTTCATATACTCCCGCCACTTACACTTGAGAGATGAACGCCCTGATCGGTATAAACGTATTTTTTCGATGCGGCATGAGATAAAAAGCAGTTAAACTTTTGGAAGGGGAGGAAGTCCGTATGAAAAATCTACTCCGCGTGTTGTGGGTTGTCGTTTTCCTGGTGACCGTAACCGTTGCACCCGTCCTGGCCAAAACGAGCTGGAACGCCAACTCCGTCTGGCCTCCCAAGAATCTTCACAGCGTTGGCCTCACCGACTTTGCCGAAAAAGTGAAACAGGCCACCAACGGTGATCTTGATATCGTCGTGAGTACGGGCGGAGCGCTGGGTTTCAAGGGGCCCGATCTGCTAAAGGCCGTCCGCGACGGACTTGTCCCCGTTTCCGATATGCTGATCAGCGGCGTGGCCGGCGACGAGAAGATCTTCCAAATCGTAACCCTTCCCTTTTTCGTGCGGAATTTCGACGAGCTGAGGCTTCTGATCGATATCGCGCACCCGTACTTCGACAAGAGTGCCCAGAAATGGGGCCAGAAGATCCTCTACATCGCCCCCTGGCCGGGAGCGGGTCTCTGGACCAAGAAAAAAGCCTCCACCCTGGAGGATCTCAAGGGCCTCAAGACGAGAACCTATGACAAGAACGGCGCCCTCGTGATGGAGGCCGTCGGTGCAACACCCTTTGCCCTCCCCTTCAGCGAGGTCTATACATCGCTTCAGACGGGCCTCATCGACTCCGTCATGACCTCGACACCCACCGCCGTGGACGGAAAATTCTGGGAGGTGCTCAAATACTTTGAGCCGCTGAACATCACCATCGCCACCAACATGGTAACGGTCAATCTGAAGGCCTTCCAGAAGCTCCCCAAGGCCCAGCAGGACGCCCTCGTGAAGATCGGCAAGGAAACGGAAGTCGTGATGTGGGCGAACGTGAAGGCCTGGGACAAGGAACAGGAGGCCATCAGCAATAAAAACGGTATCGAGACCATCAAACCGTCCGACAAGGTCATCGGCGAGTTGGAGAAGATTACGGAAGGCATCCGCGCCGAGTGGCTGAAGTCGGCGCCTGCGGACGGCAAGAAGATCTACGACGAATTCCTGAAAAAGGTGAAGCGCTAAACGGCTTCGCCGGGCGGCAACTTCATATCGGGACCTCGGTCGCATGTCGTCCGGGGTCCCGGATGCCTGCCCCGCCCGACCGCCTTCTGAGGGGTGGGTTCGGTGTGCGCCGGCATGCCCATGACGCCGTTTCATGGAGAAATCCGAAATGAAAACTTTCATCAACGCCATTGACCGGATTTCCGGTTTCGGCGGCTGGGCGGCGGGCGTCCTGATGGTCATCGCGCTCGTCATCGGCGTGTCGGAAATCGTCACGCGTTACGCTTTCGGCAAAACCCTTTACATCGCCGACGAATATTCGGGCTACCTGATGGCCATGCTCACATTTCTCGGTCTGGCGTATACGCTACGCGAGCGGGGGCATATCCGGATGATGTTCCTGATGCATATCCTGAAAGGCCGGCGCAGGGTCATATTCAATATGATCTGCATGTTTGTAGGTTTCGTGTTTTGCATCGGGCTGATCCAGTTCACCGGTGAATTCTTCTGGGACTCGGTGGTCAACCAGACCCAGTCCATGCAGATTACGGAAACCTACTTGGCCATTCCGGAGGCCTTCCTGCCCATCGGGTCATTTTTTCTGCTGCTCCAGTTCCTGTCCGAGTTTCTCAAGGGCGTTGCGATACTGCGGCACGATACGGCGGGACTCCGGATCCTGGAGGAAATCGACGAACTGGGGCGATAGCGGACGTACTCTTTAGCGGCCCGCCTGTAATTCAGCGGAGAGATAAGCATGAATGTTGATCTGGGACCTGTATCCGCGGTGATTCTCGGCCTGCTCATCCTGTTTTTGGGCGGCTCGATCTGGATCGGCATCTCCCTGTTCATCGTCGGCATGGGCGGATTTTTCATTTTCACCGATATCTCCTACGGCTCGCTCCTGGCGAATATCGCCTGGAACAACACGAGCGGTTCTGCGATGATGGCGCTGCCGTTTTTCATCTGGATGGGAGAGATCCTCTTCCGCAGCAAGATATCGGAAAACCTTTTCCGGGGCCTTTCGCCCTGGATGGATGGAATCCCGGGACGTCTCGTCCATGTGAATATCCTGGCATGCACGTTTTTTGCCGCCGTCAGCGGCTCCTCCGCTGCCACGACGGCGACCGTCGGAAAGATCACCGTGCCGGAATTCCAGAAAAGGGGGTACGATCATGATTTGTCCATCGGATCCCTGGCCGGAGCGGGTACGCTGGGGTTCATGATTCCGCCGAGCATGATGATGCTCGTTTACGGAATCATCGGTGACGTGAGCATCGGCAAGCTCTTTATTGCGGGCTTCATCCCCGGCTTTATGCTGGCCTTCATGTTCAGCGGCTATATCCTGATGCGCTGCCTGATCTCCCCCGGGCTCGCCCCCAGAGGGGAGGAACACTACACATGGAAGGACCGTTTCATGGCCCTTCCCGCCATCGCACCCGTCGTCATTCTGATCCTATTTGTGCTGGGCAGCATCTACATGGGGGTGGCGACACCCACGGAGGCGGGCGCGCTGGGCGTTGTGGGCGCCTTCTTCTTTGCGTCGATCACCAAGAGCCTCTCCTGGAAGGTCTTCAAGGTGAGTCTCGTGGGGTCCGTTCGCACCAGTTGCATGATTATGCTGATCGTCATGGGCGCCGCGTACCTGTCAAACGTGATCGGTTACCTGGGCATCACCCGAGCGCTGACACAATATGTGACTTCGATGGGACTTACACCCTACATGCTCATCGTCATTCTGACGGTTCTCTATCTGATTCTAGGCTGCCTCGTGGACGGCTTCTCGATGATCGTCATGACGGCGCCGATCGTCCTTCCGCTGATCGAAGCGGCCAAATTCGATCCGGTTTGGTTCGGGATCTATCTGGTTCTGATGATCGAGCTTGCCCAGATCACCCCCCCGGTCGGTTTCAACCTGTTCGTGATCAGCGGACTCAACAATGACGACCTCTCGACCGTGGCCAGGGCGGCATTCCCCTTCTTCGTCATCATGCTGCTGGCAACGGTTCTGTTGACGGTTTTCCCGGAGATCGCCCTGTTCCTTCCGGGCCGGATGATCGGGAAATGATTCATTGAAACGGAAACACTGTACGGGGCTTTTGAACTTCTTCCGATATTTTGGTAAATTGTCCTTGCCGCCCCTATTTTCGCCGGGACAAACTCCAGCAGGAATCCATTCTTCTTAGCGGCTTCATGGATGCCCGCTTTTGCGGGAATAATAAAGCAAATAGATCTCTTAAAGCGCTCCGGATGAGGAGATGAACCCATGAAGGGAATCGACATCAACTGCGACATGGGGGAGGGTTTCGGCGCCTACACCATCGGCATGGACGGCGAGGTGATCCGGTACATCAGCTCGGCCAACATCGCCTGCGGGTTCCACGCCGGCGACCCCGGGGTCATGAACCGAACGGTGAGGCTGGCCCAAGAAAACGGCGTGGGCGTCGGGGCCCATCCGGGATACCCTGATCTTGCGGGATTCGGCCGGCGGAACATGGACTGCACCCCGGACGAGGTGCGCGATGATGTGATCTATCAGATCGGTGCCCTGCGCGGCTTCTGCGCCCTCCACGGCGTGAGGCTGCAGCACGTGAAGCCGCACGGCAGCCTCTACAACATGTGCGTGGGAAATGAGTCCTTGTCCGAAGCCGTAGCCGAGGCGATCGCCGCCGTCGATCGGTCGCTCTTCTGGGTGACGCTGGGCGGGGCTCAGGCGGATCTTGCGCGGAAGATCGCCGCGGCGGCAGGGATCCGCGTCGTCTTCGAGGCCTTTCCCGACAGGGCCTATACGCCCGACGGGAAACTGGCGCCGAGGAAACTTCCCGGGGCCGTGATCACCGATCCGCAGCGGGCCGCCGATCAGGCCCTCTGGATGGCCAAAGAGGGCCGGGTGATCGCCATGGACGGTACGGTAGTCGATTTGGAAGTCCAGACCTTGTGCGTCCACGGCGACAATCCGGCGGCCCTTCACCATATCCGAACGATCCGGCAGGCGCTGGAGGCCGAGGGGATTCACATCGCTCCCCTGGGTGCGTCGGCCTGACATCCCTTTATTGTGTCATTTTTGAGCCATGACAGTCCTCTACGAACAGGCCCGAATCCGGTTGAGCGGCGACCGCGCACTCCTGGCGGAATACGGCGATGGAATCGACCCGGTCGTCAACGAAAAGGTGAGGGCCATAACGGCGCTTCTGAAGCAAAACCTCCCGGCCGGCGTCGAGGCGGTTGTGCCGGCCTACCGTTCCCTCTCGATCCTTTACGATCCGCTGGCGACAACACCCTCGAAGCTGGCGGAGATCCTCCATACCCTGGAAGCGGATGACCATGCGGACGGGATTGCAGAGCCGAAGGTTGTTTCGATCCCGGTCTGCTACGGCGGAGAGTTCGGTCCCGACATCGGCGTCGTGGCGAAACACACCGGCCTGCGGGAGGACCAGATCATCGCCGTCCATGCCTCCGTCGACTATCCCATCTACATGATCGGCTTCACGCCGGGATTCTGCTATCTGGGCGGGCTGGACGGCCGTCTGCAGACGCCCCGCAGGAAAACACCGCGGACAAACCTGCCGGCGGGTTCGGTGGGGATCGCGGAATCCCAGACGGGCATGTATCCCGTCGAGAGTCCCGGCGGCTGGCAGATCATCGGACGGACGCCGCTGCGGCTCTGCGCCCCCGCGCGGGAAAACCCGTTCCTGTACGAGGCGGGAGATCGCATCCGGTTCGTCCCCATCCTCGAGGCCGAATTCGGCCGGTTGTATGACAAGGAGTGGTCCTGATGGAACTCTTCACCGTCCGGAACCCCGGCCCCATGACCACTGTGCAGGATTTCGGTCGTCCGGCCTTTCTGGATCGGGGCGTTCCCATCTCGGGGGCGCTCGATCCTTATGCCTTCCGGATTGCGAATCTGCTCGTGGGAAATCCCGAAGAGGCGGCCGTGCTGGAGATCACCGTGATGGGGCCCACCCTGGAGGTGCTCGCACCGGCCGATATCGCGCTTGCCGGCGCGGACATGGGGATGACCGTCAACCGGGAGCCCGTCGGGGGATGGCGGACTGTGAAAGTGAACCCCGGCGACATCATCCGGATTCCCCGGGCGGCGCAGGGCTGTCGGGGCTATCTGGCCGTCACGGGAGGTATCGATGTTCCCCGGATGATGGGAAGCCGCTCCACCTTCGTGCGGGCGAAGATTGGCGGTGTCCAGGGACGCGGATTGATCAAGGGCGACATTCTGCACCGGGGTGCGGGCAGCCTTCTGATTTACCCCCGTGAACTGCCCAGTGAATGGATCCCGCAATATGGGCGGGAGATCGCGCTTCGGGCGGTCCCCGGCCCGCAGGATGACGCCTTTCGGGAAGGCAGCGATACCTTTTTCGGCGCCTCCTACGAAGTGACCCAGCAGACCGACCGGATGGGCTGCCGGCTTTTCGGACCTGCCGTCCATCGCGGCGCGGGATCACCGGAGAGCATCGTTACGGAGCCCACGATGCCGGGAAACGTTCAGGTCCCCGCCGACGGGCAACCCATCATCCTTCTCGTTGAACAGACCTCCGGCGGATACGCCAAGATCGCGACCGTAATTACACCGGATCTCTCCAGAGTGGCACAGGCCGTGCCGGGAAACACCGTGAGGTTCGAAAAGGTAACCCTGGAGCATGCCCATCGTTTTTATCGGGAGCAGCAAAAGCATGTTCAACAAATCCGGGAGTATTTCAAGAGGGGGCCTTCTTAACGATTGAATTGATATTGATTGAATTATTGATAAGAACTTGCTTTTGCGTGGATTGACGCTACGGAAATGCGTCTTGTATGTCAAGGAAATTTGAACACAACCCGTTGTGGCGGGGTGGGATATGATTCCGGTCGCACGGACCGGGTAGCGAAAAAACTCCAAAAGATTTTTAGAGGCGCTGTCGATTTCAGTGATCAGGCGAGCCCGGCCGGTTTTTCGGGGAAATTCGGGCAGACCCTACCGGAGCGACCCGACCCAACTTGGTTTTATGTCGCTATGTAAGCATCCCAAGAGTAGTTCCTTCTCTTCGCCAAGTTTCTGTCTTTTCCCCCGGGCGGCGTTGCTGTACCAGCCGTAGTATCGGACCATCTGTCCCCCCCGGTTCGGCACATGGGAGCACATCGCCGCGAGCCACTCCGGGGCATCGAAGATCTTCCGGCCTTTCCCGTCTTTCGCCGAATAGACGACGGTTCCTTCATCAGCAAGATACTGCATCCGTTCCTGGGAGAAGGATGCCCGGATGATATACCGCGCCAGGGTTTCCATCGCTTCCTTTTCTTTCGGCTGAATGCGATTTCCGCAGAAGACATTGAATC